>JBGAVP010000042.1:0-16832 GCA_044228065.1 Chitinophagales bacterium | reverse complement strand
TTACAATAATTCTCTTTTAGTGATAGAAGCCCGCAAAAGATTTAGAGTTTTGCGAGGTGATAAAACGGAATAATTTTTATTTAAACACGAATTTTAGAATGATAGTTTACAACGTAACAATTAAGATTGACCTTTCGGTTCACGATGTTTGGTTTAACTGGATGAAGGAGGAGCATATACCCAAAGTATTAGCCACAGGCTGTTTTGTAGACTACAAGATGTATAGAATGCTGGAAGAAGACCAGACAGATGGTATCACTTATGCCATTCAATATTTTGCTAAAGAACTAGCGAACTATTTTGATTACAAAGAAAAATATGCTACTGCATTGCAGAAGGAAGGAAAAGATTTCTTTCCTGATAAGTTTGTTTCACACCGAACGCTCTTGAGGGAAGTGTAAATAAAAAAGCCCCATAAATTGGGGCTTTTAATAAGCGATGGAGAATAAAAACTATTTTCCAAATTGGGTGGTCCCGCCTGAACTGCAATATACAAAGAAAGTAGAGGAAGAACAAGGAAATACTTGCCAAAACGCTTCTATAGCTGCAACAGGAGCCTTAATTGAAAAGTATAAATTGGAAAGTTCTAGAAGCATCAGAAAAAAAGTCTGTGCAATAGTCTGTGTAAGCTAAAACCACCTCTTGTTACAATAATTGTAAGTTAGATTTAGAAAAGAAATGCAAATTTGAATACTGAAAGAGTAATGGTGTAAGAAGACAATGACGCTATGTATTCCTCATGTTTGATGATTGACCCAACGCTAGATACTTTGTTAATTCGACTTGCGGACAAATTTACAGCGAACAGATTAGCAAAGTGGGAGTTAAACGTGCACTTCAGTACTCTTTACATTGAGTTGCTATCTGAGTATCGGTAAATAATTTCGCTTTTTATTGAGTCATTGAGCAGGATTAGGTTTCTATATTAGAAATATCGTTTTCGAAGTTCGATAAATTGAACTGATTGGGTACTTGCAGGGAATTCTTCTTAAGAGCAGAAGAGTTCCCTCTTTTTTTATCTGCTATAACTATTGAAAGAGTTCAATTTGAGAAATAATTGCACTCTTTCTTTTGGTTCCATAACGACTTTTCTTTCGATTTCCTTTTTTTAAAACGTATTGAAAAGTATGATTATCATACCAAATATATTCTGCTCGTTATTCAGATGCTTAGATATTATTCTTATCTATTATGACTTCAATCATAAACAAGGTATGAATGCCACTCCATCTTTGCATTATAAAATTAAAAAACATGAAAAAAAGATTAACTATTTTATTGACAGCAACATACTTGTTGTGTTTGTTTTCTTGTGGGGGAAATAAGAGTGAAGCTACAACTGACGCTACTGCTACAACTGAGGCGCCCAAAAGTATGGTTGCAGATCCTATTTCCTATGATCCAAAACGTGGTGAAGGTAAGTTTAGTGCAGATAATGTCACCCTTGGGGCAACGATAGATGCGGCAATGGTTTCAAAAGGAGAAGCGATAGTGGGAACAAAATGTAGCTCTTGTCATAAATTGACACATGAAAAGTTGGTAGGTCCAGGTTGGAAAGGTGTTACATCACGTCATGAGCCTTTTTGGATAATGAACTTTATTACAAATCCAGACCCAATGATTGATAAAGACCCCAAAGTACAAGCTCAACTAGAGTTGTGTTTGGTTCGTATGCCTAATCAAAGCTTGGATGATAATGATGCACGTAGCATTCTCGAATTCATGAGAAAAAATGACGATACTAAGTAATTAATTCTTTCACAATAAAAAATAGAAAATGAAAAATTCAAAAGGCATACTATTCTTGTCGGCAGTTTTGGCAGGAGTAGTTTTAGGAGGGTGTAAACCCAAAGATGCTGGAAGCGCAGTAAGTGGTGATGCTGCTGCTAAGGCGTATGTGGCACCTGGAAAATACGATGCGTTTTACAACTTTGTATCTGGTGGTTTTAGTGGGCAAATGAGCGTGTATGGTTTGCCATCAGGTCGTTTACTTAGAGTTATTCCTGTGTTTTCTGTAGATCCTGAAAAAGGATGGGGATACAGCGAAGAAACCAAACCCATGTTAAATACTTCACACGGAATGGTGCCTTGGGATGATTTACACCACACAGAATTATCTCAAACTAATGGCGAAATTGATGGGCGTTGGGTTTTTGGTAATGCCAATAATACCCCTCGTGTTGCTAGAATTGATTTGAAAACTTTTAGAACATCTGAAATAATAGAGTTACCGAATAGTGCAGGAAATCACTCCTCTCCATTTATTACTGAAAATACTGAGTATGTGGTGGCGGGAACAAGATTTAGTGTTCCACCAGACAATGTTAGTGGCGATGTTCCTATTAATACTTACAAACAAAATTTCAAAGGCACTTTGAGTTTTATAAGTGTAGGTAAAGAAGATGGAAAAATGGATATTGCTTTTCAAATTCAATGTCCGGGTGTAAACTTTGATTTAAGCCATAGTGGTAAAGGAAAATCACATGGTTGGTTTTTCTTCAGTTGCTATAATACTGAGCAAGCTAGTACATTGTTAGAAGTAAATGCTTCTCAAAAGGATAAAGATTTTATTTTGGCAGTGAATTGGAAAAAAGCAGAAGAATATTTGAAGGCTGGAAAAGGAAGAAAACAAGCTGTTAAGTACGCTCATAATACTTACAGTGATGTTACCCACTCTGCTACTTCTGAAATTAAAACAGAGGTAACTGTTTTAGATGCAAAAGATTTCCAAGACCTATGTTATTTTATTCCTTGTCCTAAATCTCCTCACGGTTGTGATGTGGACCCAACTGGAGAATACATTGTGGGTAGTGGAAAGTTAGCTGCCTTAATACCTGTATTTAGTTTTGACAAAATACAAAAAGCAATTACAGATAAAGCATTTGCTGGAGATTATGAAGGTATTCCTGTAATAAAATATGAATCGGCATTATACGGTGAAGTTAAGAAACCAGGTTTAGGACCTTTGCATACAGAATTTGATGGAAATGGAAATGCTTACACCACCTTCTTTGTATCTAGTGAAGTTGTAAAATGGAATATTAAGGATTTGAAAGTGGTAGATAGAGTTCCTACATTCTATTCTGTGGGTCACTTATGTATTCCGGGCGGTGATAGTAAAAAACCAAACCCCAAATATTTAATTGCTTACAACAAAATTACTAAAGACCGTTACTTGCCCACTGGTCCAGAATTAGCTCAGAGCGCACAGTTGTTTGATATTAGTGGCGATAAGATGCAAATGATTTTGGATTTTCCAACCATTGGTGAGCCGCACTATGCACAAGCTGCACCTGCAGAATTAATTCGTAATAATGGTCAGTTAAAGATTTTTAAAATAGAAGAAAATAAAAATCCTTATGTTACTAAAGGAGAGAAAGATAGCAAGGTAGTTCGCGAAGGCAACAAGGTTCATGTATATATGACATGTGTTCGTTCACACTTTGCTCCAGATAATATAGAAGGAGTGAAATTGGGAGATGACGTTTATTTCCATGTAACTAACCTTGAACAAGACTGGGATGTACCTCATGGTTTTGCAGTAAAGGGTGCCTCGAATGCAGAGTTACTAATTATGCCAGGTGAAACACAAACACTCAAATGGACTCCAGATAGAGTAGGAATGTTTCCAATGTATTGTACCGATTTCTGTAGTGCATTACACCAAGAGATGCAGGGTTACATAAGAGTATCGCCTGCTGGAAGTAGCGTGCCTATTTCATTTAGCTTAGGTAAGCCTGTTCCTGAAACTAAATAATTTGAGATAATAGTAGTTGGGGAGCAGAAGCATATAAGCCTATCTGCTCCCTTTTTTTTCTTTAAAACAAAACAAATGGATACTAAAAAATTATCGTTGTTATCAAGATTACTTTTGTTGGTTGGTGCTATTATGTTGGCTGTTTCTATTTTTGTTCCAATATGGAGAATAGAATTAGGTGCACCCCAATATCCTGAGGGCTTGGTGATGAAAATTTACGCTAATAAATTAGGAGGTGATGTAGAAATTATAAATGGATTAAACCACTACATAGGCATGGCTACATTACATGCCGAAAATTTCATTGAGTTCTCTATCTTAACCTATATTATAGCTGCATATTCTCTTTTAATATTACTTACAGCAATACTCTCCAACAAAAAAATTTTATACTTTTCCTTTAGCGCTTTTACATTATTTGGAATTTTAGCCATGGTCGATTTTTGGAGATGGGAATACAATTATGGTCATCATTTAGACCCTAATGCAGCCATCATTGTACCAGGCATGTCTTATCAGCCACCTCTTATTGGTTACAAACAATTATTGAATTTTGGTGCCTATTCGGTGCCAGATATTGGAGGTTGGTTATTTATTGGTTGTGGCTTAATAATGCTTATTGCTCTGTTATATGAAGTAGGATTTTTTAATCGTTTCAAAAAAGTAAAAAAAACAGTGGTAATGGCAGTCCTATCTTCAGTAACCCTGCTCTCTTGTAGCAATGTTCAGACAGAACCAATTGTGCTTAATAAATTTAATTGCGATTTTTGTGAAATGACTATTTCTGATGGAAGATTTGCAGCGGAACTAATAACAGCAAAAGGGAGAATTTACAAATTTGATGACTTAAACTGTATGTTACGCTACCGAAAGGAAAATCACAAAACCAACTACCAAAGTTTTTGGGTAAACGACTATAATGAAAAAAATACATTAATACCTGCAGAAAGCTCTTTTTATGTATATGCTCAAAGTATAAAAAGCCCTATGGGTGGTAATACTGCTGCCTTCTCTTCAAAAGAAAAGGCAGAGGAATTTGCGAAGGGAATAAATGCAAAAATTAGCAATTGGGAAACAATTAGCAAATAGAAAATATGAAACTAGCATTTCTTTTTTTTGGGTTAATGCTAGTAACTGTAAATTCAGAAGCAAAAATTATTCGTGTCGGAATAAATCAAATCTTTCATCAAATTAAACCTGCACTAGAAGCTGCTCAAGATAGAGATACCGTGATAGTGGAAAAAGGTTTTTACAAAGAGGGAAATATTGAAATAAAAAAATCTATTTATTTTATAGGGGAGAATATGCCCATAATAGACGGTGATAGAAAATTTGAAGTGCTCACCATTAAATCAGACCATGTAACTGTAAAAGGGTTTAGGGTACAGCATTCTAGCTATGCCACGCTAGACGACCCTGGTGGAATCAAAATATACAATTGCAATTATGTAACCATCACCAATAATAGTTTATATGATAATTTTTTCGGTATCTATGTTCAATACGGAAAGCATTGTGTTATAAAGAATAATAAAATTGTTGCGTTCGGAAAAGAAGAGCAAGAAATTGGAAACGGAGTTCATTGTTGGAAAAGTGATAGTTTACATATTACTGGAAATAATATTTCGGGACACCGCGATGGCATTTACTTTGAGTTTGTTACCAATTCTATCATTCAGAATAATATTTCCTTTAGTAACATTCGCTACGGATTACATTTTATGTTTTCAAATGATGATGCTTATGTATCCAATATATTCCGCGGAAATGGCGCAGGAGTTGCAGTTATGTTTACAAAAAGGGTAACCATGATTAAGAACACATTTGAAGAAAACTGGGGCGATGCCGCTTATGGGTTATTGCTAAAAGAAATATCTGATAGCTATATTTTTGGCAATCATTTCTCCAAAAATACTTCAGGAATTTTTATGGATGGAACCAATCGAATTGTTGTAGAGCGAAATGTTTTTGAAGCCAATGGGTGGGGTATGAAGATTCAAGCCAACTGTATGGATAACATTGTTAAAGACAATAATTTTGAAGGAAATACTTTTGATATAAGTACTAATGGAACTTTGGTGCTAAATAAGTTTGAGAAAAACTATTGGGATAAGTATGAGGGCTATGATTTAAATAAGGATGCAATTGGTGATATTCCTTATCATCCGCTTAGTTTATTTTCAGTAATTGTAGAAAAAAATCCACCAGCCATGCTGCTGTACAGAAGTTTTATGGTTTCGCTATTAGATAAATCTGAAAAGATTTTACCCAGTTTAACACCTGAAAATTTTATTGATAATTTACCAAGAATGCATGCATTAAAATTATGATAGAAGTTAAGAATATATTCAAGCAGTTTGGTAAATTAATGGTGCTCCATAACATCCATCTTAATTTTTCAAAAGGAGAATGTATAGCTTTAATTGGACCCAATGGTTGTGGAAAAACCACTTTAATTAAAAGCATATTAGGGATGGTGCTGCCTGATAAAGGAGATATTTTATTTAAAGGTGAGAATATTAAAAACAACTTTACTTACCGCGCTCAAATTGGCTACATGCCTCAGATAGGAAGATATCCAGAAAACATGAGCATAGGGCAAGTGGTGGAAATGATAAAAAATATTCGTAAAACAAATGCGGTTTTAGATGAAGAACTTTTGCATCATTTTAGATTACAAAGCATGTTTGGAAAGAGAATGAGTACCCTTAGTGGGGGTACTAATCAAAAGGTAAGTGCCACATTAGCTTTTTTATTTAATCCTGATGTTTTGATTTTAGATGAACCTACAGCGGGCTTAGATCCTCTTGCATCTGAAATCTTAAAAGAAAAAATAAAGCGTGAAAAGGAAAAAGGAAAATTGATTCTTATTACTTCTCATTTATTAAGCGAGCTAGATGATTTGGTAACTCAAATTATTTTTATGCAAGATGGAAATGTAATTTTCCATAAAGATATTGAGCTATTAAAATCAGAAACTGGTGAGGATAAAATATCAAAAGCTATTGCTAAAATATTGAAACAACAAGCTGTATGAATAGACTAATAAAGTTCGTGATACTTGATCTTCTAAAAAACAAAATTATATTAGCATATACCATTTTATTAGCCGCTTTTTCATGGAGTGCATTCAGCTTAGAAGATAATAGTGCCAAGGGAATTTTAACCTTGCTGAATTTAGTTCTATTGATTGTGCCGTTAGTTTCTATACTTTTTTCTACTATTTATATTTACAATAGTTCAGAATTCATAGAACTACTCGTAAGTCAACCAATTCAAAGAAAAAAAATATGGCTTAGTTTGTTTTTGGGGTTGTCGATTAGTTTAGGTTTTGCTTATTTGATTGGAGTAGGTTTTCCCCTAATGATTTATGCTGAAAGAAGGATAGGTCTGATGATGATAGTTATTGGTTTTGCAATATCAATAGTATTTGTGGCTATCGCTTTTTTGAGTTCTATATTAAGTCGCGATAAAGCAAAGGGCATTGGTATTTCTATTTTACTTTGGTTGTATTTTGCTTTACTATTCGATGGATTGGTATTGTTTTTACTATTTCAATTTTCAGAATATCCTATTGAAAAAATGATGGTTGGCATTACAGGAACAAGTCCTATAGATTTAGCTAGAATTCTTATCCTGCTGCAGTTAGATGCTTCTGCCATGATGGGTTATACTGGTGCTATCTTTAAAGATTTTTTTGGCTCTAGTTTAGGATTAGTAATTGCCTCTATACTTTTGTTTTTATGGATTGTAATTCCATTTACTATTTCTATTTACATATTCAAACGCAAAGATTTATGATAATTAGAGAATTGTTTCAGCAATTGGAATCTGCTACCAACCCTATTGCAAAACTTATGCGCAAAGGAGAAAATTTTAAAGTAGTGGCGATAGGTTTTAAAAAAGGGATGATATTAAAAGAGCACACTACAAAGCTTCCTGCCAAATTAACTATACTGAGTGGAAATATAATTTATAAAAACTTCTACATTGAAAAGCAATACAACAATACATGAGGAAACAGAAATGCCTCCCAATCTTCTGCACATTCTGTAGAATGCTTAGAAGATAGTCTCTGTATATTAATTCAAGGATAAATTTTAGCTATGAAAACTGATATTAACAACCGAAATGATATAGAAAACCTTATTAATACTTTCTATGAAAAAGTGAAAGCAGATACTGCTATTGGCTTTTTCTTTACCGATGTTGTAAAAGTTAATTGGGAAAAACATTTGCCAGTGATGTACGATTTTTGGGAAAATATTCTTTTTTACACTGGAAGTTACACTGGAAACCCAATGGATAAGCATGTGAAAATTCACGAAAAAAGCTCCATGAAAATGGAGCACTTTCAGAGATGGATTCAACTATTTACGGAAACTGTTGATGAATTGTATGCTGGCAAAAATGCTGATGTAATAAAACAACGCGCCATGAGTATTGCTACAGTTATGCAGATAAAAATATTCAGTTAATGCATCATCTTCTGCTCATACTCCATTTGCTGGCAGTAACTATTTGGGTAGGAGGTCATTTAATTTTATGTTTTCGTTTTCTGCCAAAAGCTTTAAGAGAACAAAATTTTAAGATTGTTCAAGATTTTGAAGAGCAATATGAGACTATAGGAATACCTGCATTGTTGATACTGGTTATTTCAGGGGTACTATTGTCGTATCAATATAATGTAACTATTAGTAAATGGTTTTCCTTTTCGAATAGTATTGAAAAAGTTGTGTCTACAAAGTTGATATTACTTTTGATAACATTTTTATTGGGTTTTCATGCACGCTTTTTTATTATTCCGAAATTATGTAAAGAAAATCTGTATCAATTAGCAGTTCATATTATAGTGCTTACAAGTATTGCTGTGACAATGCTTATAGTTGGAACATTTGTACGAATGGGTGGATTTTAAAATAATATTATAATAGATAGACTATGAATGGAGGAGAAATTATTGCAAAAGTATTACAGAAGCAAGGAGTAAAGTTTTTGTTTACGCTTTGTGGAGGACACGTTTCCCCAATTTTTGTGGGAGCTGAAAATATTGGTATTCGAGTAATAGATACACGTCATGAAGTTACTACTGTTTTTGCAGCAGATGCAGTATCAAGGCTCACAGGTGTTCCAGGAGTGGCAGTGGTTACAGCTGGTCCAGGATTAACCAATACCATTACTGCTGTTAAGAATGCATACCTGGCACAGTCCCCGTTAGTATTATTGGGAGGTGGAGCCGCTACTATTCTGAAAGGTAGAGGTTCATTGCAAGATATTGACCAAATGAGTTTGATGAAACCCAATGTGAAATGGGTTGCACGAATCACTAAGGTAAAAGATATCGTAACTACTTTAGAAAAAGCTTTCAGAATTGCACAAGAAGGAGTTCCTGGTCCAGTGTTTGTAGAATGCCCCATAGATACCTTGTTTGAGGAAGATTTAGTGAGAAAATGGTATGGAGCCAAAAGCAAAGATGTACCCCCTCAAAATTTCCAAGAACGAGTGGTGCAATGGTATGTAAACCGACATGCAAAAAAGCTATTTGAAAGAAAAAATGATATTGATTTTAATCAACCAAAGCAAACGGTTTCGTATCCAGTACATAGTAGTGGAGATATTGAAAGGGTTATAGCAAAACTAAAGTTAGCTAACAAACCATTATTGCTGGTGGGGAGTGGAGCAATGATGAATCCGCAAAAAGCAAATGAACTTGCCGATGCGGTAGCTAAACTAGGCATGCCAGTATATTTGAGCGGAATGGGACGAGGGTTGTTAGGGAAAGAAAACGCTTTACAAATGCGGCATAAACGCAAAGAAGCTATTAAAGATGCAGACCTCGTTATTTTAGCTGGTGTACCAAATGATTTTCGGTTAGATTATGGTAATCATATTGGGCATCGTCCGTTTATTTCAATTAATAGAAGCAAAGAAGATTTGAATAAGAATAAACGACCAACTATTGGGGTATTGGCAGATCCACAAGATTTTTTAATTGAATTATCTAACAAATATCAATGTAATAATGCAACATGGGTTGAAAAATTAAGAGCAAAAGATATAGCTCGTGAGCGAAACATAAATGAGCAAGCTGCTGAAAATTGCAATGGAATAAATTCATTAAACCTATTTAGAACATTAGATTCTAAAATGGATGACAATACTATTTTAGTAGCGGATGGAGGTGATTTTGTAGCTACTTGTGCTTATATATTAAGACCTCGAACACCTCTCTCATGGCTAGACCCAGGAGTGTTTGGTACATTGGGAGTAGGTGCTGGATTTGCGTTGGGCGCGAAATTAGTTTTTCCTGAAAAGGATGTTTTTATAATATATGGTGATGGTAGCTCGGGCTACAGTTTAATAGAGTACGATACCTTTGTAAGGCATAAATTGCCTGTAATATCAGTGATTGGAAACGATGCTTGTTGGACACAGATTGCTCGTGATCAGGTTGATTTTCTAAATAGCAGTTGTGCAGTTAATTTGGCGTATTCTGAATATGAAATGATTGGCAAAGCCTTTGGCGCAGATGGCAAACGAGTGGAAACCATTGATTCATTTGCGGCTGCTGTTGAGGATGCAAAACTGAAAAGCAGAAATGGAATTCCGTATATTATCAATGCCATCATTGGCAAATCAGAATTTCGTAAAGGTTCTATTTCCATGTAAAAAAAGAACAGATGAAAAATGTAGGTATCCCTAACAACAAGAGTAGCGCTTTTTTAGTCATTGATTTACAAGAGCGATTGATGCCAGTAATTCATGGCAAAGAAATTGTATTCGACAATGCTAGAAAACTGCTCAGAGGAGCAGAAGTGCTTTCACTTAAAACAATAGTAACGGAGCAATATCCAAAGGGATTAGGTAATATTTGTGCCGAGATTGAACTTGGTAGAAATGTAACCACTATTGAAAAAATTTGCTTTAGCTGCATGCAGAGCGAAGCAGTTTTGCAGGAATTAAAAAGCAATGCAGTTACTGATTTAATTATTTGTGGAGTGGAGGCACATATTTGTGTTTTAAAAACTGTACTAGAGGCTCTGCAACTTGATTTTGTAGTACATGTAGTAGCAGATGCAATTTCTTCGCGTACGCTAGAAAATAAAAATATTGCGATTCAAAGAATGCAACAAGCAGGGGCATATATTGTCTCTACTGAAATGATATTGTTTATGTTATTAGATGAAGCAGGTACAGAAGAATTTAAGGCAATTTGCAAATTAATCAAATAATACCGTATGGAAGCAAAGCGCTTGTTTGATTTACTTTCAAAACAAATACTTTCAAATCCTTTGCAAATTTTTCTTTCTGCCAAAGAAGGAGATGGTCAACAGAAGCAATGGAAGCATTACAGTTACCAAGCAGTTGAAGAACTTGCCAATAGGGTAAGTCAATTGCTCATAAACAAGGGATTACAGAAGGATGATAAGATTGCCATTATTTCAGAAAATAGAGCATTATGGAGCATTGTGGATATAGGCACAATGAAAATAGGAGTAATTACTGTACCCTTATATCCAAACATTTCAGAAAATGATTATACTTTCATCTTTAATGACGCAGCAATTAAATATGCATTTGTTGGTGATGAATCTATTTACAAAAAAGTAAAAAATCTTTTTCCAATTGTTCCTTCATTAAAAGAAATATTTACATTCGATTTAATACAAAATTCAGAATCACTCTTATCAATTTTGCCTAATCAAGTTGATTTTTTAGCAATTCAAGAAAGGGAAAGCAATATACAAGAACAAGATGTAGCTACAATAATTTACACTTCTGGGACTACAGGAAACCCAAAAGGAGTAATGCTTAGTCACGAAAACATTGTTAGTAATATTAATGGAGTGCAGCAAGTTACTCCTTTCAATTCAGGTAAAAGGGCACTTAGTTTTCTTCCACTTTGCCATAGCTTTGAGCGAATGGTTTTTTATGCCTATTTATCGTACGGTATGCACATATATATAGCCGAGTCTTTAGATACCATAGGCGAGAATTTGAAAGAAGTAAAACCATTTTGTTTTACTACTGTGCCTCGATTATTAGAAAAAGTATATGAAAAAATAATGGCAAAAGGAGTAGAATTGAGTGGATTCAAAAAATTACTTTTTTACTGGGCAATAGATTTGGGTCTTCAATATCGCTTAGAAAAAGACAATGGTGTTTTTTATAAGCTTAAACTTAAGATAGCTAGGAAATTAATATTTAATAAATGGCAAGAAGCTTTAGGTGGTGAAGTTGAGTTTATTGTAACAGGTGCTGCAGCCATGCAGCCTAGATTGATTACACTATTTTCAGCAGCCGAAATTCAAGTGATAGAAGGATATGGACTTACCGAGACCTCGCCTGTATTATGTGTGAACAGAATTGCAGAAAATGAGCGATGTATTGGCACCGTTGGAATGCCAATTCCAGGAGTTGAAATTAGGATGGCAGAGGATGGCGAAATTTTAGCAAAAGGAAAAAACATTATGAAAGGGTATTACAATCGACCCGATTTAACAGATGAAGTAATCTCTAAAGATGGTTGGTTTCATACTGGTGATATTGGTAAATGGGTAGAAAAAAATGGGTATCATTTTCTAAAAATAACTGACAGAAAAAAGGAGCTTTTCAAAACTGCTGGTGGAAAATATATTGCACCCCAAGCCATTGAAAACAAGATGAAGGAAAGCCCTTTTATAGAACAAATAGTAGTGATAGGTGGTGATGACAAAAAATTTATTGCAGCATTAATAGTACCTTCATTTATTAAATTGCGAGCATGGGCAAAAGAGCAAAATATACTATTCAATAATTTCGAAGAATTAGTAAAAAATTCTAAAACAATTTCACTTATTGAGCAAGAGGTAGAAACAATAAATGCCAACTTCGGGCACTGGGAGCAGATTAAAAAAATAGAAATATTAGCAAACGAATGGTCTGTGGAAACAGGTGAATTGACCCCGACAATGAAGCCAAAACGTAAAGTAATAGCAGCAAAATTTGCCAATGAAATTGATTTTATTTTCAATACTACTAGGTAGAAAAGGTTCTGAGTGATTTGTTAAGCCCATTATTTAAATCACTTCATTGCCTTTTGAAAAAGTTGTAATCAGTTATTGGAAATTATAGCAATAAAAAAAGCGTGAGTCACCCCTCACGCTTCCTGTCATTAAACTACCAAAAACTAATGCTACTTAGGCAAAAGCACTTCGTTTATTACATGTATGGTTCCATTGGAAGTGGGGATAGATGCTATGATTTCTGCTTTGTCATTTACAAAAAACTTATCACCTTTTTTAGTTATTTTAATTTTCCCGCCAAAAACCATATCAAATTCTTGACCATCGTTCATGTAATCGGTTTTTAAATTTCCTACATAGGTATGGTAACCTAAGATATTTTGTAGATCAGCTTTTTTCTCGGGTTTTAATAATCCTTCTACTGTACCAGCTGGCAATTTGTCAAATGCTGCATTGGTAGGAGCAAAAACGGTAAAAGGACCTGCATTGCTAAGGGCATCTACCAAGTCTGCAGCCTTAACAGCAGTAACTAAAGTAGTGTGATCTTTACTTCCTACTGCAACCTGCACAATGTTTGGATTCGAAACTGCATCTTGAACCCCCGATTGCCCTGTAGGTTCAGAAGTTGCGGTTTCGGTTGCGGTAGCATCTGCCTTTTTTTCAGCGTTATTACAAGCAGTAAAAAATAGCAACCCTGTTGCCAATAATGATAATGATAAATGTTTCATATAATGTATTTAGAACACAAAGTTAAATGCCCTCTACAACCAACAATATGACTGCAATCATATTGTGAAAATATTTATTGTGTCTTTTTGTTGGCAAACTGAGAAATGAAAATAAGTAGTAAACCCATCACTATAAAAAGAGAAACAAAAAATAATGCCTCATTGGCTAAAGGAATAACAGTATAGCTAAAAGAAGCGATACCTTGAATGGTAAGAATCAATTCATTTATGAATACTCCTATTACAAAAACAACTATTCCTATAATAGTTTTTGTATTTTTTTCAATTAAGCCGAGCGCATACATATAGGTGATAAGAAAAATAGAAGTAAAAGCTAATAAGACAAGATGTAAGTAAGCAATTACAATGGGTCTGAAGCCAAAGGTTAAATTACTGATAGATGGAATAGTGGAACCTAACTGCAAACAAAATTTGATAGTACCTGCCAAACCAATAACAATAAATAAAACTTTAATAAGATAATCTGTTCTGTGAATAGAAAGAAAGAAATCCTTTTTTAGGAGAATAACAAATTTGCACCAACCCCAAAGTTGTAAACAAGCCGCTGCTGTTACTATAACATAAAGCATAGAGGGTAAATTTGCCCAAAGCGTAGATAAGCCATATGCAGGTATACAACTTAACGCAAAATACCAAAATATATTAGTTGACTTTTTATAAATAGCAGATGTGTATCGACTCACGTAATTTTGAAATAAACCCATGCAAGCAAAGAAAAACCAGCCATTATATTGAAAATGCAAGTACCAATAAACAGAAGCCAGATAGCTATGTTGGGGGATTTTTTTTGTAGCCATCATATAAACCAATGCAAAGGTACCAAGAGCAGAAAGGATATTAAATAACAGTGCAGCAATAAACCAATTTCTGCCTACAAATAGTTTATTAGGCAATAAGTCCTTCAGGAAAAAGTAGCAAAATAGAAACGATACAACTATAGATGCAGTTGAGAAAAAAATAGAAAAAGCTCCATATCCCTGAATAGCAAATGATATTAGCATTCCTATTGCAGAAACTAAATTGGCAATCAATAGATGCTGGTATGACTTTATTCTTTGAGAAGATATAAACGATTCTATTGAGAGAATCATTAGGAATAATAATGACTGCGAAATCCAACCAGCAAATGCAAAATGAGAATGAGCATGCTGTATATTTCGCTGATCAAAATATGGAAATTCAAAACTGATTTTATAGCGCATCAACACTCCTAAAAGACCAACAATGAGTAGATTTAAAAGAGAACTTTTAATCCAAAATGCTTTCAGGGTTTTATTCATGTTTAGTAATAAAGTTTTCGATTGACTATTTCTACCTTATTTTTGTGTGATAGTTTTACAAGAGCTCTGATTACGGTTTCTACTCGCAGTCCAGTAAAATTTGCTATTTCTTGCCGGGTATAAGGCACTATCTGCTTCGCTTCTATCTTCTTATCTTTTTTAGCATCTAAAAAAGCTAAAATCTTTGACTCTGGAGTGTTATTTACAATCTCTTTTAAAGTAGTAGCTTTATTGAAAATTCTTCTTGAAAGTAGTACTATAAATCCTTTCTGAACCTGAGGATACTCCTCTAGTATGTTATTAAAATTTTGCTTAGAAACCTTTATTATTGTTGAGTCTTTTAAAGCCACCGAGGTAGATGGATAATGTTCATCTATAAACAGCATGGGTTCCCCAAAGCTATCTCCATCTTTAAATATTCCCTGCAAAAATTCTTTGCCTTCAGAGTTTGTATTGTACATTTTTACGGAGCCTTCAATAATTTGGTAATAACATCTAGCAGTATCCCCTTCATTAAAAATTATCTCATTTTTTTTATAAATCTTCGAAATCCCTCCCCAAGCTGTAAGTATGTCTATGTTTATTTGCATGTTACATTTGTTTGAATGGAATATCGCAAATTTTTCTTGCAGTTTAACTTTCTTCATCAAAGAAAAAGGAAGAGGTTTTTGCAACTTATGATTTTGCTCATAAAATAACAATGTCTAAATTGCATTTAGGGGAAAATTATGATTAATCTTTTTTATAAGGAAATTGTATTTATTAAGTATTTCTGTACTTACTCTTGTGGTTTTTTCTAGTTACATCTTGTACTATTATCTTTTTTAAGATTATTGATTTTATGTTTGATATCAACTTCTCAATACTCGATAAATCGTTTTTAAAGTTCTATAAATTGTCCTGATTGGATATAAACAGACTAAGAGCTTCAACTTTTTTGTTGAAGCCTTTTTTGAGATACAATTAAAAGCATCTTTAGAACTTATTGGTATTTTATGTTTTCTGTAAGCCTATTTCAGGACAAGACACTATTCCTTTATCTTCTGCCATTCTTCCTGTATTATTTTAATGGTAGTATAAAGGAAGAAATCGATTTAGAGCCCTTTTACTGGAAAGAAGTGGAGGATTCTAGAAATTTTATGTAGTATAGCAGAAGGGGTAGTAACAAAAATTGTAAATGAAAAGTCTGTGTAATAGTCTGTGTAAGCTAGATTTAAAAAGAGCGAAACCCTTGTCTGCAAAGGGTTTCGCTACTATTTGGGTGGTCCCGCCTGGGCTCGAACCAGGGACCCTCTGATTATGAGTCAGATGCTCTAACCAGCTGAGCTACAAGACCGCGTTTAGGGACGCCAAAAGTAACCAAACCTTTTTAATTTTAAAATTTCTTTTATGCTAAAAAATATTTCTTCCATCATTTTTGATATCGGCAATGTAATAATTGATATAGAATACAAAAATACCATTGCAGAATTTCAGAAATTATCGGACATCGATTTTAACTCTATAGTGTCGTATCATGCTCAAATTAAGCTTTTTGATTTGTTTGAAACTGGAAAAGTTACGGCACAGCAGTTTAGAGATGAATTAAAAAAGTATTTGAAACCTGGCACTACTGATTATCAAATAGATTTTGCATGGAATGCCATTTTTTATGGCTACCCACTTTACAAATTTGAATTACTATTAAGGCTAAAAACGCAATACAAAACTTTTGCACTCAGTAATATCAATGAAATTCACGTAAACACAATAGATAAATATGTGATTAACCATTTTGGTGCAAAGGACATGAACTCCTACTTTCATAAAGCATATTATTCGAATGAAGTTGGTTTTAGAAAACCTGATCCTAAAATTTATGAGTATATTCTTAATCAAGAAAAATTAACACCGTCAGAGACTTTTTTTATTGATGATAAATTGGAAAATATAGAAGCTGCAAAAGCAATGGGGATAGTTACTTATCACTTAACAGATAGAGACAAATTAATGGATATTTTTTCATCTGCGGATTAACAATATCTTTTTTCACTATCCCAAA
>JBGAVP010000012.1:95490-108202 GCA_044228065.1 Chitinophagales bacterium | reverse complement strand
TGTTAGGTTCTGCCTTAGGATATGGCTGGAAGAAACTCTATGGCAAGGAAGGGAAAGTCTAAACTAACCCGTTACATTACACAATACAAATAAGAACACTCTATAATAACCAAACGGGACTCTAACTAGAGTCCCGTTTGGCGTTATAGCCCATAAGATGAAAAAATGATTCATATAAATTGGCTGTTATGTCAAATTATTTGAGGATGTTTCAAGAGATTAAAATAAAAAAGCGAAATCAATTTCTCGATTTCGCTTTTTGTGTGTCGGGGTACCAGGATTCGAACCTGGGACCCCCTGCTCCCAAAGCAGGTGCGCTAACCGGGCTGCGCTACACCCCGAACTTATTTCCGGTTTCCTTTTATGCGGAGGAAGAGGGATTCGAACCCTCGGTACAGTTTAACCCGTACGTCAGTTTAGCAAACTGGTGGTTTCAGCCTCTCACCCATCCCTCCAAAAGGAACGCAAAAATAATCAAATAACTCAAACAACAAAATGCAAAATCGAATTAGTGAATAAAAAAAATCCCTTCTGATTTTTGGAAGGGATTTTAAAGGTAATTTATAAGCGAAATTTAGGAAATACTCATTTGTATTTTCTTTTGAATATCGGTAACCTGCTCTCTAAATTCAGAATCAGTATCTATTAAATTTTGAACAGCTTGGCAAGAGTGAATCACTGTGGAGTGGTCACGACCACCAAAGTGTTTACCAATTACTTTTAAAGAATTTTTAGTGTAACTCTTAGCTAAAAACATAGAAAGCTGGCGAGCTTGTACCACCATACGCTTGCGCGTTTTTTCTTTTAAGTGATCTATAGGCACACTGTAATAATCGCATACTGTCTTTTGTATGTAATCAATAGAGACTTCTCTCGAAATAGATTTCACAAAGTTCTTAATAATCTTTTTTGCTAAATCTAAATCCACTTCTTTTTTATTTAAAGAAGCCTGAGCTAAGAGTGAAATCAACGCAGCTTCTAACTCGCGTACATTGGTATTGATATTGTAAGCTACAAATTCCACCACTTCACGCGGAAGCTCTATACCATCAGCGTACATTTTCTTTTCTAAAATGGCAATTCTTGTTTCGAAATCGGGCACTTGTAAATCTGCACTCAATCCCCATTTAAAGCGAGAAAGCAAACGCTCTTCCATGCCTTCTAAATCACGTGGAGGACGATCGGTTGTTAATACCAATTGTTTTCCGCTTTGGTGTAGGTGATTAAAAATGTGGAAGAAAATATCTTGTGTTTTTTCTTTGTTGGCGAAGAACTGAATATCATCTACCAAAAGCACATCTATCAATTGATAGAAATGCACGAAATCATTTACCGAGTTATTTTTTACCGCATCAAAAAATTGATTGGTAAATTTTTCAGAGGAAACATACAAAACAGTTTTGTTTGAAAAATTTTGTTTGATTTCATTTCCTATAGCTTGCGCTAAATGCGTTTTTCCTAAACCTACTCCACCATATAATACTAAAGGGTTGAATGCGGTACCACCAGGTTTTTGAGCCACAGCATACCCAGCAGAACGAGCCAAACGATTGCAATCACCTTCCACAAAAGAATCGAAATTCAAATTAGGATTCAGTTGCGATTCAATATGAATCTTTTTTAGTCCTGGAATAATAAATGGATTTTTAATAGAATTTCCTTGTAGGAAAAGTGGAAAACTCGCTTCTGGATTAGCGTTGTTTCCTGTGTTGTAGTTCGGATAATCTACCGTAGAAGGACGGGAACTGTTAGAGCTATTTTCTACCACAATTCTATACTCGAGACGTGCATCGTTGCCCAACTCCCTTTTCACGGTTTTGCGCAACAATGAGACATAATGTTCTTCGAGCCATTCGTAAAAGAATTGGCTTGGTACTTGAATAGTCAAAACAGTTCCTTTCAGTTCTACAGGTCGAATCGGTTCGAACCACGTTTTGAAACTCTGCTGGCTAACATTGTCTTTAATGATTTCCAAACATGTGTTCCAAACTTGTGCTGCCGATTTTTCTTTCATCACTTGATTCTGTTTTGGTTATGAGGGGGTGAATTAAATAGTGAGCGTTTTTTCTTAACGGTGTGAAAATGTAAAAAAGAATGTGTACAAAAAAATATTTATGCACTTGTTTTTTAAATATTTTTTTCGGGTGCAGCTACATAGAAATTCTTTTAGAAAATACAATAGCCAAAGAAAAATAAATTCAACTATCAGATACTTTTTGGTAGAATTTTAAGCGGCAAATTTTTGGTTATTTCTTTCTTTTTCTTATTCTCAAAATAGAAGTCAATTTGACCTAGTAAAATTCCAGCCCAGCCTACTTGATTTACGAGTACATTTTTGCCTGCCGCATTTTTGTATTCTTCTGGGCTATTAAAAAAAGTGTGGGTATGACCTCCCAGAATTAAATCTATATCTTGCGTTTCTTTTGCGAGTATTTTATCAGAAACTTTATTGCCATCATATCTGTAACCTAGATGTGATAAGCATATTACCAAATCACAATGCAAATCATTTTTTAAGAGCGATGCTACTCTGTTTGCTTCAGTTACTGGATTTTTATAAAGGGTTTCACCAAAAAGGGAATCAGGAATTAAGCCTGTAGCTTCTATTCCCAATCCAAAAACCCCCACCTTCATTTCTTCAAATTTGAAAATTTTATAGTCGAGTGTTTTAGTATGAACAGCAGTATGAGTGAAATCGTAATTAGAAACTAAAAAAGGGAATTTACTTTTATCAATTTGAGTTGCTAAATTTTCTAGGCCGCCATCAAAATCGTGATTACCCAAAGTAGAAGCATCGTACTTCATTTCCCCCATCAATTTTATTTCTAGTTCACCATGAAATTTATTGAAGTATGGGGTACCTTGAAAAATATCGCCACTATCTAAAAGCAATACATGTTTTTCACGTTTTCTTATATCTTGAATTACCTCAGCTCTTCTCGCAAACCCTCCAGCACCTTGGTATTTACCACCATCCATAGGAAATGGATCAATTCTACTGTGCTGATCATTCGTATGTAGAATTGTAATTTTTCGGACATCGCCTTTAGCAAAGGCTTCAAATGGGAACGCAGATGCACCCAGTAGAAAAGTGCCAGCAGCAGTATGTTTTATAAATTCTTTGCGATTCATTCTTTGCTATTTAATATTTTAATTGTGCGTGACCTGCTTGTGGTGGGTCGAGCTATCCGCTGCCATCTTTTGTTCGTACCTCACAAAAGGATGTTCGTTTCTATCCCTCACGCGCTAACGCCAGATTTTATATCATTCATGATTCATCTTTCAATACTCACTCTTCCATCTTTTATACTTTTTAAATGTTCTCCTTTGGCGTTTATCTCTTTAAAGCCATCAATAAAAGCATTGCGTAAAAGCGAGTCAGTTTTGATTTGTGTTTTGTCTTTTAGAAAATCTAAATTCTCTCCACCGTTTGCTAAATAGTCAGAAAGTGCAACCACATAATTTTTATTTATATCAAATGCTTTACTATCTATAGTAATATCAATAGCGGTAGATTTGTGAATCCTGTATCGGGCACCAGCTATGGGCACACCGCCAGAAGCAGCCATGTGGTCAAATAGTTTAGCTGTGTTGGGTCCATCTAAATTGAGTAATACAATTTTATTGTCAAATGGCATCAGCTCAAATGCTTTAGAAAGCGTAACATTGCCCGCAGGAAGTTGTGGAATACGAATACCACCAAAATTGATAATGGCATAATCAACTTTTTGTTTAGCATACTCAGCAGATTTTTTCAATAAAATTTCGGAGAGCAAATTTCCCAAATCGGACTCAGGCATTTTTTTGGTTAGAACAGCATCGTTAATTACCAATACCACATTCATTTCTGCATCTACCGAATCGCGATAAGGTTTTATAATCGAGTCTATGTGCTTATCGTATAAAGCAAGACTATCGCTCATTTTACGTTCTTCAAATCCATATTGAGTAATTGCCAATTGTTTACTGGAACAGGAAGCTAGAAAAACGAATAAAGCGAGGAAATGTAATTTGCGCATGGGGGATAATTGCTTACAATAATAAAACAAGATGAGTTTCTTTTATGTTAATTATTTCTTCTCTTCTAAAATGATTGTGGCTCCCAAAGGTGCTATAAAATTAGCGGTACTATTTTTTACAGCATACAGTATTTTTCCTTTTGTAAAATCAGTTGGCAATTGAATTTTCTTTTTCCCAAAATTAATGACTACTAGCAGCGTTTGATTGGCAACTTTGCGCCTGTAGCACAACAAATTCTTAGAACTCTTTTCTTTAACTACTTCTAAACTTCCATTTTTTAGAGCCTCGTATTCATTGCGTAATTTCAGCAGCGTTTTTATTTCGTTTAAAATAGAAGAGGAGTCTTCACTTTCTTTTACCACATTTCTTTCTCCGAAATTTTTATTGGCTGGTAACCATGTTTTATCTGCTGTAGAAAAGCCTGCATTCTTAGTAGTGTCCCACTGCATGGGAGTGCGCAGGTCATCGCGGTTGAGAGTTTCGTTGGCAGCATCTGTAAGAAAGCGAGCTACCCATTTATTTTTTTGTGCGATAGGGTCTAGTCCTTTTCGGTAACTAAATCTTCCATCGGTCATTCCTATTTCTTCACCATAATACATACATGGTACTCCTCTCACGGTCAATTGTAGCAGCTGTAATAGTTTTGCTTTCTCTAAATTTCCTTTTATACGCGTAGCACTTCTTCTTCTATCGTGATTGCTAAAAACATAAACGGGCGTGAATGGATGTTGAAAGTGAGTTTCGATTTTAGAAATAAGGGAAGAAAAATACTTTGCTTTAAAATGAAAGGGGAGCATTTCAAAATCAAATACAAGCCCTAATCCATCGTTCTTTTCATTGCCCATAAACTTTCGAATGGTAGCAATATCTCCACTCACTTCACCTAGTAAAATTTTATCGCCAAACTCTTTTGTAACTGCTCTTAGCTCACGAGCAAATTCAAAAGTTTCACTTTGGTTCATGGTGTATTTTGCTTGCTGAAAAAAACCAGATGGGTTCGATTCAGAAGGCAACAAATCCCATGAGAAAGGATTGTCGCGAAAATCTTTGTCTTTATAAATCAAATTGAAAATATCTAAGCGATAGCCATCTGCTCCTTTGGCTAACCAAAACCGAACATTGTCAAACATGGCTTTTTTTACTTCAGGGTTTCTGTAATTCAAATCGGGTTGAAAGGGTAGGAAAGATGCCCAGTAGTATTGGTTTCGAGAGGCAACATATTGCCAGCCACTTCCGCCTACCATGCTTTTCCAATTGTTAGGTTTATCGCGCCAGAGATACCAATCGCTTTTAGGATTTGTTTTAGAAGAAGCAGATTCCAGAAACCATTTGTGCTGGTCAGAAGTATGATTCATGACCATGTCTAGCACTATTTTCATGTGGCGTTTGTGCACTTCTTGTATCAAGTTTTCGGCATCTTCTAGTGTGCCAAATTCTGGTGAAATGGAAGTGTAGTCTGAAACATCGTATCCAAAATCTTTTTGGGGCGAAGCAAAAAATGGAGAACACCAAATAGTCTCAAAACCTAAGGATTGAATGTAATCTAACTTTTGAATAATTCCTTTTATATCACCAATTCCATCGCCATTGGTATCGTAAAGAGAGCGGGGGTAAATCTGATAAATGGCGGTCTGCTTCCACCAGTTTTGAGTGGAGTCATTTACACTTTGTGCATTTGAATTTAGAAATGCAAAAGACAAGGCATTTAAAAGAAAAGCGAATAGAATTTTATTGGACATACTATAAAGAAAATGAATTCAATGGATGTGTGGAAACATTTTTAATTTCACAGTGTAAAATTTTTAAAAATGAAAACCATTATCACTACTTGTCTTTTGCTATTCGTTGTTTTTGTGCAAGCTCAAAAGTTGCTGCCAGGTGTTCCATTAAAGGATGTAAATGGCGCTGTGATTAGTGAGCAACAATTTAGAGAAGCGGTAACTATTGGAAAATATAAATACCAATCTCTGAGAAATGCAGATGAGCAAGTATTAGAATATCAATTATTATTGAAAGAACCGCCTGTGATTTTTGAAACAAAAAAAGATACGACTCCTTCAATTCCAGTTTCTACTTCTGTAGCTCCTTCTGCTAATGTTATCCCTACTATTGTATTCCCAACTACTGGTAATAAGACGAACGATACGCTTTCCAATAGTGGTACAATAATTTTGGAAAAAACTCCTGCATCAGTAAAACAAAATAGTAGCATAAGAATGGCTACTCCATTGGAGCCATTTGATTTGACCGATTTAGCAGGAAATAGATATTCTTCTGAAAGTTTGAAAGGAAAAGTCGTGGTGTTGAATTTTTGGTTTGCCGAGTGCAGACCTTGTATAGACGAGGCTCCTGAGTTGAATGAAGTTGTTGCAAAATATATGGATAATAAAGATGTAGTAATTCTTTCTCCTACTTTTGATGGTGCAGAAAAGGTAGCTATTTTCCTTCAAAAAGTTTCTTTGAAAACCATTATTTGCCCTAAGTCAAAAGTATATACCGATAAACTAGAATTGAGTTATTATCCAACTAATATAGTGGTTGGTAAAAATGGATATATCTACAACTCTTACACAGGAAGCATTCCAGATATTAAGAGTAATTTAATAAAGGATATAGATGCTGCTTTGGCAAAATAATTATCCCTGAAATTCTCCGTAAACACTTCTCAATACATCTGCAATTTCTCCTAAAGTAGCGTACTGTTCTACAGCAGTTATTACATAAGGCATGATATTGCGTTCTTCTACCACAGCAGCTTTCAAGTCACTTAATGATTTTTTTACTGAATCGTTATTTCGAGCGCTACGAAGTTTTGCCAATTTCTCTGATTGTACTTTTCGGATGCTATCATCTATTCGCATCGTGTCCGTTTTGGCACTGTTATCATCCGTAAATTTGTTGACACCTACAATAATTTTTTCGCCACTTTCTACTTTGGTTTGATAGTCGTAAGAAGCTCGTGCTATTTCTTCCTGCATATAGCCTTGCTCTATAGCAGCTACACTTCCTCCCATGCTATCTATCCGCTCTATATATTGCCAGGCTTTGGTTTCCAGCTCATCGGTGAGTTGCTCTACAAAGTAAGAACCTGCTAAGGGATCCACGGTATTGGTAACACCACTTTCATAGCCGATGAGTTGCTGTGTGCGCAGTGCAATTTTAGCAGCAGCTTCGGTAGGTAAGGAGAGTGCTTCGTCAAAACCGTTGGTATGTAACGATTGTGTACCACCCAAAACAGCAGCCAGTGCTTGTAAACTTACCCGCACTATGTTGTTTTGTGGTTGTTGAGCGGTGAGCGTAGAGCCTCCTGTTTGTGTATGAAAGCGTAACATTTGAGCGCGTGCATCGGTAGCACCTAAATCACTTGTAATCTTTGCCCACATTCTGCGAGCGGCTCGAAACTTGGCAATTTCTTCAAAAAAATCATTGTGGGCATTGAAGAAGAAAGAAAGGCGTTGTCCGAATTGATTAATGTCCAAACCCTTTCTAATAGCAGCTTCACAATATGATTTGCCATTCGCCAAAGTAAATGCTAATTCCTGCGCAGCTGTAGAACCTGCCTCGCGAATGTGATAGCCCGAAATAGAAATCGTATTCCATTTTGGCACTACGGTATTGCAGTATTCAAAAATATCGGTGATGATACGCATGCTTGGTTTTGGAGGATATATATAAGTGCCTCGAGCAGCGTATTCTTTTAGAATATCATTTTGTATAGTACCAGAAATCTTCTTTAAATCTGCTCCTTGTTTCTTTGCCAAAGCAATGTACAAAGAGAGCAAGATGTAACCTGTAGCATTGATGGTCATAGAGGTAGTTATGTCCTCTAATTTTATTCCTTGAAAAAGAACTTCCATATCCTCCAACGAATCTATAGCTACCCCTACTTTGCCTACTTCACCTTCCGATAAATCGTGGTCAGAATCATAACCGATTTGTGTAGGTAAATCAAAAGCTACGCTCAGTCCGCTGACCCCTTGAGAGAGTAAATAATGATAGCGTTTGTTGCTTTCTTCTGCGGTGCTGAAACCCGCATACTGCCTCATGGTCCACAGTTTGGAGCGATACATTTCTGGGTGCACTCCACGTGTAAAAGGAAATGCTCCTGGTTCTTCTACAGTGCGTTCTTTCGGTTCATAAACTCGCTTAATTTCAATACCCGAATCGGTGGTAAATTTTTTCATTTCTTTCTGTTTGAGTTGACAGTTGTTAGTTGTCAGTTTTGATTGTCCTTTTCTTGTTGTTATTTGTTGGTTTTGGGTCGTTTATCTGGCAACTCACAACCGACAACTAAATTATATCACTTCTCTTGCTTCTGCTTTTAAATATTCTAAAGCTGTTTGTGTGGGCAATGTTTGACCAGCATTGGCTATGGATTCTAAAATAATTCTGCTTAATTGCTGTGCTGAAGCCTCTGGTGGTACTTGCTGTGCTATCATACTGATGGCTTTTATAATTTCATCTTTTGCAGAAACACACAAGTTCCAAGCGTTGGATGAAATGTAAATTTGCTGCGAAAGATTGTGTTCAAATTCGCCTCGTATAGAGCGCACTATAGCCAGTTGCATTTCATGGCTAATCATATCTGGCTCTATGACTCGAGCTATTACAGAAGCAGGTGAAATGCGCTCCATAAACAACGTGAGTCGCTCATACGCTTGTAGTTTTAATAAGCGACCTTCTTTATTGGTAGCCATTTTTAATTCTAGCAAACGCAATTCTTGATCGCGTTCTATGAATTTTTTTACCACATAGTACACGGTAAGTGCAATGGCTACACTCGGTACCGTGATTTTTATGAAATCAGCTAAAAGATTAAGAAGGGTAGTTTCCATGCTGTTAAGTTTTGTTTCTTCTATAACGAAGCCAAAGCAATTATTATTTTTGCAATGGTAAATAAAAATAAAATGGAAGATATAAAATTAGAAAGTCCTGTGAAAAATGGAATCAGCCTGACAGATTCTGCTGTTAAGGAAATAAAGCGTTCTATGGTTGCGGAGAATGTATCACCCGAAAAAGGTTTGCGAATAGGAGTGAAGGGCGGTGGCTGTGCAGGTTTTACCTATACTATGAGTTTTGATGCACCGCAAGATGGTGATAGTGTTTATGAGGTAGAGGGTGTGAAAATATTGGTTGATTTAATGAGCGAACTGTATTTGAAAGGAACGGAACTCGATTTTGGAACGGGCCTAAATGCCAGAGGGTTTATCTACAACAACCCTAATGCTACCAAGACTTGTGGCTGTGGGGAAAGTTTTGGCTAGAAAGTATAACTTAGAAATACGTTCCTTCAAAAATTAATTTTAATTCTTCTTCTAAAGTTAAAGGTTGGTATCCCAAAGAAAATGCCTTCGCGCTATTGAGCGAAACATCTTTGGGTCTAGGGGCTGGAAAGTTTATAGTATCTTGACTACAAGCGTTTAATAGTGCTACATCTAAGCCAAATATTTCTGCTGCTTTTACACCAAAATCAAAACGCGATATTTTTTGGGAGCCTCCCAAATGTAAGATGCCAGAGTAACTATCCATGAATTGTAAAATTCCTTTCGATACACTTTTTGCCCCTACCAGCGTTCGGTATTCATCGTAAAATAAAGTAGCTGTTTTTCCTGCTTTGTTATCAGTAATAAACTGTTGTAAATAATTCCCTTGTTTGGCATTGGAATCGCCAAAAAGTAATGGCAAACGCGCTATAAACGCAGCCGGGTAAATACGCTGAACTTCTTGCTCAGCTTGTAGTTTGTGTTTACCATAGGTCATAATAGGATTGGCCTCTGAATCTTCAGAATAGTTTCCTTCTTTTCCATCAAAAACCAAATCGGTAGAGGTGAATACAAACGGGATTTGATAATCACAACAGATACCCGCTAAGTTGGCGGTAGTTTCTACATTTACCAAATACGATTGTTCTGGATGCTGCTCACAAAAGTTGGCATTAGCCAAAGCAGCAGCATGTATAATGGCATCTGGTTCTATGTCTTCTATCAAATCGCCTAAAGCAATGTAGTTGGTGATGTCTATGGAATGGGCGGTGCAATTATTGGATTTAAAAGTACTCGTATGATACAGCCCATGTACTTCAAAATTTTCGGCCGCCAACTTAGTTAAATGATAACCCAAAAAACCAGAAGCACCAGTAATGAGTATTTTTTTCATTTCTTTTTTGATTTCATAAAATCAACCAAACTTTTCATAGCAGTAGTCCTAACTTTGTTTTTTAAAAAGGAAGTCCATCCTAGCAATACACCTGTATTACCGAGTGCTTGGCTCGCCCATTTATAGAAATTAAATTGGTCGGTGTGCTGGATGATTTTTCCATTTTCAAAAATAAAACTGGCAGTAATTCGATTGATGACTTTATTGCCAGTTTTTGAGAACGTGTAGTAAGCTATCCATTCAGCAGAGCCAGTAGTGCCATCTGCTTTTATGTTTTTAAATTCCAATTTTAAATCTTTACCATTTTTCAAGAGCATTTCCCACATAGCCCGCACCTGTTCTGCGTTTAAGCCTACAAATACTTCATCTGAAAAAGTAGCATGGTTGCTGTAACAAGACTGCATGGTTGCATAATCTTTTGCTTGAAAAGCAGTGTAGAATTTTTCTATCAGCAATTCATTTTCATTCATAGACCTAAATTTTTTAGACTAAAGATTATTAATGAACAGTGGTTTTTCCATCGCACCAGATGCTAGTTTCACCTTGTATCAAAGAATAAGTGACTGTGTAATTATAAAGATTAAAATTAGTAGCTATTTGGTCGCTTACATTTATTTTTTTTCCAAAATAATATGCCTTTAATCGCTTGTCTTGATCTTGATAGACTACAATATCATTATCTACTTTATAGGATGGTGGCATAAAGCGCTCCATCAGCATCAGCTTACCTTTGCTCCATACATAAAAATTATTTCCCTTATCGGTAAAGGCAATAATATTTTCCTTAATGGTAATATCTTTTGGGCGGTCTTGTAAAACTGTTTGCTCTTCTCCTTTATACCAAACCATAAGCTGTCCTTGCATATTGTAATACGCAAAAAAATCTTCTCCAGTCCAATATTCAGGCATAAGTGGCATAGAAGTTTCAATGCTTTGACCGTGGTAGTAAAATTTAAAATTGCCATTGTAATCGGCATAGACTACTATGTCTCTATCTACCCGAAAGAAAGCAGGAATGTAGCTTTCAATGGTTTTTAATTCGCCATGATAAAAGACCTTGAAATTTCCAGAAACATCGTTGTATGCAAAAATATTATCCCCTATTCTAGCGCTCTCTGTGTTTATTTGCCATGCTTCCAATCTTGAGATTTGACCATTATAGAAAACCTTTGTTTCATTAAGCGTGCTGGTCCATACAATCAAACTATCGCCAAACCACAAATCGCTATCCGCTAGTTTATCTAATGTTTTTATTTCGTTGTTATAGAGCACTCCTATGTAGGAAAAGTTTTTGAAAAGAAACCAGTTATCGGTCATGTAATAATCTGCGTTGTTTTCGGCTATGGTATATGTTTTCCCAGAATAGTATAAGCGCAATCTATTTGCATTTGAAATATAAGCCAGCGCTTGTTTTCCTACTTTCATATTGAGCACAGGAACAGCTTCCAAAAAATGCGTTTCGTCATTATCATATACAAAAAGTTGTCCGTTCAAATCGCTGAAGGGAGCTACACATTGAGCTTTTCCATTTTGTAGAAAAACGAGAACTAGAATAAAAAGGGAGATAGTCTTTTTTAAATACATTCTATAAAAATAAGTTTTCTAAAGAAACGAAAGCGTTAAAAAGGTAGAATTGTTAAGGAATGGATAGTGGGTGTAAATCATCTTTTCTATTGATAACTATTCATTACTTTCATTTATCTAAAATCAAAACCCTATGAAATATATTTTTACACTTCTTGTTGTGAGCCTTTTATGCGTTCCTGCTTTTGCGCAAATCACCATTACTAAAAACGATATGCCAGGGCAAAACGATACTATTCGTTACAGTAATGCTGCCAATAATTCTGCCATTAATTATGATACTACGGGTGCGGGAATTACTTGGGATTTTTCTATGGTGAAACCACAAAGTCAAGGATTGTATGAATACAAATCGGCATTGCTGATTAATCCGGTCTATCTTCCTTTTTTTGGGCTTACCGCTTATGGTTTAAAAGTGGCAGATAGTATTTCTTTGGGTATAGTTACGCTTAGAGATATTTATAGTTTTTATAAAAATTCGAATACAAAATTTGTGATAGAAGGAACTGGAATTAGTTTTAATGGAGTGCCTACTCCACAAAATTATTCGGATGTAGATGAAGTGTATCAGTTTCCTTTGGATTATGGAAACCGCGATAGCTCTACCTTTGCAGTAACTACCGATTTGGGTGGCGTGATTGCCTATTCGCAAAGTGGGTATCGAATTAACGAAGCTGAAGGCTGGGGTACCGTGATTACTCCTTTTGGAACTTTCAATGCGCTAAAAATAAAAACTACTATTCTAGAGCGCGATACCGTTAAGAATTCATCTATACCATTTCCTGTAGGATTTAGTAGGACCACCCTAGAATATAAGTGGCTGGTAAATGGTGAGAAGATTCCTGTTTTTCAAGTTTCTGGAAATAAGACAGGGAATAATTTCCAACCCAATCAAATTCGCTATCGCGATAAATTTATAGACTCGCTCAATATTAAAGCCCCTACAGCCGAT
>JBGAVP010000012.1:0-95484 GCA_044228065.1 Chitinophagales bacterium | reverse complement strand
ACTGCCGATTTTATTGCAGACAAAACTACCTGTACGGTCTATGATACGGTGACCTTAACTAATCTCACACAACCTAACGATACCAATGATAAATGGCAATGGAATATTACACCTAATACTTTTAGTTATTTAAACGGAACGGGAATCAATTCTAAAAACCCTGTGGTGAAATTTAATAATAAAGGAAAGTACAGTGTTCGACTTACAGCATCTAACAAAGGAGGTACTGATGTAAGTTTTAAACCACAATACATCACCGTAGATTTTGCATTGGGTGTAGATGCAGTAGCTAAAAATCTATTGAGATTTTATCCAAATCCTGTTACAGATGTTTTAAAAGTAGAGAATGCAAAAGAGGGTGATAGAATTGAACTGTATGATGTAAATGGCAGACTAGTCTTGCAATCTAAAGTGGAAGCAACTCAAACCGAATTACAGTTACAAGCTATTTCAAAAGGAATTTTTTTCTTAAAAGTAGGTACGGTTATTAGCAAAATTTTGAAGCAGTAATTCTTTTTGAGTTAAAGAATTTGTTTGATAAATAGAGTTGTAGCCTATCAAAAAAAACTTTCTGCTTTTATTTTAGCGGTTTAATATAATTTAGCCCCCTTTAATAACTGCGTATGTTTTACCTTGATTTTGAAAAACCCATAGAGGAACTCCAGCTTCAATTGGATGCACTAAAAGATGCACCCAGTACCGAGCCTACACTCAAGCAAAATCAAATAGATAAGCTAGAAGATAAAATCAAAGAAACACGTAAGTCGATTTATGATAATTTGACTACTTGGCAGCGAATTCAGGTTTCACGCCACCAAGAAAGACCTTACAGTCTTTACTATATAGAATACCTCTGCACCAAATTTGTAGAACTTTTTGGAGATCGAAATTTCAAAGATGATAAAGCTATAGTAGGAGGTTTTGGAGATTTAGATGGGCAAACGGTGATGTTCATAGGGCATCAAAAGGGCGCCAATACGAAGATGCGGCAGTATCGAAATTTTGGTATGCCCAATCCGGAAGGTTATAGAAAAGCATTGCGACTGATGAAACTGGCGGAGAAGTTTAATAAACCTATTGTTACTTTTATAGATACACCAGGCGCTTACCCTGGAGAAGAAGCAGAGCAGCGCGGACAAGGCGAAGCCATTGCTCGAAATTTGTTTGAAATGGTATCGTTGAAAGTGCCAGTGATTTCTGTAGTGATAGGAGAGGGCGCATCTGGCGGAGCTTTGGGGATAGGAATAGGAGATAAGCTCCTGATGATGGAGAACACTTGGTACTCAGTTATTTCACCCGAATCTTGCTCTTCTATTTTATGGAGAAGTTGGGAGCATAAAGAAAAAGCAGCAGCAGCTTTAAAACCCACACCACAAGAGTTATTGAAATTTGGAATAATAGATGGTATTGTAAAAGAACCGCTTGGTGGCGCTCACACCGACCCTATAGAAGCTGCCAAAACATTGAAAAAAGCAGTGCTGAAAAATTTAAAGGAACTATTGGCACTCTCTGCTGAAGAGCGCATCAATAAACGGATTCAGAAATATTCTTCCATAGGAATTTTTGAAACTGCAAATGGATAATTTACATGAAAATTATTGAGGACATTAAACGCTATTTTTATAAATCTACTATTTCGCAAAGAGCGGAGGGATTAAAAGCTGTACGCAAAATTACCAATCTGGAAGATGCTAAAACCATTGGTATTATTTACGATTCATCGAATCCTAACCACGATGTATCGGTTACTAAATTTTCAGAAACGCTCAGGGGCAAAGGTAAGACAGTGGAGATTTTGGGTTTTTTGAAAGACAAAAAAATAGACCATAAAGAAGATATTCTCATCTTTAATTTGAATTCCATTAATTGGTATGGAATCCCGAATAGTCCTCGGGTAGATGATTTTTGTAAAAAGGAATTTGACTTACTGTTGTGCTTATTTACCGAAGAAGTTTTGCCATTGGAGTATGTTGCTTTTTTTTCAAAAGCAAAATACAGAGTAGGGGTTTTTGATACCGCTAAAACTGCTTATTACGATTTAATGATTAAGGCAGGTGAACAAAAAGATATGAATTACTTAATTCAACAAATAGTCCATTTTTTAAACAATATAAAATATGCTTAGAGAAAAGCTTCGCGGTACGGGAGTAGCATTGGTTACTCCTTTTAAGGCAGATGGTTCGGTAGATTATAAGGGATTGGAAAAACTCATAGACCACTGCATAAATGGTGGAGTGGAATATTTGGTTTCATTGGGAACTACGGGTGAATCGGTTACACTCTCTAAGGAAGAAAAAATACAAGTATTGGATTTTACCATTGCCTATAATAAGGGCAGAGTGCCAGTGGTTGCTGGCTTTGGCGGAAACAATACACTGGAAGTTATAAAGGAAATAGAGCAATATTCTTTTGTAGGTGTGGATGCTATTTTATCGGTTTCGCCAGCTTATAATAAACCCACGCAAGAGGGGATAATAGCACACTACAAAGCTATAGCTAAGGTGGCTCCTCGCCCTGTTATTTTGTACAATGTACCGGGCAGAACGGGTTCCAATATGACTGCCGAAACGACCATTGCACTGGCACAAGTGGAGAATATTATAGGCATTAAAGAAGCTTCTGGAAATTTAGGGCAGTGTATGCAAATAGTAATGAATACCTCTAAAGACTTTTTGAAAATTTCGGGGGATGATAATTTGACCTTGCCCTTATTATCGTTGGGTTTTGATGGGGTGATTTCTGTTTCTGGTCAAGGCTTCCCAAAGGTTTTTACCGAACTAGTACGCCAAGGCTTAAAAGGGAATTTTGAAACTGCCAGAGCGCTGCATTACTCACTGGTAAACGTAACCGATATGCTATTTGCGGAAGGCAACCCTGGGGGCATTAAATATGTTTTAGAATTACAACAAATTTGCGAAGCTTTTATGCGCTTGCCTTTGGTGGGTATTTCAGAAGCTTTGAAAGGAAAGATAAAAGTAGAGGTAGAGAGGATAGGAAGGGGATGATTTCTCAAAAAATCCTAAATCAATTGCTTCCCACAATAAAAAAGTGATTTTTACTTTGTAGTGGAAATGCATTTCCCTAAAAAAACTATCTTTGCGCCCCTGTGAAAAAACACTATCTCTATCTACTGCTTTTAGGATTACTGGCTTTTGGTAATCAAGCTTGCGAAACACCCGAAAAGGTGATGAAGAGCAACGATATAGAATACAAGCAAAAAAAAGCGATTTACTGGTACAACAAAAAGGAGTATTTTAAGTGTATACCTGTGTTTGAGGAGTTGATAGGGCTCATGAAAGGTACCAAGAGCACTGAAGATATTTACTACATGTACTGCATGGCGAACTATAAGCAAGGCGACTACATGATAGCGGCTTATCACTTTAAAAATTTCACTACACTCTATCCTAATTCCGAAAAATCGGAAGACTGTTTATTTATGCACGCCCGCAGTTACGATAAGATTTCCCCTAAATTTGAACTCGACCAAACTTATACCATAAAAGCGATTGACGCTTTTCAGAATTTTATAAATGAGTACCCTGAAAGTGTAAAGTTAGATACTGCCAATGATTACATTAAAAAACTAAGAAACAAATTAGAAAAAAAGGCACTCACAAATGCCGAACTGTATTACAAGACTGAAAATTACAAAGCGGCTGCTGTTTCTTTTGCCAATTTAATGGTGGAATATCCTGATATAGACAATACGGAGCGCATTACTTTTATGATAGAAAAATCATATTTTAAATATGCCGATAATAGTATTTCGAGTAAAAAGGTAGAACGATATCATAAAGTAATTGAAAGTTACAAGAGTTTTGCAGACCGCTATCCTCAAAGTAAATATTTGAAAGAGGCCGCTGGATTTGAAAAAAGCGCACACTACAAGTCGGTTTTGGCAGCTTTTGACCATGCAGAGGTGATGGCTCCTAATGAGCGGGAAAAGTATTTCGGATTGGCTATAAAAGAGGCTAGTCAGCAGTTGGCATTTATTACAGAGCCTAAGCAAATAAAGGCTTGTAACGATATTATTGAGAAATCTTATTTCTCAATAATCAAAAATAATTTTCAAATGGCGGAAGAGTTTGATACCGATAGTATGAAACGAGTGACGCAAAAAGTGGCATTATTTGACCAAACTGTGAAAAGTTATTATATTTTTGTGGACAAATTTAAAAACAGCAAATACTCTAAAGAAGCTGAAAAACTATTTGCATTAGCAACTGAAAACATATCTAAATACAATAAAAATGGACAAAAGTAAGAAAATCAAAATGACTCAAACTTCGCCTTTGATTGAGACTCAAAATCTAGAGCTAATGGCAAAGAGAACGATTTCAGAAACGAGCAATGTATATGAAGCATTGGCTGTGATTTCTAGAAGAGCCAATCAGATTTCTGCGGAAATTAAACAAGAGTTGCATTCTAAATTGGAAGATTTTGCTTCTCATACTGATAGTTTGGAAGAGATTCACGAAAACCGTGAGCAAATAGAAATTTCTAAATTTTACGAAAAATTGCCTCATGCTACTATCTTGGCTACTAAAGAGTTTCAAGAAGATGGCTTGGCTGCAAGATACAACGACTAATTTTATTTTAGAATAATTGGAAATGTGAAATATGAAACGGTACATTCGTTTTGTGTTTCACATTTGTTTTTTAATTGTATGGGTATTCATTCTTCGTTTTACATTATACATTTAGATAAATGAAAGGCAAAAAGATTTTAATAGGAGTTACAGGAAGTATAGCTGCCTATAAAGCAGTTCTATTGGTTCGTCTACTTGTGAAGGCAGGGGCAGATGTAAAAGTAATTATGACAAAATCTGCTACCGATTTTGTTACTCCACTTACGTTTTCTGTTCTTAGCAAAAACCCTGTGGTATCTGAACTTTCAAATGATGCAGGAACCTGGAGTAATCATGTAGAATTAGGTTTATGGGCCGATGCTTTTGTAATAGCACCCGCATCTGCCAATACTATTTCTAAAATGGCGCATGGTGGTTGCGATAATATCTTGTTAGCTACTTACCTGTCTGCAAAGTGCCCCGTTTTCTTTGCACCAGCAATGGATTTAGATATGTGGAAGCACCCTGCTACTAAGCACAATATCCATCTAATTATGTCTTATGGAAATATACTGCTACCTGTAGAAGATGGAGAGTTGGCCAGTGGTTTGTTTGGAGAAGGAAGAATGGCTGAGCCAGAAAATATTCTAGAGCATTTAGTGCAATATTTTGCTTGAGAAATGAATCCAGATTTCACAAATAAAAAAATCCTTATTACTGCAGGGCCTACACAAGAGCCCATAGACCCTGTGCGCTATATCAGCAATTATTCCAGCGGAAAAATGGGGATAGCATTGGCAGAAGAATTTGCTGCACGAGGAGCAGAAGTGATGCTTGTAAAAGGACCTACTTCGCTTTTTTCATCTCACAAAAATATAGCGGAGGTAAAAGTGCAAACAGCTGCAGAAATGTTAGCAGCCTGCACACAATATTTTGCCAAAAGTGATGTTATAGTGTTTGCAGCTGCAGTGGCAGATTATACGCCTAAGTTTCCTGCCACAACTAAAATTAAGAAGAATGAAGATGAGTTTAGCATTGAGTTAGTGAAGACAAAAGATATTGCCTTGGAATTAGGTGGGCAGAAGTCGGACACTCAAATAACGGTAGGGTTTGCATTAGAGACAAACAATGAAATGGTAAATGCTTTAGGGAAATTAAAAAAGAAAAATTTAGATTTGATAGTGTTGAATTCATTGCAAGATAAAGGGGCAGGCTTTCAGCATGAAACAAATAAAATAACCATCATTGATAAAAACGAAAATGTGACTACCTTTGATCTAAAGCATAAAAACGAAGTAGCCAAAGACATAGTTGACTTCATACAGAATCTATCCAATAAATGAAAAAATATATAGCTGTCATTTTAATCTTGTTGACCTTTACTAGTTCTGATGCGCAGGAGCTGAAATGTCAAGTTCAAATTAATGCACAAAAAATAAATGGGGTAGATCAGCGTGTTTTTCAAAGTATGCAAACTGCTGTAAATGAATTTATGAATACCCGAGTTTGGACACAAGATGTATTTTCTCCAGAAGAAAAAATTGATTGTAATTTCTTTGTGAACTTGGAAACCAATCCATCGCAAGATGTATATACAGCAACCATCACAGTACAGTCATCTCGTCCTTCTTACAACAGCACTTATAATTCTCCAGTGCTCAATTTTAAGGATGCTGATTTCGTTTTTACCTACACAGAAAATACACCTTTAGAGTTTAATGTAAATCAATACAACTCTAATCTGACCTCGGTTTTAGGCTACTATGCCTATTTGATAATTGCTTTAGATTATGAAACCATGAGCAAAGGTGGAGGTGCTAAATATTTTACTACTGTAGAAACCATTACGAATCTGGTGCCTCAGAATGCCTCGGATGCCAAGGGCTGGAAACCCTTTGATGGTGGGGCTATTAGTGGAAATAGGAACCGTTATAATATCATTAATAGTCTGCAAGGTGGAAAATATGAAGGGTTTAAACAGGCACTTTATGAATACCATTTTAAAGGAATGGATAATTTTTACGAAAACCCGACTGCAGCTCGACAAAGTGTTTTAAACGCTTTAGATAAACTGGATAAAACATTTAGAGATAATCCCAACAATGTTTTAATTACGCTATTGATGCAAGCTAAGAGCGATGAGTTGATAGGGATTTTTAGCGGAGCTGAACAGGGCGATAAGATAAAAGCAGTAACCGTCTTGAAGCGGATAGACCCCTCCAATGCTAGTAAATACGATAAAATTATAAGGGGGTAGATTAGATCTCTACACTTGCCCCATCTTGCAAGCCTTGCAATTTGTAATGCAAATCTCCTAGCTTGCTGAAATGACCTTCTACAGTAGCTTGTGTAATGTTTTCAATTTCATATTCTCCCCCTAAGATGGGAAGCTCTATAAAGCTGTAAATGTTTCCTTCTTTCAGAAAATTTTTAGCTTGTTTTAATTCAGCTATCAGAGGCACTAAAAACCATTCTTCTACCTGTTCATCATTCTTAAGAAGCTCGTCAAATTCATCAGTGTTGTCAGCTACATCCGAAAGTTCTCCATCCGCAGTATTGAGCCAATAAACAATTCCTTCCTCATCTGTCAAAAATAAATCACCCATTGCGGTAATCAGCAATACTTCAAAATCATCATTTACCAACCAATGCCAAGATTCCAAAAGGGCATCAGTTTTTTCGGCAGGGTAGTCTAATTTTAAATCGTCAAAAGTTATTTCAATAGCGCTCATAGTATTCTTTAAGCTACAAACATAAGCATTGTGGTCAAAAGCCCTATTTTTGATACTGCTTTTTATTCTATATTCGTTTGCTGATAGAATGAATAAGTGTATTCGTTTTTAATTTTTATTCAAACAATATTAATTTATATAAATGAGCTGTGGATCTTGTTCTACCACTAAAGAGGGTGAAGTAGGCGGTTGTCAAAGCAAAGGTGGCTGTTCTTCTGGAGGTTGTAATCGCGCCAATGTATTTGATTGGTTGGCTGATATGCCGCTATCTTTTAATGAAAATTTTAGCATCATTGAAGTATCTTTTAAGCAAGGTGCTCGCAAAGGTTTCTACCGCAATAATTTGAATTTGGATTTACACAAGGGGCAACTGATAGTGGTGGAGGCTGCTCAGGGTTACGATATAGGAGAGGTGAATTTGCAAGGGGAATTGGTAAAAGCGCAAATGAAAAAGCGCAAAATTACAGAACGAGACGACACCATTCGAAATGTGCTTCGCAATGCTACAGAAAGAGATGTAAACACGTATTTAGATGGCAGAAATAAAGAGAAGGAAACGATGATTCGTGCCCGCGCTATTGCCAAATCTCAGAACTTAAATATGAAAGTAGGGGATGTAGAGTACCAGGGCGATGGGAAGAAAGTTACCATCTATTACACTGCCGATGATAGAGTTGATTTTAGAGAATTAGTGAAGGTTTTTGCACACGATTTTAAAGTGAAAATAGAAATGCGCCAAATAGGTGCACGGCAAGAAGCTGGGCGTATAGGTGGTGTGGGTACTTGTGGTAGAGAATTATGCTGCTCCAGTTGGTTGCAAGATTTTAAATCAGTTACTACTCAATCGGTTCGTTATCAGAATTTGGCTATCAACACCGAGAAAATGAGTGGGCAGTGTGGCAGATTGAAATGTTGTTTGAATTATGAGTTAGATACTTATAACGATGCAATGAAGAAATTTCCTCGCAATGCCGATAAAATAGAAACGGAAGAAGGAGTGGCGTATTTAAAGAAAACTGAAGTTTTGAAGAAGTTGATGTGGTACGAATACGAAGGAACGCGCAACTTTTTTAAATTGAATATAGATACTGTGGCGGAGTTGTTGTTTATGAATAAGCAAGGTAAAAAGCCTGCTTCTTTAAATAATTATAATGTTGTAGAAAAAGTAGTGGTAGATGAATCGAAGCACGATGATTTAGTGGGTCAGGTAAGTTTAGCAACTCTAGAAGACAAAGCTCGCAAGAAAAATAAAAATTTCAATAAAGGCGGCAGTGGAAATAAGCCTCAACAACAAAATAGACCTCAGAACAAACCGCAAAATAAATCACACAACAAGCCTTTTAATAAACTTAAGCTAGACGCACCTAAGAAGGATTGATACTATGAAGCAAACTATTTTTCAATTGCTATTGGTTTCCGTTTTTGGATTTTTGCTTTCTGCTTGTGATCCTAATAGAGTTTTCGAAACCAACGAACAGATTAAGGATTACAATTGGGAGTATAAGGACGTAAAAACTTTTCAAGTTGAAATTCAAGATACTGCTGCTCGCTATAATTTAATAGTAAATATGCGCCACTCTTTCCAATTTGAATGGAGAAATGTCTATGTGCAAATAGCTACTCAATCTCCTGATAGTAGCCTGCAAGAAAAAAGGGTGAATCTGATACTAGCAGAGCCAGATGGAAAGTGGTTTGGAAATTGTATAGGTGATAATTGTGATATGCATTTCTATATTCAAAGCAATGCTATATTTCCCAAAAAGGGGATTTATACTTTTAAGATTCGCCAAGATATGCGTGTAAATCCTTTGCCGCTACTTAAAAGTATAGGATTGCGGGTAGAGAAAATGACTAAGTAGTCTTAAAGATTTCCCAATTAGTTGTAATAATTGTATCTACAACATTTTTTACTACCTTTGGTTTATGAAAATTGAAGAAGAGATAAAGCAGAGTAAGTTTCAAAGCGAACACCAAAAGGCTGTTATCAATATCATGTTTACAAGCGGTTGGTTGTATAATTTACATGCAACTCAACTCAAAAAATACGACATTTCTCCAGAACAGTTTAATGTGCTTAGAATTTTAAGGGGCTCGTACCCAAAGCCGCTTATGCTCTCGGAGGTAACTTGTAGAATGATAGACAGAGCAAGCAATGCCACCCGTTTGGTAGAAAAATTACGCTTAAAGGATTTAGTGAAAAGAGAAGTATGTGAGAAGAGTAGAAGGCAGGTGGATATTGTAATTACCCCAAAAGGTTTATCGTTGCTTACAACATTAGATAATGATTTTGATAATTTCGAAAAGTCTATAAAGAGTATAACTACCACAGAGGCAAAAGAGCTCAATCGGATTTTAGATAAGTTAAGGAAGTAAAATTTTTTGTCTAAATAGTTGTATATACAACTATTGTTTTTACTTTTGTTGTCATTATTACAAATAGCAATTTTATGAAAAAGATAATTCACAGAGCAGAAGATAGAGGGCATGCTAATCACGGTTGGTTAGATGCACACCACTCATTTAGTTTTGCTTCTTACCAAGATGATAGCAAAGTTCATTTTGGTGAGTTGAGAGTATTGAACGATGATACCATAGCCCCATCTATGGGTTTTGGAAAGCACCCACACGATAACATGGAGATTGTAACCATTCCATTAGCAGGGGCTATTAAACATGAAGATAGTATGGGAAACTCTGGTGTAATTAAAGCAGGTGATGTGCAGATAATGAGTGCTGGCAAAGGAATTTTACATTCCGAACACAATGCTAGTGTAAGTGAACCTTTGAATCTTTTTCAGATATGGGTTTTTCCAAAAGTGAGAAACATAGAGCCGAGATATGAACAAAAAACATTTTTAGTAGCTGATCGAAAAAATAAGTTTCAGACAATTGTTTCTCCCAATAAAGAAGATGGCGGTGTATGGATTAATCAAGATGCTTGGTTTAGTTTGGGGGATTTTGATGCTCATCAAACGGTTTCGTATGCTCCTAAATTAAAGCAAAATGGACTGTACATTATGGTAGTAAATGGCGAAGTAGAAATAGATGGTGAGATACTTAAAAAGCGCGATGCTATTGGTTTATCAGGACTAGAAGTAGTAACAGTAAAGGTAAATGCTGATACCGAATTATTGGTGTTGGATATCCCCATGGTTTATTAATTATTAACTAAAAAAATAAAATGGAAACAAAAAACAACGTAACAGTTTTAAATGCACTCAAAGCAGGTGCTATTTCGGGAGTAGCAAGCCTTGTATTGAATAATATTTGGAATGTAATTATAGTTAAGACAACGGGTGTTGTTGCACCAATAATTACACCTGTATCTATCTCCATGTCTAGTTTTTTAACAGCAGTTATAGGAGGGTTAGTATTTTGGGGGCTGGCGAAATTTTTGGACAAAGCAAGTTTAATTTTTGTGGTACTAGCAGCAATTTTAGGAGTGCTGAGTTGCTATGGAAATATTCAACCAACACTGCCTGATGGAAGTGTAACACCTGATGGTTTTGCATTGCTGACTATTCCTATGCACTTGATAGCTGCTGCTGTAGCGGCTTATGTGATTCCTAAATATTCTAAATAAAAATTAACTCACAATCTAAAAATCAAAACAATGTCAACACAAGCAACTACAAAATGGGTGCTAGATCCTACCCACAAAGAAATTGGATTCAAGGCAAAACACCTTATGATTACTACGGTTTCAGGAAAATTTGAAAAATTTGAAGGGGTAGTAGAAACTGAGGGAGATGATTTAAGCACTGCTAAAATCTTTTTCGCTGCAGAGACAAATTCTATAAATACAGCTAATGAGCAACGCGATGGACATTTAAAAAGTGCCGAATTTTTTGATGCTGAAAAGTTTCCGCAACTAAAATTTGTATCCACTAAATTTGAAAAGATGGATGAAGAGAATTACAAACTTAATGGGGACTTAACCATTCGCGATGTTACGAAAGCTGTTCAACTAAGCATAGAATATTCAGGTACAGCTCAAGATCCATGGGGTAATACCAAAGCAGGATTTGTATTAAGCGGAAAAATTAACCGTAAGGATTGGGGATTAAACTGGAATGTAGGTTTAGAAACAGGTGGGGTATTAGTAAGCGAGGGAATTAAATTAAACTGTGAAGTACAGTTGGTGAAACAAGCATAATGAACAACTTATAGCATTAGTTGTTATTAGTTAATTATTTTTGAATCGTCATGAGACTAACTCATGGCGATTTTTATTAAAAAAATTTGAAATGAATATTACCATTATAAGCGGAAGTCCTCGCCATGAGAGCATTACCATAAGAGTAGCTCAATTTTTGAAACAATATCTTACAGAAAAGTACCCACAGAATCAGTATGATTTTGTGGCTATGAATGAATATAATTTACCTTTTGTAGAAAAAGTGTGGTCTACTGCAAACGATGCTCCTGCTGAGTTTAAGCTTTTGGCAGAGAAAATTTTCTCTACCGATGCCTTTGTATTGGTTTCACCTGAGTATAATGGAAGTTATTCTGCATCTATGAAAAATCTTTTAGATCATTTTCCAAAACAGGCTAGGAAGACTTTTGGAATAGTAACTGCGTCCCCAGGTGGAATGGGTGGCATAAGAGCTGCACAGCAAATGCAAAATATGATTTGTGGGTTGTTTGGGATTCCAAGCCCCGCTATGCTTATAGTGCCCTCGGTAGATAAAAAATTTGATGGCAATGCAAATTTGGTAGATGAAGCATTTGCTAATTCTATTCATACTTTTACGCATGAATTTATTTGGCTGGCAGAGGCGGTGAAAAATTCAAAATAAATTTTTGAAAGTTTGGTAAGGAGTTTGCTAACTTACTGTATTCTTAAAAATTTAAATTATAAACCATGTCAAACGAAAACAACATCAATGACCTTTTAGAAGAAGGAAAAGGAAAATTAAACGAGTTGAAAGATAGTGCTGAAAAGCTAGCAGATACAGCTTCTAAATTTGCAGCAGAAAAAGCGACTGAGCTAGGTGCTAAGGCGGAGGAGCTTAGTGCAGAAGCACAAGAGAAGGCAAATGTATTATTGGAAGAAGCAAAAGTAAAAGTGGCAGAGCTTTCGCCTGAGGCAGAAGCAAAATTAAAAGAGCTAGAAGAAAAAGGAAAAGAGGTGATAGAGGATGCTTCAGAAAAAATTACAGAACTTTCGGGTAAAGCTGCGGAGGTGGTAAAAGACTTATCTGAAAAGCTGAGTGGGCTTTTCGGTGGTAACGATGAGAAAAAAGCGTAACATAAATCCATTTCTTCAAAAAAAATCCCCAATCTATCTTGTAGGTTGGGGATTTTATTATCAATGATGTTCTATATTAATCTTCATACATTTTGCTAACCCAGCTTTCATATTTAGCTAAAATTATTTTTCTCTTTACTTTTAAGGTAGGGGTTAGTTCGCTGTCTTCAATTGTCCACTCTTTAGGTAACAGAGCAATTTTTTTCACTTTTTCTACATGACCTAAATCTTTATTAAACCCTTCTATTTCGGCATTGATTAAAGCTTTCACTTTATCGTTGTTTACAATCTGCTCATTTCCATCATAAGGCAAATTGTTTTCCTTAGCCCAAGCCTGAAGGTTTAAGAATGATGGAACTACTAAAGCTGTTATAAATTTTTGGTTATCGCCCACGAGCATTACCTGCTCTATGAAGCGCGATTCTTTTAATTTGTTTTCGATAGGAGAAGGGGCTACATATTTTCCGCCACTGGTTTTAAAAAGTTCTTTTTTGCGGTCGGTAATTTTTAAGAATTTGCCATCTACCCATTCTGCTATGTCGCCTGTGTGCAAGTATCCATCGGCATCTATTACTTCTGCAGTTAAATCAGGTCGTTTATAATACCCCATCATAATGTTAGGTCCTTTGGCTAAAATTTCGCCATCCTCAGCTAGTTTAATTTCTAGGTTAGGAAGCGGAATTCCTACACTTCCTATCATGCGTTCCGTTTCTTCAAAACGATTGATAGACAATCCTGGAGATGCTTCCGAAAGTCCATAACCTTCAACCACTGCTATACCAGCAGCACTAAAGAGTGTGCCGAGTCTTGCTTGTAGCGGTGCAGCTCCTGTCACAATAAATTTCACTCCGCCACCTAAGGCTTCTTGCCATTTACTAAAAACTAATTTGCGCGCAATTTTGAGTTGAAGATTATAAAGGAAACCTTGATCGGTATTGAGTTTGTATTTTGTACCTAGATCTATTGACCAAAAGAAAAGTTTCTTTTTAAAACCATCTAGAGCATTGCCTTTCTCCATTATTTTTTCGTACACTTTTTCTAATAAACGTGGTACGGTGGTGAAAACAAAAGGACTTACTTCTTTTAAATTTTCGCCAATGGTTTCTAAATTTTCAGCATAGTGAACATGAATCACATTCTTTAAATAAGCAAAGAAAACGATGCGTTCAAATACATGGCAAAGTGGTAAAAAACTGAGCGATTTTCTTCCTTCTTCAAAAGGTAAAATAGAATCTGTAGCTTTTAGATTGCTAACCATATTAAAGTGTGAAAGCATTACTCCTTTTGGGTTTCCTGTAGTTCCTGAAGTATAAATGATGGTAGCTAAATCTTTTTCATCTATAGCAGCTTTTAGTTTTTGAAGTTCTGCCTGATTTACTTCACTTAAAGCGGGTAAGACTTCTTTCCAATTTACAGAGCCACTCACGGTGTCAAAAGTATAAATGCCTTTTAAAGACGGTACTTCAGCTTGTATGGTAGTTACTTTTTTAAACAAAATAGCATCACTTACAAAGGCATATTTTACCTCAGCATCGTTGAAAATAAATTTGAAATCATTTAAGCTGGCAGTAGGGTATAAGGGTACTAGCACAGCACCAATTTGCTGACAACCTAAGTCTACAAAGTTCCACTCAGGGCGGTTATTGGCGGACATGGCTATCATATCGCCTTTCTTTATTCCCAGATTCATAAGCAACTGACTTACTTGATCGCTTATCTCTGCCACTTCTTTAAATGTATAAGATTTCCAGGGCTTGCCGGGTAGCTCTATTTCTTTAGCAGATAAGAAATTTTGATTGGGTCTGTCTTGAACCTGCAAGGTCAAATAATCGAAAAGTCTTTTGATTTCCATAGCTTTTTTTGTTTAAATGGAATAATGAGTGAAGTATTGTTTTGAGTTACAATATTTCACAATTCAAAATAGTTTCTTTTTTTGAACCTTACTAATTTTTTTTGCGTGTTTTTAACAAAGTGAAGTAGACAAGCAAATTACTTTTCCATTCTTTTCAAAGCAGCTGTTGCTAAATCTAATTTTGGATTTAAATTTAAACTTTGTTGATAGAGCGATTTTGCTTCCTCTTTACGATTTAGTTTTTCGGCACACAACCCTTTTCTGTAAAAGGCTTCTGCAAACTCAGGGTCAATACTTATGGCTAAATTAAAGTAGCGATAAGCCGTTTGAAAAGAGTCTTGTTGTAAGTAGCAAAATCCTATAGCATCTAGTGCATCTGGGTTCCGGTGGTTGAGTTCTACTACTTGTTTAAAGGTGGCAATAGCTTGCTCATATTGCTTCGCATCTTTTTCAGCAAAGCCTTTTGCATACAAAGCATCTTCTGCTTTTGGATTTGCTTTCACCGCATTGTCTAAATATTTTTGCGCCAGTTTATCTCCTTTTTGTTTCATTAGTAAACCTATCTGCAAATAGGCATCTGCATATTTTGGGTCTTGTTCCACGCAAGTCTGAAAGGTAGATATAGCCTTATTAGTATCACCCATATCTTTATATACCAAGCCCTTTTGAAAATACAAATCGGGGTTAAACATATCTTTACCAATGCCTTCATTAAAATACTGTAATGCTTGTTTGTAATCCTTCGCCAAATAGCAAAATTTACCTGCATACACGTAGTATTTTATGTTGGATGAATCGGTGGAGATGGCTTTATCCATAAGCATTACAGCTCTCTTTGGGTCATTGTTTTGAATAAACAAATCTGATGCATATAAATAGTATTCTGGTCGCAATGAATCAATACTAATCGCTAAAAACATATCGGTAAGTGCCGATTTTAAATCGTTTTGCCCTTGATACAATTGCGCTCTTTTGTAATAGAGATAGGCATTAATGGAGTCTTTTTTAATTTCTTCTGTAATGGCATCTATTGATTTGGTATGAATGGTAGTATCATTTACAGGAATGGTATTATCAGCATTTTTGGCAGTATTGCATTGTTTGCAGGCATTTAAAGTTAATAGCAAGAATGCTGTTAAAAGCAAGAATAAATTTTTTATTTTCTGAATCATAGAATCAAATTTAAAAGGATTGTATAACTTCACGTTATTCAAATTGTTCTTTTGACATTTCTTCTGTATGAAATAAACTTTTCCCACACAGACGATGCGATAACCAGATATTAATATTTACCCGGGCCTAAATTGTTTACGTCAATGGCGGGCCGTAATCTTGGAGCAATTCAAGACCTCGTCCACAAAACAGGTTAACAGCGGATTACAGCGATGTAACTAAGCCCAAATCCTGACTTTAATGGTTTATCGTCAGGTCTGTGTGGGTTTTTTATTTTAAAGAAATTGTAGTTTTTCCATTTCAATTTACTTTTTCTAATCACAAAAGCCATTACATTTGAAGCATTATATTTTTTAAAGTGGCAGATAATAAAAACAAACAAATACCTGTAAGCGATTCCCTGCTCATGCGAAGAAATTTGCTCATGGCTTTCGTGTTGCTCGTTTTTCTTTTGCTGCTCTATGTTTCAGTGCCAGGTTACAATTGGGCTATTACTGAAATGGCTATTCGTAACAAAGAGCTCATCGATAAAATAGAAGTACGTAGGCTCAATAATAATATGCCTGAACTTTCTATGGAAGACAAGCGCTTATTTAAAATTCAAAACTATTGGTACATAAAGTTTTTGCGCGACCATACCCCACAGGATGCGGTTATTATTTTGCCACCTCACACCGCTATTGATACCACCGAAGAGTATAAGTTATTGAATAATTCAGAGTATGTAGAGTATTTTATTTTTCCGCGATTGTGTATTTCGGAAGATGAAAAAAATGCCAAACCTGAGTTGTATAAAAAGGCTACACACGTAGCTATATTAAATGGTTGGGGGTACGATAAGTTAAAGTACGAACCAAACGGTAAACCAAATGAAACGGTGCTACCTATAGAACCACCTAAGAGAGAAACCACTCAAAGGCCTGATGTAAAAGCATTGAAGCCATTGTTTTTGAAGGATAGTGTAAGCAATGAATAGTAAAGAATGTAAAATGTAAAACGAGGGAAAAAGTAAGACGCTAAAATTTTGTATTAAGATGATGTTATTGTTAGGCATATTGATGGTTTACTTGGTGGGTGCGGGCATTTTAGTTCGTGTCAGTCGTGAGTTTTCGTGGAAGGAATTGATAGCATTTTCTTTTTTGATAGGCATAGCAGTAGAAACTTTTTTCATGTTTATCTGCGATGTGATTGGGTTTCAGTTTTATACAGTGGTATTATTTTTTGCCAGTTTTGCGGTGATAGTAGCATGCTATGATGCGCTCTATGCTTATTGGTTAGAAAAGAAAAAAGACATTGCTCTTCCTTCTTTTAATTTACAACGATTAAATTATCCTGCTGCTGTTTTATTGCTCATCATTCTTACACTCTTTTACATCATTACTCAAAAAAATCTTTTTTGGCCGACTACCGAATACGATGCCATTGGCTCATACGATAAAATGGGAATTGTAATGGCGCTGGAAGGTAGAATTCACGTGAGTTTGTTCCAGTGGGGCTTACAGGGTTCTGGAGGAATTTATCCGCCATTGTTTCATGGTAGTTTGGCATACTCTTATCTGTTTGGAGGCGAACAGCCCAAAGTGATGACTACCCTTTATTACGTCTCTTTATTGCTAGGTTTTTATGCTATAATCAAAAAATACACCTCTACATTCATGGCACTTTTCTTCACCTTGCTTTTAGAGATGGTGCCTGAAATGTATTCACATGCTGCCTTGTTGCTCAGCAATATGCCCACCACCGCTTATGTGAGCGGAGCAGCACTCACCTTGTTTGTGTGGTTACAAGCGGGCGAAAGAAGATATTTTTTATTGAGTGCTATTTTAATGGGATTGTGTCTTTGGATACGGAACGATACCGTTGGGTTTGCAATAGCTGGAGTGCTCTTAGTCGTGTTGAAATTAGCAAGGCAAAAGAACTGGAAAGACATTGCTATTTATGCTATCACAGCATTTGTTACCTTATTGATTTGGACACTGTATTTAAAGTTTAAAGTGCAAATTACGCAAGACCGTTTTGTAGATCATTTTGGTTTTGATACTAAGAAATTTGAGACCATGATACTGTATGTGTTTTCAATGGTTTCATGGTTACAGTTTGGAACGATGTCACCAGGTATTTTGTTATATGGTTTGGCATTTATTTTCCCGCTGCTAATAGTGCTTTTGAATATTAAAAATTGGGTGACTGATAAACCGTATATCCTTGCTTTTATTGCTGTTGCTTTCGCCATTTATTTTGGAATTTTTTATTTAATAGATGAAACCAAACAAGCCGCTCCTATTTCTGAATTAATGGAAAGTTCTTTTAAGAGGGGAATGTTTTGTTTTATTCCTTTATTGTTATTTTATGCAGCTACAAGCAAGCCTATGCTTTGGTTTTCAAAGAAGATAGAAAACTTCCGAACAGGCAATTAACTATCTTTTGTAATCTGCTTATGAGTACTTTTAAAAAGTGGATAATCTTACAAAGTATATTACTTATTGTACTTTTTTGTATTGCAGAATTATCTGTAAGATGGATGGGATACAGTGCTGGAGATTTGCGTCCCAACTGGAGTAATTTTCATCCCGTAGATTCATTGGAGGTTTATAACGATTTCTATACAGATTCTAGTGGTATTTTAGTAGCTAATAATTCTATTTCTAAAGGAATCAACGTTGAAGGATTTAGAGCCCCTGAATTTAAAAGTCTGGATACAGTAAAACATAAAGTTCTATTTCTTGGAGATAGTTTTACATGGGGACTTTCTGCTGCTCATATTGATAGCTGTTTTGCTGATTTGGTTTCATCTAAGGTTTCTGAAACTATTGTAAATACAGGTATTCCTATTGCTGACCCTGCACAATACGATGCTATAGCACAAAAATATATTCCTACTTTAAAGCCTGAAAAAGTGTTGCTCTTTTTCTATTTAGGAAATGATATAATGCTACAAGAACGACCTGTCGTTCCTTTGAAGCCTTTCTACTTTTATACCAATGCAGGGGCACTTTTAGCGCAAGATGGTCCCCATCATTTTGAAGCTGCTAAAGAAGCGTATGAATATTTTACGCGTCAAAAATTCTTCTTGTTACATCCAAAAAATGTAGTAGAAAAAGTAATTTCGAAAAGCGCTTTTTTATCGCGTGTTTATTCTTTTAAATATAGGTGGGAAGAAAAACGAGCTACCGAAAATGCTATTGAAAATATGACTGTAACGCAAAAGCATTTGTACGCTATTGTTAAAGTTTGTAAGCAAAATAATTGTGCTTTAAAAATTGTATTGATTCCAGAAATTAAAGAAGCGAACGAGCCTTTAGCCTTTTTTCAAAAGAGATACAAAGGTTTTTTTGAAGATGAAATTTTAAAATCATTGGTGTACCTACCTGATGGGAATTTTTCCCAAAATTATGTGCCTTATCCCGATGGGCATTTGAACAACAAAGGGCATGCTTTTTATGCGGAGAAGATTTTGGAATTACTTAAAGGGATGCGCTAAAGTCTTATACTGTCTTAGCTTTAAACAAAGTCAAGTACTCCTCCGCTTTATTAAAAGCTAGTGAAACATACTTGCTAGAAGCAGCATAAAAAAGCCCTAGTGGCGCATAGCAAAAAAGCCCTCTTTTATAACCCGATTGCATCCAGCCTCCTGGTGTAAAAAGAGTTCCATCGGTGTTATCCATTTGATAATATAAAAGCGTGTAGCCAGTTAGTGCTATAAAGAATACGAGTAAAAAATTCCACTTGTCTTTGGTTTTGTATAGCGCATACGCGTTGATGAGCAATGCTAAAAAGAAAATGTAAAAGGTAAGCCCATAAGTGTTTTCGTTGGTCATTAATCCCCAAGCAGTAGAAAGTACATCACCTAATTTACCTGTGTCAAAAAATAATTTTTTTACAAAAAATACACCTTGTCCTTTCGGTACATTTGCTTTTAAATAGAAGGTCCAGATTACAAAAGGGATAGCTGAAAGTGAGTAGAGTAGTAGATGTTTAAAGGTTTTCGTTTTCCAACTGTAAATGAGCAATAGAGCCATAATTGCTGCTATAAACACTACTACATCGGACCTTGTCCAAACTGCAAATGCCATCATGAAAAGTGATAAATAAAAGAAACCTTCTATCTTTTTTTCATACCAAATAGTAATGGCAATTACGGCTGTACAGGTGTATATAGCACAAGGTAAATTGGTCAATGAAAAGGATGCATGAGCAAACATTTCTGGGGTAATAACCGCAAAAAGCGTGAAGAAAATGGAACTGGTAGAAGTTGCAAATCTGCGAAGAAGGCTGTAAAACAATACTACCCAAGAAACGAAGAAAAGGGAATTGATTAGTTTAGGAGTTTCCATGCCACTCATATAGCAGATAGAGTTGCACAAAGCAAGCAATGGTGGGTATAGTAAGCGTGGTCCGCAATCGTTTACTACTTCTGCATTGGTGAGCATGGTGTTTTTAATGGTGCCTTCGTGTGCAATAGCTTTTGCTAATAAATCATAGCCCACTACCGTATCAAATTCGGCTGGTGGCCAGTACAAGCATTTTATGGTAATGCCATACACTAAGTAGGCTGTCATTCCTGCAAAAATTAACCATACTAAATTAACACCACTAAAATCGAAACTGGGTTTTTCAAATTTAAAAAGTTGTCCTGCTTTCCAATCGAAATACAAGCGTTTTCCTAAGAAAAGTAAACTCAATAGTAACAATCCTATTCCCAAAACGGATAGATTGACGCTGTGTAAAAATTGGTCGGTTAAAAATAAAAGGAAAGAAGATAAACCCAATCCTAACGGGAAGGATAGCGATAATCTTTCCAACAATTTAAATTCTTTAGAAAGCGCCAAAGTAAAAAGTAAACCAGTTATGAAGATTAGAATAAACATGAGTTAAGGTTAAAGTTTGAATTATTTATTAATTGGCAAAATCATGAAGCCTTCTGGTTTTTCAACAGTGTATTTCAGTTTATCTAACCCCCAGCCGTTCATAGATACGACATGGGTAACTTGAGGATACAACTGTGACTTTGCTTTGTCATCTTCATATACCAATTTGCGCGGATACAAAAAGTATTCGAGCCAGGCTATGTCGCCTACACTTTTAAACCCAGATTCTTTCATCATGGCTTTGGTTGGAAATAGAATCACAGCACTTTCGGTGGTTTGGTTTTTTACTTGATTAATGTAAGCAATTTCTCCGCCCCATTTAGCTTCGTAGCGTTGCTGAGTAGTTAGTTCAGGGTGTTGACTTATAGTTTCTAAATTACTTTTAAGCATGGAGTTTAAAAGCCAATCGTAACCAGCATTGAGATGTTTTTCGGTAGGGTTTTGTGGGTCAGGTTCGTGATGCGAAAACAAGGTCATTAAAAAAATACCTGCTAGTAAGGCACCTCCAATATTGGCAGCTATCTTCATGAAAGTATTACTTTCTGAGGAAGCTGATTTTTTAACGGCTGCCGTTGTTGCCCGTTGAGGATTCGGCTTTTGTGGCTTTTTCATATTAGCAATAATAATGAATAATGAAGAATAGTTAATGCTTGACTAAATAAGTTAAAAAGACCAATAAAATGATAAATATCAGCAGTATTTAAACTTAGCGCATAAAACAATGTTGTAGTTTTGTGAATCAGTTCGATTCATATACAAAATTATAAGTCATGAAAAAATTAAGAATCATTTTAATCGCAGCATTGTTTTTTATTAGTGCTGGGGCATTTGCTCAAAATAATATGGAAGATGTAGTCTATTTGAAAAATGGGAGCATCTACAGAGGATTAATAGTAGAACAGATATTAGGGGAAAGCATCAAAATAAAAATTGTGGGTGGAAGCGTTATTTCTTTCCCTGTAGCGGATGTTTACAAAATAACGAAAGAGCCTACGCAAGCTGAGCCCGTTAAGAAAGAACCCAGAGAGGAATACGAACACGGAATGGGATTTGGGTTTCATCATTTCGGAAGTGATTCTACCCGTTTACCTGCTTACAAAAAAAATAAGCGTTTTTTCGGAACCATAGAATTTAGACCAGGCTTAAATAATATAGGATTGCGAGTGGTGCGAGGTTATAAATTCAATCGAATGGCTCAGTTTGGGCTGGGGATAGGAGTAGATGGTGTTTATTTTGGAAAAGGTATTTCATTTGGAAAAGGTGTTTATGATAATACCAATGTCAATAATGGTCTTTATATCCCACTTTATTTTCAGTTATCTGGTGAGTTGCTTAAACGAAAAGTAACTCCCTATTATTATGCTGAGGCAGGTTATGCATTTCATCCCGCTAATCCTTTTGCAAATAAAAACCTTGTTAGCAAAAGTTGGGGAGGGCCAGTAGGTGTATTAGGCTTAGGTATTAAGTTTCACAGCCGTGGTAGAAGTAGTTTTGCTGTGAATATAAATGCAAATTATCGCTCAGATATATATCGTACTAAGGTTACTACTTTTGACCCATTTGGAAATGCAATTGTAACGGAGCAGAATGGATTTAAAGGAAAAGTGTTTGGTACGTTAGGTTTTGCTATTGGTTTTTAGTATTTAAGATTTCTTTAAAATTAAAAGAGAGATTCTACTGAATCTCTCTTTTTTATATACACAAAGTAATTTATCATCGTTCTTGTGAGCTATTTATACTTGATAAACTACATCTAAAGTCTTCTTTAGGATATCGCTTACCATTCCTCTAAAAGGCAAAGTAGCTCCCAATCCGTAAACGGGAGCCAATCCATCTTTAGCGCCTGGATTTGATTTTACAATTTCTACCGATTCTCTTAAATCACTCAAGAATTTTTCTGCAATACCTGGTTGTGTATGTCTTAGCGTAAGTGCTATGTGAACAGCGCTAGGCTTGTGCAAACCATTTAAGTTCCATTTGCGTTTGCCCATTTGGTCGAGTACTTCATATACATTTAAGCTATTGCTTTGAAATGCAATAATCCAAAGTGGATTGCCTATGATTTGTAACTCTGGAATGGAAGCCATTCCTTCTTTTATTTTGGTGGCAGTTTCTAAAATTGCTTTGGTGGCTTTTAAATAACCGTCTTCTCCCAAACTCAACATAGCAGCCCAGCAGGTAGCGCTTAGTGCTCCTGGTCTGCTACCTGCTAAAGTAGGAGAGAAGTACAAACCACCTGGCCATTCTGTAGCGGTATAATATTGAATATGGCGCAAATCTTCGTTCCTGTAAAGCAATACAGATGTGCCTTTGGCGGCATAGCCGTATTTGTGTGTATCTATACTCATAGAGGTGACTCCCGTTAAACGGAAATCTATTACAGGAACTTTGTATCCTAGTTTTTCTGCAAAAGGAATTACAAATCCACCTAAACAGGCATCGGTATGAAAACCTATGTTGTGTTTTAATGCAATGGCAGAAAGTTCAGGAATTGGGTCAATAATGCCATGCGGAAAGCAAGGAGCAGAGCCAACTATAGCTATTGTATTTTTAGTAATGGCATTTTCTACATCCGCTGGATTCACTGTAAAATTGGCATTTAATGGAATTTTAATTTGCTTGATGTTGAAGTATTGAGCAGCTTTATCGAAGGCTACGTGAGCAGAAGCAGGGGTAATCATTTCTGGTTTGGTAATTCCTCTTTCTTGCAATGCTTTATCTCTATAAGTTTTCATAGCCAGCATAATGCTTTCGCTACCGCCCGATGTTACAGTGCCGCAAAGTTCACTATTATCAAGGGTTTTGCCTTGGCCATGCAGCGTGGCTACCATCGAAATTACTTCCGCTTCAAATTTGGTGGCACTTGGAAATAAATCAGAGTGCAGCGGATTGCTCTGTGAATGCAGACCATACACTTTGTTGAGGAAATTGATGTGCTCTGTATCGCCATGATAAATTCCTCCAGATACATATCCATCTTGCCAACGCGGGCTCTCCAATGCATTCATTTTTTCAATGTCTGCTAAAATTGCTGTTTGAGATAGACCGCTACTTGGCAATGCTTCGTATCGCTGAAACGTATGGTGGTAGGGCTTTAAAGAGTGATGGAGCGTTTCTTTTAGTTTTTCATTTTCCTTTTCTACCATTTTTTGGACAGCAGGAATTGTTTTCATTCTTTTTTCTATAAACACCACAAGTGGCTTAGGTAGCCATCCAAAATTTTTGGAAATAAATTCTATCATTTTTTATTGAGTTATGAATTATGAGTTATGAAAATTTTCTTAAAACAGTAATTGGATTATCCATTTAGAATTGCAAATATCCCCTTATTCTTTTCGTAAATGTCTGTATAAATTTTAAAGCGCTCATCGTATAATTTTCTGTTCGCAGGGTTAGGTGTAAACACTTGATTCACCTCTACAGAGTTAGAAATGTCCTCCACTTTCATTAGCCCTAAACTTACCAAAGCTAGCAACGCTGCTCCTCTGGAATTGGCAGTGAGTGGCTCTTTCATTTGTCTTATTGGGCGGTCAAATACATCTGCTAAAATCTGACTCCATATTGCTGAGTTGGCACCACCGCCTATGAAATTTATTGCTTCAAATTGTTTGCCTGCTAGTTTTTCGGCATACATCAAAAGCCATCTGTTGTTCATAGCTATTCCCTCATATACTGCTCGCATTAAATGGGTACGATTGTGATGCAAAGACAAATTGTAAAAACTGGCACGCGTGTGATGATCATCTACAGGAGAGCGTTCGCCATTTAACCAAGGTGTAAAAATAACACCATCACTACCTGCGGGAACTTTTGAAACGATGCTATCCATTTTTTTATAAAAATCATCGGGAGCTTTACCACTCTCCAATTCATCTTCGTAATACAACAAATTATTTCGCACGAAGTTCAAGCAAGCGCCAGTAGTTTCTTGCTCGTTGATAATCATATACCTGCCAGGAATGGCGCTGGGAATCGTAGCTACATTGTGAAAAATATCTGTTTTTTTAAAAGGTAAATGTGCTATCAACCAAGAAGAAGTACCTATGTATAAATGTGGTTCAAAATCTTTAACTGCTCCAGAACCAATGCTGGCCGAGTGCGTGTCGGGTGTGCCAGAAATTATCTTTACATCTTCATTCAAATCAAAAGCTACGGCAATAGATTTACTGATGTTTCCGAGCAGTGAATTAGTGGGAACTAGTTCAGGCAATTTTGCTTTATCTATTCCCGTTATTTTAATCAACTCATCAGAATATTTGATGTTGTTAATGTCGCGGTTATCAGTTATCCAATGGATAGTAATAGAATCGTAAGAGGCTGCAAAACGACCACTGAGCCATAGATTCAGGTAGTCTTTGGGTTCTAAAAATTTGTACGTCTTTTTATAAATTTCTGGTAATTCATTTTGTATGTACAAAATATGGGCAATAGAATCCTTGCCCGATTTAGAAGGCCCACCACCTGTAATGCGAATCCATTTTAAAATTTTCCCAATGGCGTAACCATCTACTTTTACTAAACCATCTGTAAGTTTTTGAGCGTACTTAGCGCCACGGGCATCCATCCATATAATAGAATTCATGAGGGGTTTTCCTTGCTCATCTACTGCTACAGTCCCAGACCATTGGCTAGTCACATTTACAGCTACGATTTCACGAGAATTAAACTTTCCATTTTGTTTTATTGTTTGATAGCACTTGGTTATAGCGTTAGTCCAATCTTCGGGGCGTTGCTCTGCACCTTCATGCTCGAGTAATAGTAGCGGCACTTCTTCAAAAGCATAATCAATCAGCTTTCCTTTTTGGTCAAAAACAGAAACCTTAGGCCCAGAAGTACCCAAGTCTATTGTTAGAATTAAATTACTCATTCCTTTCATTTTAATGACTAAACATGCACAATCTATTTTGCTCTTTTAAAAGGATTCAATGAACCTATTAAATCTTCCAATCAGTTAATTTTAATCTCTTTTTCGTAATGATAGAAAAAGTAGAATCTTATCAATTTCTTCTTGCGTTACATTCTTTGCAAAGGCATGGTTTTTCTTATCTTTTTTTACAAAATTGGCACGGTAGTCATCCAGTTGTTCTTTACTAAAATTTGGAATACCCTTTTTACCATCCGTAAAAATACCATGACAACTGGTGCAGTTTTTTTTGTATAAAAGCATGCCTTCGTTTATTTGCGATTCTAGTTTAGGATTTATTTTTTTGAGCGCTTCCATATCTACATTGTACGCCACTTTTTTTTGCGTGTGGCATTGCATGAGTAAATAGGAAATGGAAACAAAAGCAACAAAAATGAAAATGCGCATGTGCAATTTGATTATGAAATTCTAATGTACACTATTTCATTTGTTTTTTTCTTAACCAATTTTCAGAAAACAATCCGTTTGAATGGAATATCTTCGTCTAAAATTTGATTGTGAAAAAAACAGTTTTTGTAATTTTATTTTCTGCCATATTGCTTTCTGTTTTTGCAGGAAAAGATACCTATGTAACGCACAGAGTAGAGACTCCCATTGTGATAGATGGCAATGCTCAGGAGTGGAAATTGCCTTTCCAATTTTATGAATCCAAAACAAAATTGCAATATACTTTTGCGAACGATAATACACATTTGTATGTCTGCATGCGAGTGGCAGATGAAAATGCACAGATGAAGATTTTACGTGCAGGTATGAGCGTTTGGGTAGATGCTGCGGGAAAAAAAAATCAAAATATGGGCATTCAGTTTCCGCTGTCGGATAAGAGAACAGGACCACCTCCTATGCTGGAAGAAGGGGAACGCCCCGATGTAAAAAAAATGAAACAAGAAATGGCTATTCATTTATCGCAAATGAATTTGGTAGGATTTAAAAATGTGGCAAATGGATACAGCGCATTGAAAAATGATAGCAGCATTTCGGTGGCAATTGACTGGGATAAAGATGATATTATGACGTATGAAATTTCTATTCCATTGTTTGCATTTTATAACAGGGAATTAATACCCAAAGATTCTACCAAACTCTTTGCTATATGTTTTGTGGTAAATGGTTTAGAGAAAGGAAATCGTCCACAAAATGATGATATGAGTAGCACAGGAATAGATATGCGGAACAACACCATGAACGATCACATGGGAAATAGAAGTTCTAGTGCATACTCTCAAAATGGATTAGACGGGCAAGGTCCTACACCTTCTTCTGGTTCTCAAAGAGGCAGTATGATGGCTACTCCTTCACTTCCTCCTATTTTTGAAACGGATAAATTTTGGCACTATACCAGATTATCGGTGAGGTGAAAAATGTAAGCGTTACTCCATAACATAAAAGCAGCAAAAAGAATATGGCAACAATACTTGATTTAGTAGGCAACACACCTTTGGTGGAATTAAAAAACATTAATAAGAAACCAGGTGTGAAAATTTATGGAAAACTGGAGGGAGAAAACCCAGGAGGCAGTGTAAAAGACCGAGCTGCGTATGGTATGATAAAAGGGGCACTTGACCGTGGAGAAATAAAGCCAGGTATGAAATTGATAGAAGCCACTAGCGGAAATACAGGTATTGCATTGTCTATGATTGCGAGTTTATGTGGGGTAGAAATAGAATTGGTAATGCCAGAGAACTCAACTCGTGAGCGAGTACTGACGATGGAAGCATTTGGTGCAAAAGTTATTTTAACCTCGGCTGCTGGTAGTATGGAAGAAGCTATTGATTATGCACATGCACAAGTGGCAAAGGGAGGTTACTTAATGCTGAATCAATTTGCTAATCCTGATAACTATGGAGCGCATTACAAAACTACGGGTCCGGAAATTTGGAAAGATACGGAAGGGAATGTAACACATTTTGTTTCCTCTATGGGAACTACTGGAACAATTATGGGAGTATCTCGGTTTTTGAAAGAAAAAAATGCGGCTATTCAAATTGTAGGTGCGCAACCTACTGATGGTTCTCGTATTCCAGGAATAAGAAGATGGAAGCAGGAATATTTGCCCAAAATTTTTGAGCCCAAAAGAGTTGATAGAATGATAGATGTATCGGAAGAAGAAGCAACGATTATGACACGAAGATTAGCCAGAGAAGAAGGTGTATTTTGTGGTATGAGCAGTGGAGGGGCGGTTCACATCGCTATGAAAATAGCAAACGAAATAGAAGAAGGAACTATAGTTGCTATTATTTGCGACAAAGGCGATCGCTATTTATCGAGCGATTTATTTGGGTAAATTTTGCATCAATTTTTCACTCACCGCTTTATCAATAGGAAGTGTTATGTTCGTTTCTAGGTGTAGGTTGGAGAGCGATACCCAACGAAAAGATTCTGCATCTTTCCCTTCTATAATTTCAAAATCAAATTTTTTGTGGGAAGTTTTTATTTGTTGCCAAGCTTCAAAAGCACAACGGTAGTAAACCGAAATGACTTGGCTTTGGTCAAAGGCGGAAGGTACATAAAAATCACAGGTAAAGAAGTGGTCAAGCACGGTCACATCTATTCCGCACTCTTCTTGAAATTCTCTTTTTAAACCTTCCCGTAAACCTTCTCCTAATTCTAAACCACCACCCGGAAACTTGGTAATAAATTCTCCTCTGATGAGTTCATCTGCCAGTAGCAATTGCTGCTGATTGTTTATCAGTAAACCATAAACTCGCACATTAAATTTGGAAGGTTGCATGTTTTGAAATTTAGCGAATCAACACAAACGATTTCATAGTATTGATTTTTTTGGAAGCATCTAAGCTAGTGCCATAAACAACTTTACATAAATAGGTTTCTGAGGCTTGTGCTATTCCGTTGTAGTTTCCATTCCATCCAGCATTGTAGTTTTCTTCAAAAACAAGTTCGCCCCAGCGGTTGTAAATTTTCATTTCATATACAACAGAACTGCCTGTAGTCACCACTTTGAAGAGGTCATTTTTTTCATCGCTATTTGGTGTAAATGCATCTGGTATGGCTATTTGTGGAGTAGGAATAATTACTTCTAAAGTTTTACAAGCCGTCTTGAAGCAATTATTGGCATCGGTTACTTTTACACAATACTGAGTTGTTTTTTGTGGACTGGCAGTAGGGTTATAAATATCCGATGCACTCAATGAATTATCGCCTGACCAGCTGTAAAATGCAACATTGGTAGGAGTTACAGTCAGTTGAACAGTTTGCCCTATACTTAAAGCAGAATCAGGAAGTGCTGTAATTTGTGGAGTTAAATTAGATGCATTTGAATCTACTGTTACAGAAATGTTTTTAACGGTACTGCATCCATTTCCATTGGATACAGTCACTGTGTATGTTTGCGAGTTTTGAGGATTGGGTGAGATTTGAGCAGTCTTTTCTCCAGTGCTCCAAGAGTAAGAGATAATACCAGTGGAAGTGGTGCTTGCTTCTAGATTTACAACATTGTTTGGGCAAATGGTTTGATTGCTAGTTACGCTAGCTATTATAGAATCTAAAGATACCGTAATTGTTTTTACCGTGTTACAAGTAGAGCCATTATCTACAGTAACAGAATAGGTTTGTGGAGAGGTAGGGGAAACGGTTATCTGACTTGTTTTTTCTCCTGAACTCCAATTGTAATTAATGGTACCTGTAGCATTTGTAACTACTTTTATTTCTACAGAATTTCCTTTGCAAATACTGGTGTCTTTAGAAGGAGAAAGAATAGCCGGGAAAAAATCAGAAGCTACATTTATAAGTCCATCTATTCTGCAATTATTATCGTCTGTAACTGTTACTTTATAGGTAGCAGATGCGGTAGGGTAAACACTTATTTGAGGAATGTTTTCACCCGTGCTCCAACTGTATAAAATAGCTCCAGAGGAAGAAGCATTTGCAAACAAATTGACTTGTTGGTTTGGACAAACTGTGGTATCATGAGAAAAGGAAGCTGTTAGCTTTTCAAATGTTTTGGAACTTTCTAAAATAGTAAGTTGCGTGAGCGAGCCTCCATTATTTCCTGCTAGTGCACCATTGGCTGAGCCTGCACAGGAAGTATTATTTAGCGTATTTATTCCACTTATTCCTCCTGTAGAAGTATAAGAAATGTTTGCAGGTATGGAGGCTTGTTTCACCCAAAGTAATCCACCACCACCACCACCACCAGGACCCCAACATTGATTGTTTAAACCTATATCTCCTCTCACACTTCCACCAAATCCACCATTGGTATTAATTGCTAAATTTCCTTGAATTGAATTGATATCTAAAAGCACTGTTCCTCCAGCTCCTCCAGCCCCAGCAGCATCATAATACGCGAGCTTAGAAACATCTTTTCCAGAAGCAATTATAGCATTGTTATTCGTCACCAAAACATTTGCTATTAATATACAGATGGCACCACCTGATGCACCGCCCGTATTATTGAATTTAAAAGTTAAATCCCAATTGTTTCCGTCCCCACAGCCACCTGCCCCTCCCATAAATATTTTATTGTAGGCATTGTTGTAGGTCAATCCGGCTCCCCCAATTCCTGGTGAATTACCAGGGCAACCAAAGGAAGCTTTGCGAGTACCACCTATACCTCCCGCTCCAAAATTTCCCCCACCACCTCCACCCGCATTGTGATCGTTCCCACCACCTCCACCATTTGCATTTTTTCCTCTTCCGTATTTTACATTGCTGATAAGGATACCTTCCCCCTTTGTAGCTCCACAGATACTATCAGGGCATTTGTAGGAAGTAGGTCCATTGCAGTTTAGTGGACTATTATTAGTACTGTCATTTACAAAAAAACCTCTAAATCCCAGTCCACTTAATTTTATAGAGTCATTCATGATAATGCTATCTGCTTTCAAAAGCAGCACACCACCTTCGCTTCCATCCCAAGCCTGGGTGGTTAGGTCTGATGTGATAGTAGCAGTGGCATACTCAGGCAGTGGAATGAGTTGAACACTACCAGCAGGATTGTAATTTTTAGTGATTTCAAAATCAAAAGTTAGGGTGTTACCACTGATGGATTTTACTTTCAAAATTTCATAGTTACCCGCTTCTTTATAGTCAGTAATATCGCCATACTGTGCATTGTCGGTAGTCGTTACCTCTACTCCTTGCATTTGTATGATTAAAACTTTGTTGCCTACTTGGAATTTTGATGGGTCCAAAACCGTAACACTGTTGTTGCATAAATCAACATTGGTTACTTTACTAAATTGATTGATAACGCCACTAATATTGGTGTTTTGAGCGCTTGACTTTTGGCACAACAATAAAAATGGAACAAAAAAGAAGATTAATTTTTTTTTCATAATGGGTAGAAGCCTCACAAAATTCTTACCAAATATAAAAATTATAGACCCGATAAGTTTCTTTGTTTGAAAACTTCTACGAAATTTGGAGAAAATAAACGAAAATGGAAACAAGAGAAAACAGAGATAAGGATCTTTTTACAGAGAAAGTTTTAGCAGGAAAAAGAACTTATTTTATTGACTTGAAAGAAAAACATAATGGGGATCACTTGGTAAAGATTACCGAAAGTCGTAAAAATGAAGGAGAGGCTATCCGCTCTACGGTTATGATTTTTCAAGAGGATTTTGACAAGTTTTTTGAAGCTATGGATAAGATTAGAAATAATATTAAGCAATTGTAATTCTTCCAGGTTTAAGATTTTTGAAAGGATTGGTGTGCTGCCTTTTGTTGTACAATTCTGTTAATTTCTTAATACTTCTTTTGTTGTAAGGAATATTGTAGCTTTGATAAAATTCAATTTTTAAGAATGAGAAAAATTTCACTCCTATTTTTCGCTCTATGCGTTTTTTTAGCAAGTTCTTTGCATGCTCAAGTGGGTATTAATATTCTTATTCCCGATTCTAGTGCGGTACTGCAATTGGAATCCAATAAGAAAGGATTGGGTTTGCCTAGATTGACCGAGGTACAAAAAAATGCCATTCCTAATCCGCTCAGAGGGCTCACTATTTTCAATACTACCGATAGTTTTGTAGAATATTGGACAGGCCAATGTTGGTTGCGTGCCTATCAAAATGATTGTGACCAATGTGCCTTTACTGCCAGTATAGATGACCCTACTGATACACTTGATAGAATTGTAGATGACTCTGTTTTTTCTACCATTACGATTGATAAAACATTTAGTACAAAACAAGTAAACGTATCTTATATTGTATCGCCACCTAATGGTGTAACAGTTTATGCTGATGGCAATACCACCATTGATAGTTCAGGGCAAATAAAACTGGTAGTGAAGGCCGATATATTCGCAGATGATGGATTAGTACCTATTGTTATAATTGCCTACTGTGGTGATCAAATTAAATTGCTTAGTTACAATGTGTACATAGAACCTTGTGTAAAGGTTACTATTCCTCTAGATGTAACGAACTACGATTTACAAGCAGTGAATCCTATTCCGCTTCCAGCGGGTTCTCGAAAATGTGTGGTGCTAACAGTAAATGGAAATGTAGAGGTTCATTCGGCTACTGCTTCTAAGCCTTCCTACACAACTGGAAATTTGGACCCACTTTCTAAAGTAGGTATTGTAAATAATGGTGCGTTTTTAGGTAGAGGAGGTGACGGAGGATACGGAGGTACATTCAATAGTTTTCCTCCAGGGCAAGTAGGAGGTAATGGTGGCAATGCTTTGAACTTAACTACACGAACTATTTTGAAAAACAATGGTGCTATTTATGGAGGAGGAGGAGGAGGAGGTTCTGTGGGATTACAAACTCCAAATATTAATGTGGGAGGTATCAATTTATGTATAGCCCTAGGAGTAGGTGGTGGTGGTGGTAGCGAGAATGGGTTAGGTGGTGGACAAGGAAATGGAAGTTGTTTGTTTAATCTTTTTACAAGTGGTACTAATGCCACCTCTGGCGTAAATTCTGTACCAGGTCAAGGAGCTACTTTGTCGGTTCCTGTGCCTATTACTATTTCCTTTGTAACCATTACTATCACACCATCAGGTACGGGTGGAGATGGTGGTCCTTATGGGCAACCAGGTGGTAGTGGTTCGGTAAATTTAACCTTGCGATTTTGTGTAAGCATTCCTATCATTGGTTCTGTTTGTGCAAATATTCCTATTCCTGGTTTACCAGTTAACGGTGCTCCAGGCGGAGCGGCAGGCTTGGCTGTAAAAAGGAATAATAATCCTTTGACGAATCTGCCAGATGCAAACTATAATACGAATCAAGTAAAAGGAACAGTAGCTCCTTAAAATTAAAATTTTGATGTCATGAAAAAAACACTATTTGCTCTTTGTTCTTTATTGGTTACACTGCCTGCATTGGCAGGGTTTGAGGGAACTATAGCTTTGAGATATTCGAATGAAGTAAGTCCGAATACAGGAATGACTTTTTATTTAAGCGATACAAAAGTTCGTGTAGATTTAGATTACAGAAATGCAGAGTTAGCAGCCACTACAGTATTGCTTTTAGACCCATCTGCTGCCGTTATGCAGTTGTATAATATTGCTTCGAGCAATGTAGATGGTAAATGGTACAGTTCTATTCCAGCCAGCGATATAGATGCTAAAGGAGTATCTATGGCTGGTCTTACGGGAAAAGCTACGGGAGAAATAAAAGAAATAAGTGGGTATAGTTGCGAAAAATATATTTTTAAAACCAATGCCAGTACTACCGAAACATGGGTAGCAAAAGCTATTGATTTTGATGCAGCGAAATATGCACCCTTTTTCAAAACAGGTGTGGAGATGCAAGGTTTAGCTGCATTGCATGTGAAAGGTTTTCCAGTAAAGACAAGCACTTCAGACTGGAGAGGTACCATCATTAGCGCATGGGAAATAGAAAAAATATCTACTGAAAAATTATCCGCTACTACTTTTCAGATTCCCGCTGATTATAAAAATGCTGCTGATATCAAGAAGTAATGTTTTCTGATATACGAACTATTCTCAATTATAGTTTTACCTTCCGAAGCGAAAGAAGAAGTAATCGCACATTCGCTTCATTGTTACTAAAGGTTTACTTTTCTTTTTGCATTCTTCCTTTGATACGCTCATAGATTCATTTATACTAGATAAAGTAGGCATAGCCGAAAACTTTTTGAGCGAAGCGCTGGCACTTCATCTCTCCGAAAACCTTACTACTCTTTTTGCGCAACAATTACTCTATGATGCTGGTACTGGAAATGAGACAGCTGCATTGCAAGATAAGCGGATAAGAAGCGATAAAATTTATTGGCTTGACCGCAAGCATAATAATATTCACGAAAATGCCTTTTTTGATTTGATGGATAAATTTGTGTTGCATCTAAATCGTAGTTGCTATGCGGGTATTACGGGTTATGAGTTTCACTATAGTTTGTATGAACAAGGGAATTTTTATCAAAAACATTTCGATCAATTTCGCAATAATGGAAGCCGCCAATACTCTATGATTACCTATTTGAATTTGGATTGGAAAGAAACTGATGGAGGAGAATTGTGCATTCATCACAGCAATCATTTACAGCATATTTCTCCGAACAATTGTAAAAGTATTCTCTTTAAAAGTAGCGAACTGGAGCACGAAGTTCTTGTTACGAATAAATCAAGAATGAGTATTACGGGATGGTTGAAGGTAGGATGAAGCGGTTTTTTTTACTACTTTTTGAGGAAATGGTAAACTATTTCACCTCTATAAACTTTGTCTGATAAACGGTTTTACAACCATCTTGTGATTTCGTTTCTACATTTACCCCACCAGAAAATCTCCCCCAATTTATAGAGATAGAGTTGCTGTTTTTGTTGGTTGATTTGCAGCCTTTCGGGATTTGCCATTTGTAGGTTGTACCTTCGGTAGCAGGAACGCTAAAAGTTAGTTCTTGCAAGGGATTCACCGTATTGGCACCTGTTATAGTATGAGGTGTAATTAATCCAAAATCTACTGCAGTCCAGTAAGTAGAATAATAATTTTTATCTGTAGAGAATAGTTTGCGTTTACCGCCCTGCATCTCACATTTCCCTGGGTCTATCATCAATGCGTGCCCAAGTCCTTTTACTTTGTAGTAAACAACTACATCTTGTTGCGAAGTATTTTTATATACATTTTTCTCTATAAATCGTTTTCCTGCAAACCTTTTTATTTGCTGGGTAGGAGTGGGTTGTAGGTCATGAACATTAGTCCACTGTTTTACTATTTCATAGCCATTTCGTTTGTTCACAATCGCATCTGCTTTTCCTTGATATACAATTATGGAAGGGTAGGAGCCTTGGTAGTTGGGGTTTTGAGCGCGCACCAGTTTTCCCCAATTCTCTGGGCTTTTGAGTATCCAACCTTGCATGGCAAAGAGGCTTGTAAAAAAACGACTCGCTACTTTGAAAGGAGCACCTGCAAAAATAGCCCCTGACTTAAATGTTTCAGGATGGGTAGCTAGCATAGAAACTGCCATAGTCGCCCCTGCCGATAAACCTGTCATAAACACTTTACTTGAATCTATTAAGTAATGCGTTTTTGTATACTCTATCATGGAAGTAATGGAAGCATTCTCGCCCTTTCCTTTATCTACATCATTCGCATTATACCAGCAAAAACAATTGCCTATGTTGTTGCTCATTTTCTGCTGAGCATAGAGCACGGCAAATCCATATTTATTCGCTAACTCATTCCAACCCGATTGTTTAGCCACCATGCCTGCATTCTGTGAGCAGCCATGTAACACAACTACCAATGGCAATACTTTATTTGCAGATGGAGGCAAATGAATATACATTTTCAAATTGCCTGGATTCTCGCCAAAGTTTTGGATAGATATTAATTCCTGTGCTGTGATTTTCTGAAAACCAAACAATAAAAGCACAAGTAAAATAGTTGAAGCACGCATTTAGTTTTCGTCTTCTTTTTTAGAACTCATCACCTCCACCAAGGCACTTAATGCGAGGCTACCTAATCCCGCAAAAAGCATCTTTGCAGAGCCTGGCCAATGCATCATCTTGAACAAAATGCCTATCAACAGTACAGCCATGGAAATATGCCGAACGTAATGGAGCATAATGGCTTGACGTTCTAATGTAGGAGTATTAAATGCTCTAAGTATGTGATACAAACTCAGTGAGCTCAAACCAATGATAAGCATAAAGTTCGCCCCAGGATAGTGTAAAAGTTTAAATACACCACCTGCTAAAGCAATGAAAAGAAATACCATTCTGGCACGATCAAGTGTTGAATTGTTTAGCATGTCAAATTGTTTTGAGTAAGAGCAATACATTATCTATTCGCCAAAGCAGTTTGTTGTTTCAATAAGATTTTCATTTCTGCTACTTCTTTTTTCAATTCATCTATCTGCGACTGTTGCTCTTGCATGCCTTTAGCTAAAAGCGGAATCATTTCTTGGTAGTTGACCGAATAAAATCCATTGCTATTTAATTGTACAAACGCAGGATAGATTTCCTTGAGTTCTTGTGCCATAAAACCTACATGTTGTCCATGCGCTAAAAAACCTGTGTAGCCCTTGGGTGCTTGGTATTCGAAGGAGTAAATATTCAATCTACTTAGATTGCCTAGTGCATTGCTGATGGGCACAATATTTTTCTTCAATCTTCTATCCGATACTGGAATGTAATGTTCCGAAGTATGGTATGCAAGTGTACCGCATTGTGTAATGGTATCGGGCTGGTAAGTACCTACATACAAAGTATCAGTTCCATTTTTTACAGTCATAGAAAAGATACCTACTGGAATATTATCTACAGTAGCTTGCTGTCCTTTGGCAAGCGATGCAATTTTCACATTCCCTCTGTAAAAATCGTAAGTACCTGCTGGCACAAAGCTTCCATCATTCCAGATGGTGATAGAGCCTGTATTGTTTTTCTCACAGTCCTTAACGGTGCTTTTACTACAAGAATAAACACCTGCTGCCAATGCAAGAGCGGTAGCAAAAATGAATGTCTTTTTCATATAAGTTGTTTTATTAAAGTTAGGTTTAATTATTTGCAAAAGCAAAATGGAAATTCGCTTGTTGAATATGCATTTAGATAACTGCTTAGCTCAGTTTACTTATGCTATTCGTGATTTATAATTACGAAAGCATTTCATATTTTTTTTGAATCAACTGTGATTTAAGGATTAGAAATCCTTGGATATTGCTTCGGAATTACAAATTCCGAAGAGCAGGTATTATTCAAAGTCCTTGGTAGTTATAATCTTTACCAAGGGAATTATTACAAAGTCCTAAGTAGTTATAGTTTTTATCAAGGGAATTGTTTCAAAATCCTTGGTAGTTGCAATTTCCCCAAGGTGATTTTTTCAAAGTCCTTGGTAGTTATGATTTTTCCCGAGGGAATTATTGTAAAGTCCTTGGTAGTTGCAATTTTCCCCAAGGGAATTGTTTCAAAGTCCTTGGTAGTTAGAATTTTTTCCAAGGGAATTGTTTTAAAGTCCTTGGTAGTTGCAATTTTTCCCAAGGTAATTAGTGTAAAATCCTTGGTAGTTATAATTTTTGAGAGTGTCCAAAAAGCTGTGGACAGTGTCAAGAAAACTGTGTAAACAGTTTTCTTATTACTCTTCGACTACTGAACGCTTGTGTTTGTGGCAAAGCCACGGGTGATACAAATGTCACTCGGCAAAAATACAGAGCCGAGCGACTGTGGGGTTCGCAAGGGATATGAGACTAGTCTTGAAGGGATGGAATGGGTTGTGTGTGGTTTTATGGTAGTTTGTCAGGAGACCAACAACCGCAGAGGATGGTTTTTTAAGGTAGATGTGTCGTAAACTTTTGTGGCAAAGCCACGGCTGATACAAATGTCACTCGGCAAAAATACAGAGCCGAGCGACTGTGGGGGGCGGTACAATTTAGTTTATATGCCTTGCCACTTTTACATCGTTTTGTGGAAGGCGATAAGCCGGCTGAGGCTTGGCTGCCCGAAAACATAAATATGCTAGATTTTGTGCAGGAAAAAGAACTAGGAGTATATGTGTTTCGCAACTTTCGCTGGATACCTAATTTACTTTGGTTGGTCTTACTTGTGTTGGGTTTGTTTGTTAGTTCCGATTATGTAAAAAATGGTTTTAAAGAATGGCAGGATGGAGCCGTGGTGCTGGTAGCTGTTGTTCTGCCAATCATCATGTTATTTGTCAGTACCAAGACTATAACAATTGATAAAAACAATAACACGGTTATCTCTCAATGTGCTGGAGGGGTATGGAAAAAGAAGCGTGATTTGAATAAGTTTGCTGGTTTTCATTATGAGCGAAACTCTACCAATGGCATTTATACAGGTACCGACTTAAACATGAAATTTTACGAAGACACCCGCCTTTCCATCAGCAGTTTTTACAGAACTACCAAGCTAGATAAAGCCGTGAGGGAGCTTAATTTGGTGCTGATAAAAAACACATAGACCTCCTACTGCTCCTACAGTCCGCTCGGCTTACAAATGTCACTCGGCAAAGATACATAGCCGAGCGGCTATGTATCTTTCTAAGGGCGGTATACAAATTTATCTATCGAATTTGAAGAGAGTCAATATTAGACACTTTATAGATTAAAGATGACTTATCCCTTTTATTATAGAGGAACATGAAATCCTTAGTTTGTCCTATAAGTGATATATTTTCATTAGTTGAAATATTGTTTGAATTATATTTAAAAGAGACTACAACTGTATCAGTTTCATTTTTTATTCTATAAACCTCACTTTCATAGTATAAGCAAAGGGATACAAAGAAGCAAATGAAAAGTACAATCAAATATTGAATATTGAATATGTATTTTTCATATTTTTTTTCGTCAAAATGATATAGTGAATATGTTGGGAAAATAGAAAACATCATCGATATATAAAATTGATTTTTGTATATCGGAATTACAAGGGAAGCCAAAAATACAAACAACCAGAAAAGAATTATTGTGTAAAGATTCTTGTGTTTAATTGTAAGAAAAGTCATTAACCAAAAAATAAATTTAAACAGCGAACCTAAGATTATAGAGTAAAAAATAATTGTCAATAACAAAAAAATAGGCAGAAATAGGAAATACAATGAAGTCGAAGTAGTTAGAAAAATACAATACATTTTATATTAAAGCCAAAGTAAAAAAAGGAGTAGTATGAAATTGTATTCAAAAAATAAAATAGAACCAAGAAAAAAACAGAATGTTTTTGAACTCTTCTACAAATTCAATAAAACTTTTTAGGACTTCCATAACTTATTTATTATTATTTAGTTTTCAATACCACCCCTAACTTCACTCACCTTTAACTGCATTAATTTGCTCCACTAATTCATCAATATAATCTTTGTATTTTTTGCAGATAACAAGATTATATTATTTATAAATAGTTTATTTAAAGGAATTTGAAAATAAATATTATCCCCGTCTTCCATTTCAATAAAACAATAGGGATAAATAACATAACCTATATCCTTAACAGAACTTGCATTAAATATTTTTTCTCTCCATAACAAATCTTTAACCAATATATTTTACTTGATATAAATACATTTCTCAATCTGCATTGAGCGATAAAAAAATTAAAGAAACTAGCAATGAAAATATTCCTAATCAATAAAAAGAATTAGGAATATAGAATTAACCACTAATAAAACTATAAAGTATATAGTAATTACAAGGATATTGTTGCCAGATCCAATTTGCTTCATAATTAGTTGCAATTTACATTTGAGCTTCTACTTTTACTGAGCTCTTTATTTTTTGCAAAGGGTTACTTTATTTGTTCTCGTTAGCTTAGCAACAAAAGTCAGTGAAATAGCAAATCAATGCCCAGCCTTCACTTCACTTACCTTTTCACCCAATAGATTTTCATCTTCCAGCCATAGAAAGCAAGGTACAAGAAACACACAACCCCTACCAGATAGCTCCATTGAATACCGAGCAGATTGTTTTGTGATAAGTAGCCTTGTAGCAGGCTCACAAAACCACCACCCATAATCATCATAATCAGAAAGCTCGAAGCATCGTTGGTTTTTTTGCCCAAGCCTGTAATAGCCAGCGTAAAAATACAAGGCCACAAAGTAGAGCAAAACAAACCTACACTAATAAAGGCATACACACTCACCAGTCCATCTGCCAGCATGCCTATGAAAAGGGAAGTGATGCCCAATGCCGAAAACAACATCAGTTGTCGTGCAGGATTTCCCTTGCTCAGTATGTCTGCGATGATGATAACGACTATGACTCCTGCATACAAAAAGAAAGGAGCTAAATCGTGTTTCGCTAAATAATTGACCAATAAGAAAAGTGCAAAAGCAGCATACGGAAGTATAAAGTTGAGCGCTTGTTTTGTGCCTTTGCTCACATCAAAAGCTCCCACAGCACCTGTCCATCTGCCTATCATTAAGCTCGCCCAAAAGAGCGAAACATAAGGCGCCACGCCATCTGTAGCGATACCCAAATGCTGGCGCATAAACTCTGGCAGATTCGAAGCCGTAGAAACTTCTACGCCTACATAGAGGAAAATGGCAATCATTCCCATCCACAATTGCGGATAACTAAAAATGCTTTTGCTATCTGTATCGGAGGTTTTGTCGGCTTCGCTTTCTGGCGATTCTATGTGATTGGGCAGCGATGAAAATTTGATAAGCACTGCCACTATCACAAATGCCAATCCTAAAATTAAATACGGTGCTTTCACCGATGAGAGGTCTTCTAATTTAGCACCAGGGCTGAGCGCACCAAAGATGGCGAAGCTCACCAGCACAGGTCCTATAGTCGTGCCTATGTTATTGACACCACCCGCCAAGCTTAATCGCTGTGCGCCTTTAGATGGGTCGCCTAGATTAATGGCTAAAGGATTGGCAGCTGTTTGCTGAAGCGAAAATCCTAAGCCTACTATGAATAAACCCGAGATGAAAATAGGGAAGGAGGAGGTCTCTGCTGCTGGGTAAAAAAGTAAGGTACCTAAAGCAGAAATAACCAAGCCCAGTGCTATACCATTTTTATAACCAATGCGATTTAAAATATCGCCTCCTGTAAAACGCGAGAGCGCAAAATAAATCAACGAACCGACAGTGTACGCTACATAAAACGCAAACGAAATCATTTGACTTTGCCACTGTTCCAGATTCAGTTTTTCTTTGAATACAGGAATCAAAATATCGTTGGAGGCGGCTACAAATCCCCAAAAGAAAAAAACCGTAATGAGTGTGAGCAGTGCAGAAGTCTTGGGTTGATTCATGTTTGTTATTTATGAATGATGAATTATGAATGGAAATTAAGAATTAAAGAATTAAGAATTTTGAAATTAATAGAAATAGGATTCTTCACTTCGTTCAGAATGACAATCCTTTTTGGGTAAGCGTTTTATTTGCCTTAGTTGTCATGTTGAACGCAGTGAAACATCTTTCGTTTTTGTAATGATGTTTAATCTAAAATTTTATGCGTTTCAAAACAGTCTTTTAGAGTTTATTCAATTGTTGTCACAGGAAAATTCCCTTCCCCGCTTCCCCAGTTTTTATTAGCTGTGTTGCCCATTTGAAACTCTAAAACGCCACCATTGTTGATGGTTTCATAGGTAATGAAACTTTTGTTGTAAGGCGCACCGTTGAGGGTAGCAGACTGAATATAGAGATTGTCTTTGCTATTGCCAGCTGCTTTTACCGTAAAGGTTTTACCATTTTCTAAATGCATAGTCGCGTTATCTAAATTAGGCGAACCAATGGCGTAATGGTCGCTGCCCGGGCAAACAGGGTAGAAGCCCATCGCACTAAAAACATACCACGCACTCATTTGTCCGCAGTCTTCATTACCCGATAGTCCATCGGGTAAATCGTGGTACATTTCAGTTAAAATTCTACGAATCATGGCTTGTGTTTTCCAAGGCTGTGCGGCATAGTCATACTCATACGCTATCTGATGACTCGGTTCATTTCCATGCACATACTGTCCTATCAAACCTGTGATATCAGGCTGTTTGTGCCCTGTGAGTTTAGAAGAAGTCGTAAACAACGAATCCAATTTCTCAGCCAGTTTTTCTTTGCCGCCTAATAGTTTTATGTGGCCGGAAATATCTTGCGGAATGTAAAAAGAATATTGCCAAGCATTGCCTTCGGTGTAGTTGTGGTCCACTTTGTATGGGTCGAAAGGAGTGAGAAAATTACCGCTTTTCGGGCGCATAAAACCAGTGGAGGCATCGTAAATATTTTTGTAATTCTGAGCACGTTTGATGTAGGTATTGTAATCATCCATCTTACCTAATTTTTTAGCGACCATAGCTATGCACCAATCATCATAAGCATATTCCAAAGTGCGCGACACATTCTCTCCGTTGTCGGTAAATTTGATGTAGCCAAATTCTTTGTAGTCTTTCAAACCATTTCTGTTTTCGGTAGCACTTTTCTTCATGGCTTCTAATGCTGTATTTTCGTCAAAGCCAGCTACACCCTTGAATACAGCCTCTGTAATCACTGGCACAGAATGATACCCTATCATGCAATTGGTCTCGCAGGCAGAGAGTTCCCACACAGGCAATAAGCCACCTTCCTGATATTGTTTTACAAAGGTGCGAATGAAATCACCAGAGCGTTTTTTGTCAATCAAAGTCAATAATGGATGCAAGGCACGGTAAGTATCCCAAAGAGAGAAAACAGTGTAATAAGTGAAATCTTTGGTCTCGTGAATTTGCAAATCTCTACCGCGATATTTTCCATCTACATCTTGATACACATTGGGTGGAGTCATGGCATGATATAAAGCAGAATAAAAAGTAGTAGCAATATGCAGGTCTTTGCTTTCGGCATCTATCTTGCTAAGTTCTTTATTCCATGCGGCTTTGGCATCGGATACTGTTTTATCAAAATCAAAAGTTGGTTGTTCTGCTTGAAGGTTTTTACGTGCACCCTCTATGCTCACCGCAGAGATACCTACTTTGGCATAAATCACTTCGCCTTCTGTAGTTTCAAAACTTACATAGGCTTTTAGCAAACTGCCAGTATCGTGTTGCGCATTTTCTCGCAAGGCGTCCGCTTTGGCTATTCCGTATTTTTTAAACGCTTTAGAAAACTGAATCACGAAATACACATATTGATTATTAGCCCATGCGGTACTTACCCGATAGCCACTTATTTCGTTGCTACCATTGATGTTGATTTCGCCATGTTTGGCAAAGTCGCGGTGGGTAAGGTCTAGAATAACATTGGAATTTTCTGATTTCGGGAAAGTGTATTTGTGCAAACCAGTGCGGGTAGTAGCCGTAAGTTCTGTTTTGATGTTGTACTTATCGAGCAGCACAGCATAGTAGCCCACACTGGCTTTCTCATTGGCTTTGGCAAAAGAGGAACTGTATTTTTTATTGCTAAATTTTGGTTTGCCAGTGGTAGGCATCAGTAGCACATCACCATAGTCGCTGCAGCCTGTTCCACTCAAGTGGGTGTGCGAAAATCCATAAATCACTTTGTCAGAATAATGATAACCGGAGCAACCATCCCAGCCTTTCAAACGTGTATCAGGACTCAATTGTACCATCCCGAAAGGCATAGTAGCTCCGGGAAAGGTATGCCCGTGTCCGCCAGTTCCCACCAGCGGGTTTACATATTGCGTAAAATCTTTTTGGGCGAAAAGAATGGCTGGAATGAAAGTGAGAAGGGTGAGGAGTTTTTTCATGGGATATTTTGATAGTTTTTTTTCGACAATTGTAGCTGTCAAAATAGTAAATTATTATAATTCGAAGTTACTGAAGTTCAACACTCTCAACGATCCACTCTCCGTTATTCTTAATGACTTTAGAATTTGCTTGAAAATTCCCATTCATTCCTACTATTGTAAACGAGAAATTAGCTTTCGATTCTACTACAATGCTTCCAGAAACTAATACTCCATAATATTTTATTTTTCCTGTTTTTGCTAAAATATATTTTTCGCTTTCACAATATTTTTTTGTGGCTTTAAATGAATCAGATTGTTTAAAAATCAGCACAGATGCTAATACAGATATCATTAGAATAAGTACCCAAGAAGTAATAAATTCTAGAAAATGATTTGCTAGATATTCTGAGTCTATATAAAAAGTACCCGCTCTATTTGAAATGTTACTCCAAATATTTCCAATGTTGGGATAGTAGCCTCTATTTCGTTTATAAAATTTCACCCAAAAAAACATACCAACAAAAGTCAATATTGGTGATATGATTATGCCAATTGTAGAAAAAGGCTGACAAGAAAAAGCTTCTCCTAGAAATGAAACACACCAAATGAAACAACCAAATGTTATCAGTATTCGGTGAATTGTTGGGTTAATCATTATATAATGATGTTATATTTTACTTATTGTATTTCTTAAATAAAAATCAACCAATACCAATGCTGCCATAGCTTCTACAATAGGCACCGCACGCGGTACTACACAAGGGTCGTGGCGTCCTTTGCCTTTTAGCACTACCTCCTTGCCAGCAGCATCTATGGTGTTTTGGTCTTGCATGAGCGTAGCTACTGGTTTGAATGCTACATTAAAATTAATATCATCACCATTGGAGATGCCACCTAAAATGCCACCTGCATGATTGGATGCAAATTCCGTTTTTCCATGACTGGAATGTGGCGTGTCATTGTGTTCTGAGCCTTTTAGTTTCACCCCTTCAAATCCGCTACCATATTCAAATCCCTTTACAGCATTGATGCTCAGCATGGCTTTGCCGAGTTCTGCATGGAGTTTATCAAAGACAGGTTCCCCTAAACCAGTAGGACAGTTTTTTATCACGCATGTAATCACACCACCAAGGGTATCGCCCGTGGCTCGGGTGTTTTGAATGAGCGCTATCATTTGCTCTGCCAAGTCGGTATCAGGGCAGCGCACCATGTTGTTTTCTGTTTTCGATAAATCTAATTCCGTATAACTTTTCTCCAATTTTAAATTACCAACTTGCGAAACGTAGGCTTGTATTTGCACATGATGATGCAATAGAAATTGTTTGGCAATAGCCCCTGCTACTACCCGCGCAGCGGTCTCACGAGCGGATGAGCGCCCTCCTCCACGATGATCGCGGAAGCCATATTTTTCTTGATAGGTAAGGTCGGCATGTGAGGGACGAAAGACATCTTTCAGATGGTCATAATCTTGTGGCTGTTGGTCTTCGTTGGTAATGGTGATGGCGATAGGAGTACCCAAAGTTTTGTTCTCAAAAATTCCCGAAAGAATTTGAAATCTGTCGGATTCTTTACGCTGGGTAGTGATGGCAGACTGTCCAGGTTTTCTGCGGTCCAGTTCATGCTGAATAAAATCTAAATCAATTTCTAAACCCGCAGGACAGCCATCTATGACTACGCCTATGGCAGTGCCATGTGATTCACCAAAGGTAGTAATGCGAAAAATTTGTCCGTAGGAGTTGCCTGCCATTTTGGGATTTTAGATTTTAGAAGTCAGATTTTAGATTACAAATGTTAGACATAAGTATTAAGACAAAAGACAAACTTTTCTAGCAACGAACCAAATCTACAATTTTTAAACTACCAACTCCGAACTCCTAACTAAATTCTATATTCGTACCATGTCTATTCTTATCAAAAATATTAAAACTCTGGTGGGGGTGGAATATTCTCCTAAAAGAATATTGAGAGGTGCAGAGATGAAACAATTGCAGACGATTAATGATGCGTTTGTGCTGGTAGAAAATGGCATTATCAAAGACTTTGGGGAAATGAATGCTGCTCCAGAGCGAGCCGATGAATTGATAGATGCTACAGGGAAATTTGTGTTTCCTAGTTGGTGCGACTCGCATACGCATTTGGTTTATGCAGCACCGCGCGAGTCGGAGTTTGTAGATAAGATTAAAGGTTTGAGTTATGAAGAAATAGCTGCCAAAGGAGGAGGTATTTTAAACTCTGCTAAACGACTAAATGGAAAGAGTGAAGAAGAGTTATTTGACAGCGCATGGCAACGGTTGGAAGAAATAAAAATACAAGGAACAGGTGCTGTGGAGATCAAATCTGGTTATGGTTTGAGCTATGAAGGAGAGTTGAAAATGTTGCGGGTGATTCGGAGTTTGAAAGAAAAATCTAAACTCACTATCAAGTCTACTTTCTTGGGTGCGCATGCCTTTCCGATGGAATACAAACAAAATCACGAAGGTTATATTGAATTGTTATTAGAAAAATTATTGCCACAAATAGCAGATGAAGGCTTGGCAGATTTTATAGATGTTTTTTGTGAGCAAAACTATTTTAGTGCTGCTGAAACAGACCGCATTTTAGAGGCTGGAGTCCGTTATGGTTTGAAGCCAAAAGTGCATGTCAATCAATTCAATATTATAGGTGGAGTGCAGGCCAGTGTAAAGTACGGAGCGTTGAGTGTAGACCATTTGGAGCATCTTTCTGATGAAGATATTTTGACACTAAAAAATTCTGAAACCATCCCTGTGGCATTGCCAGGCTGTTCTTTCTTTCTGCAAATTCCTTACACACCTGCTCGCAGAATAATAGATGCTGGCTTGCCTTTGGCTTTAGCTTCTGATTACAATCCTGGTTCTACCCCTTCGGGCAATATGTCTTTTGTAGTTTCTCTGGCTTGCATACAAATGAAAATGTTGCCTGAGGAAGCCATTAATGCAGCCACTATCAATGCAGCTTATGCTATGGGAGTAGAAAATGAATTGGGCTCTATTTGCAAAAGAAAAAAAGCAAATCTTTTTATCACCAAACCGATGCATTCCTTGGCTTATCTGCCGTATTCGTTTGGTAGTAATCTGGTGGAGAGAGTGATGGTGAGTTGATATTTTTGCCACAAAGGCACAAAGAAAGTTTGATTTTGTATTGCCAAAATTTTAGTAGTCCTTTTTCCGAAACTTGATAAAAGGTTTGAATTAATACGGCAATTTTTTTCTTCTTATATTGCAGAATCAGAACATGAAATTGCACAGCATGATTAAAAAAATCACTCTCTTATCTTTTTTTTTATTGATAATTAAAATTACTCAGGCTCAATATTCATGGGCGATAGGGGAGGGTTTTGTGGGAATAGATGTGGCTACTGCGGTTACTTTAGATAATCAAGGGAATGTTTTTTTGTGCGGCAATGTGGGGGATTTTGCAAAGTTCAATGGCGTGCAATATAAAGGGCGAGGACTTTCGGATGCTTTTGTGAGTAAGTACAATTCGAATGGTCAATTGCAATGGGCAAAATTAGCAGGTAGCGATAACAACGATAAGGCAACTTCTATCACTACAGATGCACAAGGAAATGTATATGTGGTAGGCTTTTTTAGGGATACTGCATTTTTTGAAAGCACAGTTGTTATCGCTAAAGGATTGCAAGATATTTTTATAGCTAAGTACGATGCCAATGGAAATTTTAAATGGGTAAATAGTGCTGGAGGAGTGGGTGAAGACCAAGCACAGTCTATAACGATAGATGCATCAGGTAAAATTTATGTGAGCGGATTTTTTACGCAGAATGCAAATTTTAATGGTCAAAATGTTGTCTCCTCCAATCCTTTTGCAGAAACTTTTATAGCGAAATATGACGATGCGGGAAACTTGATATGGGTAAAAAAATCTGCATCACAACATCTCACTTCTGGTAATGGAATTGCTTTCAGTAAACAAAATAAAATACTACTTACAGGCTATTATTCAGGTGCCATTAGTTTTGGAACGGATACTGTTTTTTCTTCTTCACCTGATTATGAAATTTTTTTGGCGCAGTTCGATTTAGATGGAACTATTCAATGGCTGAAAAGTGCTGGTGGTGCGTATGAAGATGTGGCGAATGCGGTGGCATGTGACCCAAGTGGGAATGCATTCATTACAGGGTATTATGCAGGTAGTTCTAAATTTGATAGTTACACTCTCTCCAATAAAAACTACAACGATGTATTTATAGCGAAGTACGATGGGAATGGAGTTTGCCAATGGGCAAAAGGAGCAGGAGGAATTTCTTTAGATTTTGGAAATGCCATTACTACCGATAATAATGGCAATGTTTTTTTCTGCGGACAATACACTAATAGTTTTCAGATTGAAAATGAAACATTAACGGGACCTGATAGAAATATCTTTTTTGCGAGTTACGATGGTAGCGGGAATTTGCGTTGGGCAAAAGATGCAGGCGAGTCGGGAGCAGACTGTGCCTTAGGTATAGCGGTAAGTTCAGATAATAAAGTGTATGTAACAGGTTTTTATTTATACCGCTGTTTGTTTGGAAATATTTTGTTGCCTTTGCCTGAGGCGGAAGATTTGTTTTTAGCAAAATACGACCCTTCGGCTTTAGGAATAAGTGATTTGGGTGCTGAAAAATATTTTGAAATTTCTAGCAATCCTGTTCAAGAAAAATTGGGCTTGAAATTTCTGCAAGCTATAAATGGCTCCAGTATTTCTATAAAGAATACAATAGGGGCGGAGTTGTTTTCTGCAGAAGTAAAATCTGAAAAAGAAACAATAGATGTGGGGTTTTTACCCTCGGGTGTTTACTTCACTACTTTTCAGAAAGGAAATTTAATTGCTACCAAGAAGTTTGTGAAGCAATAAATTATTTAAACTTAAAGTCGTAAGTATAAATTCTGTCGTCTCCACATTTAGAAGCTCTAAAAATAATTTGCCCTGTTTTAAGTGTATCAGATAAATCGTACGAGACTCCCGATTCAGTAAAACTGTATTTCGAAATCACATTAATTCCGCCAGAAAGTAGAGTGAATTTAGATTTATATTGATAGGACTTTTTGATGGCATTAATTTTAATCGCTTCCACTGTCAATGCAGTATTGGATGCATTCCTAAAGGTAATATTATTTGGATGGTCAGTCACGTCTATAATATTGTTCAAAGTCGCATCTATCAAAGTGTCTTGACAATCGAATTGTTTGCAACTTCCTAAACTAACAAGCAACACTAAAGCGGTAATTATGTATTTCATAGGATTTGATTTGTTGCTACTAAAGTATTAAAAAAAGTGGCAAATGTCAATTTTAATATTGTAAAAATATTGAATGTATATGGGTTAATGGTAGCATAAAATTCTATTAACATGCACAAGTTTTGTTTTTAAGCAAAATAGTTAGCTTTGCTTTCTTGGTCATTAACGCTTTTTATGAAAATTAGACTATACACAATTTTTGCCTGTTGTTTTTTGTTTTTGTCACTTTCAATGCATGCTCAAAATATGTATGAGAGCAAGGAGTTTCAGGCTGGTTTTATGAGCGAGTGCATTAAAAATGCTTCTGCTGGTGGGTTTACTAAGGAAGAAGCATCAAAATATTGTAGTTGCACTTTTGACAAAATGAAAGCACAAAACTTGTCGGTAGATGAGCTAAAATCTATTTCTAATCCAAATTCTGATGCCTTCAAAAGCATTGTACTGCCATGTGTAGAGGAAGTAAAAAAGAATACTTCTAAAAAAGCAGTACAAGAAACACCTATAGCTGCTCCTTCTCCTGAAGAAGTTGTAACTACTGATGCTGACCTTCCTACTGTTTCTTTAGTAGATGGCGAATTGACTGAAAGTATGAGTGACCAAAGTGTTTCGAGCATGCTTGCTTCTACTAATGACATCTTTATGAAAGCGGCTAATTTTAATTTCCGCCAAGCAAGATTTGCCAATAGAGGGTATTACCGCCAAAGTTTTACTACCATGCTAAATGGTATAGTCATGAATAGTGCAGCAGACGGAGTTGCAAGTTTTGGTGATTGGGGGGGATTAAATGATGTGATGAGAAATAGAGAGAATAGCATCTATTTAGACCGCTCTACTTTTTCTTTTGGTGGTCCTGGCGGTACTCAAAACATAGATACCCGTGCAGGCAGTCAGCGCAAAGGGTTGAATATTTCTTATGCAGGAAGTAATACCAGAATGGCTCAGCACAGGGTAATGGCATCTTATAGTTCTGGTTTTTTGAAAAATGGTTTAGCTATCTCTTTTTCCATTTCTCATAGATGGACTACAAAGGGATACATTCCAGGAACTTCTTATGATGGCACTTCTTATTTTCTATCGTTAGAAGGCAAGATAAATACAAAACATCGTTTAGCATTTGCGGCAATAGGTGCTAGTACTTATAGTGCTGGAACTAGAGCAGCAGTAAGGGAATCACAAACTTTGGCAAAAGATATTTATTACAATCCCAATTGGGGCTTTCAAAACGGTGAGGTGAGAGCTGCTAATGTGAATAGAAGATTTCAACCTATTCTCATGGTTACACACGAAGCTAAGTTTTCTAATGCTACTTCTTGGATTACTGGAGCTTCTTTTCAGTTTGGGAAATCAAAGCGTTCAGGGTTAGACTGGTATAATTCTGCAAACCCTTCACCAGATTATTATCGAAACCTTCCTTCCAATTTAGAAGACCCTACTGATAAAGAATTAGCTACTGATATTTTACAATCGAGCGAAGAAGCTCGTCAAATTCAATGGGATAATTTTTACGCCAGCAACAGAAGTGGTATTGATTCTGTAAAAGATGCTAATGGTATAGTTGGCAATACAGTAATAGGTAAGCGCTCTAAATTTATTGTATCAGACAGGGTACAAGACCAATTGAAATTTAATTTTAACAGCACATTTAATCACACAGTGAACAACAATGTTTTCTTGACTGCTGGACTTACCTATCAATTCGAAAAATCACGCAATTATCATCAGGTAACTGATTTATTAGGTGGAGATTTTTATGTAGATTTAAATCAGTTTGCCGTTTTGGATTTTCCTACCGACCCTTCTAAATCTCAAAATAACATAGATAAGCCCAATAGAATACTAAAAGTAGGCGACCAATACGATTATGATTTTAACTATCAAATACACAAATCTACAGCTTGGTTACAACCTTCTTTTACTTTCAAAAAAGTAGATTTCTTTTTCGGAGGTTCTTTCACCAATACTTATTTTTGGAGAACTGGTTTGGTTAGAAATGGCGTGTTTCCTACTAGCTCTTATGGCGATTCAGAAAAAAGCAGTTTCTATAATTTTGCCGTAAAAGGAGGATTGAGTGTTAAGATAGATGGTAGAAATTACCTGTTCGCAAATGCTACTTACCGTACCGATGCTCCTGCTATTCGGAACTCTTACATTTCTGCTACTACACGTAATGATTTAATTCCAAATTTAAAAAGTCAAACAACTTATGGTGGAGAAATTGGTTATCAATATAAAGCTCCTCGTATAAGTGGTAAGGCTGTTTTCTTTTATACCCAATTTGAAAATATAACTGAGCGTTATTCTTTTTATCATGATGACTATCGTTCTATCGTAAACTATTCTCTTACCAATGTGAATCAACGTCACTTAGGTGGTGAAGTAGCTGTGGAAGGTAAAATTTACAAAGGGTTAACAGCTACTTTTGCAGGAAATTTTGGAAAATATACATACAATTCTCAACCTAATGCTTTGGTTACAAAGAATAATAGTGCAGATGTAATTTATCCAAGTCAAAAAACTTATTTAAAAAATTACAATGTGGGAGGTCAGCCACAACTAGCTACTACTTTAGGTTTGCGCTATGTGGGGAAGCAATATTGGGGGGTAGGAATTAATTTTAATTATTTCGATTGGATGTGGGTAAATATAAATCCAATTCGTAGAACTGCTGATGCTGTAGATTTAGTTCCAGAGAACTCGGCTAAATGGCATGAAATTTTGGACCAAGAAAAATTGAAGGGGCAGTTTACGATGGATTTGAATGCTAACTATTCTTGGAATCTAGGAAGACAATTTAAAAAGTTAGCTAAAACAGGACACAACTATTATTTGAATTTTAATGCAAGCATTAATAACTTGACAAATAACCGTAAATTTATCATTAGAGGACAAGAGCAATTGCGCTTTGATTACAACGAAAAGAATGTTCAGAAATTCGCTTCCCGTTATCAGTATATGACAGGAATCGGATTTTATTTAAGTGTAAATTTCAGATTTCAATAAATTCTAAAAATCCATTCAATACATAATAAATTATATGAAAAAAATAGTAACCATCCTTACAAGCCTAGTATTACTTGTTTCTATTTCATCTTGTGTGAAAGAGAAATTTGATGCACCTCCTGCCAGCAATAATGTAGACCCATCGGGACTTACGGCCAATACTACTATTGCCAATTTGAAAACGAAATGGGTTCAAGCTCAGTTGACAAAAATCACAGATGATTTTATTATTTCGGGGGTAGTGAATGCAGATGATAAATCGGGAAATTTGTACAAAGTAATTTCTATAGAAGATGCTACGGGCGGTATTCAAATAAAGGTAGATGCTTCTTATTTGTATAACGACTATCCCATTGGCAGAAGAGTTTTTGTAAAATGCAAAGGATTGTATATAAGCGATTACAGCGGTTTGATACAATTAGGTGGTTATATAGATGTGAGTGGTACACAACCAGCATTGGGTGGAATTCCGTATGCTATTCTTTCTTCTACGGTAGTAAAAGGAATGTCTGGAATTAAATTGACTCCAAAAGATATTTCTTTCGGACAATTAAAAACAGGTGCTTATCAATCAATGTTAGTACGTTTTCCAGAAGCTCAATTTTTGCCTACTGATACTGGTAAAGTTTATGCAGATGTTGTTTATAAGAACTCTATGAATAGAGCAGTATCAGATTGCTTTGGGTCTACTGCAATTATTCGCACCAGCGGTTATTCTGCTTTTGCTAATCAATTAACAGCTTCTGGTGGAGGTAGTTTAACGGCTATTGCATCTTATTATTCTTTTAATGCAGGCTTTGATCCTGCAGGAGTACAATTGGTTATTCGTGATTTAAACGATGTGCAATTTTCTGGTCCAAGATGCGGTGCTACTACATCTGGGGGTATGTTGGGTATTCGTCAACTATTTGCATCAGGAACTACGGTAGTTCCAGCCAATACCAAAGTAAGAGGAATTGTAATTTCTGATCGCACTACGGGAAATATGAATACTAGAAGTTTAGTTTTACAAGATTCTACTGGAGGACTTATTCTCTATTTTGCATCTACCCATTCTTTTAATTTGAATGATGATGTAGAGGTAGATATTTCTGGTTTAAGTATGGGAAATACATATGGCTTACAAGTTTCTACTGTAGCCAATGCCAATGCTACTTTAAAAGGAACGGGCTCTATTACACCTAAAGTAATGACCACTTCAGAAGTTTTAGGAAGTTATCCGCAGAATGAATCTACTCTAATAAAGGTAGTGGGAGCAACTTTATCGGGAGGTGGAGGAAATTATTATTTCGGAACTGCCAGTGGTGCTAATATTACTTTGACAGATGCTGTTGGTTCGGTAGCATTACGGACTTTAAAGACAGCAACTTTTGCATCAGCTGCTTATCCTACTACCGCAGTAAGTGTTACTTCTATTGTTGGTGCTTACAGTGGTACACCCCAGTTAGGGATTAGAAATACAACAGATGTACAGTAATTCTTTAAACTAATTTTTCAAAAAAGGCTTTGCATTTGCAGAGCCTTTTTTGTTTAGTCTCTGCCGCAGATTCTAGTAAAATCGCAGTATAGGCAACGTTTTTCATCTTCTGCTTTTTTAAATTCTATAGTAGGATTTATAATTTCAGAGAAAATTTCTGATAACACTTCTTCAAATTTTTGCAAAGTAGTTGCATCTAAGATATTGTCGGTGTGTTCAGTTTGTAGCGCATCAAATTTCCCTTGCGCATCTCTTAACCAATAAATTCCAGAACTGATAAGTTGCTTTCCTTTAGCAATGTTTTTATCGTAAAGCCAAGCATAGGTCAATAACTGAAAAGCTTTGCTGTATTCAGGTTCGGTGCGTAGTTTTTCCCAATCATCTAATTTTATTTTGCTACTGCTAGGGGACCCCGTTTTGTAATCTGCCACTCGCACTAGTCCGTTTATTACATCCACTCTATCTGTAAAACCATTTACTAAAAATGAATTTTCACTTGTTGTAATTTTACTAGACATGGCAGCTTCTAGCATAGTAATAGTAAGGGTTTCATCTTTCGCTTGTAGTTCACTTATTCGCTTTTTCTCATTCTTTAAAAAGATTAAAACTAAGGTCATACAAACTTTTAAAAGCAGATAATTTTTCCCTCCACTTAGCGAAGCATTATCAAACTTTTCTTCGGTTGTGAGATAAAATTTTAGCCAATTAGCTATCTGATTTTCGTTGTTTATTAAGGAGTCTATATCTGCTTCTTGAAGTACCCTGTTAAGAAAAGGCGTGTAGGCTTGCTCTAAAGCATAGTGAACTGCCGAGCCTATAGTGTTGGCTTCTAGGTGTTCTTCTATTTCATTTGGTTCTCTTAGTTTTAAAACATACTTAAAGTAAAACTGCAACGAACAATTAATATAGCTGTTTAACGCTGATGGAGAGAGCCCTCTATTGGTCACTAAATCTACCAGCGTGTCTACCAGTGCTTTTTCTTTTTTTACTTCTATAGGGTGCTCCTCTCTTTTTAAATCGGCATTTAATACAAACGTTTTTTCTGAAAAATGTATGTTAGGGAATTTAGCCAACTCGTTTTCAATTTGTAAAATAAAACGACTTTTTTCTCCACCACCCAATCGGTCGCTCTCTGTATTGTAAAGCATATATACGTTTTCAGAGCGCTGAATTAAGCGGTAAAAGAGATAGGCTGATATGGCATCTCGCTCTGTATGCGTGGTCATTTGAGTATCTTTCCGGAGAACAGTAGGAATGTAAGTATTTTGAGATTTGCCTGATGGGAAAACACCTTCATTCATGGATAGAATAATCACATTTTTGTAATCAAGCGAACGGGTTTCCATGATTCCCATTAATTGCAAACCACCCATTACATCACTCTCAAAGGGTATTCTAGTGGCTTTAATTTCTGTTTCTAAAAGCTGATACAAGATTTTTAAACTCCATTCTGTTTTGAAATTACTGCTGAGTGCCTGGAGTGAATTCTTGAACCAGAATAATACTTCTATATCTTGCTGGTACTTTTTCTCTCCACTGTGTATTTTTTGTAGAAATTTAATTCGTAGTTTTTCTATCCAAGTAGCTGCCAGCGAGAAATAATTTTCTGGTGAATCTAGTTTTGTAAAAATTGTTTCGGTGAAAAAAGCATCCTCTTCAAACCATTTTGCCACCTCAATTTCGGTAATGTAAATTTTATTTTCCTTCAGTATGCTGTTAGTAATATTGGAAAGCGTATATGCTTTTTTTGATAATAATTGAGCGTAGGGATGCTGAAGTAAACCCATCACATCTTTATGATAAAAGCGCAATTGATTTGCTGAAGAATATTTTGCGCTGTTTTGAAATAAATCGTGCAGCAAGCAAATGAAATCATACAATTGGGTGTCAGATAAAGCATGCCCCATAGATACATTGAGGGTATCTATGGTATCTGGTAATGCAGCTACCAAAGGCGCTAAGAGTCTTTCATCTAGCAAAACAATAGCTGTTTCATGAGCGTTTTCTTTGGTGACTTGTAAATGATTTTGTAGCAAGTCGGCCGCCAGTTTTACTTGCCCAAAATTTTTGGCTACTCCTATAGATTGAATCTTTTTTAGAGAAGATAGAATGTTGTCATCTTGCCATTTTAATTCCTTTGCTTGCCAACTATGTAGATACTTTCTATAAAACCAACCTGCTTCTTGATTGTCATTTTTAAGATAGTAGTTGTCGGCATCTACTAAAAATTCTGCCTTGTCATTTTCTATTAAATATTGAACAATTATTTCTTCAGATTTAGTGAGACCGGTAAACCCTACAAAATAGATTTGAGAATATTTTTCTTTAGGAAGTAGCGATAAATTTTCTGCTACATTTCTAAATACCAAGCCATTGTAGGCTTTGCCTTCCGCAACTAGTTTTTCTTTAAAAGCATAGTAACAGTTTTTAAACAATCCCCAAAAATCACGATAATTTTGAGAGTATTCAGAGAGCGTTTCTTCATCTTCTAAAAATGAGTTGATAGATTTTAGGTCTTGTAAGTTTTTAAAAAATCGCTCTGTATTTACACATTGAATATCTATTTCATCAAAATCTGCTAACATAGTTTGTGCACTTGAAATAAATTCCTCAAAAGTGCTGGGACCTCCCAAGCTGGCATAAACATTATATAATTCGGTTGTAAGTTCTAAAGAAGGAATGATAGATAAAGGCGATGCATCGTAAATAAATTGGGAGAATGTAATTACCTCTGGAGTAAAACCACTCGCTTGAATCACTTTTATTTGCTCTCTAAAGAAGTAGGCGGAGCGATTGTTTGGAAAGCAAATCAATACATCCCTTAAGTCATCTTGGTGATGGGAGTTTATATAGCAGGCTACTTTGGTTAAAAACTTTTCCATCAACAACTAATTACATTTTTACTTTCTGTATAAACCAAATATTTTTTCGCACATCTCATTCCTGATGCCTCAATAAGATGGGCATATTCATTGATTTGCGCTACATGCTCTGGGTCTTCTTCTCCTGTTTTGTAATCTATTACAATAGCTTCATTCGTGCTTTTATTCCATGAAATTCTGTCGGGAACTTTTCTGGCTCCTTTTTTATCAATAAATACACGCTCTTGATATACTGTCATTTCTTTTTGAAAAGCTTCTTTTAATGATGTATGATTTAATATTGATGAAACATCGTTTTCTATTTTGCTAAACTCACTTTGTGGTAACATTCCTTTCAAAAAATATTTTCGCAGAATAATAGGAGCATCTTCTTTCGTGCTTATTTTGGAAAGTATTTCGTGTAATAAATTTCCGTAATCTACTTGCTGGGCACGTGTTTCATTCCATAATATTTTGGAAGACCGTTTTATCTCTAACTGTTTTTCTTTACCAATAGTTACTTCTTGATAGTTGAATACTTCATCGTTGGGTGACATCTCTTTTTTTAAAACTCTTGTATTTTTATCACCAAATTCATAGACTTTAAACCCGTTCCAATTATTGGTTTGTTTTAAAAAATAGACCAATAACGCAGTTATGCCCTTAATTTCTGTAGGCTCTTTCTTTGGTGTTTTAGAAATGATATAGAGCCCTTCTTCGGCTCTTGTGGTGGCTACATATAAAATGTTGAGCATATCGGTAAAAGAGGCGATTTTCTCTTCTTGGTAAAGATTCGATAAAGAGGTTTTTTCCAATTCTTCGTTATAGGGAAGTGCACAAACTTCTAATTCTATTTGTGGTAAATCTTTCAAATTTGTCCAAAGTAAATTTTTGGTGTTTTTTAGATTGCTATCAGCATCGGGAATGATCACAATTGGAAACTCTAATCCCTTTGATTTGTGCACAGTCATTACTTTTACTGCATCTAAGGTGTCAGGGTAGACAATAGATAAACTCCCTTTTTTTTCTTCCCACCATTCTAAAAAATCTACAATCCGATTGTTGTATTTGGTGGAAAATTCCAAGATAGTATCCATGAAAAATTGCATGAAGGCATCTCGCTGATTGGTAAGTTTAAATAGTGAAATAATACGACCCACTAAATCCATTAATCTGGATTGTAGCAATTCAGTAGAAGAGAAGTTCTGACCTAGCAAAGTGGTTAGGTAGTTTTCAAACTCTTTGTAATCTGACGAAATTATTGTTTTAAATTTTTCTTGATCTTCTTTAAGCAATGAATTTTGTACAAAGTATAAAATCTCAGAACGCTTAATGGCATTAGATTTATCGTTTAAATAATACAAAACTGAAATTACGGTTTTAATAGCGTATGACTGATTCAGTAGCAGACTTTCGGAGGAAACTACTGGGATGTTTTCTTGTAGTAAGTAGGATGCAATTTCACTTCCTAAAGTATTGCCGCGAGTAAGAATGGCTATGTCTCTTAGTTGGTAGCCTTTCTCTTTTACGTTTTCAATGGTTCTAAGAATTTCACCATTGCGTGTTTCTTGATAACTCAATTCCTCTGTTGGTTCTAAGAAGTTTAGCTGCACATATCCACCTTCTAAATTTCTGCCAAACTCTTGAGCCTGCTCAGCATATATTGCTGTGGTATTAAATGCTGGTATATTTCCCAGGCATTGGTATAAGTTGTTATTGAAAGAAATAATTTCATTCCTGCTTCTAAAATTTTCTTTTAAATACAATTCTTTCACACCGTAATTTAGGATAGCTGTTTCGCGTTCTTTCAAGAGTGCATCAAAATCACTACCATATATTTTTGGAAGTTCTACAAACTGTTTTACATCACCTCCCCTAAAGCGATAGATCGATTGTTTTCCATCACCTACAATAAGGCTGTCTTGCATTTTCATTTGTGCATTTTCCACCAAGGGTACTAAATTTTGCCATTGCAAAACAGAAGTATCTTGAAACTCATCAATCAAAATAGCATCGTACCAGTCACCAATTCTTTCGTAGATAATAGGAGCTTCCTGTTCGCTTACAATTTTATGAATGCGGGCTTGAAACTCAGATATATGAAGAATGTTGTTGTCAAACTGATAGTCTTCCAGTAGCACTTGCATCTCATTTAGAAGCATCATAGAATAAATATTCTTCAGCAAAAGATTTGCAAGAATGTAAGCGCTCTCCTCGTTTTTTCTGATTTCTTGAATTTGAAAAAAAATTACTGTAAGCTCACCTTTAATACACTCTATGCTTGCCATTTCTTGAGTAGTAGTCTTGGCATTCGTCCATTTATCTTCCTCTATAGATTTGAGAGTTCTTGAGTTTGGGGCTAATTTTTCGGTGCTAGATAGGGGTGCCAGTCCATAAAAATAAGATGCAATATTTCCGCTGGAATAGTAAAATTGTGTAGGAGAAAGCCCTTCTTTTTTTATAAGGTTTACAGCGCTTTCAGCTATGCTTGAAACGTTATTTTCAAAAGTTCTTTTTATGGCATACAAGCTTTCTTTTGCTTTTAAAAAATCTTCCAAACTATTGTTGGTTAAGAGTTTTATATAAGGAGCGGCATCTTCTGTAAAAAGTTGTTTAGAAAAGGAAACGATGGACTTTTCTAGGTCCCACCCTTTTCCATCTTGTAAATTGTTTTCGGCAAAATCAATTAAAACTTTTGTGATTTGATGGGAACTATCATCCGATATGGAATCTAACAATCTATTAGCTGCTTGATGTAGCAACTCGGTTTCATCCATTTCTATTTCAAAAGAAGAAGATATTTTTAGGTCATAAGAAAAGGAGCGAACAATTCGATGAGTAAATGCATCAATCGTGCAAACAGAAAGGTCTGCATAATTGTGCAGTATGTTTTGCAAAACATCACTTGCTCTCTTTTGAAGCGTTTTGTTATCTAGGTTAGTGGCTTCTAGCAGTTGTTCTAAAAGAACATTAGTTTTTGATGTGCCTTCTGAAATTTGACGTAGCGCTTTTACAATGCGCTCTTTCATTTCATTAGCAGCTTTATTAGTAAAAGTAATAGCAAGAATGTGTTTGAATTTATTTACATCGGTATCTGTAAGTGCTATGCGCAAATATTCTTTCACCAAGGTGAATGTTTTTCCTGAGCCCGCGGATGATTTGTAAATCTTAAGCATATTCTATTGCTATATAAATACAAATTAAGCAAACCCAAACGCAATGTACCTACGTAATGAAATTATTTTTAGAATTTCATTATTTACTACTTAAGCGGATTACGGGTACAATCATTTCTTCCAAAGAAATACCACCATGCTGAAAGCTGTTTCGGAAAAATGAAACAAAGTGATTGTAGTTATTAGGGTAAATGAGGTATTTATTTTCTTTCGCAAAAATATAGGTAGAGCTTAGGTTTGATTTTGGCAACATAATCTCCTCTGGGTTACGCACTGCAAAAACATCTTTCTCTTGGAAATTCAAATTTTTACCGCTTTTGTAACGAATGTTCGAAGTAGTTTCTCTATCACCTATACATTTTGAAGGGTCCTTTACTCTAACTGTACCGTGGTCGGTGGTGATGATAATATTTACATCTTTCCCAGCTAGTTTTTTCAATGCTTCATGCAAAGGGGAGTGCTCAAACCAAGATACAGATAGGCTTCTATAAGCAGCTTCGTCACTAGCCAATTCTTTTAGCACCTCCATTTCGGTGCGGGCATGCGATAGCATATCCACAAAGTTGTACACGATTACACTCAGCTGATTATTCATGTAATTGAGAATATTGCTCTCTAATAATTGCCCATCTCTGTGATTGGTAATTTTGGTGTATTGAAATTTAATAGGCTCTTTGAAGGTGCGTTTTAAGTAGGCATCTAAAAACTCTGCTTCGTGCATATTTTTTCCACCTTCATCATCATCGTCCAGCCATAAATTAGGAAATTTATTTTTTATTTCCATAGGCATCATACCGCTGAAAATGGCATTGCGACTGTATTGTGTGGCAGTAGGCAAAATACTGTAAAACACATCTTCCTCTTCTGTTCTAAAATTTTGCGCTATTAATGGTTGAATAGATTTCCATTGATCAAAGCGCAAATTGTCTATCAAAATAACAAAGGTAGGTTTGTTCTGTTTGAGCAAATTCAGCACTTTATTTTTCAAAAGTGTATGCGACATTATAGGGGCATCTGCTTCATTTTTAAGCCAATTTTTATAGTTTTTAATGACAAATTTATTGAACTCAGTATTGGCTTCACTCTTTTGCATATCAAAAACCTCTTGCATTTCTTTGGTATTCGACTTGTCTAATTCAGTTTCCCAATACACTAAATCCTTATACAAGTCAGACCACTCTTTATGTCCCATATTGTTTTGAATGCGCTGGAATAATTCTTGGAATTTTGAGCGATAGTCTGATACCGTTTTGCCACTTACTAAATCATCTTTATTGATGATTTTTTTGATAGTAGAAAGTATCTGTTGTGGTTTTACAGGTTTGATTAAGTAATCTGCAATCTGCGAGCCAATGGCTTCTTCCATCAAGTTATCCTCCTCGTTTTTTGTAATCATTACACAAGGCAGCAGATTGTTTAACTCTTTAATTTTTGTAAGCGTTTGTAAGCCCGTGAGCCCTGGCATCGACTCATCTAAAAGCACTATGTCTACTTTCGTTTTAGAAACTACATCTATAGCATCTTTCCCATTGGTTACAGTTATTACTTCGTACCCTTTATCTTGTAAGAAAAGCACTTGTGGTTTTAATAAATCCATTTCATCGTCTGCCCAAAGAATCGTTGTTTTACTCATGGTTTTTGTGTTTATTTGAATACTAACTGCAAGAAGCCAAAGTTATTACAGTTTCTTGTTTCGATTAACATTTTTTCTTTTTTGTAATTTGAATGTCTAACAAGCGAAAAATCTTTAACGACCCAGTGCATGGTTTTATTACCATTCCGCATGAATTAATTTTCGATATCATTGAACATCCCTATTTTCAAAGGCTTCGCAGAATTAAACAACTGGGCTTTAGCGATTACGTTTATCCTGGGGCCAATCATACCCGTTTTCACCATGCCTTGGGTGCTTTTCATTTAATGCGGAAAGCAGTTTATATTCTAAAGGTAAAAGGTTGTGAAATTACAGAGCAGGAAGAACTTTCTGCCTCCATAGCTATTTTATTGCACGATATAGGGCATGGTCCTTTCTCGCATACCCTAGAGCATGTTTTGATAAAAGATGTACACCACGAGGAGCTTTCTAAAATTTATATGAGAAAGCTGAATGAAATATTTGAAGGCAAATTAACCACGGCTATTCAAATTTTTGATGGCACTTATCCAAAAAAGTTTTTACACCAATTGGTTTCATCACAGTTAGATGTAGACCGGCTTGACTATTTAACTCGCGATAGTTTTTTTACTGGAGTAAATGAAGGAGTCATTTCTTACGATAGAATTATAGAAATGATGAATGTGCGCAAAGATGATTTGGTGATAGAGTTCAAAGGAATTTACTCTATTGAAAGTTTTATTATAGCTCGCAGACTGATGTACTGGCAAGTGTATTTGCACAAAACAGTTTTGTGTGTAGAGCAGCTAATGGTAAAAGCAGTAGAACGTGCCCAATACCTTATCAGCAAAGGAAAGAAGTTGGATGGCTCTCCTGCTTTAACGTTCTTTTTACAAAACAAAATTACACTCAAAGATTTTCAGAAAAATGCCAAAGTGCTTGACCATTATTCGCAATTAGATGATGTAGATATTGTATCTGCGCTCAAATATTGGCGACATTCTAAGGATAAAATTTTAAGCATTTTATGTGAAGCTATCTTAGACAGAAAATTGTTTAAAATTGAAATGAGCACTAAAGCTTTTGCTTACAAAAAAGTAAATACGCTGATTAAAAAAGTGGCGAAAGATTTTCAGCTTTCAGAAGAGGATGCTTCCTTTTTGGTGTTGGCAGATTCTACTAGCAATCACGCCTATCACCCCACCGAAAACAGAATTAATATTTTGATGAATGATGCTGAAGTGGTAGATATCACACAAGCCTCAGACCAATTAAATATTTCTGTGCTTTCAGTACCAGTAGTAAAGCATTATTTGTGCTATCCTAAAAATTTGAATTGAACAATATTTTTTTAATAATTCGTTATATTCCAAATCCAAATTATGATACAATTTTCTGCTCAAGAAATAGCAGCTGTTATTAACGGAAAAATTGAAGGAGATGCTTCTGTAAAAGTTTTTGGAATTGCTAAAATTGAAGAAGCAAATGCACAATCACTTTGCTTTATTGCTAATCCGAAATACGAACATTTTGCAGCTACTGCTACTGCTGGAATTTTGATTGTAAATGAAGGGTTGCAGTTTGCCAATCCTAATATTGGTGCGGTTATTCGTGTGAAAGATGCTTACTCTGCTTTCACCCAACTGCTCGATCTGTATCAAAAAATGCAGCAGACAGATACCACCAAACAACAGATAGAAACCCATACTCATATCGGCAAAGATTCTGTGCACGGTGCTAACCTATACTTAGGCAGTTTTTCTTACATAGGGAATCGTGTGAAGATTGGGGAGAATGTGAAAATTTATCCGCACTCTTATGTAGGCGATGATTGTGAGATTGGAGATAATACGATTATTTATTCTGGAGTAAATATTTATTATGAAACCAAAATAGGAGCCAACTGTATTTTCCATTCAGGAGCCGTAATTGGTGCCGATGGTTTTGGGTTTGCTCCCGCAGCCGATGGTACTTACAAAAAGATACCTCAAACGGGTAATGTAATTATAGAAGATGATGTGGAAATAGGTGCCAATACAACAGTTGATAGAGCTACGCTTGGCTCTACCATTCTTAGGAAAGGGGTGAAATTAGATAACTTAATTCAAGTGGCACACAATGTCGAAATAGGCGAGAATACAGTAATAGCAGCATTGGTAGGAATATCGGGAAGTGCCAAATTAGGCAAGAATATGATGGTAGGAGGTCAGGCTGGAATTACTGGGCACATTACGTTAGCCAATGGCACAAAAGTGCAGGCAAAGGCTGCGGTGATTCGTGATCAAGAAGAGGAAAACAAAGGACTATCGGGAGTTCCAGCGATTGATGCAAGGGAACATTACCGTCAATTAGCCGCCATTAAAAAATTACCAGAGCTTTATAAAAAAGTGGATGAGTTGGAAAGATTACTGAAAATAAAGATTGGAAACGCAGACGAATCTGGTAAAGTGGTTTAGTTTTCGGAATTGTTTAAATCTCAGTTTCTATTTTCACTCTAAAACCTTCTACAAAAATAATACCTTTGGCAAGTTTTGAAACCAGCATAAATGAATTCATTTCAACAAACTATTAAGGAAACTACTTCGCTTCAAGGAGTGGGCTTGCATACGGGTAAGGAAGTTACACTTACTTTTCTTCCAGCTGCAGCGCATCACGGTATTAAGTTTCAGCGGGTAGATTTGCCTGAAAAACCCATTATTCCTGCCGATTGTGATTTGGTTACTTCGGTAGAACGAGGAACTACCTTAGAGAAAAATGGAGTGAAAATTTCTACTGTGGAGCATTTGATGGCAGCTCTAATGGGTTTACAGATTGATAATATTTTGATTCAAATAGATGGTGTAGAGTTGCCGATTTTAGATGGTAGCTCAAAGCTTTTTTTAGAGGCACTTGAAAAGGCAGGCTTACAAGAATTACATGAAGAGCGAGAAGTTTTTGAACTACGAACTACCCTTAGTTTTGTAGATAAAGAAAATGGAGTAGAGATTCTCGCCATGCCTAGCGACCGTTATAGGGTTACTACCATGATAGATTACAAATCTGAAGTTTTAGGTCAACAGCATGCTTCGCTAAATATTCTTTCTGATTTCAAAAAAGAAATTTCTGAAGCTCGTACTTTTTGTTTCTTACACGAGCTAGAAATGCTACTAGATGCGGGTTTAATAAAAGGAGGCGATTTAAATAATGCTATTGTGGTGGTAGATAAACCAGTAAGCGATGTGCAAAAAGAGAAGCTCCAAAAACTCTTTAATAAACCAGAAATAAAAGTGGTAGAAGAGGGGATTTTGGACAATGTGAAATTACGCCATGCCAATGAACCTGCTCGTCATAAACTGCTAGATGTAGTGGGCGATTTAGGATTGATAGGTACACCCATTAATGCCAATATTATAGCCACCAGACCCGGGCACAAATCAAATGTAGAATTTGCCAAAAAACTAAAAGCGCATATTAAAAAAGTGCGTATGCAAGATTTGGCTCCAGAATACGACCCTACGATTCCTCCTATTTACGATTCAGAACATATAAAAAAGCTATTGCCTCACCGCTACCCTTTTTTATTGATAGATAAAATAATTTCTGTTACAAAAAAGGAAGTAGTTGGGTTGAAAAATGTAACTATCAATGAAGAATTTTTTAACGGACATTTTCCTGGAAACCCTGTAATGCCAGGAGTTTTACAGATTGAAGCTATGGCACAAACGGGTGGCGTTTTGATACTTTCTGAATTGCCAGACCCTGAAAATTACGACACATATTTTCTGAAAATTGACAAAGCAAAATTTAAACATAAGGTAGTGCCAGGCGATACTATCTTGTTTAAAATGGAATTATTAGGCCCTGTTCGCAGAGGGTTAGTGGAAATGCGGGGTACCGCTTATGTAGGCAATAAATTAGTGGCTGAAGCAGAATTATTGGCTCAAATTGTGGATAGAAAAAAATTAGCTCATAAACAATAAAATAGAAAAGCTACGTTTTATTCCAAACCAAAGGTGTGAATGAGACAAAATTACTAGAAAGAAATTCCGCAAACATTTACCATAAAAGTGCCTTAAAAATGAATCAACCATTTTCCTATATACATCCCAGTGCTAAGTTGGCTGATAGTGTTATTGTGGAGCCGTTTGTGAATATTAGCAAAGATGTAGAGATAGGGGAGGGCACTTGGATAGCTCCGCACGTTACCATTATGGAGGGTGCTCGCATTGGTAAAAATTGCAAGATTTACCCTGGTGCGGTTATTTCAGCTGTGCCACAAGATTTAAAATACAAAGGCGAAAAATCAATAGTAGAAATAGGGGACAATACCATTATCAGAGAATACGTAACCATAAATAAGGGGACTGAGGCCTCCATGAAAACTTCTATAGGCAACGATACTATGTTAATGGCATATGTGCATGTAGCACATGATTGCGTGATCGGGAATAACTGTATTCTAGCAAATAATACTAATCTGGCGGGGCACATTACTATAGAAGATTTTGCCATTTTAGGCGGAGCTTGCAACATTCAACAGTTTGTAAAAATAGGAAGACATGCTATTCTCTCTGGAGGTAGTTTGGTCAATAAAGATATTCCGCCATTTGTGCGTGCAGCTCGTCATCCTTCCTGCTATGCAGGGGTGAATTCTATAGGCTTACGCAGACGCGGTTTCAGCACCGAGCAGATTAATCATATTCTAGATATTTATAGAATCATTTATGTGCGTGGTCTGAATGTTTCGAATGCTGTAAAATTAGTAGAAACAGAAATTAAAGATTCTCCCGAAAAAGATGAGATAGTTACTTTCATACGCGAAAGTGTGCGCGGAATTATGAAAGGCTTTAACAGTAAGTATGAAGATTAAACTCCATCAGGTTTCTAAAAAATTTGGGACGCAACAAATTCTGAAAGATGTAAGTGCAGAATTTGTTTCTGGAAAAAAATACGCCATTACTGGGCCTAATGGTTCTGGAAAATCTACCTTGCTTAGAATTGTTTCAGGTATGCTTACACCCAATGCAGGCAGCGTATCGTATTCAGAAAATGAGTTAGAATTTTTGCCAGAAGATTTTTTTCGGCATATTAGCTATTGCGCACCATATCTAGATTTGCCTGAAGAACTCACTTTAGCAGAGTTGCTTTTTTTTCACGAAAGTTTAAAACCGTTTTATCAATTTTCAAAACAAGAAATTATTGCCTTGCTGGAAATAAATCCTGATAAAGAAATTCGAAATCTTTCTTCTGGAATGAAGCAACGAGTGAAGTTAGCGCTTGCTTTTTTTACGCAAAGCAAAGTGCTTTTATTGGATGAGCCTACCGCTAATTTTGATGATAGATGGAAAGCTTGGTATCTTTCATTGGTAAAAAATGATTTGCAAAATCGCATTGTCATTATCTGCTCTAACGAAAAGGAGGAATATGATTTTGCAGAAGAAATGCTGGCAATTACGATTTAAGAATTCTTTTTCTTCCCATCTTGTGCAGCCTTCAAATTATTCTTTGCTAATTGATTTTTTGGATTTAACTCCACTGCTTTTTGTCCAGCTAAAATCGCATTGTCATAGTCTTTCAGCATGTTGTAGGCAGAGCAAATATTATTGTAAGCGATATCATTATTGGGTTTAATTTTTAATGCTTCTTCACAGGCTTTTACACAATCTAAAAACCTTCCAACATTGTAATATTCTAAACTTAGATTGATGTAATTATCGGAGGTAGGGGTAGCTTTTGTGTTTTTTTCAATCAAAGCCAAGCGCTCTTCTGCACTTGCTATCAAGGCAGGATTGGAATTGATTTCGTTTTTCAAAGCATTTAAAGTTATATGCTGCGGACTCAATGCTAATCCTCTATCAATCAATGCCAGCGCCTCTTTTGCTCTGTTGTGATTTTTTAAAGCCAACGCATAGAACTGAAAATTATCGGGTGATTTATCGTTCAATTGCAAAGCATATTTAAAATTAGTTTCCGCCTCTGGCATGTTGTTCATAGCTGAATACACCACTCCTAAATTTACATACACATAAGAATAGTAAGGCCACTCTTGTTTCGCTTTATTGAAATAAGTAAGCGCCCCTTGGTAGTCTCCTTTTGCCATTAATGCATTGCCGTAATTCATTAAACCCCGACCATTGTGTGGGGATTTTTCGGTAACATCTTTCCATAATATTTCACTGCTACTCCATACATAACTACGCTGGCGAATACCATATACATGCAATGCAAAAAAGCAAAGTAGGAGTGAGAGGATTGCATAATTGTAAAGTGGATTTTTTTTGATGCTTTCCTCGTAGCGAACATATAGTCTAAACAGTGCCCATACAAATGCTATAGATAAGCCCACATACGGCAAGAAAGGGCGGTGGTCATTCAGTACTTCTGAGAAAGGCATAATGGTTGTAGGTAATTGCGCTATGTAAAACCACAAAATGCCATAACTAATGGGGCGTAGTTCCCTTTTTACAGAACATTTAAATGTGACGATAATTGACAGAATTAAGAACAACGTTCCTACTACCACACGGTCATCAAATGGATTTTGGATTAAGATCCAGTCAGTATCGGCTGAGAGATTAAATGGAAAGAAAAAATTATTTACATAATGGAACAGTACAAAAGTTTCTGTGAGCCAATAATGGATTTTATCTGACCCACCCGAGCTCCATGTTTGCGCTATCATTTTTTGTCCAAACAGAAAGAGTACTACTGTCAAAAGCAAGGCTGGTAGCACAGCCATTAAACTTTTAAATGCGGGAGAAACTTTTAAGATGGCATTTTGTAATGAGGAATCTTCTTCAAACAAAAGCACATAAAAGAAAAGTAAAGCGGGTGTCATTGCTGCCGTTTCTTTGGTTAGAAAACCAATGATGATGGGTATGAGGTATAGGAAATATTTTCTGCCGTTTTTAAAACAAGCAAATAGGAAAATACTCAATACCATCATGAGCCCTGAGAAGGAATCGGAACGAGAAATTACATAGGATATGGTTTCTACATTGGCAGTATGTAATAAAAAAACTGCTGTAACAATAAATGCTATGTAATCATTTAAAACATGTTTAGTGGCTTTGTTGAAAAGCTCTCTGCTCAGTAAAAAAACGAAAATGCCCAATATTAAAAATGATATAAAAATACTTCGATGAAAATAAAATGGAATGGGTTCTGCTTTGCCTCCCAGCCAGCAATCAATAGCATTGAGTGTAGTTACTACTGGTCTGTAGGATTGGTTAGAAGGAAGTGAACTGAAAGTTGCAGCATCTTTAAAAAAGAGCGGAATATTTTTGATGTCGCGTATGTAATAGTTGGTAACTATGGTGTGCGAATCATCAAACTCGAAGGGATTAGTGAAATGATTTTTGTATGCAAAAGTTACTACTGCGAAAAGAAGTAGAAGGTAAACCCATATTTTTTTATCCATTGCCTGATAAGTTTTGCACAAGATATTTTTGTTTAGGAAAATATCCAAGTTTTAAACACTCCTGTAAGCAAAAAGTGTGGTTATATTTTCTTGTAAAGTGCTTTAGATATTAAGTTTAAGCACTCCAGCTTACCAATATATTTCGTTTTCCTTCAAATGGTAAACGACCATGAGAAGTACTGAAATTATCTATGGCAAGTACATCATTTTTCTTCCAAGGAAAGATGACCAGATTTTTCCAAATCACTTCTTCTATATGTGCTACATAGCTTTCAGGGATAGGCGAGCCATCGCCAAAAAGCACATTCATACTTTGATTCATGGGGGCTGTAAATCTTTGTTTGTAAGCCACCATAGTTTTCAAAAATAATTTCCAAAAAAGAGTCTTGCTTCTTTTTTGACGAGCGTGGATGTATTGGTATTCTATAGCAGCCGCAGTGGGATGAAAAACCTGTAAATGATTGAACCAAGCAGGCTCAGAGGTTACGGGGTTTTTGATGGAGGCAGGGGTTCTGTGAATTAATCTTAGATGATCATTCGGCATCCATTCAAATTCAATGTGTTGTTCTTTACACTGTTTTTCTACTTCTTTTTTATCGGAGGTGAGAAATATTTCATTCCATTTTTTTAATTCAAACAAATTGAATTTACTGCTGCTTTCTAAGCCCGAATAATTGCGAACAGTCATGACCCCTTTTCTATCAAACTCCTCCCTGATTTTTGGATTAATTTCAGTATACACTTTTCTGAAATTACAGACTGGTGTTTCGCCTCCATACTCTGGCTCTACATGGCAGTAAAAGAAAAGCGATATAGGGGGCTGAGGCACATAGCTCATCTCACAATGCTGCATAATAGGGTAGTGGCCAGGCAACTCGCTGGCTGTAAAAACATAGTTGGTATCCTTTACAATGTTACGAGGCGATGTGCCATAGTAATCATTCTTTAAATTCGGGTCCACTTGTAGCGCTAGTTCTTCAAAATCTTTAGGGGTATTAATCTCAAACCCTCTAAAAAGAATTGCTCCATTTTCGTAAAAGTGTTTTTTTATAAAAGCTTCTTCCTTTTTCATCCATTTTAAAAGAGCCTCTTTAGAGTTCTCGCCATCATTTGGCTCTATCACTAATGGTAGTTTCTGTGTTGCGTTTATATAGGATTGTTTCATTCTTGAATGTAGAAAATAATATTCTTTTTGTGATTGTGATTCTACAAAATGCGTTTTTATTCTATTAAAAGAATATTTTTGCTCTATGTCAAAACCATTAATATTAGTAGTAAACGATGACGGCATTACAGCTCCCGGCATCAGAGCCTTAGTAGAGGCAGTAAAAGATTTAGGGGAAGTAGTAGTAGTAGCACCCGATTCTCCTCAGTCTGGCATGGGACACGCCATCACGCTCAATGAACCATTACGCTTGTATGAGACCAAAATTTTTGAGGGAATAAAATCCTATCAATGTTCAGGTACACCGGTAGATTGTGTAAAAATAGCAGTAGATAAAATTATGCACAGAGAACCCGATTTGTGCGTGTCGGGTATTAATCACGGTTCTAACTCTTCTATCAATATTATTTACTCTGGTACTATGTCTGCTGCTGTGGAAGCGAGTTTGGAAGGAGTGCCATCGGTTGGTTTCTCATTGTTGGATTACACCATGGAAGCAGATTTTTCGGCAGCCACTTTTTATGCAAAGCATATTTGCGAGCAAATTTTAAAACACGGTTTAGCTACTGCAAGTTTGCTAAATGTGAATATTCCTAGATTGAAAAAAGAAGACATAAAGGGAATTAAAATTTGCAGACAGGCAGTGGCAAAATGGGAGGAAGAGTATATGGAAAGACAAGACCCTTTCGGCAGAAATTATTATTGGCTGACGGGCAAATTTGTAAATCACGATAAAGGCGAAGATACGGATGAATGGGCGCTGGCAAATGGTTTTGTGAGTGTGGTGCCTGTGAAGTACGACCTTACTGCACACCACGGTATAGCGCACATTAATGAGAAATGGGATTTGTAATTTTGCAAGTCAATTGTCTGTTGTCTGTAGTTTGGGGTATAGAATTTAGAGTTTCAGAAGTTATACTTTTTTAGATTTCATTTCGTTCTATTAAAAACGTAAAGCCATGCTCGATAAAATGTTTAACCAATATCCTACTATTTATAAATGGGATAAATTTTTCACTGGATTTATACCTGGTATCATTGGCCCAGTGATTGGGATTTTTATTTTTTATCTCATCAAGCACGAAGAAGTTTCGTTGGATAAATATTTACAACTCATGCACGATAAAACTTTTTTATCGCCCTTGTTGAGTTTTGGTTGTATCATGAACTTGGTTATTTTTTTTGGCTTCATTAGTAGAGATTATTACAATGCCTCACGGGGTGTTATCTTGAGTACCTTCATTTGGGCAATCCCAATTATCTACACTAAATTCACGATGTAAAAAGGAATATCCTTTTTCTCACAATCCATGAAGTACTATATCATAGCAGGTGAAGCATCGGGTGATCTTCATGGTGCAAATCTTATCAAGGAGTTGAAATTGTTAGATGCCTCGGCAGAGTTTAGGTGCTGGGGTGGAGATAAGATGCAAACTGCTGGCGGGCATTTGGTGCGACACATCAATGACCTTGCTTTTATGGGGTTTGTAGAGGTGCTAAAGCATTTAGGCACTATACTTCATAATCTTAGTTTTTGCAAAAAAGATATTAAGGCATACCAACCCGATGTAGTGATTCTAATAGATTATCCGGGTTTTAATTTTCGTTTGTTTTCTTTTTTGAAGCAAAACAATTTTAAGATTTTCTATTACATCTCTCCGCAACTTTGGGCTTGGAAATCGGCCCGTGTCAAAAAGGTGAAAGCCTTTGTAGATAGGATGTTCGTCATCTTTCCTTTCGAGAAGGAATTCTATGCCAGGCATGGCGTAGAAGTAGATTTTGTGGGACATCCGTTGTTGGATGAGTTGCAGAAGTTAGATGTTAGAAGTCAGAAGTCAGAAGTTAGAGTGCAGATATCAGATGTTAGACAACTAACAACAGACAACTCGCAACAGACAAGCTATAATCCACAACTCATAGCCATTCTTCCTGGTAGTAGAAAGCAGGAAATAAAAGCGATGCTGCCAGAGTTTGTAAAAGTGATTCCTCATTTTCCAGAATACAAATTTGTGATAGCGGGAATGAGTGCTCATGGTAGAGAATTTTATGAGGCTATCATAGGAGATGCGGTTTGTGAAATTAAAATTGATACCACTTATGCTATTTTAGAAACTGCCAAAGCCGCATTAGTTACCTCGGGTACTGCTACGCTGGAAACGTCTCTGTATAATGTTCCTGAGGTGGTGGGTTATAAAGCAGGGTTTATATCGTATCACATAGCTAAGCGGTTAATTAAGGGAATAGAATACATCTGTATTGTCAATTTGATAGCCGATAAAAAAGTGGTGACAGAATTAATTCAACACGATTTGAATGAAGAAAATTTAGTGAAGGAATTGAATTTGATTTTATCTGAGGAAGGAAGAAAGGAAGTTTTAGAAGGTTATGATTTTGTGCGAACAAGATTAGGAAATGTAGGAGCTTCTAAACGCACCGCAGAATTAATGCTCAAATATTTGTTGGTGTAGTTTGAAAAGATAATTTTGCAATTCACAAAAGGGGAATTAGCTCAGTTGGCTAGAGTATTTGCCTGGCAGGCAAGGGGTCACCGGTTCGAATCCGGTATTCTCCACACTAATACAGTAAAGGGTTTCAGCGTTTTTCTGAAACCCTTTTTATTTTCCGCTCTCACTTCTATAAACCTCTTTGTCGTTTAGTTTCAAGAGATATTCTTTTTCAAAAGAGAGTTTGAAATTATCTTTCACCCAAGATGGTTTTCCATTGGTAGAAGTGCTTTCTAAAAGCAATGCACTTGTGGAGTCTGGAAGAAAAAGTTCAGCTTGCTTTTTGTCCTCCGAAAAAATGACGAAGGCAGAAATAACTGCCGATTCTTTTTGCACTATGGGATTGAGCCGAATGCCATCTTCAAATAATCGTACACAATTTTTCTTTAATTCAGACCAAGTATAACCAGCAGAACCTTTGCATCCATGTGCATCTTTGTCGTTGCCTACTATGTTAGTTTCAGGCTTTGGTTCTACAGCAGTGGTAGTGTCAGTAGTGGTATTGGTTGTTTCAGTAGGGTTGTTGTTTTGATTACAGCTGCTTAATAGTATGCAGCAAATAAGCGAGCCAATGATTTTATCCTTCATAAGATTAGTTTTAATAAAAACCCTGCTCTATGGAGCAGGGTTTTTGTGATACGATTAAAGGTTTCTGAATTATTCTTTTATTAAAATTTCTACTCTTCTATTCAATGCTCTACCTGCTGCAGTTTTATTGTCACCTACTGGTTTAGATGGTCCAAAACCTGCTGCGAGCATACGATCTGGGGCTACACCTTTTTTGATTAAATAATCTACCACTGCTGCTGCACGTTTGTTAGAGAGTGCTACGTTTGCTTCTGGTACGCCTACATTATCGGTGTGACCTTCTATGGCAAGTTTTACAAAATCATATTTTTTCATAATGCCTACCACATTATCTAAATCATCGTACGATTCTTTTTTTAGTAAATCTTTTCCTGTTTCAAAGAAGATGTTTTTAGCAGCGAAGTTTAATTTTTGTTGCACTTCTTGTTTCTCTGTTACCGTCAAAGCTGGTTTTGGACAACCATTGTTCTCCACTACTCCATAAACATTTGGACATTTATCATCTTTATCTAAAATGCCATCGCCATCGCTATCTGGGCAACCTTTTCCAGCCACGGTACCTTTATCATTCGGGCAGGCATCGTCTTTATCTGCTATGCCATCACCATCCGTATCTGGGCATCCTTGAAGAGCTGCCAATCCTTTGGTGGTAGGGCATAAATCATCTTTGTCTGCTACTCCATCACCGTCTGCATCTGGGCATCCTTTCATTTCCACACTACCCTTGTCATTCGGGCAAGCATCTTCTGCATCTACTATTCCATCGCCATCGGTATCAGGGCAGCCCATAAAAGTTGCTAAGCCAGCTACAGCAGGGCATTTATCATCTTTGTCTACTATACCATCACCATCGGTATCGGGGCAGCCTCCTAATTCTGGCTTGCCGGGGTCATTTGGGCATTTATCTTCTGTATCGGGCACTCCATCTTTGTCAGTATCTTTTCCTTTGCCAAAACGTGCTACTACACCAAAGGAATGATGCATGTAACTAGGACGAGCCTCGTTGTAAATATCTTTTGTTGCAGCACCCGGAATGAAATTGTAAACTGCTTGCGCAAAGAATCCAAAGTTGCGAACTACCCAAATATTGAACCCTGCACCTGCTTCTACATCGCCTTTTACATTGCCCCATTTGCTGAGTCCGCCACCTATTAAAAGATATGGGTCGAACCAACATTTTTCTTTCAAAATGTATCCATTGGCAAAACTGTATTTAACATCTACATCCCAGTCTAAAAAAAACTGACCATCGTTTAAAGAACTTGTAGGAAATCTTTTGGCAGTACCCAGCGATAAAGAAGTACCCACCGAAATACCATATTTAATATGTCTGAAAGCCTTCATAGTAGCCGCTGCTGGCACTACGTTCCAATTTTTTGCATTGAAATATTCTTTGTAGAATTTTTGATCACCTATGGTCATTTGCGGACCGTGCACTCCCAGTCCTACCAACCAAGGGTCGCGAGAATTTTGTGCTTGTGCCCATGCGGAACAGCATAGTAAAAGGAGTAATAAAAATTTGTTGAAGTGTTTCATACTGTTGTTTTTAAGGGTAATAAGATGTATTGAATGAGCACGCAAGCTAAACAATTTATAAATTGAGAAATTAACTTGTAAACATGAATTTTAATTATTATTTGTTTCTTTTAATATGCTGGTAAACGAGAACGAATTAGTGTACACAACTTATTAATAATCGAGAGATGTTTCGCTTTGCTCAACATAACAACTAGGGCTAAAGTAACAGCTTACTAAAAGCCGATTGTCATTCTGAACGCAGTGAAGAATCTTATTTGAATATACATCCAATCAGTTCCTTCGATTTTAGAACCTATTTACCCAGTTATAGCCTTAATTCCAGGTAATTCTTTTCCTTCGAAATACTCTAGTAAAGCCCCGCCACCGGTGGAAACAAAACTTATTTTATCGGCTAAGTTAAACTGATTCACAGCCGCTACGGAGTCGCCACCGCCCACTAAGCTAAATGCACCATTTTGGGTAGCACTGGCTACTGCTTCCGCTATTGCTTTGGTTCCTTTTTGAAAAGGGAGCATTTCAAAAACTCCCATTGGGCCGTTCCATAAAATGGTTTTAGAATTAGCTATTACTTCGCTGAAATCTTGAATGGCTGCGGTGCTTATATCTAAGCCCATCCAGCCGTTTGGAATTTCATTAGAGGGATAAGAAGCAGTAGGAGAGCTGGCGTCAAATTTTTCAGAAGCCACAGAATCGGAAGGAAGAAAAAGTTTTACGCCTTTTTGTTTTGCTTTATCTAAAAGCGAAAGTGCTAGTTCCAGTTTATCTTCTTCGCACAAAGAGCTACCAATATTTCCGCCCAATGCTTTAAAGAAAGTATATGCCATACCACCGCCTATTAGAATGTTATCGGCTTTGTTTAGTAAATTTTCTATCAATAATATCTTGTCTGAAACCTTTGCCCCACCGAGTATAGCGGTAAATGGTTTTTCGGAATGGTGCATTACTTTTTCGGCACTTTCTACTTCCGATGCCATTAGAAAACCAAACATTTTATGTTCATCAGAAAAATAATTTGCCACAATGGTAGTAGATGCATGTGCGCGGTGCGCAGTACCAAAGGCATCGTTTACATATACATCGGCTAGTTTGGAGAGTTTTTCAGAAAATGCGGCTTCGCCTTTTTCTTCTTCTTTATAAAAACGAAGATTCTCTAAAAGCAATACTTCGCCTGCTTTTAATGCAGCTGCTAAACTGAATGCTTCATCGCCTACACAGTCTGGTGCAAACTGAACTGCTCTGCCCAATAGTGCTTCTATGGGTTTAATTAAATGCTTTAAAGAATGTTTTTCGAAGTCTACGGTGCCGTCTTCTTTTAGTTTTTTGAGGGGTCTGCCCAGGTGGCTCATTAAAATTACCGACCCTCCATCTGCTAGTATTTTGTTAATAGTAGGCAGTGCACCTCTTATTCTGGTATCGTCCGTTACTTCAAATTGTTTGTTTAAAGGTACATTGAAATCTACTCGTACCAAGGCTTTCTTTCCTGCAAAATTAAAGGTGGCTACTGTTTTAAGTGACATAGTGGTTGTTTTAGGCTGCGCAAAAATACTTTTTTACACAAATTTTAGATTCATTTTGATATTTAAACAAAATTTCTACTTTTGCAGTCCCGTAAAGGAAATGCCGCGTTCGTCTATCGGTTAGGACACGTCCCTTTCACGGATGAAAGAGGGGTTCGACTCCCCTACGCGGTACAATACAGTAAAGGGTTCAGATTTTTCTGAACCCTTTTTCTTTTGTATAAAATGCTAAAAGAAAATTGTGGTAGATTTGTGGAGATAGCTGTAGGAGTGGAAAGCATTTGCTCCATTTTGAGCTAATTTGATGTTTGTATTATCTCAATTATCATTAATGAGAGCAAAAGTGTTTTTATTATCATTGATTCCGTTAGTGGGATATTCTCAAAAACCTTTCAACGATTTGAAGGATTTTGGATTTATGGACAGAACCAAGTCTGTTACATGTGCTATGTATCATTACCCAGTGCTTAAAGAAAAGGAGTGGGATTCAGACAGTTTACCAGTTTATACCCGATACTACCAATTCAACAGTAGAGGTTTTTTGCTCTGTAGAAAACAAGTCATAGGCAAAGACAAATACAGCAAGGAATACTCTTATGCCAACTTTCGTGTTAAGGAAGCTATTGAAAAATCATCAATAGCTAGTTTTGATAGGAAATCAATTTATTATTGGACAGATACATCCAATATAGAAGAGGAATATGACAATAACGGAAATATTAAATTTTCTATTCAGAGTTTTCTAGATACCAACATGCTTACTTGCAAAGAGATTTGTAAAAAATATGGTAATACAAAAGATTCTATAGTTGACTCATGGACAGTAATGTTTACACATAGGGATAATGGGTTACTTGATTTTTGGACTTCTTATAATTGGATTACCCATGAAAGAGATACTTCCTTTATAAAAGTGTTTAGGAGAGACACTAGGGGAAGTCCGTTGTTAGCTGTTAAATGGACAGATAATAAACCATATGCTTTGTATAAATATAGTTATGAATATTGGGCTGATTCAACTTTTGGACAATTTAATCAAGATATACCTTCTTCTGAAGAAGTTCAAGACCATCCTTTGAATATTATTCGAGTAATTATTAATGCTGCCAAATCTGGTGATTTTAGTAAACTTTCTGTACTCGCATCTACTCATCCGAAATTTGAATCAGATTACGATGTAAAAAATATTTGTGGTATAGCAAAAGATACTAAAGATCACCAAAATTGTTTCAGAGAAATGTATAGCTCTGCAGCAGTTTTAGATTTTCCAACTATTGGTCCTCACCAATCACAGATAAGAGTTTCATATGGTAAATTTTCGGAAAAATCTTGTGTTTTCAATATGGTTAAAGTGAATAACAAGTGGTTTCTATATTTCATTCAATAGTAGTTCTTCCTTGCTAAGCTTAGAATGACAAGCTAAAGAGCTAGGATTTGAGCTTAACACAACTTTCACTTTACCACATACGCCACCAAATACAATAGATATTCTGCAAAGAAGAACCACCAAAAACGTTTGTAAAATTTTTGGATGGAAAGGTGTTCATTTAGTTTTATAGAAAAGGCATTGATGATAAAAAGTACTAATAAAAGTAAGTGCCCAAAGAGCAGGGTTTTGGTTTTGAATGAAGGCGAATCTGACAGAACATAATCTATGTACTTCATGTAGATGGTAAATACGTAAGCCAGTCCCACCAATAGATTGCCAGCTATTAATGCTACTTTAGGAGAGTACAAAATAGCGAATGTTTGGATGTGGTATTGGGCATCGCCTTCTATATCTGGTAAATCTTTGAACCAGGAGATAACGATGCTGAATGCAATGATAAAGAGCGTGAGTATTTTTACATTCTCAGGCATGGTGAGCGTGTGATTAACTAAGTAGTTGAACACGATAAATCCACCAGCATTGAGCAAGACTCCGCGTACTAGGGTGATAGATAAAGCGGCTGTGATGTGGTGTTTCTTTAAATGAAATGGCGGCATAGAATACGCCCAACCGATGGTAGTGGCGAGTGCTATAATGGCAAAGAGGTAAGGTGAAATGTATAAGGCTAAACCAAGGCTGATGAGTAATGCAGTAAGTACAATGAGTTTGGCATGAGGCACACTCAAAGCCCTTGATGCAATGGGCAGATAAGGTTTGTTGATTTTATCAATAGCTACATCTGCTATTTGATTGATGCCCACAATAAAAATATTGGTAGAGATGCCGATACACAACGCCATTATCAAATAAGAGACACATTGTGTTTCGGGCTTTTCGCAGACTACAAAATAGAGGGTGAGAATTCCTACCACACTTCCAATAATGGTATGGGGTCGAGTGAATTTCCAAAAGGTGAGGAGTGGGTTCATTGTTATGGTTGAATCTGGATGAGGATAAGCGGACTTAGTCCATTTGGAAATCGGAGTATTTGCATGCTAGGGTGGTGCTGTGTGAATAGCGTTTGGTATTGTTTTACAGAACGGGATTTTAGAACAGAGAGGATGCCATCTATAGTGATGGTGAGGATATTGATAGGGAAGACATAGGTGAAGAACAGACGCTTGAAAGAAAAGGGGTGTAAGAATGGTGTCAACAAAATGCTGCCGAGTGTGGTCATGAAAAATACCTTCATTAAGCAAGTGAAAGTAGGCTCCAATATCTCTACAATAAAGGCGGTAGCACCGCTTTCTATAATGGTTTCGGTGAGTTTTAATTTTTCTGCATCTGTAAAATGATGAAGGGAATTAAACAGTGTATAGTAGGTGTTGTTTTTAAATTCCAGGTTTAGCACATCTGTGCTTTGTGGCTGATAGCGGATGTTAGCATCCGCTGATAGAAATAGTCTTGGGTATTTATCACTTAGTAAAAGTTGACTGAAAAAATTGCTTTTCTTAAAGATGCTGATGGCTGGCTCACCACTACCAGAGCAAAGGTCGTACATGGGATACGCAGGCAGGGATAGTGTTTTGAGGTAATCAACCAACACATCATAGACATTTAATTTAGCTACCACAAAGCCAATGAAATCGGTTTGGAAATTTCTTAACACAGATGGGAACCAGCTATAATCTTCCAATTCCTTCATGGGTAAAATGTATTTAATCAAAATAGCTTCTGCTGATTTGATTTATTTGAGCTTGAAAAAATAGATAAATAGGAGGGTACAAATTTGCGAGCTATCTTTTCTAAATCATTACAGAATTTTGGAAAAGAGTTGTATGATTCACATATTTAGAACTTTAAGAGGAGAGCTGTAACGCTGCTCTTTGATGTTTGCTTAGAGGTGGTGTAACCTATACTCCCTCTCTGTGTCAGTATATTCTTGCATAATTTTTGTGAAGGATAGAATCCATTTTCATTTCTATGATTTTAATCATTTAAAGAAAGTAGAACTGTATAAAGCTAATTTCAATTGTTTTTAATCTTTATCTTTGCAGAAGTGAAAACAGCAGTAGTCATCTTATCTTTTTATTTATTTACACTTTCTCTGGTGCCTAATCTGGGTGGGCATGAGTTGCTGAAACTGCCTGCCTTTGTAATTCATTTCCTAGAGCATAAGAAAGAAAATAAAGAGATGACGCTCTTTCAGTTTTTAGAGATTCATTACCTGCATGGAAATGTAAAGGATAAAGACCACGATAGAGACATGACACTTCCGTTCAAATCAGGCGAGGCTTGTGTTTCGAATGGAGGGATTGCTTTTATTCCGTTTACACTTCCAGAATTTTCATTCAAATCGTACACTATTGCGGTAGAAAAAATTCTGTTTACAGAGGTTTCTTTGGTCTCTTTCCAAAGCCTATCTGCTATTTGGCAGCCACCTAAGGTTTCCTAATTCTTTACTGTAGTTTTTTTTAACTATCTCCAAAAATGGGTAGTGACTAGGTCCCTAGTATTTTGATACAGGGCTAACTACAGTAGTGTTTCTATTTTTTTTAAAGTAAAAAATAAGCAATAGTATGCTCACTAAAATCGTTGATTTTTCGGTCAATAATAAATTGATTATTGGTTTGTTTTTAATACTACTCATTGTCTATGGTGGCTATCAAGTAACCAAACTGCCTATAGATGCGGTGCCTGATATTACCAACAATCAGGTACAGGTAATTACTGTCACTCCATCGCTGGGAGCACCCGATGTAGAGCGACTCATTACATTCCCCATAGAACAAGCGAATAGCAATATTTCGGGATTGAAAGAGATAAGAAGTTTTTCGCGTTTTGGATTGTCGCTGGTCACTATTGTATTTGATGATGCTACCGATGTGTATTGGGCTCGGCAGCAAGTGGCAGAAAGACTACAGCAGGTACAATCTCAGATTCCGCAAGGGATAGGAACTCCTGCTATGGCACCGGTCACTACTGGTTTGGGAGAGATTTATCAATATGTGGTAAAGCCTAAGAAGGGGTATGAAAAGAAGTACAATGCCATGGAACTGCGTACCATTCAAGACTGGGTAGTCCGCAGGCAGCTGCTGGGTGTGAAAGGTGTAGCGGATGTGAGTAGTTTTGGTGGGTACTTGAAACAATACGAAGTAGCCGTAGAACCTAACAAACTAAAGGCTTACGGAATTACCATCAGCGATGTGTTTTCAGCTTTGGAGAAAAACAATCAAAACACAGGCGGTGCCTATATCGAAAAGGGACCTACGGTGCTGTACATCAGAAGCGAAGGTTTGGTGCGGAGTATAGAGGATATCAAAAGTATTGCAGTTAAGAATACTGAGAATGGTACACCACTTTTGATTCGCGATGTGGCGGAGGTGCGATTTGGAAGTGCTACTAGATATGGTGCTATGTGCTACAACGACCAGGGCGAAGTGGCAGGAGCAGTAGTGATGATGTTGAAAGGAGGCAATAGCAGTGAGGTGATAAAGGATGTGAAAGAGCGGGTGGCTTTGATTCAAAAAACATTGCCCGAGGGAGTGGAGATAGAGCCTTTTCTGGATAGAACAAAAATGGTGAATAATGCTATAGGCACGGTTAGAACCAATCTAATGGAAGGCGCGTTGATAGTGGTTTTTGTGTTGGTTTTCTTTCTGGGAAATTTGAGAGCGGGATTGCTTGTGGCTTCGGTTATTCCATTGGCTATGCTCTTTGCGGTGATTATGATGAATACCTTTGGGGTGATAGGAAACTTAATGAGTTTGGGTGCCCTTGATTTCGGATTGATAGTAGATGGGGCGGTGTTTATAGTAGAGGCAGTGTTGCATCAATTGACACACAGTAAACATTTTGCAGGCACTGCACTTTTAAACCAGGAGCAGATGGATACCGAAGTAAAAGGAGCATCAGGCAAAATGATACGAAGTGTAGTGTTTGGTCAAATAATTATTTTGATTGTGTACCTACCTACATTTGCACTTCAAGGCATAGAAGGTAAAATGTTTAAGCCGATGGCGCAAACGGTTGCCTTTGCTTTGTTAGGGGCGTTTATTCTGTCGCTTACTTATGTGCCGATGATGAGTGCTCTTTTTATGAGTAAGAAGATTTCTCATAAAAAGAACATCAGTGACCGATTGATGGAAAGGCTGGAACGCTGGTACCAACATGCATTGGAACGTGCGCTCCATTTTCCTAAGAGTTTACTAGCAGGTGTTGTCTCTTTATTTGTGGTTTCGTTGGTGGTGCTTTCTTTTATGGGAGGTGAGTTTATTCCGTCTTTGGAAGAAGGAGATTTTGCAGTAGATACTCGAGTACTTACGGGTAGTAATTTGCATACTACAATAGATGCTACTCAAAAAGCAGCTCACATTCTTTTAACCAAATTTCCAGAAGTAGAAAAGGTAGTAACCAAGATAGGCAGTGGAGAAATTCCTACCGACCCTATGCCTATGGATGCCAGTGATATGATGGTGATTTTGAAAGATAAGAAAGAGTGGACTTCGGCATCTACATTTCCTGATCTTGCAGAAAAGATGGGGAAAGAACTTGAGGCTATTCCTGGCGTTACTGCAGGCTTTCAGTTCCCTGTGCAGATGCGCTTTAATGAACTGATGACGGGTGCTCGGCAGGATGTAGTTTGTAAAATCTACGGAGAAGATTTAGACACACTCGCACTCTATGCTAAGAAACTGGGAGCTTTAGCTGCTACGGTAGAAGGGGCTAGAAATATTTATGTAGAAACAGTAACTGGTATGCCTCAGATTTTAATTGAATACAACAGGGCTGCTATGGCTCAGTTTGGGTTGAATATTGAAGAGGTAAATAGAGTAGTGAATACTGCCTTTGCTGGTGAAAGTAGTGGACTCGTGTATGAAGGAGAAAAGCGTTTTGATATGGTGGTAAGATTAAACGGTGAGCAAAGGAAAAACATAGAGGATGCTCAAAATCTTTTGATACCCACTCCTAAAGGAACACAGATTCCTCTTTATCAAGTAGCCAATGTATCGCTGAAAGATGGACCCATGCAGATTCAAAGAGAAGATACCAAGCGAAGGATTATTGTAGGATTTAATGTGGGCGGTAGAGATGTACAGACCATCGTAACAGAACTACAAAAGAAAATAGATACACAAATTAAATTTCCGGCAGGCTATTACATTACGTATGGTGGAGCATTTGAAAATTTGAATGCTGCCAAGCAACGATTAAGTATTGCAGTGCCAGTAGCTTTGTTGCTCATTTTCTTACTGCTATATTTTTCTTTCAATTCCATCAAACAAGGATTGCTGATTTATTCCGCCATTCCACTATCTGCCATAGGAGGTATTTTTGGATTGGCATTGAGGGGTATGCCTTTCAGTATTTCTGCAGGAGTTGGTTTCATTGCACTTTTTGGTGTTGCTGTATTAAATGGTATTGTATTGATAGCTGAGTTCAATCGCTTAAAGAGTGAAGGATGGACAGATGTTCGCAAGATAGTGCTGATGGGGACCAAGATTCGTTTGCGTCCTGTGGTGATGACTGGCTTTGTGGCATCGCTTGGTTTTCTACCTATGGCTATTAGCAATGGCTCTGGAGCTGAGGTACAGCGACCATTAGCCACTGTAGTGATAGGAGGGTTGTTGTTTGCTACATTGCTCACCCTTTTTATTCTTCCTATTCTATACATACTTTTTGAAAACGGAATATCATTTGGAAAAAACAAAGCAAAGGCAGTAGCGGTTTCTATTTTATTTATTCTTACTGGTTTCAGTTCTTCTATACAGGCGCAACAATCCATCTCCTTAAAAGCGGCTATAGACACTGCCTACAAAAACAATCTTTCTATTCGGAACGAACAGTTGCAATCTGATTATCTTAAAAAAATGAAAGGTGCAGCTTGGGATATTCCTCAAACATCGGTCACTGCTGAGTATGGTCAAATAAATAGCATTTACAAGGATACCAAATTTGGTGTTTCGCAGAGTATTCGCTTTCCTTTGGTATATGCTCGGCAGCAGGCGGTGATGAATGAAGAATGGAAGAGCGGAATTATTAATGTAAGCTGGAAGCAAAATGAAATCAAAAAAGAAGTATCACAACTTTTTTATTCACTGCTCTACTTACAACAAAAGCGTGCTTTGTTATTTCAAACAGATAGTTTGTATGCTTTGTTTTTAAAAAATGCTTCGCTTAGATTCTCAAAAGGAGAAAGCAATGTGCTGGAAAAAACAACTGCTGAAACCCAACGCGGACAAATACAAGAACAGCTACTTCAAGTAGAACAAGACTTTGGTGTTTTGCTATTGCAGTTTAAACTGGTGCTAAACACAGATAAAGATTTTGTACCAGAGACAACTGTATCCAAACTTCCGTTAGCAGTTTCCAAAGACACTAATTTACTTCAGCAACATCCCTATCTCAAATCTTTATTACAACAAGAACAAATTAGCCTTTCAAACAAAAGATTGGAGCAGTCTAAACTGGCTCCAGATTTGTTTTTGGGATATGCCAACCAAAGTATTATAGGATTGCAGAACATAGCAGGAGTTGAAAAAAACTTTACTGCTACGAATCGTTTCTCTAGTGTTCAAGTTGGAATAGGATTGCCTATCTTTTTTTCAGGGCAACATGCACGCATAGCAGCCGCAGAGATTAACCGTAAAATTGCATTGAGCAAATACGAAGCAGGGCTAAAAGAAATGAATGCTAAGTATCTGCAAGCATGGTTGCAAATGCTCAAAAACCAACAGCGCGTAGAGTATTATGAAACCACTGCGCTGAAAAATGCTACTGTTATTCTTCAAACTGCACAGCAACAATTTAGAAACGGAGACATCAATTATCTGGAATGGGTGCTGCTTACGAATCAGGCAATTGCTATACAAAGCGAGTATTCTGATGCTGTAAAAAATCTGAACCAGAGCATTATCGAAATCAATTCCCTAACTAATCAATAATCACTTTTATATGAAAAGAATTATCATCGTTTTTTTTATGCTCATTCAAGTAATGGCATGCAAGAATAAGGCTACAGAAACAGTTGCTACAGAAACACTCACTTCGAATGTAGTAGAACTTTCGGCTGCACAACTTAAGAATGCCAACCTCGTAATTGGTAAGCCAGAACATAAGAGTATTTCCAGTATTCTGAAAGTGAATGGAATTATAGATGTGCCACCTCAAAATATGGTTTCTATTAGTGTTCCGCTGGGTGGCTATCTGAAAACAACTCAACTGCTTCCAGGTATGCATGTAAGCAAAGGGGAAATCATAGCGGTAATGGAAGATCAGCAATACATTCAACTCCAACAAGACTATCTGACAGCAAAGGCTCGATACGGATACACTGAAAGTGAATTTAATCGTCAGCGAGAGTTAAACCTAAGCAAAGCCAGTAGTGATAAAACATTTGAGCTAGCAGAGGCTGAATATAAAAGTCAACGAGTACTTATTAAATCGCTTTACGAAAAGTTGAAACTAATCGGTATCAACCCAGATAAACTGACAGACAATACCCTCTCTCGCAGCATCGCTATTCCATCACCAATAGATGGGTTTGTTTCTAAAGTAAATGTAAACATAGGTAAGTATGTAAACCCTGCCGATGTTTTGTTTGAGTTGGTAAATCCTTCAGACATACATTTGAATCTTACGGTATTTGAAAAAGATTTAGATAAACTTTTTATTGGTCAGAAATTAATGGCTTACACGAATAACGACCTTGACAAAAAATATCCTTGTGAAATTATTTTGATAGGAAAAGATTTATCGGGCGAAAGAAGTGTAGATGTACATTGTCATTTTGAAAAGTACGACAAGAGCCTCATACCAGGAATGTTTATGAATGCAGATATTACAGTGAAGAGCACAGATGCATTGGTAGTACCCGAAAGTGCCGTTGTTACTTTAAATAGTAAACAGTTTGTGTTTGAAGCAAAAAGTCAGACACAGTTCGAGATGATAGAAGTAGAAACTGGAATTTCTGAAAATGGTTTCACACAAATCAGCTCTGCTAAAATAGCACTGTCCGATAAAAATTTGATTACACAAAACGCTTATGCTGTGTTTATGAAAATGCAGAATAAGTCAGATGAATAAGTATTGAAAATAATCAAAATAATTTGAGTTTAACTAAGTGGATGTTGACAGATAGTCGAGAGTGATGATTGGAACAAAAATCAAGAAGAATCTTTTAGTATGTTAGCAAATATTATTTTCAAGTAAACTATGCGCAAACTTAAAAACGAAGAACTCCATCGAATCAGCAAGGATGATTTTAAAGCCGCTGATAAAACGCCTTTAATTTTAGTTTTAGATAATGTGCGCTCTCATTTGAATGTAGGTTCGGTGTTCAGAACAGCAGATGCCTTTGCTGTGGAAGCTGTGTATTTATGCGGTATTACAGGTGCTCCACCGCACAGAGATATTCAAAAAACTGCACTGGGTGCTACTGAAACGGTGGCTTGGAAATATTTTGAAACTACACAAGCTGCATTAGAAGAATTAAAGCAAAATGGGATTTTGATAGCAGCTATAGAGCAAGCGGAGAATGCTACGCAATTACATGAATTTGAATTTCCGGAGGGAAAAAAACTGGCATTGGTTTTTGGAAATGAAGTAGATGGTGTAGAGCAAAGTATTGTGAGTGCTTCGGATTATGTAATAGAAATTCCTCAGTTCGGTACCAAGCATTCGCTCAACATAAGTGTTTCTGCGGGGGTGGTAGTTTGGGATTTAGTGAGTAAGTGGAGGTGGGGATGAAAAAAGCCCTTCCAATTTTCATTGAAAGGGCTTAGGTTGAATAATTGTTTTTTTACTTATTCCTAAACACCAACTTCCCTTCAAAACAATCCACTATTATCTTTCCCTGTTTTTCTATTTCGCCAGCTAAAATTTTCTTAGATAATTCGTTTACGATTTCTTTTTGTATGGTACGTTTTAAAGGACGTGCACCATATTGAGGGTCGAAGCCTTCATCGCCCAACCAATCCAATGCTTCATTGGTTACTATTAGCTCTATCTCTTTGCCAGCCAGTAAGTGTTTCAGGTTGTTTAATTGTAATTCCACAATGGCACGAATCTGTTTTTTCATCAAAGGACGGAACATTACAATCTCATCTATTCGATTCAAAAATTCTGGACGAACTGATAGTTTTAATCGCTCTACCACTTCAATTTTAGTGGTTTCTACAACACCTAATAAATCGGTGTCTTCATTGATGTTTTCAAAATTCTTTTGAATAATATCAGAGCCTATGTTAGAGGTCATGATAATGATGGTGTTTTTGAAATTCACCGTGCGACCTTTGTTATCGGTCAATCGTCCATCATCTAATACTTGCAGTAAAATATTAAAAACATCTGGATGTGCTTTTTCTATCTCATCGAAAAGTACCACTGAGTATGGTTTTCTGCGAATGGCTTCTGTAAGCTGTCCACCTTCATCGTAGCCCACATATCCTGGAGGGGAACCCACCAAGCGAGATACAGAGTGCTTTTCTTGATACTCACTCATATCTATGCGCACCATGGCGTTTTCATCGTTGAATAAAATTTCAGATAATGCTTTACTCAATTCTGTTTTTCCAACACCTGTAGTTCCTAAGAAAAGGAAAGATCCAATGGGCTTGCGCTCATCTTGTAAACCCGCACGAGATCTGCGAATGGCATCCGCCACTGCTTCTATGGCTTCGTCTTGTCCTTTCACTCTTTCAGAAAGTTTTTCTTCCAGTTTCAAGAGTTTTTCTTTATCGCCTTCGAGCATTTTTGTTACTGGTATTCCTGTCCATTTAGCCACAATAGCTGCTATGTCCTCGGAGGTAACTTCTTCGTTTAAGATTCTTTTATCGGCAGAAATTTTAGCCAAATCTGTTTCTAGTTTTGCAATGGTAGCTTCTGTTTCTTTTACTTTGCCATAGCGGATTTCAGCTACTTTGCCATAATCTCCTTCGCGCTCGTATCGTTCTGCTTCTAGTTTTAATTGCTCTATTTCGCGCTTCTTGTTTTGAATGTTATCTACTATATCTTTTTCAGATTGCCACTTTGCTTTAAACTCATTTCTGCGCTCTTGCAGATTGGCTAACTCTTCCCTTAATTCTTTCAGTTTTTTCTCATCATTCTCGCGTTTCAATGCCTCTATTTCTATTTCTAGTTGCATGATTCGTCTGTCAATTTCATCTAACTCTTCAGGCACTGAATCCATTTGCAGGCGTAGCTTTGCAGCTGCCTCATCTATTAGATCAATGGCTTTATCTGGAAGAAAGCGTTCGGAAATATATCTATCGGAAAGCGTTACCGAAGCGATAATGGCTTCATCTTTAATTCTTACTTTATGATAAGTTTCGTAGCGTTCTTTTAGCCCACGAAGAATCGAAATAGCATCTTCTATATTGGGTTCATCTACCTGAACTTTTTGGAAACGTCTTTCGAGGGCTTTGTCTTTTTCGAAATATTTTTGATACTCACTTAAAGTAGTAGCACCGATAGCGCGAAGCTCACCACGAGCTAGTTCTGGCTTAATGATATTGGCTGCATCCATAGCGCCTTCAGTAGCACCTGCCCCTACCAGCGTATGAATTTCATCTATAAAAAGAATGATTCTTCCTTCTGCTTCTTTCACTTCTTTTACTACCGCTTTTAAGCGCTCTTCAAAATCGCCACGATACTTTGCGCCCGCCATGAGCGCCCCTATATCCAACGCGTAAATGGTTTTGTTTTTTAAATTTTCTGACACATCACCTTTCACAATACGATGTGCTATTCCTTCGGCTATGGCGGTTTTTCCCACACCTGGTTCACCGATTAAAAGCGGATTGTTTTTTGTTTTGCGCGAAAGAATGTGCATTACTCTGCGTATTTCTTCGTCTCTACCTATTACTGGGTCTAGCTTTCCGCTCTTTGCTTGATTATTTAAGTTGATGGCATATTTCTCGAGCGAGTTGTATTTCGCATCTGCATTTTGATCGGTTACAGTAGCTCCTTTGCGAAGTTCCGTGATTGCTGCTCGTAATTTTTTTTCTTCTAAGCCTGCGCTTTTCAATACTTTGCTGGTATCGTCATTTATTTCCAACATGCCTAAGAGTAAATGGTCAATAGTTACATAACTATCTCCAAATTCTTTCAGCAATTTATTAGCAGTCAAAATTAGTTGTCCAAATTTATGAGAAGGTGGCTGCTGTGCAGTAGCACCCGAAACTTTTGGGAGCGATTTTAATTTCTCTTCTACTTTGCCGAGCAAAATATTTTTATTGACTCCTGCTTTTTCAAGTAGGTAGGGGAGAGCATCTTCATCTGCTTCCAACATTCCTTTTAGCAAGTGAATGGTATCTAATTCTGGGTTTGCATTTTCAAAAGCCGATTGTTGTGCGGCACTTAATGCTTCCAAAGATTTGGTGGTGAAATTATTTGCGTTCATAGGTTTAGTTTTTGTGTAAACAAGGTACGCAAATAACTATCCAAAGCTAGAAAAGAAACTATTTGTCAGTAAAGGCCTAAAAACGTATGACAGTATTGCCTTTCGGCTTTATAAAAACTGAAATATTGGCTGAAAGTTGGAAAGAAATGGGACTTAGTTACAAAATCGGATTGTCTATAAAATACCGAACATTTCCTGCCTCATCTTTTGATTGGTCTTTGAGTTTATCAAAGTGGTCTTTTCTATCGGAAATAATGAAGAACTGATATTCATCAAAAATGAAACTCTGTTTCGATTTGAAGTGTGGGTCACCTGGGTAAGAATTTAATAAGGTGAGATGGCACTTATGCTCTTTGCGATATTTGTATGTTATTCCTTTTAGCAAAGTATCCACGCCTTTTTCAGAGCCAACAATGCAAAGCGGGTAGAGTAAATTATCTGTCAGTTTTAGCGAAGCAATGAGTTTGAAAATTCCTGTTGGATTTTCTAGAGTAAAAAGAAAGTAATCGCCCCAATTCATAGCCACACAAGCGGCTTCTAAATTTCCCGAAGCATCTGGAATCATATATACTGCGCTGCTTTTAGAATAGCTTTTTATGTTTTCTACCATGCGTAAAAATTCCCCTTCATGGTGATACATCTGAAAAACATAGCTACCTTTATCTGCTATCATTTTAGCATACATTTCTTTTAATCGAACTGTATCATTGGTAATATCTACCAGTTTTTGAGAAGCCGATTTATTACCAAAAAGGAAATTGATTTTGGTATTGGTGCGCATAGGAAATTTCTCAAAATGCTTGTTGTATTTACTGGAGTTTAAAACCAGCGCATCGTTAATGGCTTGGTTTTCTTTTCCCATAGCAGCATAAGCAAAATGCACTCCGTACACATCTACTAAACTATGCAGCACCGAAAATACAAGTGTGAAAATTTTCTTTCTTCTGTACACTTTTATTCCATTTTCTGAACGCTCACTGATGCGAAGCATGTTATAGTAAAAGCCCTCGTGTACACTTCCATCAAGGTCTTTAAAGTCGTAAACATTGGCATGAATGTAACCCACTAGCCAATAATCTTTTTTGCCATCAGCATTGCTTTCCTCTTTCGGTTGAAGTGCTACCACTACAATGGCTTTATCATTAATAGCAGTCACCGAATGTGGGAAATTGTGAAAGTAACTTTGGAAAGTTAATTTGCCTTCGCCTTTTTCGTTAATGTGTTTCTCGGGTACTGAGATTACTTCGCGGCATTGTTCGTAGAAATATTCGGTATCTTCTCGCAATCCAAATTGTCCTAAAATTTTATCGGCATGATTTAATTCACTCATAGGGAATGCGAGAATTATTAAATCTTTTTCGAAGCTATCTTCCGATTCTATTTCGATGGTTTTATAGTTGTAACCATTCTCTTTTTTTTCAAGTATGTATTGGTAGCTTCTGTTTTTCATGCAACTGTTTGTTGGTAAATTATTGCCGTTGGTTTAAAATGTGAAGGTAATATAATATGTGAGAAGCGGTTAAATGTCACAAAAATTCAGTAAACGAACTATTCTTAAAAATATGCGTTACATTAAAATAAACAGTATTATTTGCTGACTAGATAAATTGTATTTTAGCCAACCATGAAAAAAAGCGCATCCTTTTTAATACTCAGTTTTCTTTTTATTTCTATTCAGGCAAATTCTTTTCAGAAGATAGATGAATGGCTATTAGAAAGGGAGAAAAAGGGAATAAAAATTTTCACTAAAAAAGGTCGTTGGGGAAAACTAAAAGACTCTAAGGCGGTGATGTTTTTACATACTTCTAAAGAGCAAGTACTCAAAATTCTTTTGGACTACAATGCTTATCCCAGTTGGGTTCCAAGGTGTAAAGATTCTAAGATAATAGCAAGGATTGGAGAGGATGAATTTATAGCACATCTTACGTTTAATGCGCCATGGCCAGTAGCCAATAGAGACTGCGTGGAGCGTGTAAAAATAGAACGTAATGAAGCGACCAAAACTACCATCATGCACATTACATCCGATCCCAAATATTTGAGTCCAGTAGAGGGTGTGGTGCGAATTGAAAAAATGATTGCCTACTGGAAAATTGTAGAGAAAGCAGATGGCGTAGAGGTTACCAATGAATATGCTTCTGACCCAGGTGGCTCTCTTCCAGATTGGGTTGTGAATGCACAATCTGTAGAAGGTCCTTACGAGACATTTACATCTATACAAAATAAAATTCCTACACCTATAAAATATCCCAAGGTATCTCCTCGCTAACATTTATGGAAAAAACGATTTATCATTTATCTTCAAACGATATTCAAGGAAAAGAGGTTGACTTCTCTCAATATAAAGGAAAAGTACTTTTAATAGTAAATATTGCATCTAAATGTGGATTTACGCCTCAGCTAGAGGAGTTGCAAGCTATTTATGAACATTATAAAGAGAAGGGATTGGAAGTAATTGGGTTCCCTTGTAATCAGTTTATGTTTCAAGAGCCATTGTCTGGCAAAGGAATTACTGAATTTTGTTCACTCAATTATGGAGTTACTTTTAAGATAATGGAAAAGACCAAAGTGATAGGCTGGAGCAAACATCCCGTTTATAAATTTTTGACCAATAAAAGTGAAAATGGGGTATTGAGTCAAACTCCCATGTGGAATTTTTATAAATACTTAGTCGATAGAAATGGGAAGGTAGTAGCAGTGTATCCATCTACAGTTACTCCAAAGGATACTAAAATTGTAAAAGCAATAGAACAGTGCTTGGGATAAAAAGTGTTAATATGTCAATAAACTAATCGTTCGTTCGTTCTAGTAATAGTATTTTCACATTCCTTTTTAACAACAATAAAAAATAACAAACATGGCAACTCATTTCACAGATGCAAATTTTGATGCAGACGTTTTAAAATCAGACAAACTTACGGTAGTAGATTTTTGGGCAGAATGGTGCGGACCTTGCAAGGCTTTAGGACCAGTAGTAGATCAATTAGCTACAGAGTATACAGGCAAAGTAAACATTGGTAAATTAGATGTAGATTCTAACCCGAATGTTTCTATGCAATATGGTATTCGTAGTATTCCTACTATCCTTTTTATTAAAGGCGGACAAGTAGTAGACAAGGTAGTAGGAGCGGTGCCTAAAAACCAATTAGATGCTACCATTCAAAAACATCTATAAGACCACTAATTAAATTTTAACTTAGACGTCTCGCTTTTCTTGCGGGACGTTTTTGTTTTTACGATTTTATATAGCATAGAACTAATAGCAATTTGAATGGAGAATCTTTCTCAGATAAAGGGTTTTGATAATTTGGAACTACTCGCCAAGCAAGTAGTGGAAGGGTTTATTATTGGTCTGCATAAATCACCCTTTCATGGTTTCTCTGTGGAGTTTGCCGAGCATCGGTTGTATAACCCTGGTGAGCCTACTAAAAATCTGGACTGGAAGGTGTATGCCCGTACCGATAGAATGTATGTAAAGCGGTATGAAGAAGAAACCAATTTACGTTGCCAAATTGTGATAGATGCTTCGTCCTCTATGTACTTCCCGAAAGATGATAAAGACCAGATTAACAAATTAAAATTTTCGGTGTTGAGTGCAGCTGCGTTAATTAACTTACTAAAGCGACAAAGAGACGCTGCGGGCTTAAGTATTTTTAGTGATGGGGTGAAGGTAAATACAGGAGCCAGAAGCACTACCAAGCATCACCAAATGCTCTATGCGCATTTAGATAATTTACTAAAAACAACTCCCCTGAATGTAACTACCAATGTGGCTAAATCGCTACATGAAATAGCCGATACCGTGCACCAAAGAAGCATGATTATTTTGTTTAGCGATATGTTTGATGATATGAGTAGCCAAGGCACAGAAGAGCTCTTTGCTGCACTGCAACATTTGAAGTTTAATAAACATGAAATTATTCTTTTTCATGTGGTAGATAAGAGGAAGGAAATGGAGTTTGAATTTGAGAACAGACCCTATCAATTTGTAGATATGGAAACAGGTGAAAAAGTAAAATTACACTCCAATCAAGTGAAAGATTTTTATGTAGAGCAAATGCAAAAATTTAAAAAGGATTTGCTCTTGAAATGCGGGCAGTTTAAGATAGATTTTGTAGAAGCAGATATTCATTTAGATTTCCGTCAAGTGTTGCTTCCTTTTTTAATGAAGCGTACTAAAATGATGTAATGTTTTTATCGTTAAGAAAATGAATCTCCATTATAAAACTTTCGGCTCTGGTTTTCCACTAATTATTCTTCACGGATTAATGGGCTCTTTAGATAATTGGCAAACTATTGCCAAACAGTTTTCTGAACATTTTCAAGTCTATATAATTGACATTAGGAACCACGGAAGGTCGCCTCATACAGCAGCATTTGATTACGATATTTTGGTAAAAGATTTGGTCGAATTTTATGAGCAACACCATATTCTAAAAGCCAATATTATAGGACATTCTATGGGTGGTAAAACAGCTATGCAGTTTGCTTTAGAAAATGGCGATAAAGTAGAAAAATTAATTGTAGTAGATGTAGCTCCTGTAGAATACGAAGACAGAGACAGTTCTGTATTTAAAGCTCTCTTTGCTGTTGATTTAAAAAGTTTGCAATCTCGACAAGAAGCAGAAGCTATTTTACGGACGTATTTAGACGAAGAATCTACGGTGCAGTTTTTAATGAAAGGACTTTTCAGAAAAGACAATAATGAGTTTGATTGGCGGTTTAATTTAGAGGCACTTTACAACGCCTACCAAAACATTTCATCTGGAATAAAAAGTGTAGCTACTTTTGAGGGCGAAACGCTCTTTATAAAAGGAGAAAAATCAGACTATATTAATGCTTCTAATTTTTCAGAAATCATGGATTTATTTCCACACAATCATTTGGTAGAAATAGCTGGAGCCGGGCATTGGGTGCATGCCGAAAAACCCCAGGAATTTGTAGAAGCGGTAGAAGCTTTTCTAAAATAGATTTTGTTTGTATATTGCAGATACATGGCTAGAATAGTTGCGTATCTTCTTTCTGTAATTTTGGTTTTACCTTTTTGGGTTTTTGCACAGCAGCAGCCTAAGGTAAAAACAGTAGTAACACGCACCAATTTTACGATTGATGATAATTCAGTGGTGAAAGACGAGCAAGGCAAAGTAATAGCCAAGGAAGATTATTATAAAGCAGCACAAACAGGTGATTACAGCTTTAAACCGGTGAAAGATAAACAGGGAAAAGTGTTGGAGTTTACATTAGTACCTAACTCCAAAATAGATACAGCAAAAAGCAAAAATAGAGTTATTATTTCCACCACAAACCCCGAAGCTTTTTCGGGCTTATTACCTGGTGCAAGTTTACCTTTTTTTAAGGCCAAAAATTTAACGGGTGAAACCATTTTATCGGAAACGCTCAAAGGGAAAATTGTAGTTTTTAATTTTTGGCTCACTCGCTTTCCTGCATGTATAGAAACTATGCCAGAATGGAATAAACTTTTTCTGAAGTATGAGAATAACCCCAATGTTGTTTTTATAGCACCAACAGGAGAAAAAGCAGATTCAGTAAAAGCATTTATGAGTGAAGACAGTACAGGATTTTTTTACAGCGTTATTCCCGATGCGAAAGACTTAATTAATAAGTTCAATGTAAGGACTTATCCTTCTAATATGATTTTTGACCAGCATGGAAGAGTATATGCCAGTAAATCTTGTTGGAATAACTCACTAGTGAGCAAGCTAGATGCCGATATTAGAAAGTTACTAGCTCAATCGAATCAGTTGAAGTAAGAACTACTTTCCTATTTTTACATTCAACTTCTTAGAGTTTATGCGCAGTCCTTTTTTATCAATATTCATTCCTCCCTTAGAGCCTTTTACATCCATTCCTTTTTTATTTACATCTACTCCGTTTCCGCTTTTTCCTTTGGCTTCTACATGTCGCTTCTCTACCGTTACTCCATTGCCTGCACTTCCTTTGGCGGAAGCACCCTTACTATTTGCCTGAACAGTAGCTTTGCTAGTTTGCGCAAAGGCCTGCATTTGTAAGCAGACTAATAAAATAGTGGAAAACAAAATCAGTTTTTTCATGTGGTTATTGTTTTGTTATAAGTAAAAAATGATAACATCAACTTTATAAAGTTAATTGATTTTTTGAAATGTTTATAGGCAATCCATGCAATATAGAGACTTGAAGTTTCGTTGAAAAATAAATAGAGTTTGAAATCTAATAGACAATTGTAAAACAGGTGTGAATTGTAGCGATGCTAAAGTGCTTTATTATTAAGAGATTCGCATTTGAAATGAAAGAAATCAATTCTGGAATGTCTTCAAAAAATATTTTACTCAAAATAGGAGGATGGTTATTGATAGTGTTGCTGTCTTTAGCGGCAATATTATTATCAGCTGGCTATTTGTTAGAAAGCAAAGCAAAAGATGTAATCGTTTCTAAAATTAACGAGCAGATGACAGTTCCCGTAAAAGTGCAAGGAGGAATAGAATTGTCGCTGCTTCGTCATTTTCCTTATGCTGCATTGTCTTTTCACGAAGTTTCTGTTTCTGATAAAATAAAAGGTGGGAATAATCAATTAATGCACGTGAAAGAGTTCTCCTTACTATTTAATGTTTGGGGGCTTTTTAGTAATCATTTGGTTATTTCTAAAGTATATATCCGCGATGGAGATTTGAATCTTTTTTTAAATGAAAAAGGAGAAGCTAACTATGATATACTAAAGAAGAAGAGCACTGGAACGAATGCAGCTTTGGACATAGCTATTCAAAAAGCAATGGTGGAAAATGTTCAGTTTAGCTATCGGTCTTTAAACAAAAAGGAAGATGTGAGAATTCTACTGAAAAAATTGGATTTAAAAGGGAATTTCAGTGCTGCACGTTTTGATTTAGAATCGAAAAGTCAATTAGAAATAGGCTTAATAGAGATAGGAGGAGAAACGTATTTAGAAAACAAACGCATTAATACCGACATAGTGGTAGATGTAGATCAGCAGGGAAGTAAATTTTCTTTAAAGCGAGCCGATCTAGAAATAGAGCGAAATCAATTTTCGGTCAGCGGTTATTTTGTTTCCAACAAAAGGAATTCCTACGTAAATTTTACAGCACAAAATAAAGGGGAGGATGTGTCTAAATTGATAGGATTGATACCTGCTAAATACAAACAAGTAATAGAAGGCACCGAAGGTAAAGGAGAGTATGCCGTGAATGCTAGTATAAAAGGAAATATTAATGCGCATAGTTCCCCGAATGTAGAAGTACACGCAGATTTAAAAAATGCCGAAATTAAAATTCCGAAGGTTAGCAAAGCCCTTAAAAATGTTGCAGCAAAAGCATTCTATCAAATAGACTCTGTGGGAAATGACCGATTAGAGATTCAGCATTTTGCCTCTACCTTTAGCGGAGACCCTTTTAGTTTTGAATTGAAATTAGTGCATTTAGCGGAGCCCGATTTTGATTTCGCTGCGAATGGAATTACCAATTTACAAGAACTGAAATCTTTCTTTTCAGACACTATTATTCAGAATGCGGAAGGCAAAATTCATTTTCGCAATTTTAAGTTAAAAGGGAATAAAAGAGATTTTGACCATTTAGAAAATTCTTCTCTTTCAGGTAGTGGAGAGTTTGAATTGAAGGAGGTGGAAATTCAAAATAATAACATAACCTATGGCAATATAAATGGTACACTTCAATACAACAATAAAGTCATAGAGGC
>JBGAVP010000011.1:0-111406 GCA_044228065.1 Chitinophagales bacterium | reverse complement strand
TTCCAGCCTCTCTCCAATCAACCCATATTCTTTTAATGTAAGAATAACGATCTCTTCTAGTTTTTCTACAAACTCAGAAACTCCAATGCCAAGGGTATCTAGATCAAAAATAGGATAGATGACTAACTGTCCTAGTCCATGAAACGTAATATCTCCACCACGTTCTATTCTGTAAAAATCAGCTCCAGTTAGTTCTGGTTTAAAGAGTAGATTTTTATCATCGCCATTTTTTCCAAGGGTGTAAACGGGCGTGTGTTCACAAAACACAAGTGTGTTTTGGGTAGGCTCTTCACTGGCTTTTCTGCGAAGGTTTTCATCAAAAAGCGATTGCTGAAATACTAGCCCTGCTTCGTAAACTTCGGGCCTTTGTCTTTCAACTGTTCTAATCTTTCTTCGATTTTCGGAAGCCATGTCTTTAAGTTTCTATTAGGGTTATTGGTAATCCAGTAGGCATCTGTTTCGTCAGTTGGTTTTCCTTCCTTTTTCAAAATTTTTTTATAGAAATTTTGGAGTCGCTTATTGTAATTAGTCACAATGTAATTTAATGGGTCAGCCAAAGGAACGTCTTCATAATAGGGGAATGGAGATTGTAATTGCTGAAGTTTTTTATCTTTTATTATCAATGCAGTTTCAGAAACTTTGATGTTTGACTCTTGTGTTTTATTGTAGTCTTTATAACTCCACTCGTTAACTTGTTCGTTTCCATAAAGGGGGCCATATTCTATAAAAAAAAGACTATCGGTAGAGAGGAATACTGCGCTATCGGTTTTTAGTGAATAACTAGTAAGCATTAGAGAGTCGCTATCAAGTAATGCCATGGTGTTCTTAGAAAAAATAAACTGCAATTGACAAAAATTGAAATTGGTCAAAAGCGCTTGCATCAATTTTAAATTTTGTAATGTGGCTTTTTCCTCCAGTTGATTTGCAATTTTGTTAGCTCCAGCTTTTCTATAGTTGGCTATGACTCTGCTGTTGTCATTGAGTCTTACTACCAATCCATATTCTTTAATCGCTTTTATCTGAAGTGCAGCAATAGTATCATTTTTTCCTAAATGAGGGCTCTTGTTACTTTTTTGTGCATTTAAAAGTAGGCTTGTAAAAGAAAGAAAGAGAATAAGAATCCTTTTCATTTTAAATCTTTAGCTATTTCTTTAGGTACAAATTTGCTCACCTTTCCTTTTCCTCTTATGATTTCACGAACAATCGTAGAAGAAATGGAAGAAAGTTCAGGCTTTGCCAAAATTAGTATTGTCTCAATATCTGGGAACATAGCATTGTTTAAATGCGCTATCGTTTTTTCGTAATCAAAGTCAGATGCAGAGCGGATTCCTCTTAGAATATACTTTGCATTTTTTTCATTGCAAAAGTTAACAGTAAGCCCATTATAGGATTCCACACTGACTGTTTTATAATCAGCAAATACTTTTTTTATCCATTCTATCCTTTGATCTAAACTATACAAAGATTGTTTTTGCGAGTTGATTCCTATCGCAATAATTATTTTATCAAACAAAGGAATAGCTCGCTTTACTATATCTACATGCCCAGTAGTGATGGGGTCGAAGGAACCTGGGAAAATGGCAATTTTTTTCATGGCAAAAACTAGGGAAATGGTAAATGTAATTTTTAAGAAAGGTAATGTATTCAGTAGAATAGAGAACCTTTTTTCGATTTTTTTTACAATTAAATGACAGTATCGTCTACTTCTTTTTTTCCTTGATTTCTGAAAATTGCAAAAATAGTAGTTCCATAATTTTTGTATTTATAGAAATGAGGATGTTGCTCAAAATTGTGATTGGGGTTGTGTTCCATAATAAACCAGCCTTCGCCTTCTACCAAATTATGTTTAAAAATTAAATCAGGAATCTCTGGTAGATTTGGAAGTGGATAGGGTGGACCTGCAAAAATCAAATCGTATTGTTGAGAGCAACTTTCCATGTATTTAAACACATCCATTTGCAATACATTTACACCAGTCATATTTAATTCTGCTACTGTTTTCTTGATAAAGGCTGCACATCGTGGGTAAATTTCTACAGTAGTAATATCTCTACATCCTCTTGACCAAAATTCGTAACTGATACTACCAGTGCCTCCAAAAAGATCTAAGAACTTAATATTCTCAAAATTGAAATTGTTATTAATAACATTGAACAATCCTTCTTTCGCAAAATCGGTAGTAGGCCTTGTAGGAATATTCTGTGGTGGATGAAATTGTCGTGCTTTTAAGGCACCTCCTATAATTCTCATATTCCTAGATTATAAATATTGTAATGAAAGTGTTTTGGGAAATGTTCAAATGCTTTACTGAAATGCAAATCAGCATTTGGTTTCAAGAAAGAAATATTTCTAAAATAGCGATAGCAAAGTTCATAAATTTTAGAATTAATATCTACCTCACCCGATAAAATAAGTTCGCAATTTTCTCTATTTATTTTTAGCTCATCAGCTACTAGCAAAACAAAATAAATAAAATCAGTAGCGCTTTTGTAAGTATAAGTATTGAAAAATTGAAATTTCCCTTCCCCCGAAAAGCTAGTAATATCAATGGTTTGGTGATTTACATTTACGTATAGTCTTTCGATAAGCGTATTGTGTTCCTTTTGAAGAGCTGTAATTAAACCGCCTCAATATGAAGAATACTCACCGACTCAAATGAGTGAGGAAAAGCAGTTCTAATTCTTTAGAAAGAATAAACTAAATAAACAGAACCATTTAAAAGTGAATCAACATGGTCTTCAGTTCTAGAAAAAAAAGCGGCTGGTAGTAAATCAAATGTACTATCTGCACTAATGAATACCTGTTTGTAGGTACGTTTTAATACGGCATCTTTTTCTAAAATATTTTGTAATTGTTCTTTTAACTCATCTTCTGTTTGAGTATGATGAATGGTGTAATCGCCAAAATAAATCAGTTCACTTTTGGTGCTTGCGAAAACAAAATAGCGAAGGAAATTTTTAGTGTAGTGCAACTTTAGCACTAAATCATCCATTGTATAGGATGGGTTAATTTCTCCTATGCTGTGAAATGAATTTCGGATATGGGTTACAGTGGTACTCATCTTTAAAACAAAAATAGCAGAAAGGTGGTTTATTCATAAACTATTTGTTGATTCAATGTTTTCATTTAGGTTTGCTTATCATGGAAGCACGAAATAATTCTTGGAGGGAATATACTCAATACAAGATTGATAGAAATAAATTCATTAATCATTTGGGTTTTATATTTACTTCCATAGAGCCTGGTAGAATTGAAGGTGCGCTTGAGTTTAAGGAGTTTCATGAACAGCAAAATGGTTACTTACATGGAGGGATTACATCAACGCTATGTGATATGGTTAGTGGTTTTGCTTCCTATACTTTAGTAGAGCAAGATCAGCAAGTATTTACGGTAGAATGTAAGGTGTCTTACTTGAATCCTGGTATTGCTGAAAAATTCTTTGCAAGAGGTTGGGTAGTAAAGGCAGGAAAGCGTTTTCACTTTTGCGAGAGCGAAGTATATTATTTGAAGGATAGAAAGGAAGTAATCATAGCAAAGGGTTCTACTACAATGGGGGTGATAGAAGCAGGAGTAGTAAAAGGAAAAGCAGTTTGATTTATTTTGAAATAAACGTAAAGTGTCCCAATTAAAAGCAACTTATAAAGAGATATGGCATATTGGCTATCCGCTGATGTTGGGCAATTTAGCTTGGACGCTCATTGGTCTTTTCGACACCCTTTTTATGGGTTGGATAGATGACCCTGTAAAAGCACATGTAGCACAAGCTGCCATTGGTCCAGTAAGTATTTTTTATTCCATTCTTTTCATGATGGGTTTTGGTTATACCCGTGGCACTCAAATTTTAATTGCAAGAAGAATGGGAGAGGGGACCAAACAACGGGTGGGTGAAATAGTAGATAATTCACTATTTGTTTTAGTAGCTGTGGCAGTAGTTTTATTTGTTTTAATTCAATTGTATGCTAACCAATTTTTGAGCGCACTTATGAAGAATCCTGCTGTAGTAGCAGATAGTGAAGCTTTTTTACATTATCGAATTTGGGGAGTGCCCGCCAGTTTTATTAGTTGTGTTTTTATTTCCTTTTATTCTGGAATAGGAAAAACTAAGATTCTTACATTGTCGGTAGGATTGATGTCTATCATTAATATTCTACTAAATTATTTATTGGTTTTTGGAAAATTTGGATTTCCAGAAATGGGAATAGCGGGTTCAGGGTTGGCGTCTTCTTTAGCAGAATGGTTATCTGTAGGTATTTTGTTTGGGGGTGTATTATTCAGAAATAGAAAAGAAGAATTTCATCTTTTTAAACTAACCCGCATCAATTACAAGCTAATAGGGCACATGACAAAAGTATCTACACCACTGGTTTTGCAAGCGGTAATAGCCAATGGTGCTTGGTTTGTGTTCTTCACTTACATCGAAAAAATGGGACAAAATCAATTGCAGATTTCAGGTATTGTAAGGCAGCTATTAATGGTAATAGGCATTCCTGTTTGGGCATTGGGCTCGGTTACTAATACATTAGTGCCAAATATTTTAGGACAAGATAATTTTAGTGAAGTACGAGTGGCTATCAAGAAAATATCCTTTATGAGTATGGGGTTGGTAGGCATTCAATGTCTTATCATGATGCTGTTTCCTTACTATTTTTTAAGCCTTTTTAATTTAGATATTGAATTGGCAAATCAAACCATACCTGTACTATGGGTGGCTGTAGGAGCCTTGTTTTTAATGTCTTTTACCAATATTATTTTTAATGGCTTAGTAAGTTTAGGAAGCACCGATTTAGCACTCTATATAGAATTTTTTGTAGTGAGTATTTATTGTATTTACTTTCTAGTTCTCTTTCAAATTCCTGGTATTCAATTAACGCATATTTGGACTGCGGAATGGCTTTATTGGATACTTATGCTTGTTTGCAGTGTGTTTATGCTTCGCAAAAGAGATGTACATCTTTTCTAAATTTTAGTTTAGAAAAATGATTTTTTTGGAAAATTATTTTTCTCCTTTCTCTTTTTTTATTTTTTCAAATGCTTGTTGAATCTGAAGAAATTTTTCTTCCAGAAACTTTTTTTCAGAAGCAGAAATATTGGGGGTTCTGTCGGGGTGGTATTGTAAAACCAATTTTCGATAGCTTGTCTTTATTTCTTCAAAAGTGGCATCTGGCTTTACTCCCAGTGAATGATAACTGCTAAATTGCTCAGAAGAGTAGGAGTTTTTAATGCTCTTAAATTCTACATCATTAATATTTAACCAGCCTGCTATTTTGAAAATCAAATCTGCTTCTACTTTAGCTAAATTTTTATCAGCTATGGCAACATCAAAGAGAAAATGAATAGTTTGTACACGTGTAGAATGCGTACATGAACTACGAAGTTCCTCACAGGTTTTACGTAGGTCATAGTCTTTTTGCAAACAGTAATTGAGAATAGCTACCTTTTCATCCAAATGGTTTTCTGTAAACTGATCGGCTATAAACTGGCGTACAAAATTTATTTCATCTATAGTAATTCTACCATCTGCTCTAATTACGGCAGAAGCCAAAACAATAAGATTGGTTTCTAAATCGGAAGTGTGGGCGGTATGATTGTATTTATTTTCATCACCTTCTAATGTTTTGCCAGCTACAAATCCTAAGAAGCCTCCCACAGGACCTCCTACTACAAAGCCCAAACCAGCCCCTAACCATTTTTCATATTTTGACATCTGTAACAGTTATTAAGTATTAGAAACTTCTTTTTTTCTAAATGCAAACAAAAGTAAGGTAAGCCCTACTAAAATTAATGGCACACTCAGTAATTGTGTTTTGCTTATATATCCTAGAAACAAATTCCCTTCTGCCTCTTTCATAAATTCTAATAAAAACCGAACACTAAAAGTTCCAGCAAAAAATATTCCAACATATAGAAAAGGTTTAGTATCACTGTATTTTCTATAAAGTAGAATGGCAACTAATTGAAGTAATAAATATGCCGTGGCCTCATAAAGCACCACTGCATGTCTTGGTAAATTATCAACTCTATCAAAAATGACAGCCCAAGGTACATCGGTGATTCTTCCGTACAACTCAGAGTTAAAAAAATTGCCAATTCGAATGAGTGCTGCTGGTAGAAAAATTACAAGAGCTACTCTATCAAAAATCCAGCGCATAGAATATTGTGGATAGGTTTTTGAGAAAATATAGACCGATAATACTCCTCCGATTACGCCACCATGGCTGGCTAAGCCTCCTTTCCATACTTTGAAAATTTCTAAGGGATTCTCAAGGAAGTAGGGTAAATCATATAAGACAACTTGTCCCAAACGTGCTCCTACAATAGATCCTATGAAAATGTATTGAATTAGCAGCACTAAGTGTTCTTCAGAAATATTTTCTTTTTCTAAAATCCATTTTCCTAAAAAGAAACTACCAAATATGGATAACGTCCACATGAAGCCATACCATTGAATTGAAAAGAAATCAAACGGCAATGGAATATTTGGTTCTAAATTCCAATGAATAAAAAGTAGTGCATTCATAATAGAAAATGAAATTATGAAAAGCTTTGAATACCCCAAAAACAAAACAGCCACTCTTGTGTGAGTGGCTGTTTTGTTTCCAGTAATTATACTTACTGCTTAGCTTTTATTTTAGCAAAGCCATTGTTTTCGGCTCTTTTTTCTTTGTTAGCAGCTTTTAATTTTTCTAATTGCTCAGCAGTTAACAACGCCTTTATTTTTTGATTGTTTGCTTTACGAGCCTCTTGCATTTTAGCTCTGTCAGCTTCTGTCATTTCAGCCTTGTCTGCAGGCTTAGAAGCTATTCTTTCTTTCATAAATTCTAAATTGAGAGCATATACCTTTTCGTATTGTTCTTTTGTAAGACTTACTTTGCCGTTTAATTCTTCTGTAGCTTGTTTTGCTCTTGCTTCGGCAGAAGGACCTTTACGTCTTTCGCTCATTGCTTCAGCAGTTCTAGGTCTGGCAGTGTTGGCTGGTGCTACAGTTCCAGTAGTTTTTGAATCTTGGGCTATTACTGTTCCTCCTATAAGAAAAAGCATAGCAAGGGAAACGATTGTTTTTTTCATGTTTTTAAGTTTTAAGTAAATTAATTTCGGTTAGGATGTATATTAGTTCTTCAAGTTTAATGAATAAAATTGAATTAACAATTCTTGACAGTAAATTTTACTTGCAATTGTTCATTCGTTTTTTTACCCAGTCTGAGTTAATTGTCGTTTTTGTTTCTAACATTTCTACTTTTAAATAATTCATCAAATTTGAAATTTGAATCTCATCTAAAACAATTGGATACATAGGCTGGTCGTAGCTTTTACCGTTTACAGTTACTGGGTAATTCATGCCTTTTAATATCCAGCAAGGAATAGAGTCTAAATTATTTCCAGCCATATCTGCATGAAACAAAGGTGGAACTAAACTTTTAATTCCTTCCCCTTTATCTCCATGGCAGCCTGCACATTGGTTTGTATATATTTCTTTGCCAGGATGATCGTAAGCAGCATTGTAATAAGTCATGTATAAGAACACACTGATAAAAATCGAAGGAACTGCAATCCAAAGTGCTTTATTTATAGAATTATTTTTCATGCAATAGAGTCTCTATATCGTTCAATAATTTTTCAGCACCTTTATCAGTAGTACCATCATAGTAACCTCGAATCCTTTGTTGTTTATCTACCAAAATAAAATTTCCATCGTGTATAAAACCTCCTGGAGCATTTGGGTCTTCTTTTGCAAAAGCAAGGTAATGCTCTGCTAGTGCAAAGATGCTATCCTTATTTCCAGTTAGTAAATGCCATTTCTCCGAATTGATATTTAATTTGAGTGCATAATTTTTAAGTACTGCTACTGAATCCCTTGCTGGGTCTATACTATGAGATAAGATGATAATATTAGTATCGGTTTTATATTTCTCATAAACTTTCAGCATTTCAGCTTTCATTTTTGGGCAAATACTCGGGCAATGTGTAAAGAAAAAATCAGTTACATAAATTTTTCCGTTCACAGTATTTTGAGAAATTGTTTTGCCTTCCTGATTTACAAAGCTAAAATCTGGAATAAGTGCACTTGCAGTATCATAGCTTATGTTCCCATCTACATCCGTAGTAACTATAATCTTTTCTCCTAAAACTTTTAATCTTTCTACTCCTGGTGGCCTACAAGAGGAGAGTAGCGCTAAAAACAAAATAAAATAAAATGGATATTTCATGACCCAAAGGTATATCTAAACCAATAATCTTTTAGATTTGTTTCGTTAATGAAGAAAGGAAATTAGAATGGCTAATGAAATAGAAACAATTACTTCAAAGCGATTAACAAAACCCGATTGGTTAAAAATAAAACTGCCATCTGGTGTTGCGTTTTCGGAAGTGAAGAAAAATGTAGAGGAAAATCGGCTGCATACCATTTGTGAAAGTGGTCAGTGTCCTAATCAAACCGAGTGCTGGGGTGCAAAAACAGCCACACTCATGATTTTAGGCAATGTATGCACTCGGTCATGTATGTTTTGTAGTGTAGCTACTGGCAAGCCAGAAAATGTAGACATAACAGAGCCATTGCGCGTAGCAGAATCAGTAAAATTAATGGGGCTTAAACATGCAGTAATTACTTCAGTAGATAGAGATGATTTGACAGATGGTGGTGCTAAGATATGGGCGGCTACTGTTCGTTCTATTCGCAAACATGCTATAGGTGTTACTTTAGAAACACTGATAGGTGATTTTAATGGGAAATGGGAGAATCTTCAATTAATTATAGATGTAAAACCAGAAGTTGTTTCTCATAATTTAGAAACGGTGAAGCGCTTAACCCGCGAAGTACGTATACAAGCCCGCTACGAAAGAAGTTTAGAAGTTTTACTTCGATTGAAAGACGGAGGAATTGAAAGAACTAAGTCTGGGTTAATGTTAGGGCTTGGAGAAACGGAAGAAGAACTATTTGAAGCTATGGATGATTTATTGGCTTCTAAAGTTGATATATTGACACTTGGTCAATATCTTCAACCTACCCGAAATCATTTGCCTGTGTCAAAATATGTAACTCCAGAAGAGTTTAATAAATACAAGGCTATTGCCTTGGAAAAGGGATTTTGTTATGTAGAATCAGGTCCTATGGTGCGATCATCCTACCATGCTGAAAAGCATTTGATTTAATTTAGGATGCTAGTACTAAAGACACTTTCTTATTGTTGTAAATTTGCTTGATAGTAACTGGCAAACTATCCCCTTTTTTTAGGTTGCTTAGTAGATTTCGTTGCGCCTCTGTTAGTTCTTTAGGAATAAGAATAAAAGCATCTACTTTTCCATCTAGTAAAGTAGCAAAATATCCATCTTCATTTTTCCCAACTAATGCTGTTTGTATAATTTCTTTATTGTTGTGAAGTTGTGTGAGCAAATGAAATTCTGGAGTATAGGTAGCATCTGCTAGCACTGCTATTAGCTTGTATATATTTTCTGTCTGCGTAAGTCTAAACTCAACAAGTTCATCGATTCGATTGGTGTAATTTTTTTCAATTTCAATCTCCCAATCTGTTATTTGCAGTGTTATGTACACATAGGAAGATACATGTTTTACCATTAATTTACCAGTGCTTATTTTTTTGATATAGCCTTTTAAAACTGGATTTTCAGAAGCTTCTTCCAGCAACTGTTCTCTGCGTATATTCCGGATAAATTTTAAATCATAGGCTTCCCATTTGTTTCTGTCTTTTGACGAAACTCTTACTCTAAAATCAATTTCATCACCAGAAGAAAATTTGTGTTCAGGATCCCCACCATCTTTCAAAAACTTGCGTTGCATTTCTTTATCAAAAAAGAAAAATGCCTTCTCCTTCGCTTCGGTTTCTATAAAACCAAAGTGCTTCTCTCTTTCGTATCGAACAATATGCCCTGTTTGTATTTTAGATATATCCATTTTTTTCTTCTTGTACTTTATGTAAAAAAACAAAACCCTTACAACTAAATAGTAGTAAGGGTTTTAAGTGGAGGTCGGAAGCGGATTCGAACCGCTGTAGCAGCTTTTGCAGAGCTGAGCCTAGCCACTCGGCCATCCGACCTTTTAAGTGGATTGCAAATGTATAAAAATTCGGAAAAGTAAAAAATGAAATACCAACTATTACTTATTTACTTTCTAATTCCACAAATACGCGCTCTACATTTCCTTTTAAAGGTGGGTTAAATTTACTTACTCTTACTTTTAAGGATGTAACATTGGGGAAAGTTACCAAAATAGAGTCCAGTATTCGTTTGCAGACATGCTCTATTAATTTTGAATGTGCCTCCATTTCTTTTTTTGTGAGGGCAAAAACCTTTTCGTAATTAATAGTTTTTGATAAATCATCATCGTAAGATGCATCTTCAAAATCTACATGCATATATACATCTACCGTATATTTTCCGCCTAATACTTGTTCTTCTTTATAATATCCGTGATGCGAATAAAACTGCATTGCTTCTATTGCTATTAAACCCATTGTGTTTAAATTAAATTTTAATTTCTTTCAACACCAAATTTATCCAAACTTCTTTTTAAATGAATTGTTTTATTTTGCGAACTTAATTTAGACAACACGATTTATCCTTTTATTCAAAATTATACAAAGTTATGCGTCAAGATTTATATCAACACCACGATTACTATCAAATAGATGATTTGCTAACTCCAGAGCACAAGCTCATCAGAGATTCTATTCGCTCTTATGTAAAAGAAAAGTTGAGCCCAATTATAGAAGACTATGCACAAAGAGCAGAGTTTCCTAAACATATTGTAAAAGAATTAGGTGAAATAGGAGCATTCGGACCAAGTCTGCCAGCCGAGTATGGTTGCGGTGGTTTGGATGAGATTTCGTATGGAATTATTATGCAAGAGTTAGAGCGATGTGACTCGGGAATTCGCTCTACAGCTTCGGTTCAAGGCTCATTGGTCATGTACCCTATTTACAAATATGGTAGTGAAGAGCAACGTAAAAAATATTTGCCAAAATTGGCAAAAGGAGAACTTTTTGGTTGCTTTGGTTTGACAGAACCTAACCACGGTTCTAATCCTGCTGGGATGGAAACCAATTTTAAAGATATGGGCGATCATTATCTTCTGAATGGAGCAAAAATGTGGATTTCCAATGCTCCATTAGCAGATATAGCGGTAGTTTGGGCGAAAAATGAAAATGGAAAAATACGAGGTTTAATTGTAGAAAGAGGAATGGAAGGATTTACTACTCCCACTACTCACAATAAATGGTCGTTAAGAGCATCTATCACAGGAGAACTAGTTTTTGACAATGTAAAAGTTCCTAAAGAGAATTTATTGCCAAATGTAGAGGGTATAAAAGGACCTTTGGGCTGTTTGTCCACTGCTCGATATGGCATAGCTTGGGGAGCTATAGGTGCAGCACTGGATTGTTACGACACTGCATTACGCTATTCTAAAGAAAGAATTCAATTTGGAAAACCGATAGGACAATTTCAACTGCAACAAAAAAAGTTAGCGGAAATGATTACAGAAATTACCAAAGCGCAATTACTCGTTTGGCGATTGGGTGTATTGAAAAATGAAGGGAAAGCTACCGCAGGACAAATATCTATGGCCAAAAGAAACAGTTGTGAAATAGCTTTAGATGTGGCAAGAAATGCTCGCCAAATGTTAGGAGGAATGGGCATTACAGGCGAGTATCCTATTATGCGCCACTTGATGAACTTAGAAACTGTAATTACTTATGAAGGCACCCACGATATTCATTTATTAATTACAGGGATGGATGTGACTGGATTGGATGCATTTAAGTAAAAAATACTTATCCTTAAAGACAAAGGCGATGAATTGTTCATCGCCTTTGTCTTTTTAAGAAGTTTATGTTTTTAACCCTTTACGTAAGCAATCTCCTTCACCACATCTACTATTTTCTTAACTGATGGGAGATAAGCCTCCACTAAATTTGGAGCATAATGCATTGAAGAATCTGCTCCACAAATTCTGCGGATAGGTGCATCTAAATAATCAAAAGCATAGCGTTGTACCATAAAAGTAACCTCAGATGCTACAGAAGTAAAAGGCCAGGATTCATCTACCACCACCAAACGATTGGTCTTTTTTACTGATTCTAAAATGGTTTCAATATCTAAAGGGCGTATGGTTCTTAAATCGATTACTTCAGCTTCTATGCCATCTTTTGCCAACTCTTCAGCAGCCGTTAGGCATAGCTTTATCATTTTGTTGTAAGAGACAATGGTCACATCTGTACCCGCTCTCTTTACATCAGCTTTTCCAATCGGTATCAAATATTCCTCATCGGGTAGCTCACAGATATCGCCATATTGTTGTTCTGATTCCAGAAACATAACTGGGTCATTATCACGAATTGCAGATTTTAGTAAACCCTTAGCATCATAACCATTTGATGGTGAAACCACTTTCAATCCTGGAACCGATGCAAGCATATTGGTAAGCATCATAGAGTGTTGCGCTCCTAACTGCCCTGCGCTACCTTGTGGTCCTCTAAAAACAATAGGATTCCCAAACTCTCCCGCACTCATTGCCAGCATTTTCGCAGAGCCATTCATAATTTGGTCAAAAGCAAGAATTGCAAAATTCCAGGTCATAAACTCAACAATAGGGCGCACTCCATTCATGGCTGCACCTACTGCTATTCCAGCAAAACCCAGTTCAGAAATAGGCGTGTCTATCACTCTTTTGGCACCAAATTCTGCCAACATACCTTGGCTTACTTTGTAGGCGCCATCATATTCTGCCACTTCTTCCCCCATTAAAAATACAGTTTCATCCCTACGCATTTCTTCGCTCATAGCTTCGCGAATAGCATCTCTGTATCGTACTTTTCTCATGACCTTTTAAATTTGTTCTGTAAAAATAAAAAAGGTCGGCACAATACCGACCTTTTTACTAATGGGCGACCAATGGGACTCGAACCCACGACCAATGGTACCACAAACCACTACTCTAACCAACTGAGCTATGATCGCCATCTTTTAGCGACTGCGAATATAAAATAACTGTATGAAAAGCCAAATTATAATTCACAATAGAATGTTATTCTTATTTCTTTAGAAGAAAGTTTAACAAGATGTGTCATATTATTTATAAGCTATATCAGCCAGTAATTCTCCTGCTTGTGATCCAATAGCCACGCCCATTCCACCCATACGCACACCTATTATTACAAGGTCACTATGCTTTTTAATAATTGGGAATTTAGTGGTGCCAAATGCCATGATACCTACCCAACTTTGGTCTATTTCAAAAGGAGTTTCGGGTAAAATTAAATGCTTTAATTTGTGTTTCAAATCTTCTAAAATTGTTTCGTTATATTCAAAATCGGTACTGCTTTCTTTTTGAAAATCTAAATTTCTACCTCCTCCAAACAACACTCTGTCTTCAAAATTTCGAAAATAGTAGTAGCCTTTATCAAAATGAAAAATACCTTTTACTTTTAAATTGGGGATTGGTTTGGTGATAAGCACTTGCCCCCTGCCTGGTTGTAAATCTAAATTTGAAAGCAGTTTTGATGAAAATGCATTCGTGCAAATGATTAGTTTCTTGCAGATGAATTGTATACAATCGTTATTAGAAACATTCTCTACGCTTACATTTACTTCATTTTCTCTTTCCACGAAAGAAGAAACAGTAGCCCCTGTTTTTATCTCTATGTTTCTGGATAAAGCCATTGATATTAAAGCTTTCATCATTTTACCAGTATCTAATTGCCCTTCTAAATTATTTTGAATCAAATGTTTTGCTTGCTTTTTATCAAAATTGAAATCAACTATTTTCTCATCTACAAGTGTGTAGGCATTCTTATTTAAAACAGGAAAAAGCAATCGATTAATTCTCTCTAATTCTAAAAGATAATGTGCTTCATCTTCTGAAATGAGTTCGTAGCTTCCTTCTTCTCTATAATCTATGGTAGCATCTCCCAATCTTTTTCTCAATAACTGCAAGCCTTTCAGGCGAAGTGCCACTAACTCCACCACTTCTTTTTCAGTAAGTGTTTTTAAATCTTCTATAATTTCTGTAAGACTTCCTATGCAAGCAAAGCCAGCATTTTTAGTACTTGCACCAGTGGGTAAAATTCCTCTTTCTAAAATCAAAATAGAAGCAGTTTCATTTCTTTCTCGAATGCTCAAAGCCGCTGAAAGACCCACTATTCCGCTACCTACAATAATGTAGTCGTATTTTAGAAAGGATTGTTGTTCCCAAAAACTAAGCATTGCAGCTGTACTATTTATTGAATAAATCTATGAATAAAAATGGTTTTTAAATTCTTAATCTGTCACTCGCTTATTGTGAAATTATTTTATATTCGCTCAATCTTTCAACAATGCAACCGCGCGTACTACTCGACCATAAAAAGTTTTCGCTTACTATAGACCGCCTCTGCCATCAATTAATTGAACAACACCAAGACTTTTCTAATGCTGCCATCATTGGAGTTCAACCGCGTGGGGTTTTCTTGGCAGACCGTATCCACAAACGATTACAGCTTATTCTTAAAAGGAAAAACATAGACTACGGGAAGTTGGACATCACTTTTTATAGAGACGATTTTCGGGCAAAGGGCAGTATGGCTGCAAACGAAACAGAGATTCCCTTTTCCTTAGAAGAAAAAAATATTATTCTCATAGATGATGTTTTGTTTACGGGGCGCACCATACGTTCGGCATTAGATGCCATGCTCGATTATGGTAGACCTAATGATGTAGAACTATTGGTGCTAATAGACCGTAGGCTACAGCGACATCTTCCTATACAAGCAAAGTATGTAGGAAGAGTGATTGACTCTATTGCATCGGAAAAAGTAAAAGTAGAGTGGAAGGAAACAGATGGAGAAGATAAAGTTTGGCTAGTTTAAATGAATAACTTTTAACCAAAATAAATCATGAGCGCATTAAGTCAGAGACACCTCATTACTATTAAGAGCCTTGAAAAATCTGACATTGAACTCATTTTCCAAACTGCAGATAATTTCAAAGAAGTTCTTCAACGACCTATTAAGAAGGTTCCTTCCCTAAGAGATATTACCATTGCTAATTTGTTTTTTGAAGATTCTACCAGAACAAGAATATCCTTTGAGCTTGCAGAGAAAAGACTTTCAGCTGATACCATTAATTTTTCAGCATCAGGTTCTTCCGTAAAAAAAGGAGAGACACTCCTTGATACGGTGAACAATATCTTAGCTATGAAAGTAGATATGATTGTAATGCGTCATTCCTCTAGTGGAGCACAATCTTTTCTCTCAAAACATATCAAAGCAAATATTATTAATGCAGGTGATGGAACACATGAACATCCCACTCAGGGATTGTTAGATGGGTATTCGGTGCGTGAGAAATTTAAAAATCTGAAAGGGTTAAATTACTTGATTATTGGCGATATAAAGCACTCTCGAGTGGCTGGTTCAGATATTCCACTAATGCTAAAAATGGGAGCTAAAGTAAAGGTGTGTGGACCTCCTACACTTATTCCCAAACACATAGAAGAAATGGGGGTAACCTACGAGCCTAATTTAAAAAAGGCATTGGAATGGTGTGATGTAGCCAATGTTCTTCGGATACAACTAGAGCGAATGGACATAAAATTTATTCCTTCTCTTAGAGAGTATTCGCTTTTTTACGGAGTAAATAAAGAGTTGCTGGATTCTCTGAATAAAGAGGTGACCATTATGCACCCTGGTCCCATAAATAGGGGAGTGGAACTTAATTCTGATGTGGCAGACTCAAAACATTCGCTTATTCTACAACAAGTAGAAAATGGAGTAGCCATTCGTATGGCGGTGTTATATTTATTAGCAGGAAGAGCTTAGTGTTTTGGTTTTAGAATCTTTTACATTTACAGTAATCTAGTTACACAAATGTCAAAAGTACTTTCCATAAAAACAGCTGATGGTTTACATCCTTTGCCTATGACAAATTTTGTTGATTATTCTATAGTCGATGAGTTTGCCAGCAAAGTTTGCTTTGAAAGTTTTTCGGTAAAATATGTAAGTCTGGGCTGTGAAAATTATACTGTAAATGGAAATGGTTACCCTGTAAAATCGGGAGAATATTTACTAGTAAATAATTACGCAGAAGGCAAGGTAGCAGTAAATGAATTATCAAAAGGAATTTGTATAGATATAGAACCCACATTGCTTTCTGAAGTAGTAGCAGGGTATCGAAGACCAGACACGTTTCATCTTGATATTTCCTTGGATACTTTTTTTAATACTTCAGATTTTTTAGAGAATAAGTATTGCTGCAGTAATACGCTGGTGGGAAGTTTTATAGAAGAATTGGATGGTGTAATTTCAAGAAAAGGATTTTCAGAATTAAGTTTTGAATCAGATTTTTATTACACTTTGGCCGAAAAAATTGTTTTAGATCATATTCCTATTTTTAAGCAGTTGAAAAGTATACCCAGCTTAAAATCTGTTACAAAAAAAGATTTATTCAGAAAAGTGAATAAAGGGAAGGAATGTATAGATGCCGTTTTTAAATCTGGAATTGAAATTGCTTCCGTGGCTAAAGAGGCTTGTCTATCTGAATATCATTTTTTTAGACTTTTTAAAACAATGTATGGCATAAGTCCTTATCAATACATTATTAGAAAGCGATCAGAATATGCAAATTCAGAATTAAAGCTCAGAAACAACTCTATTTCAACAATAGCCTACGAATCTGGGTTCTCGGATATTCAGGCTTTTAGTAAGTCGTTCAAAAAATATTTTGGATTTTCTCCTTCCTATTTAGCTTAGAAAATTTGCAGGATTTGACAAGTTAAGTGTAATCCTATTTACCAACTTTGATTTTTTAAAGGATAATGTATGATTGGATTTCGCGTTTTGAATAAAAAGGCATTGTTTTTATTTATTGGATTTTATTTTTGGTTTTTGAGTTCCAATGCTCAGATAAAGGGAATTGTGACCTCACAAGAAGGTAGTCCTTTAGAAAGTGTGGTCGTTTCATTAATGAAGCTGCAGGACTCGGCTTTAGTCAAAACAACTTTTACCGATTCGCTGGGATATTATGAATTCTTAAATCTTAAGCCAAATTCGTATTTTTTATACATTACCTGCATTGGATACAAACCTCATAGTAGTTCTGTTGTTTTTTTTAATGACAACAACACCTTTTCAACTATTCCTACTATTCAATTGCAAGCATCAGTTACTACCCATTTAAAAGAAGTCAGTGTAGAATCAAAGCTCTTATTTGTAGAAAAAAAACTGGATAAAACTGTTGTAAACCCTGATGCGCTGCTTGCTAATGCGGGAACCAATGCCTTAGAGGTTTTAGAAAAATCACCTGGTGTACAGGTAGATGTAAATGGAATAATAAGTTTGAGGGGAAAACAAGGGGTGCAAATTTATGTAGATGATAAACCTACATATTTAAGTGCGGCAGATTTAAGCACCTATTTAAAATCTATTCCAGCTAGTATGGTGGGACTAATTGAAATTATGACCAACCCTTCTGCCAAATACGATGCTGCTGGAAATGCAGGTGTCATAAATATTAAACTTAAGAAAAATAAAGCAAAAGGATTTAATGGTGGAATTAGTGTAAGTTATGGTCAGGGATTTTACCCTAGAAGTAATAATAGTGTCAATTTTAACTATCGTATCCATAAATTTAATTTCTTTTCTAGTGTGGGATACAGCTTGAATAAAAGTTTTCAAAACCTTACGATAAAGCGAAAATATTTTGATGGAAATGGAAAGTTAAACTCAACTTTTACTCAAAACACATTTATAAAGATGTATTCAAATAGTGTAAATGCTAAACTTGGAGTAGATTATTATATCAATAAAAAATCAACACTTGGAATTGTATTTAGCGGCTTCTATAATTTGTATAATAATAGTTCGTCAAACAATGCAATTGTTAGTAACGAAAAGTCAATTCCAGAAAGGCTTGTGACGGCCTTTAGTCCTTCCAAAAGGACTTTTAAAAATGGAAATATAAATTTAAACTATAACTATAAAATTGATACAATAGGACAGGAGCTTACTGTTAATTTTGATTATTTGGGATATCGCTCTGTGCAGCAGCAATCCCTTTTAAGCAAAACGTATTTACCAGATTATACTTTCTTAGATAGAAGTAATTTGTTAAGCAAGTTGCCTTCTAACATTCAGATTGGGGCCATTAAAATAGATTATTCAAAGCCCTTTATAGCAGGACTTAAATTAGAGGCTGGGGTTAAATCAAGTTATGTAGTAACAGATAATATTGCAGATTTTTCAGATGAAACGAATTCTGTACTCACTCCTAATTATGACTTTTCTAATCATTTTAGATACAAAGAAAATATCAATGCACTATACACCAATTTGAGTTACGAGAAAAACAGATTTTCTATTCAAGCTGGTTTACGTTATGAAAATACTTTTATAGTTGGTAATCAATTAGGAAACGCAGTAAAGCCTGACTCTTCCTTTGTTAGGAAATACAATAGCTTTTTCCCTACTTTTTATCTTTCCTATCAGTGCGACACACTAGCTAATCATCAAATTGGGTTCTCGTATGGCAGAAGAATTGATCGTCCTAATTACCAAGATTTGAATCCATTTACATATCCCTTAGATAGATTTACCTTATATGCTGGCAATACTTTTTTGCAACCTACTTTCTCTAATAACTTTGAACTTTCGCATACCTATAAAAATAGAATTACAACTACTTTGCTCTTTAGCCTCACTAAAAATATGATTACTGAAACGATTGAGCAGAATACAAATATTTTTTACAGCAGACCTGGAAACATTGGTCAGCAAATATCTTACGGAGTCTCTGTAAATGGTTCTATTCCTGCAGAGAGATGGTGGGCAGTGAAATTCTATGCCGAAGTGATGCATAATTCTTTCAAAGCTAATCTCTATAATCAACGCTTAAATAATTCAGGAACCTATTTTTATTTTGAAGCTACCAATCAGTTTTCTATAGGCAAAACGTGGGTTTTAGAATTAGGAGGAAATTATCAAACAAGTATAGCTTCCGCTCAGTTTGTACTGATTCCTGTAGGCGCTTTTAAAGCTGCATTGGCTAAGAAGTTTTATAAAAATACGATGACTCTTAAGCTAAATATTAGTGACATGTTTTATACCAACAAACCTGGTGGGGAAATTAAAAGCTTGTACAATTCAACTGCCTCGTGGTTTAGTACCTTAGATACTAGGGTTTTAACTCTAGCATTTAGCTATCGATTTAATAAGGGTGAAAGTATGGCTGCAAGAAAGAGTGATGGTACCGATAGTGAAAAAGCAAGAGTACGATAATGTTGAAATTTTGAAAACGTCTTTTTTAAGAAACTAAGTTTTTGATTATTTTTTTTCTTATATATGTATTGAACTAAATCATAAATTATGAAAAAAATAATATTCTCGTCTGTAACGATAGCATTCCTTTTATTTAGTGCCGGATGTAAAAAGAAAAGCGATACCGAAAAATTAGTAGGAGATTGGAAAGTTTCTTCCCTTACAGTTGTTGACTCTGATTCTTCAAGTTCTACTTTATTATCCCCTGCTGCTTTATCTGTAAATGTAAGTTCAAATAATTCTTCTTTAAGTGGCACTACTCTTGTTTCTACCCAGAGAACTAAAACCTTAGTTACGGAAAATGTAAATGAAACCTATGCTACTTTCTCTGGTTCATTAAGTATAAAATCTGATGGCACTTTTTCATATACTTTTTCTTCTCAAAGAACAGCTGTTAAGTCCTATACTGATGGCGTGCTAAACTCTACAACTCCTTATGTTGATTTAGCCAATGTATCGTTAGGGAAAGGAGTATGGGAATGGGCTACAGCGCAAAGTTCTAATTCAGTTTTAAAATTAAAGGATATTAATTTGGGTACTGCTTATGGAATCCCTTTTGATTCGTATACAGTAAAATCTTTATCTGAAAATACATTAGAATTATCATTTACAAATGTTAGTGAAAGCTCCACTTTCCCTAATTCTAATCAAAGGAATTTTAGCCAAAAGTTAAATAACGTATACATAAAATTAACCAAATAAATTACTACTATGCGATATACAAAGGGGATACTTCTGTTAAGCTGCTTACTATTAATTTTAGGAGGTTGCAAAAAGAAAAAAACAGATACAGAGATATTACTAAACCCAAGTGGGTGGACATTTACAGGCATTACATTGGTAGATACTATTAAAACTACTACCACTGAAATTAGCACCAATAAGGTTAAGGAGAAATACCAAACTTTAACTATGGATTTTAATGCGGGAAAGGTAAGGCAAGTGGTGGGTCAATTAACTTTTGATGCTGCTGATTTCGCTGGAACTTTAAATGGCTTAGATCAAGCAAAGAACTTTGAAAATGCTGGAACCGTTAAATTTAGTGATGATGGAACTTTTGAAATTACTTTGAGCAGACAGCTTAAAACGGATTCCACCTATACAAAAATTGCAGGGCAAAGTTATGCGTTCGGAAGAGCATATTCTCAAGCTGCAAATTTGGAAAAATTAAAAGGAAACTGGCAATGGGGTTATAATGGAGATAACTATTCTATTCTTTACTTGAAACAAAAAGACTTCTTTTCATTTATTTTAGGTGACAATTTTGCTGCTACTTATTTTCCTAATTATGAAGTGCCTTTGGTTGTGAAAACTTTAGAAGACGGGAAAATAGATTTGGAATTTGTGAATGCACTAACTCAAACCACTAATTCAAACCCATTAGAATCTAAAGTCTCTGTATTCTCTGGTGTGAATAAAATAAGTATGAAATAGTTTAGAGTTGGTTTTTACCAACCCCAATCTGTTGCCTTTTTCCAAAGAGAGTATTTCACTTTATCAGTAAGACTTTGCTTGTGATTCAGTTGCTCAGGACGTACACTCTCTTTATATTTTTGCAGGTTTTTTAAGTAAATATCAAACGCATTTTTCAAAAAGGGATCTTCCCCTTTTTGGATAGCGTGAACGGTAGTTCCATTAAAGTGAATAAATATAAGTGGATACTCTTTGTCTAAAAATACCTTTCCGTCTTTTTCTGTTCTACTTATCACATCCTTATTCCAATCGGCTACATTGCAGCCTTTATGCCGAACTATGTGCGCCCTCTCATTCATAACTGGAATTAAATCGAGGTACTTTTGGTCGTCAAAACTACCCCGCCACATGCTCTTCTGACACCGATAAGCGCAACATTCTGCCCACCATTGCAATGTAGAAATGGCATCTCTATTAGCTCCTATAAAACCAGCGTTATACAAGCCTACTTTATAGTTTGCTTCCAACCAGTTTTGGTCTTTGTTTGGATTGCGAGGATAATGATGGGGGGTTAACAAAAAGTTAGCATCGTTTAGTAAATCAAATAGAAAAGTTGCCTCCTCGAAAAAGTAAATATCGTTGTCTATGTACAAAATTCTATCCGCTAAATTTTCTAGTAAAAACCTCATAAATACAGGCTTTAGGCTCCATCTTAGTTTGTCTTTATTTTTTTGATATTTTGTAATAATGGAATTGGCTACGGGTACTTTTTGAAGAGTAGTAGTATTGTAAAATGCAATATTTTTTAAAGGGAGTTCTGTGTTTAAATCATCAACACATAGCACATGCAAAAATGAAGATGTATGAACTTTTTGAAGGGAATCAAAAAGTGCCAAAGTCTTATACAAATGGTCTGCGGTAGTAATGGTGCAGAACTGATACATGTTTATAATTATTAGTGATAAATAATGAATGATGAGAAAACGCAACTACAATTTAAAAGAATGTTTCTAATATTACGAAACAAACCTTCCTGATGAAGCAACACTCACTTTTATACTCTTCACTTGTAGCACTTCTTTTTGCGCTCTCGTTAAGCCTTTTAAATGGGTTTAATGTAATTTATGTGCCTGCTCAAAGCTTGATTGCTGCACGTATTTTATGTTTGTTTCCCATTATTTACTATGCTTGGGTTAAAAAATCATTGACCATTTGGGTATTCGTGAGTATGGTGATAGGAATTGTGATAGGGTTAGATTTTCCAAGTTTCGCTACAGAGCTTAATGTTTTAGGGAAAATCTTTTTACGACTTGTAAAAACAATTATTGCCCCATTGCTCTTTGGTACTTTGGTGGTAGGTATTGCAGGGCATTCTAACCTAAAGCAAGTAGGGAGAATGGGACTAAAAGCTATTATTTACTTTGAAGTAGTTACAACTCTTGCACTTTTTATAGGATTGGCTGCTATCAACATTTCCCAAGCTGGAAGTGGCATTCACAAACCTGATTCTATCGCAAAACCAGACACATTGCCCGATGCAGGTAAACATTTCCAATTGTATGAAATTGTTCCTGAAAATATTGCTAAAGCAGTGGCTGAAAACAATGTACTTCAGGTAGTGGTGTTTTCCATTTTGTTTGCCATTGCTGTTTCGCTTTGCGATGAAAAATACAAACGTCCTGTCATTCATTTTGCAGAATTACTTTCGGAAGTGATGTTTAAATTTACCAATCTAATTATGCTCTATTCTCCATTGGCTGTGGGTGGCGCTATTGCTTATACAGTGGGCACAATGGGCATAGGAATCTTTAAAAATTTTGGACTTTTGATTCTTACACTTTTCGGGGCATTAATAGTTTTTCTTTTTGGAGTGTTACTTCCTATTGCTTTATATTATAAAATACCAGTTCGCAAATTTTTGCATGCCATACATGAACCAGTTTCGGTAGCCTTTGCCACTGCTAGTTCTGATGCTGCTCTGCCGAAAGCCATGGCGGCTATGGAAAAATTTGGGGTGCATAAAAAGGTCTATTCATTTGTATTGCCTATGGGCTATTCATTTAATTTGGATGGTACCACTTTGTATCTTTCTTTGGCGAGTATTTTTGTGGCGCAGGCATCAGGAATACAATTACCATTGAGCACTCAACTTTTTATAATGCTTACTTTGATGCTTACCAGTAAAGGAGTGGCAGGCGTTGCTAAGGCATCTTTTGTGATTTTACTAGGAACTATTGCCACCTTTCATCTTCCAGAATGGCCAGTGTATATGATTTTTGGGATAGATGCCATTATGGACATGGCTCGCACTACTGTAAACGTAATAGGAAATTGTTTAGCTACAGTTGTGATAGCTAAGAGTGAAAATGAATGGGACGAGGTAAAGGATTAATTATTGAATGATAAACTAAAAATTATGAAGGAGATTTGTTCGTATGAAGATGTAGAATTATTGGTTAAATCATTTTATAAAAAGGTGGTAAAAAATGATTTGATGATACCTCCTTTTGCAAATGTAGATTGGGAAAAACATTTCCCGAAAATGATAGATTTTTGGGCTTTTATTTTAATTGATAAAGAAGGTTACAAAGGAAATGTATTTGATAAACATGTGCATTTAAAAATAGATGAACGACATTTTACTATTTGGGTAAATACATTTTGTGAAACAGTAGACGAGCTCTTTGTAGGAGAGAAGGCAGAGCTAGCTAAACAACGCGCAAAGGTCTTGGGGTATACCTTTCAGACTAAAATGAAAGACATTAGAAAGGAATGAATACCAAAAAACGATTCATAAAAAAAGCCTGACTCAATTCTGAATCAGGCTTTTCATTTTGGAGTAACTCCTCTTATTTTAATTCTATAGAGCCACTTCCAATTTTGTAACCACTTTGGTACAATTCTACTTTGTAAGTTCCAGCCTCTTTAATATTTTGAGACCACTCAATAATTACATTTTTGTTGGTTTGTTGATAATCAATATCTGCTTTTTTTGAGTATTGAATATCTTCTCCATTTTCAGCTAATTTCAATTTTCCTGAACCTTGATCTCCTACAGAAATAGTTTCACCTTTAGGATTAATGATACGAACGAAAATAGGTAAGTTCCCTTTTTCCAATACTTTGTTTTCACCCGTAGCAAAACTAATTTTTAAGTATTCAATGTCTTTTGCTTTTTTCTTAGCTACTTCTTTTCCATTGCTCTTTTTGTGAACCCCTTCTATAGTCAAGTTTTGAGGTTGAATAAGAGAACCTATTTCTACTTTTTTAGCTAAGGCAGCTTTGTCATCACTTAATGATGCAGTAGTTTGTTTCTCTTTTTCTAAATCAGCTGATACCGCTAAGTTTTTAGCAGAAAGCTCTTGATTTTGTGAAGTTAACTCTTCTACTTTTTTTGAAAGCGTAGCATTCTCAGCCTGAAGATTTGCTACCATTGATTTGAATTTAGATAACTCAGCAGCGCTTAAATTTCCTTTGCGTTGTGCTTCTGCCAATTGACTTTGGTATTTTTCGATAGTAGCTTGACGAGCAGTTACAATGCTGTCTAACTCTGAATTTTTACCTTTTAAACCTTCTAAATCTTGTTTAGCCGTTTCGAACTGTTGGTTCAGTGCTGTATACTCGGTATCCTTCTTTGCTATTTCAGCAATTTTTTCTTGTTTTTGTTTGTTTTCGCTAAAAAGAAGATAGCCAGCTACACCATTTATCAATAGCAATACCGCTATAATGGCTAAATAAATTTTCTTACTTCCGCTTTGTTCGTTGTTTTCCATGATGGGGTTAAGTTTGGTTTGTATAATGTAAAAGTAATATTAATAAGTATATATAAAAATTATCAAATGCCTTTGAAATGTTGATTTTAGAATTGTAGTCTACAATTTTATACGAGATGTATGTTTAGTAAATTCATTTTTATGTTTTTAAGCAAACAAAATTGCCATTCCTTAAAAAGCATTTTGCATTCTAAATAATTGCATCTATTTTCACGGACTTATAAAAAATCATGGAGAAAAAACTTTTGTTAGAAGTAAAGAACTTGGTCACAGAATTTAAGACCGAAGATGGGATAATGACTGCAGTAAATGATGTAAGTTTTAATCTCTATAGAGGTGAAACGGTAGGTATAGTGGGAGAATCAGGTTCTGGAAAATCGGTTACGTCTCTTTCTATTATGCGATTGATTCCAAATCCTCCCGGTAGAATAGCAAGTGGGCAAATTATATATCACAAAAAAGATGGTCAACAAATAGATTTAGTAAAGCTTTCGGAAGATGAAATGCGTAAGCTTAGAGGAAGTGAAATCTCTATGATTTTTCAGGAACCCATGACTTCGCTCAATCCTGTGTTTACATGTGGAGACCAAGTTGTAGAAGCTATCATTTTGCATCAAAAAGTCACTAAAAAACAAGCAGAGGAGCTCACTCTTAAAATGTTTGCGAAAGTAAAGTTACCAGACCCGATGCGGGTTTTAAAAGCTTATCCTCATCAACTTTCAGGCGGACAAAAACAACGGGTAATGATTGCTATGGCTATGTCCTGCAATCCTAATATCTTAATTGCAGATGAACCTACTACGGCCTTAGATGTGACCGTTCAAGCTACTATTTTGGAGCTTATGAATCAGTTGCGTCATGAAATAGAATCTTCCATTATTTTCATTACCCACGACTTAGGAGTTATAGCAGAGATAGCCGACCAAGTAATCGTGATGTATAAAGGTAAGATTGTAGAACAAGGGAATGTTTTGGATATTTTTTCTGCTCCGAAACATCCTTATACTAGAAGTCTTTTAGCGTGCCGTCCACCATTAGATATTCGATTAAAGAAACTACCCACGGTAGTAGATTTTATGAAAGAAGAAAATGGTCAAATTATAGAGTTGCCGACTACTGTAAGTGAAGCTATTAATGCCCAAATTATCAGTCAATCTGTAACGGATGCCCGCAGAGAAAGTCTTTTGGCTGGAAAAACTTTATTAGAAGTAAATAATTTGAAGACTTGGTTTCCTTCTTCAAAGAATTTCTTTGGAAAGGTTACGGACTATGTGAAAGCAGTTGATGATGTTTCCTTCAAAGTACAAGAAGGTGAAACCTTAGGATTGGTGGGCGAATCGGGTTGTGGTAAAACAACCCTAGGTAGAACAATTTTGCGATTAGCTCCTGCGCATTCTGGCGAAATTATTTTTGAAGGGAAGCATATTTTAGATATGAATAATGCTGACTTAAAAGAAATGCGCAAGCATATGCAGATTATTTTCCAAGATCCATATTCTTCTTTAAATCCAAGAATGACTGTTGGGAATGCTATTCAAGAGCCGATGAGTGTGCATGAAGTGTATGAAAATGAGAAAGTAAGAAAGGAAAAAGTAATAGAGCTTTTAGAGAAAGTAAATATGAAGCCAGAGCACTACAATCGTTATCCTCATGAGTTTTCGGGTGGTCAGCGTCAACGGATATGTATAGCACGAGCCCTTTCACTCAATCCTAAATTTATTATTTGCGATGAATCTGTTTCCGCTTTAGATGTGAGTGTTCAAGCTCAAGTTTTAAATCTATTGATTCAACTAAGAGAGGAGTTTAAGTTTACCTATATTTTTATTTCCCACGATTTATCGGTAGTGAAATTTATGAGTGACCGCATGGTGGTGATGAACAAAGGAAAAATAGAGGAAATTGGGGCATCTGATTCTATCTACAACAATCCTCAACAACCCTATACTCAACGCCTTATTGCAGCAATTCCAACCGGCAAATTACAAGATATCAGAAGTAGGGTAGAGGCTGGTGTTTTGTAAATCGATTTCTAGAAACCTGATATAGCAATCAGGAGGAGGATTGGTGATAGAAGGATGTTGGATTGAAACAAAGTACGTTTTCCCATCTGGTGTAAACATATTACCAGTAGTTTCACAACCCTCAGGAGCTACCATGAATCTTTGCAAATCTTCTAGCGTTGGATTTTTAATGGATAAATCTAGAAAGTAAACTTCATTATAGGTTTCCCCTTTTGCTGAGACATTTGCACTTTCACTTCCGTTTTTATTTCCATTTGTATCTTCACTTATTACCAAATATTTTTTGCCTTTAATGGTAACAGAAGTCATGGCATCAGGACTTGAAAAGCAAAATCGAGAATCTTTTCTACTTACACCTCCATTCAATAAAACCCTCATTTTATTAGTGGTTAAATCCAACTCTAGAATTCTTCCAAAAGGGTCTTTATAATCATTTTTAGAAGAAGATTTATCTTTACACAATTCGTTTAAATGCTTTGCAGGCAAGCCTCCCATAGCTATTTCTTCATCAAAGTTAAATTCATCCGTACCTGATTCGGTAATGTATAATTTGTTGTCTACAGCTTCTATCCATTCATTACTTATAAGCATGGTTGCCTTTTTACGAACTGCTACAACTATAATATTTAGGAGGGAATCTTCTTCCATGGGTAACTCCATCCAGTTTCCACTTTCGCCATCTTTGCTTTGCTGATATGCGTACAATTTGCCAGTATCATAGTTGCCTTTTTCTTTTGCAATAAATTTAAAAAGAATTGCAGGCTTGTTGTCAGAAGTAAGGTAAATAGTCTTTCCATCGGGCATACATTGCGCATCTTCATGACGGTAGCGTCCAAAGCTTTTTAGTTTTTTAACTGCTTGATGAGTCTTTGGATCTACTTCTATCATCCATCCGTAATTCAAATATTTCTTTTTCTCTTGAAAATCACTAGTATCTGTGATTCCAAATCGAGTATGTATTTCCTTATTACTTAAAGGAAATTCTTCCTCTGTAGTGAGTATCGTTCCCTTAGGAGTTAAAGTGCCTCCACAGTTTCGAAAAGTCTCTCCCACTTTGGAAAAATCTATAGCATTAAAATTGCCAACTACCTGCCATTCATTCTTTTCTTTTTTCAACTCAAATACAGTTCCTCCGCCACCATCACCTAGCAGAGCATTGGGTTTGTGCTCTTCGTGGTTCACATATAGATATCCATGTGCACTGGAGTTTTCAATAGGAATGTACACCACCATATCTTGACTTCCCTTTGCTGGTGCTTTTATTCCTGAATTCGTAATTACGGTATCTCCCTCACTAAAGAGAACTTTATAATGAAAACCTTCAGGTAGAAGAACAGTTTTATTTTCATAGTTAATAGCTACAGGTTTAAAAAGATTACTCGAAGTAGTTTGAGAATAAACCGTATGTGTAAAGAGTAAAACAAATAAAGTAGGGAATAAACATTTCATTATGTAAAGATATTTTAAGAAGGAAGAGTTTATTATCCTCTGTCTTCTAAAGCTTTTACTAAACCTGCCACTTTTTGACCAGCATTTCCTTGCAAAGCACTGATAACATTTTTTGCAGGAGATTGCAACAAAGCAATTACATCAGCAATCAATTCAGATTTAGATTTCAATGCAGCTAATACATCAATCTGATTGTCTCCTATGAAAACATCTTGATCAATATAAGCGCCTTTTAAAACCGGTTTCTCATTTTTAGTGCGGAATTCTTTTAAAATCTTAGCAGGTACAGAACTTTCTGTAGAAAACATAACCCCAGTAGGACCATTTAAAGTAGGATAGAGGGTTTCGTATCTTGTACCATCTACTTGCTCTAATGCTTTACGAATAAGAGTGTTTTTGGCTACGCGAAATTCTACTCCTTTAGAAAAACATAATCTTCTAAAGTTATTGATTTTTTCTACAGATAATGTAGAAGAATCACAGATGTAGAAGAAATTAGCATTACTAAATTTATCTTTTAATTCTAATATTTCATTATTTTTTTGTGACTTATCCATTTTTGTTTCTTTTAAAGGTTTTTAAAAAACTTTCCTCATTCAGATTATAATCCTGATACGGTTTTATAATCAACTGCAATACCAGGACTCATTGTGGAAGCCATAGAGATTCCTTGAAAATAAACACCTTTAGCAGATGCTGGTTTCATTTTAGAGATTACTTGCAAAAGGGTAGAAGCATTCTCATTGATTTGTTCAGCCGAGAAAGAAACTCTTCCTACAGATGCATGTACAATTCCGAATTTATCTACTTTAAATGCAATTTTTCCTTTCTTAACTTCTTCCACTGCTTTACCTACTTCTACTGAAACTGTTCCAGATTTTGGATTCGGCATTAAGTTTCTTGGTCCTAAAACCTTACCTAATTTAGCAATTTTTGCCATTACGTTTGGTGTAGCTATTACTACATCAAAATCCATCCAACCACCTTCTACTTTTGCTACATATTCTTCTAGACCTACGTAATCAGCACCCGCTTTTCTTGCTTCATCTTCTTTATCAGAAGTAGTTAGAACTAAAACTTTTTTGGTTTTACCAGTTCCGTGAGGAAGAGCAGCCGTACCACGAATAGCCTGGTCAGCTTTTTTAGGGTCTATACCCAATTTAATGTGTAAATCTACAGAAGCATCAAACTTTGTAAGATTCGCTTTCTTAACCAGAGCAGATGCCTCAGCAATAGCATATGCTTTTTTAGGGTCTACGAGTCCAGCTATAGCTTTTCTCTTTTTTGTTACTTTCATTGTATTAGTTTTTTGTGGTCAAGCGAACATACAAGGTTCTCCCACGTTATAAAAAATCTTTAAAAATTAAATTATTTCTCCCAAGGTGCTGGTCCATCCATAGTAAAACCAGCACTCTTTGCAGAGCCCGCCACCATGCTCATAGCCGATTCAATCGTAAAAGCATTTAAGTCAGTCATTTTTTCTTCTGCTATTTTACGAACGATATCCCAGCTTACAGAGCCTATTTTCTTACGGTTTGGTTCAGCAGAGCCAGCCGTTTTCTTGGTTAATTCCATCAACAAATTGTGCGCTGGAGGAGTTTTAATGATAAAGTCAAAAGACTTATCAGTATATACTGTAATAACTACAGGCAATACCTTTCCTTGTTTATCTTGTGTACGAGCGTTAAACTGCTTGCAGAACTCCATAATGTTTACACCTTTAGAACCAAGTGCAGGACCTACTGGAGGAGCTGGGTTTGCTTGACCACCTTTTACTTGCAATTTTACGTATGTTCCTATTTCTTTTGCCATTTTATTTGAGTTAATTTTTTGTTTTGAAAAGGATTATTTGTACTTGATTTTGTTTAGAATATTGGAAGCAATATGCTTTATAAAACCTTTATCTTTAATAATCTATGTTTTTAATTTTTAAGTTCTAGTTTAAGCTATTTTTTCTACTTGTACAAAAGTTACCTCCACTGGAGTTTTTCTACCGAAAATTTTAACCGTAACTTTTAATTTTTTCTTCTCGCTGTTGATTTCTTCTATTGTCCCTAAGAAATCGTTGAATGGTCCGTCAATTATTTTCACTTCCTCATTTAAGATAAATGGTTCTGCCATAGTTTCTCCTGCATCCATCATTTCATCTGCTTTTCCTAAAAGCTTATGAACTTCTGCCGCACGCAATGGTTCAGGATGTTTTCCGCCCAGGAAACCTAAGTTGCCATTAACCTGACGTAAAATCTGAATTACTTCACCACTCATTTTCTTTTCCAAAGCCTCTAAATATAGATAACCTGGAAACAAGTTTTTCTCTTTAATCGTTTTTTTACCATTCTTAATGGTATATACTTTTTCGGTAGGAACTAGTATGGTAGAAATAACAGTGTCTAAACCATTACGATTTACCTCAAGCAAAAGGTGCTCACGAATTTTGCGTTCTTGACCAGAAATCACACGCATTACATACCATTTTTTTTCGTCTGCCATTTTTGTTGATTATCTCATCAATTTATAAATACCATCTTGAATAGCTGCTTTAGAAGCTAAATCCATAGCCACAACTATGGCCGCTATTATAATGGCAGCTACCAAAACAACCATTGCACTTTGTTGAAGTTCTGCCCATGTAGACCAGCTAACCTTATGCACCAATTCGTCATAAGCTTCTTCTACGTATAATTTAATCTTGTCCATTTTCTGGATTTATTTTATTTATTTCAAAACCTTCACTACCCACTTCTCTTTCATTTTCACTCACTTCCCTCTTCATTTACTATCCACTCAACACTGCACGGGCGCTAGGATTCGAACCCAGATCAAAGGTTTTGGAGACCTCTATTCTACCCTTGAACTACGCCCGTAAATTATTTACGTAAAGGCAAAACAATATTCCCCCGCTTTTAAACGGGACGCAAATATAACCATAGAGTTGGATTTTCAAAAAGATAGTAGAAATAAAAAAAGCTAAGTTTTAAACTAAGAGCCTGTTGGTAATTTTTACCAAACATTAAAAAACTCGAAACTCTTGTTACAAATTAATTCTTGGTTGGCATTGTAAACCTTTACTCGGTATTTACCCGGAGAATTTAACAGGGAAGGTTGCCAAGCATAGATCCAAGATTCTTCCACCTTTTGTTCAATAGAATTGAGTCTTTTTTCAGTCCCTTCTTTATCAAGGCTGAATAATTCGTAGGAAACTTTTGTGGTACCAAATCCTCGGTCATTTTTTATAAACATGTAAATTTTAGCAGTAACACTATCTGGGGAAGTAATAAATTTTGTATTGTTAAATATACAATTGTTGTCTTGTACAGTAGTGCAAAAACTTAAAGTCGTTTGAGCTTGTGATTTGACTGCCAAAATAAATAGCGCTAAAACAAGGGTATATTTTTTCATTTGGAATTTTCCGAAAGCTAATTCTTTTTAACTAATTAAGGCTAAAACTCAACTCTTCCATACTTTTTAGTTCTTTTAAAAATTCATTGGAAATATCTACTAAAAATTTCCTTGAGTTGAGGCTTAATACAATTTCCTCCTGCTCATCTACAATTTTTAAAACCACGGGAAGTTTACCAGGATATTTACCGAAAAGGGATGTCAAGTCATCTGTAATTCTATCTTGAATATTATAACTATCTATTCGGATAGTTAGTTTTTTTGTCAGTGTATTTCTGGTTTCTGAAAGCAGCTCAATTTTTGAAATTTTAAATTCAAAATTATCGGGTTGGTTATATCGAGTTTGGTATCTGCCTGTGATGTATACCATAGCACCCAATGTTTCTGCAAAGTTTTTGAACTGAACATAATCTTTTCCAAAAAGTGCAAATTCAAACTGTCCATCAAAATCTTCCAATTGAAAAACTACAAACTGATTTCCAGTTTTAGAAATTCTAGTGTTGGTGCTTCCTATAATGCCTGCTATTCTTAGTTCTTTATCTTTGCTTTCGGGAATATCTGCTAATCTACAATTGGTAAAAGTTTTTATTTCTAAACGATAATCATCTAAGGGGTGCCCTGAAATGTAAATTCCTACCACTTCTTTTTCTCGTTTTAGTTTTTCTAAAAGTGGCCACTCTTCTATAGGTACCACGGCTGGCTCATTACTTTCCACATGAATACTACCACCAAAAAGAGATTGTTGATTCATGGCTTCATTGTTTTGTTCAGAACTACCATAGCGAATCGCTTTTTCTATTAAGGAAGCTCCATTCGGTTGGTCGGGTTCTACGTATTGTGCTCTGGAATATTTTCCAAATCCATCAAAAGCTCCTGCCAAAGCCAAACTTTCAATTGATTTTTTATTGACACTTCTTAAATTACAACGTTTTGTTAAATCAAAAATAGATTTGTATGGACCGTTTTTCTTTCGCTCTTCTATTAAAGATTCTACAGCTGCTTCTCCTACACCTTTAATGGCAGAAAGTGCAAAACGAATTTCGCCATTCTTATTTACAGCAAACTTGATATCACTCTCATTTACATCAGGACCTAGTACGGGAATTCCAATATTTCTAGATTCTTCCATAAAAAAAGTAATCTTTTCAATATTCCCCTGATTGTTGGAAAGCACTGCTGCCATGTACTCTGGCGTGTAGTGTGCTTTTAGATAGGCTGTTTGATAAGCCACTAGTGCATAGCAGGTGGAGTGTGATTTATTAAAGGCATACTGTGCAAATGCTTCCCAATCTTTCCATACTTTTTCGAGTTTTGTTTTGTCTAAACCCTTTTCGGTAGCACCTTTGATGAATTTTTCTTTCATCTTATTCAGCACTTCTATCTGCTTTTTACCCATTGCTTTCCGAAGGACATCAGCATCGCCTTTTCCAAAGCCTGCCAACTTTTGAGAAAGAAGCATCACCTGTTCTTGATAAACCGTGATTCCATAAGTATCCTTTAGATACTCTTCCATTTCTGGTAAATCGTATTCTATCTTCTGAACTCCATGTTTTCTTTTAATAAAGTCAGGTATGTACTCAATAGGACCTGGTCTGTACAAGGCATTCATTGCTATGAGGTCTTCAAACTTATCGGGTTTTAAATCCTTCAAATGCTTTTGCATTCCAGCAGACTCAAACTGAAATGTACCATTGGTTTCAGCACGTTGGTAGAGTTCAAAAGTCTTTTCATCATTTAAAGGAATAGTATCAATATCAATTTCTACCCCGTGATTTTCTTTAATCAATTGAAGCGCATCTCTAATGATAGTAAGGGTTTTAAGACCTAAAAAGTCCATTTTAATAACTCCTGCATCTTCTATCACAGATCCTTCGTATTGAGTTATGAGGAGTTGTGTTTCTTTAGAAGTATAGACTGGTAAAATGGTAGTCAAATCATCGGGAGCAATAATAATTCCTGCTGCATGAATGCCTGTGCCACGTACAGAGCCCTCAAGCGTTACAGCTTCCTTCAACACCCTTGCTTGCAAATCATCTCCTTTGTAAATCTCTCGCAACTTCTTTATGTTCTCAATATCTTCTGCTTGATAGGCTTCTTTTTCCTTTAGAGATTTTGGTCCATCAAAGGGGGCAAACATCACTCGATTTAATTCTGTACCAGGCTTATCAGGAACAAGCTTGGCCAACATATTAGATTCTGTAAGCGGCAAATCCATTACACGCGCTACGTCTTTTATACTAGACTTTGCAGCCATAGTGCCATACGTAACAATTTGTGCTACTTGGTTTTTACCGTATTTTTCTACTACATAATCAATCACTTTTTGCCTTCCTTCATCATCAAAATCGGTATCTATATCGGGCATTGACTTTCTATCGGGATTTAAAAATCTTTCAAAAAGCAAATCGTATTTGATAGGGTCAATATTGGTAATGCCAATACAATATGCCACCGCAGAACCAGCAGCAGAGCCACGTCCTGGCCCCACAAATACACCTATATCTTTTCCATGATTTATGAAATCTGCCACAATTAAAAAGTAGCCTGCAAAACCCATTTTTCGAATTACACCCAACTCAAAATCGAGTCGCTCTTTTACTTCTGGAGTAACATCTATGTATCTTTTATGTGCCCCTTCATAGGTAAGGTGGTACAAAAAATCATCTTGTGAAGTAAAAGTAAGTGGCAGTTTAAAATGTGGAAGCATGATGTCTTTCTTTAAGTCTAACTTCTCGACCTTATGAAAGATGTCGTTTGTATTGTCAATCGCTTCGGGAACGTCTTTAAAAAGCTCGTTCATTTCAGCGGTATTTTTGAAATAAAACTGGTCATTAAAAAAAGCAAATCGCTTTCCTTTCATGCTACTGTCATCATCGCTAAATTCTTTGTTGGTAGGAGTGCTTTGTTTTTCTCCAGTGTTAATACACAACAAAATATCATGTGCATTAAAATCCTTTTGATCTACATAGTGCGAATCGTTGGTAGCAATGGTTTTAACATTATACTTTTTTGCAAATTTTAGTAGTACTTCATTTACTTTATCTTGCTCAGGCATTTGATGCCGTTGTAATTCTATATAATAGTCTTCGCCAAATAAATCGAACCACCATTTAAAAGTTTCTTCTCCTGCCTCTTCTCCTTTTCTAAGAATGACTTGGGGTACTTCAGCTCCTATGCAACAAGAGGTGGCTACCAAGCCTTCATGGTATTGAAGAATTAATTCTTTGTCTATTCTTGGATACTTTCCATATAAGCCTTCCATATAACCCAACGAACAAAGTTTTACCAAGTTTTTATAGCCTGTGGCATTTTTTGCAATCAATAATTGATGATAGCGTTTGTCTTTTTCACCTCCACTAAAAGTGCGCTTGTGCCTATTTTCAACAACATAAAATTCACAGGCTACAATTGGTTTTATCTTATTGGGATTGTCAGCTGTATTGTGTTTGGAGGCTTCTGAAACGAATTTAAAAACCCCAAACATATTTCCGTGATCTGAAATAGTTAAGCCTTTCATTCCATCTGCTACTGCTTTTTTATACATAGATGAAATGCTGGCTGCTCCATCTAAAAGCGAGTATTGGGTATGACTATGAAGGTGTACAAATTCGGGCATTTTATAAAAATTAGAGGTCAGAAATTAGAAGGCAGAGATTAGAGTTCAGAATCCTAAGATTCACTAAAATGCTAAACTACAAAATAGCCTTGATAGAATAGGGGGTGTGAAAAAGTTGTGGAGAGTTTATTTTCTGGCCTCTACAAAATACATATTGATGAGGCCTTTGTTTTTGGCTTCTATTTGGCCACGTTCAGTTATTACAAAATCGTTTTTTATTAACTGATAGGTTTCTTCCGAAATATTTATTTTTCCTATTTCTCCCGATTGTTCCATACGTGCAGCTGTGTTTACGGTATCTCCCCAAATATCGTATTCGAATTTTCGTTTGCCTACTACCCCAGCAATCAAAGGTCCGGTGTGCACTCCAAATCTAAAATCAAAATGAATTCCAGTATTGTTTTTGTAGTGATTTTCCAAAGCTGCTACCATATCTAAGGCTGCATTAATTATAATGGTAGCATTGTTTTCTGTTTTTTCGGGAATACCACTCGCGCATAAGTAAGCATCGCCAATAGTTTTTATTTTTTCAATAGCATAGTTATCAATTACGGCATCAAAAATCTGAAAGCAATTATCTATTTCAGTGACCACCTCTTCAGGGCTAAAGAGGACACTGTGTTTTGTGAAATTCTTTACATCTACAAACATTACCGTAGCTTGTTCGTAATTACGTGCTTTGACTTTTCCATTTTGCTTTAACTCGTTGGCTATAGAAGCAGGTAAGATGTTTAGTAGCAATTGTTCTGAGCGATTCTTTTCAATGGTAAGATTTTCTAAAGCCTCTTTTAATTCAATATTTTTAAGACGATGTATTTCAGTTTCTTGTTCTTTTTTTTCTACCTCGTACTGAGTTTTTAATTCATTAATTGCTTTGGTGTTTTCTACATTTAAAAGCTCGTCTTTGGCTCCTAAATATTTTCGGTAGCAGTCTAATGATTTTTCTAAATTTTGTTTTTGCTCATAGAGTTCTGCCAGAAACTTATAAATCTCAATTTGATCATTTAGGCTTTTAAATTCTTTAGCAAGAGTTAAAGCTTCTAATAATACCATTTCACTTTCTGAAGTATCACCTACTATTTTAAGCGTATTTCCTAAGTTGGATAGAGCAGGAATTAATTCAATTGTGTTATTAGAAGATTTGGAAATGGAAATACTTTTTTGAAAATACTCTATTGATTCTTTTAATTTATTTTCTTCCTTTAAAATCAAAGCCAAATTAAGACAAGCTGCACTAATACCATTGTTGTAATGATGGGTCTGGCTCACTTCTAAGCATTTCTGGTAATATTTTTCTGCTTCTTTATAATCTTTTAAATCCAGGTAAACAATACCTATGTTGTTGTAGAGGTGAATGACAGATTGGTAATCATCACTTTTTATTTTAATGTCTAACGCCTTAAAGTACATTTGAAGCGCATATGCTTTATCTCCAAGGTTTAGATGTGCCAATCCAATATTCTGATACGTAATAGCAATGCGTTGTTCATCATTAGCTAACTCATAAATTTTTAACGATCTATAAAGTACCGCTGTTGCATCTTTAAAGTTTGATTTTCTAAGATAGGCTGCCCCGAGGTTATCTAACGTAGCCCCAATACTAAGCGGATTATTTAATCGCTCTTTAATTACCAATGACTCTAAATAATATTCTATGGCTTTATCCCATAAACTTAATGAATCATAGACAAGCCCAATATTGTTTAAGGAAATAGAGATACCCTTTTCATCGTTCAATTTTCTTCTGATAGATAAAGACTTTTCATAATAAGCAAGTGCTTCTTGAAATTTCTCTAAATGCAAGTTTGCATTTCCTATAGTATGACAAATAGCTGCCTCAGATTTTAAATCTTTTAATTGATGCGCTATACTCAATAAACTATTCCCACAATGAATCACATCAGTAGGGTCTTGGTTTACCCTAGCATTTAGCATCAGAATTTCTTCTTCAATGAATTTTTGCTGATGTTGATTGATTTCTTGCATATCTTTTTGGGTGAAAATAAGCACATTATGTTATTAAATAATTACATTCATTGTGTAAACCCTTTTTGTTTTCATTCAAATTAAAACCTAAATTATGAAAATTTCTAAAAAGTTACTTCCTTCTTCTTTGTTTGCATCCATATTAGTAGTTGCCGCGTTACCTGCTACTCTTTTTTCATGTGCACCTAATAAGGGTGGTGAAAAGGGAGTCCCAGTTGTTGGTTTTTCTTTTACTGGAAAAGTGGTAGAGTTAGCTAACCCAGGTAATGCTGTTACCAATGCAACATATAGTATAAAATCACTTGCTGATGCTGAAATTAGTAATTTACCTTTAGATGCAAATGGTAAATTTTCAACAACAATAGATGCGACAAAAACACCTTACAGATTTTCGATTGTACCAAAGGATAATACTCAATATGTTCCTGTAGTTTATGATTATCTGGGTAGATTGGCTTCAACTATTTCAGCTTATGAGTATGTCTTTAAGATGCCAACTCCAGCAGCACTTACTGAGCCAATTATTTCTATTTATCTGAGGAAAAAGGATAGTCCTTATACTCCAGCTCCAGTTACTACTATCAGGCTTAGAGATTTATCTGATGGGACATCCATTTACAATACGAACTCTAATCAAATGACAAATAAGAGAGTAAAGATTAGTTCAGATTATAGGATTATTGTAAACTCTGTGAACTATGATATTAAGACTCCAAACATTTCTACAAAATACTCTTATCAGATAGTATTATTTATTTAATGTTCGTGATTCAAAACAGCCGCTAAAAAAATTTAGCGGCTGTTTTGTTTTTGTTAGTTTTAGAGATGGATTTATTTACTGCTGGAAAAACGAATAATCTATTGCCCAGAGATGGCGAAGTGCTGTATGAAGGAGTTATACTTTCTAAAGTGGAATGTCAATTTTATTTGGATACTTTGTTGCACCAGATTCAATGGAAAAATGACGAGGCTATTGTTTTTGGGAAACATTATATCACCAAACGAAAAGTAGTGTGGTATGGCAATGAAAATTATTCATATACCTATTCTAATACTACCAAACAAGCATGTCTTTGGACAAAAGAACTGTTAGAGCTAAAACATGTGGTGGAAAGAGTTTCAGGGGTGCAGTTTAATTCTTGCTTGCTTAATTTATACCACGATGGGAGCGAAGGTATGGCATGGCATAGTGACGATGAAAAATCACTCGGTAAGGATACCGTGATTGCTTCTTTGAGTTTGGGAGCCACCAGAAAATTTGAATTTAAACATAAGGTGACATCAGAAAAAGAAAGTGTGATTTTAGAAAATGGAAGTTTGCTAATTATGAAGGGTGCCACTCAAACCAACTGGCTACATGCACTTCCTAAATCTACTAAAGTGAAGCATCCAAGAATTAATCTCACATTTAGAACTATGGTAGTTTAAAGAAAAAGAAAACCCTTAACTGAATACAGATAAGGGTTTTAGAGTGTTTTGTGATCCCGAAGGGATTCGAACCCCTGGCCCACAGATTAGAAATCTGTTGCTCTATCCAACTGAGCTACGGGACCAAAACGGATGCGAATATAACACGATTCAGCTATTTTAAAAACTAACATTTTTATCTTGCTTAAAAAAAGGACATTTTGAGGTAGAAAAAACAACTTTGTAAAATGAGCGAAACAAACAATATAATTTTAGAAGAAAGCTGGAAAGCCTTGTTATCAGAGGAGTTTACAAAGTCCTACTTTATTGCAATCAAACAATTTATCTTATTGGAAAAAGAAAAAGGAAAAAGAGTATTTCCTCCGGGCTCATTTATCTTTAATGCCTTTAAACTTACTCCCTTCCGAAATGTGAGAGTGGTTATCATTGGGCAAGATCCCTACCACGGTGCAGGGCAGGCACATGGATTATCTTTCTCAGTACCCAATGGTATAAAACCACCACCATCTCTCGTAAATATTTTTAAAGAATTAAAAGCAGATTTGAATATTGAAACTCCCTCACATGGTAATTTAGAAGCATGGGCAAAACAAGGGGTACTACTTTTAAATGCTGTTTTAACTGTAAATGAATCAGAGCCTGCTTCTCACCAAAATGCAGGTTGGGAACTATTTACAAATGAAGTGATTCGAAAAATCTCTGAGGAAAAGTCGAATGTCGTTTTTATTCTTTGGGGAAAGTTTGCACAACAGAAAGAGAGTTTAATTGACGCTTCTAAACATTTGATTTTAAAAGCAGCACACCCTTCGCCATTTTCAGCTTACAATGGTTTTTTCGGGAGCAAACCTTTCTCTAAAACAAACGAATACCTTTCCAGCAAAGGGTTACAGCCGATTGACTGGAATTTAGAATAATGAAATGGAATGGTAGTATTCCACTAATTGAATAGCTTCCTTTGCTTCTTTTACATCGTGTACTCTTAAAATCTTAGCACCATTTAAAAGGGCCAAGGTATTCAATGCAGTAGTGCCATTTAAGGAGTCTTTTGCAGAAATACCAAGTATTTTATTAATCATAGATTTTCTGGAAAGTCCGCATAAAATGGATACTCCAAGTATTTCAAAGGATTTCAAACTTTTAAGTAATTGGAAATTATGCTCTGTAGTTTTGCCAAATCCAAAACCAGGGTCAATTATCAAATCTTTAATACCACTTTCTCGGCAATGATTAATTTTTTGCAATAAAAATCTGATTACCTCTTTGGTAACATTTTCATAAGATGGTTTCTGCTGCATCGTTTCAGGTGTACCTTGCATGTGCATTAGGATATACGGCACTTGTAATTTAGCTACTGTTGAAATCATATTCTTATCCATTTCACCAGCAGCAATATCATTGATGATAGCTGCTCCAGCCGCAACAGTCACATCAGCAGTTTTAGCATGAACTGTGTCTATAGAAATGATTGCTTCTGGAAATCGTTTTAGTATTGCTTCTAAAGCAGGTAACACTCTTTGTATTTCATCTTCAGCAGAAATAATGGAAGCTCCCGGTTTGGAGGACATGCCACCAATATCAATAAAATCAGCCCCTTCAGTGAGCATCTTTTCTGCTTGAAATAAAATAGCATCCATAGCCGTATACTTTCCTCCATCAAAAAAAGAGTCAGGCGTTACATTCAATATCCCCATCACTTTAGGAGTAGAGAGGTCTATTAATTTTCCTTTGCAATTTATCATATAGGGCATTATTGTTATTGAGAGTTGATTTGATTTTGACTTAATATTAGATTCTTCACTGCGTTCAGAATGACAATCCTCTTTGGATAAATACTGACATTTGCCCTAGTTGTCATGTTGAACGGAGTGAAACATCTCATTGCTTTTAATGATGTTTTAAAATCATTTTTATAGGTGTTTTAAAACAACCAACTTATTAATATTTCCCAAAACTCTTCATTTTTTGCGGTTGTTGTCTATTTTAGTGCGATAAAATTTTTGAGCGTTGAGCAATACCAAAACCATACAGCAATACGAGCAGCAGATTGCCATTTGTAGAGATATATTTTTAAAGAAGACTAAAGACTATGGTACTTCGTGGAGAATACTTCGTCCTAAATCCTTAACCGATCAAATATTTATAAAAGCGCAGCGAATAAAAACACTCGAAGAAACTACCGACCGAAAAGTGAATGAAGGGATTGAGCCAGAATTTATAGGCATCATTAACTATGCGGTGATGGGTCTTATTCAAATGAATTTAAAGGACAACGATAGAATTGAGCTAGCGCTAGAAGAAACGCTGGCTTTGTACGATGCTCAAGTGTTGGAAATTAAAAATTTAATGCTCGCTAAAAACCACGACTATGGCGAAGCCTGGCGAGATATGAGGGTGAGCAGTTTTACTGATTTGATACTGATGAAACTGCTTCGAATTAAGCAAATAGAAGACAACAGTGGCAAAACGATTATCTCGGAAGGAATAGATGCAGGCTACATGGATATTGTAAATTACGCTGTTTTTGCACTCATTCAAATGAGCGAAGGCAAGGTTTAGAAGTATGTTAGAGATAAAAGTAAACAAAGACATTGCTTTGCGAATGATGACACGACATCACGCAAAAGAATTGTTTGCTTTGACCGATAAGAATAGAAAGTTTTTGAGAAAATTTTTGCCGTGGACAGATGCTACTTTAGAAGTCAAAGATTCTTTAGATCATATTTTAAAAGTAGAAAAGGAATACAAATTAGGGGAGTCTTTAGATACCGCTATTTTTTACAAGAATGAGCTAATAGGCAGAGTAGGTTTTCATACCATTAATTACGATAATCTATCGGCTGAGATTGGATATTGGCTATCGGAAGAGTACACGGGAAGTGGCATTATGACAGACTGCTGTAAAGCACTTATAAAGTATGGATTTGAAAAATTAGGACTGAACCGTGTAGAAATAAGAGTATTAAAAAGAAATAAAAAAAGCGCTGCCATTCCTAAGCGATTAAAGTTTAAGGAAGAAGGAATTTTTAGACAAAAAGTTTTAATGAATGGAGTGTTTTACGATGAAATTCTCTTTAGTTATTTAAGGCAAGAATTTGAAAGACGAACCAAAAAAAATAAAACAAAATGACCGTATATACCATCTTTACTTATGTAGGAATAGCAGCACTCTTGTGGACTCTTTTTCGTTTTTTCTTTGATGAGAACAAAAGAGTCATCACTTCTTTTCTCCAAAATTTTGGAGGAATTCTCTTTGTTTTTTCAGGCTTTGTAAAAGCAGTGGATCCTATGGGCACTAGCTACAAAATGCACGAGTATTTTGAAGCCATGCATTTGGAGTTTATGAACCCGCTTTCTACCTTTTTAGCGGTAGCCATGATTACTGCAGAGATAGCACTGGGGGTGGCTTTGCTGATAGGCTGGCGTTCCAAAATAACTACAGCTTTGCTATTGTTGTTAAATGTTTTTTTCTTGTTACTTACGGGCTTTACTTACCTCTCTGGCTACGAACCTACTATTACATTTTTCGTATTGAGCTTATTGGTTTTTGCTGTTTTGTGTTATGGAGTAATAGCCGAAAAATCAACTGTAATTTTAGCCGCCATCGGTGCTATTGTAGCTGTAGCTATTTTATCTAAATTCTCTTCGCTTTTACTCACTACTGCATTTGTAGAATCTAAAATGAAAGTAACCGATTGTGGTTGCTTTGGTGATTTTATAAAATTAAAACCTTGGGAAACTTTTTGGAAAGATGTGTTGCTTACGGCTATGATTTTGATTGTAGCACTTCGTTACAAGAGTATTAAACCGCTATTCAATTTATTAAGCAGAGATATTATCACCTTTGTAACATCCGTAGCGTTTTTGTTTTTCTGCTTGTATAATTTTGTTTGGAACGAACCAGTGATTGATTTTAGACCTTACAAAATAGGAAACGATTTGAATGAATTGCGCGTGGTAAAACAAGCTCCTAAAATAGATATGCTTTTTGTGTATCAAAATAAAAATACGGGTGAAATCAAATCTCTGAAAGCAGATGAACTTTCGAAATTGAATTATGAGGTAGATACCTTTGTGAAGCGAGAAGACAAAGTGATAGACCCAGGAATACCAGCTCGTATAATGGGTTTGAATATTTATAATGAGGATCATGAAGATATTACCGAATCTTTGTTGCACGACCCTAATTACACCTTAGCGGTAGTAGCCTATAAACTAGGCAATACACACGAGTGCTGTTTCACAAAACACTTGAATCCTTTGGCGCTGGCATGTGACAAGGCAGGCATTAAATTCTATGCCCTTAGCAGTGACGATGCAGAAGCATTTAGACACAAAAACCAAACTGCCTATCCTTTTTATATGGCCGATGAAACTCCTCTTAAAACGATTATGCGTTCTAATCCAGGCTTGGTATTGTTAAAGAATGGAGTGGTAGTAAACAAATGGCATCATAAGCATTTCCCTACCTTTGAGGAGTTGAATAAAACGTACTTTAAAAAGTAAGCTGATTTTAAACAGCAGAATTTCTTGCACATAAAAAAAGCCAACTGAACAAGTTGGCTTTTTTTATAGTTGAAGGGGTTAATATTCCTCTTCGTTAAAAAAGAAATCGTCCTTGGTAGGATAGTCTGGCCAAATGTCTTCAATGCTTTCATACATTTCTAAATCATCTTCCAATTCCTGCAAATTTTCTACAACTTCAACAGGAGCACCCGATCGAATGGCGTAATCTATAAGGTCGTCTTTGCTAGCTGGCCAAGGTGCGTCTTCCAGATAAGATGCTAATTCTAATGTCCAAAACATAATACTTGATTTTTATTGAGGGGCAAAAATATGTTTTTTTGCAACAGTAGCAAGTTATAGTCAATAGTTTAGCTTTTTTTTGTTTCTGGAGGCTGTATTGAAATTATCTTAATAATTTTTTATGGTACTTTTTTGGCTGCGACTTCGTCTGATTTTTTCGCCATAATTAGTCCCTTATGACTGCAAAATCTTCCTTGTCTCGCTCAAAAAACTACTCATAAAATTCTTACCATATAACTTCAAAACAACCTCTAAAAGAGATTCTACACAGCCTGCTGTGGAAAATTGATTCCCTTAAAATAACCTAAAAATTGGACAAAGTGGCTTATCTGCTTAGCTTTGAATTCTAATTTACTTTCATTGAATTCTTCCAGAAATAACCCTACCTACTTCTATTCTATTTTCGCCACCACACTGGTGCTTATTGTATTGGGAATAGTTGTCTTCATTGCATTTGAAGCCAAAAAAACTTCTTCTGCTATTCGCGAAAATTTAACGGTAGAAGTAGTGCTGAATACCGAAATAAAGCCTGAGGAAATCAAGGAATTGCAAACTATTTTTCAAAAAAAGGACTATGTAAAGAGTAGTACTTATATTTCAAAGGAGCAAGCGGCAGAGTCCATGAAAAAGGAATTGGGGGAAAATTATTTAGATATTTTGGGCTACAATCCTTTGTATCCTTCCTTTCGAATTTTTCTAAAAGAAGATTTTGCCAATGAACGGTCTTTTGAAAAAATAAAAAAGGAAGTAGCAGCATTGCCCCATATCTCTCAAATAAATTTTCAAAATACAGTTTTAGGTTTTCTGGATAAAACGATAGGGAATCTCACTTTTATAGGACTTATAATGGGTGGTATTCTTTTAGCTTTTGCCATTTCGCTCATATTTAATACCATTAAATTGGTGATTTATTCCAGAAGAGCTACGATCAGAAGCATGCAGCTTTTTGGGGCAACTCGTTGGTTTATCATTCAACCTTTTTTGTTAAGAAGTCTAGTAAATGGTTTATTAAGCGGAGTTTTTGCAGGTTTGGTACTGGCGGGTTTTATGTATTACCTCGACTACCAAATGCCCGATATTGGATTACAGTCAGATTTGACTATTTTCGCCACGCTTTTAGGGTTAATAATTCTGTTCGGAATTCTTATTTCTTTTTTGAGCACAGTTATTGCACTAACGCGTTATTTAAATTATAAATTAGAAGATTAATTTATGGCTACTACCAAACCTATAGCAAAAGCAAAAGTAAATACTCCTACAGAGAGTAAAGCTACCGCTACAAAAGTATCTACGGAAGATTTTGTTTTTCAAAAGATAAACTACCAATTGATGGTAGTGGGAATCGTAGTCATTATTATAGGATTTTTACTTTACCTGGGAGTAAATAACGATGATCCAAGTGTGTTTCCAGCAGAAGAGATTTATAGTTTTAGAAGAATTACACTGGCTCCCATTGTAGTATTAACAGGATTTGGTATAGAGATTTTTGCCATTTTAAAAAGAGCTAAAGTTTAATGACTAATCCAGTAGCAGTAGTTTTCGCCATAGTAGAGGGTTTGACAGAATTTCTTCCAGTTTCATCCACTGGGCACATGATTATAGCACAGGGAATTTTGCAAATTCAGGAGAGTTCTTTTACTAAAATGTTTTTGGTAAACATTCAGTTTGGGGCTATACTAGCCGTTTTAGTTTTGTATTACAAACGCTTTTTAAAGTCAATTGATTTTTATAAAAAGCTTTTGGTCGCATTTATTCCGGCCGCAGTTCTAGGATTGTTGTTAAATAAAGTGATTGATAATCTTTTGGAAAGTGTGGTTACGGTTGCATTTTCATTAATTATAGGTGGGGTAGTTATTCTATGGGCCGATAGAAAATATAAATCGCAAATAGATCCGCTTCCAGAACCTGTAGTTCCAGAAGTAAAAGAAGGAGAGGAGTATCAGGAATTAGAAGACGAAGAGCCTGAATTGCAAATCTCCTATTTACAGGCACTCATAATTGGTTGTTTTCAAACAATAGCAATGATACCAGGAGTATCTCGTTCTGCCGCTACTATCATAGGAGGGCTCACTCAAAAACTGAGAATGAAAGAGGCCGCAGAGTTCTCTTTCTTTTTAGCTGTTCCTACCATAGCGGCTGCCGCAGCCTACAAAACAATGAAAGGTTTTGAATACATAAAAGGAACCGATATGCAAAACCTTATTATAGGAAATGTGGTGGCTTTTATTGTTGCTGTCATTGCTATCAAGTATTTCATCACTTTCATTACACAACATGGAATGAAAATTTTTGGATACTATAGAATTCTTCTAGGGGTAGCTATTCTTATTGGTATTTATGTTTTGCATTTGCCGCTTCAAATTTTGAAATAATGAATTTTATAGAAGGAGAGGTGCTCCTTATTAATAAACCACTTACTTGGACATCTTTTGATGTGGTCAATAAAGTAAGATATGCCCTAAAAAAGCATGTAGGAAAAATCAAAGTAGGACATGCAGGCACCTTAGACCCTTTAGCCACAGGGCTTTTGATACTTTGCACGGGGAAAATGACCAAGCAAATAGAGAATTTTCAGGCACAAGAAAAAGAATATACAGGTACTATTTTTATAGGGGCTACTACTGCTACTTATGATTCTGAAATGCAGCCAGATGCCACTTTTGAAACAGCTCATATAACAGACGAATTGTTGTTGAATACTGCACAAAAATTTGTGGGTTCTATTGAGCAATATCCTCCTATATTTTCTGCGGTGAAAATAGATGGGAAAGCTGCGTATATGAGTGCTAGAAATGGTTTGGCTGTAGAAACCAAAGCCCGAACAGTAGAGATAAAATCATTTGAACTTACTAAAATAGAAATGCATGAGGTAGCATTTAAAGTAGTATGTAGTAAAGGGACTTACATTCGTTCGCTGGCAAACGACTTTGGCAAAGCAATGAATAGTGGCGCTTATCTTTCTTCGCTTTGTAGAACCAAGATTGGCGATTTTAAATTGGAAAATGCTTGGGAGCTGGATAAGTTGATTGAGTATTTGAATACCAAAGTCGAAATCAAGGAAGAATCATAAAGTACTATCTTTTTTTGCATTTTATTTTTTCATATTGTGCAGTTGTTGAGTTTATATAAGTTTGTATCATGCGCGTTTTTAGAGATTTAAATAGTTTACCTAAGTTTCAGAATTCGGTTATTACTATAGGTACTTTTGATGGAGTACATTTGGGACATCAAAAATTGATAGAGCGCCTGCGAACGCTGGCAACAGAACAAAATGGAGAAAGTATCATTATTACTTTTCACCCACACCCCAGACTGGTCATAAATCCACAAGATGATAGCCTAAAACTATTAAATACTATAGATGAGAAGATTGCGCTTCTTGAAAAATATGGGGTAGATAATTTAGTGATAGTGCCCTTTTCGAGAGATTTTTCAGAGCAAAATGCAGAGGATTATGTAACTGATTTTTTGGTTAAAAATTTCCAACCCAAAGCAATAGTAATTGGATACGATCATAAATTTGGTAGAAATCGGACGGGTGATTTTCATTTGCTGGAAACCATGAAAACCAGATTTGGCTATCAGCTGGAGGAGATTACGAAGGAAATGTTAGAAGATATGACCATCAGCTCTACCAAAATAAGAGAGGCATTAAATCAAGGTAGGATAGAAGATGCTTCGGTGTTATTAGGACATAATTATACCCTGGCAGGTTTTGTAGTTAAGGGTTTGCAAAATGGCAGAAAGTTAGGTTATCCCACAGCTAATCTTCAAATAAGCGATACACACAAATTAATTCCCAAAACGGGAATATACGCAGTGAGGGTTTCATACGGGCAGCAGACTTATAATGGAATGCTGAGTATAGGTTACAACCCTACTTTTGGTGGTAAAGTACAAACAGTGGAAGTGAATATTTTGGATTTCAACAAAGAGATTTATGGAGAGTTGTTGATGCTGGAGTTTGTATCTTACATACGCGCTGAAAAGAAGTTCGAATCACTGGAGGATTTGATAAAAGCGATAGATAACGACAAGTTGGTGATAGAAAAGATACTCCCCAATTTGTAGTGATAGTAATTGTTTTGTCAATTTTATTTAGATTTAGAAAAATTCATTTAGCATTTTGTCTTCCATTTTACAATTTCTAAGAAAATATGGATTAGCAGTTTTGTTTTTACTGCTGGTAGGTGTTGCATTTATTGTTCCTAAGCAGGCTGATTTAAAGTCTTCTGCGAATATATTGGAAGAATACATTTCAGGTTCACAAGATAAATTTGATGCGCTCGTGATGGGGAAGGCTAATGAGTGGGAGGTAGTTTCAAAATTAAAATTGTACAGTTACGAAAATGATTCTCTTGTTTTTTACTCAGATAACAGCGTGCTCCCCAAACTATCAGCTAAGCAGTATGATGAAGGGGCTTCTTTATCTAAACTTCGAAACGGTTGGTATTTACTTTTAAAAAAATCTGATCCCAATCATGTAAGAATAACTATAGGACTCGTTCCTATAAAATATGATTACCGTTTTGAAAATCAGTTTTTAAAAAATGAGTTTCCTGTAGATTTAAAAATTCCCTCCAACTTTACTATCACGGAAGATGAGTTGAAAGGCTCTGTGCCAGTAAGAAGTAGAGAGGGTAATGTGTTACTAAGGTTATATTCTGATGAAACGAAGAATGATAGTGAAGCTAATGTGGGTTTAGTTTTATTGTATGTATTTATCTTTTTAATAGTTTTCTATTATTTGCAGATTAAAGCATTGCAATTAGTTAAAAGTCATGGTTCGCGAGTAGCAGTAAGTTTTTTGTTATTTTCACTAGTGGCTATAAGGCTAGGCATGATATGGTTTGTCTTCCCAGCAGAGTTTCACAAATTAGAACTTTTTAATCCCACATTGTATGCCTCTTCTTGGTTTACAGAATCGCTCGGAGATTTATGTATAAGTTGTGCATTCTTGTTTTGGGTTGTGCTATTCAGTTTTAAGTTAGAAAGGTCTTTCTCTCTGTTTCTGTTTCCAGCTCGTTTTAAAAACATTGAAAAGGTTCTTTTAGTAGCCAGTATTTTTGCGTCATCTGCATTTTTACTGTGGTTGTTTAAAACTATGGTGCTAGACTCTCTTATATCATTTCAGGTATATGATATTCTTAGTTTGTCTATTTATAGTCTTATTGGTTTGGTATGCATCACTATAGTAGTTATAGCTCATTTTTTAATAGCTCTAAAGGCAGTACGAAGACTCATTGAGTTAAATGTAAGTTTGGGACACTTAATGCTTATATCTCTTATTGCAGCACTAAGTTTTAGTTTGTTTTCATTAAGATTCCAGTATCCAGAATCGGTACTTTTTACCATTATATGGACCTATGTTTTTGTGCTTATTGCTTTTAAGGTTTTTCAAGAAAAAGATAACCTGCGTTCCACTAAAACACTACTTACTTTCATTTTGCTCTATAGTATTCTTTCCATGTTTCTTATTGAAAATTTGTATGAAAAGAAGGAACGAAATCAACGAGAATTTTTTGCGAATAAATTAGTTTCTAGTCACGATTATATTGCCGAATTCACTTTTAGTGATATTGCTGACAGAATAGCCAGAGACCGCTACATCAAAAGCTATTTCAGCAATCCACTATCTACACGTAAAGATTTAAGAGATAGAATAGCTTCCCTTTATTTCAATGGATATTTTAGCAAATACGATTTGCAGGTATTTGTTTACGATACTTTTAACCATGCTCTGAAAGCTAATGACACCATACCTTTTAGTTATTTCAAAAACTTACTTCATGAAAAAGATTCTAAGTCATCGGGTATTTATCTGCAGTATGTAAGCGACTCTTCCATCAATGCCTCCTATTTATCAATTGTTCCTATTGTGAACGATTCGCTTCGCTCATATGGAAATTTGGTATTGTATTTTTACCCTAAAATGTACAATGGTCAGAACGTATATCCTGAACTCCTTTTGGGGCAAAATGTAACTTCTGTTTTAGATAACTTCGAATACAATTTTGCTATCTACCAAAAGGATAAGTTAGTAATGCAGCAGGGTGATTTTCCATATTCTTACTATTGGGATAAAGCCTTTGATAGAGAAAATTCAAAAAAATATTTTTTTGAATCGAAAGAATGGGAGCATTTGGTTTGTAATTTTGGAAATGATAGAAAGGTGATTGTTTCTATTCCTCAAGAGGGTTTCTTTGAGCCTGTAGCAACTGTTTCATACTTCTTTAGTATTTACTTCCTCATTATTACATTGTTTTTAACGGTAGTAAATTTCTATAAACTTTTTAAAGAAAATAGAAGTCTGGTAGCCGATGTAAACATGTCGTTTCGGACTCGTATTAATTATTCCATGCTGCTCATTATTATAGTTTCATTTATCATTATTGGTATTGTTACTATAAGTTTTTTTAAAAATCAATATGATGGGTTTTATACCGATAGATTGCTAAGAAAAGAGAAGACAATATTGGCAAGTATTGAGTTTTATCTTCAGGAAAATATACCACAAAATAGCGAATCCAAAATTAGCAAGACCACCTTAGAAGACCTTCTAAATATAGAGTTATCAAAGCTTTCAGAGATACATAATATTGATATTAATGTTTTTGATTCACAGGGCGAGTTGGCTACATCTTCCCAGCCAGCTATATTTGACAATGGATTAGTTTCTAAAAGAATGCAACCAAAAGCATTTGAGAAAATGAGTCTGGCAAATGAAACTCAATTTATTCAACAAGAAAATATTGGCAGATTAAATTACACCGCCATTTATGCCCCCATTAGAAATGCTAAAGGAATAACACTGGCATATCTATCGGTGCCTTATTTCGAAAAATCAAAAACAATCAATGATGAGGTATCTGCTTTTTTAGTTACCCTCATGAATGCTTATGTTTTCTTACTATTATGTGCGGCTGTATTAGCTTATTTTATCTCAAATTCAATCACAAGGCCACTCCGTTTTATAAGTGAAAAATTGCGCATTTTAAATTTGAATAAAAAAAATGAACCTATTGAATGGAAAAGCAAAGATGAGATAGGTGTGCTAATAGGAGAGTACAATAAAATGATTAATCAGCTAGAGGGAAGTGCTTCCAAACTTGCACGTTCGGAGCGAGAGTCTGCGTGGAGGGAAATGGCGCGTCAGATAGCTCATGAAATAAAGAATCCACTTACTCCAATGAAGTTGAGTATTCAATATCTTCAGCGTGCATTGGAAGAGGGAAATCCTAATGTAAATGATTTGGCTCGTAAAGTCAGTAAGACCATGATTGAGCAAATTGAAAATTTATCTTCAATAGCTACTGCTTTTGCTTCTTTTGCTCAAATGCCAAAATCAAATAGTGAACCGTTAGATTTGAATGACCTACTAAAAGGGATTATTGGTTTATTTGAGAAAGATGGTAATGTGGAAATTTCATTTTCATCTTACAAAGAAAAGGCTATGATTTTTGCAGATAAAAACCAAATGATTTCGGTGTTTAATAATTTGATTAAAAATGCGATTCAATCGGTACCCGAAGGTGTTAAAGGAAATATTATGGTAATAACATTGGAAGAATACGGTTGTATAAAAACAGTAGTCATGGATAATGGTTCTGGTATTCCTAAAGAATCGTACGAGAAAGTTTTTGTGCCAAATTTTACCACCAAATCTTCTGGCACTGGACTTGGATTGGCTATTACAAAACAGATTGTTGAAAATGCAAATGGGCAAATTTGGTTTGAATCGGAGATGGGAACTGGTACCACTTTTTATGTGAATTTGCCTTATTTTGAGCAACCTATTTAATTGATAAACGATTCTTATGAGACAAATCTATTGGGCACTATTTCTTTTGCTGCTCCTATCATCTTGCGTATTAAAGAAAGAGCCTACAGCACCTACTTTAAATTTTAAATCAGGCGTAGGGTATATTCCAGAAGGATCTTCTGTGGACACCAATGCGCTGATAAAAATAGGATTGGAGGCTCAGAAAACATCTTCAGATATGCGCTATTTGCAAATAGAGAGAAGAATAGATTCGAACACAGATGTATTGTTTTCATCAGTTCTTACAGCTGCTTCTAAAACATCTTTTGATAAAGATTTTGAATGTAGAACGGCAGTGAGTAAAACGATTCATACCGAACAATATTTTTTCAAAATATCGGATGATAATGGATTTACCTTTGAAAAAAATATGACTTTAAAAGTAGATCCTGAATTGTAATTGATAGAAAAATCAACTGTCACAAATCGTCAAAAAGTAATTGAGTTACCATCCATAACTGAGTAGTTTCATCTTTAGTTAAGTTAGCTTCTAGGGTGGTATGATTTATCTTAAACTTACGTCCCTTTTGGGTTTGAGTTCTGTATTCTACTTCACAAAGTACATGAGCAGTATTCAATTCTATATCTATATCAATTAATTTGAAATGCAAATCCTCTACCAAAATTTGATGAAAACGACTTTTGAAATTTTCTAATTTTTCTACAAATTCTTCTCTATCCAAGCTAAGTCCAATCTCATTTTTCATATCTTCAGAAAAAATAAGTTCCATGCCTAAAAGATTCCCCTCAAATAAAAGGGAAACCGCATTGGTCACTTGATTCTTTATATCAAATTCATCACTTGGATGGAATTCCTCATAAAAAAATTGGATGGTCCAATCTTTTATATGAATGTTTTGAACCTCGTGTTTAAAGAGTTCTTCTGTTATCCATTTGTACATTTCTTTATCAGAGACACCTCCTAAAGTTTGCGCCATAATTCCCTTTCTAGCCAAGAGTTTTAGAAGTTTATTCAATTCCTTGGCTATTTCTTTTTCTCCTAAATCACTTAAATGATTGTAGGAAGGCATGCCTATATAATCATATATAGGAACTAAATGAGCGGCATCATTTTTTTTGTGAAACTTACTAATTTGCTTTAGAAATTGATGTTCAATTTCGGGTGGAATCTGATCGGTAGCAATAAAATTGCCCCCGAATTCTGCCATCATTTTCAATTTGAGCAGTTCATTTTCAGTTGCAATCTCTTCGGCTGATTTTTTTTTGCGTTTTGCCATCTTGTTGTAAAAATACAAATATTGGCTAATTGGAGAATGAGTAGTATGAAATTGTAGTGTGAGGCTATAAGTCGCGAAACTTTCTAGTTTTTCATTTTACATTTGCAGCATGCTTGCAAAAAGTCCTTTCAAAATATTCTATTTAGTTTTTGCCTATATTCTCGCTTTCTCTGTATGGTGGGCGTATTTGCTTTTTGATAAAAACGAAACAGCTTTTAATGAAAAAATAGAGTTGAATAAAATAAATTTTGAAACTAAAAATGTATCAAAAAGTCTTTATGTAGAGTCTGCGGAATACAAACTTATTTTAGAAAAATATAAGCGCCAAAAGGTAATGATACTTTCTGAAGGAAGTTTCTTTATTCTATTGCTGGTGTTGGGTTTGCTTCAAGTGAGACGAACCTTTAAACGGGAAATAGAATTAGCGGAACAACAACGAAATTTTTTGCTTTCCATAACACATGAGTTAAAATCACCGCTCTCTTCTGTGAAGCTTTCTTTACAAACCATGATGAAGCGAGCATTAGAACCTGAACAAAAAGATAAGTTGTTAAGCAACTCCATTTCAGATGTAGTGAGATTAGAATCTTTAGTAGATAATATTTTGTTTGCAGCTAAGATTGAACGAAATGCTCATGGCTTTTCAAATGAGGATTTGAATCTATCAGAATTAACTGTTTTAGTTATTGAGAAATTTTTATTGAATAAGAAAAATATAGCTCTAAAATCAACTATTCAGGATTCGGTATATTTTAATACTGATAGAATGGGCTATACTTCTGTACTTATCAATTTGGTAGAAAATGCCATAAAATATTCTGAGGAGAACTCTGAGGTAACAATAGCTTTGAGTGATGATGAAACCAGTATTTTTCTGGAAGTAAAGGATAAGGGATATGGAATACCTAAAGAAGAAAAAGAAAAGGTATTTGATAAATTTTATAGAGTAGGAAACGAAGATACTCGTAAAAGCAAAGGAACTGGATTAGGGTTATACATTGTGAAACGATTTGTTGAAATATACAACGGCACAGTGGAATTGACAGATAACATTCCAAATGGCTCTATTTTTAAAATTACTTTTCCAAAAGTTTAACAGCCCCTTTTTTTTGACAATTCCATGACACTTCCAATTTCTTTTCTGCGTAATATTGAATTGTCAATGTTTTCTCATCCACCTTTAAATTTTAGCTTATGACATCTCGTATACTTTTGGTAGAAGATGAAGAACACCTCTTAGATGCCATTAAATTAAATCTGGAATTAGAGGGATTTGAAGTAGAAACAGCTGTCACTGGCACTGTGGCACTAAAAAAGGCACAAGAGCAGCGTTTTAATTTAATCATATTAGATGTAATGCTACCTGAAATGAATGGCTTTGCGGTATGTGAAAAAATCCGAGTAAACGATACTAATACTCCCATTCTTTTTTTAACCGCGAAGGACAGTAGCCAAGATCGAGTAAATGGTTTAAAATTGGGAGCAGATGATTACTTGCCAAAGCCTTTTAATTTAGAGGAACTTTTGCTGCGAGTGCGAGTGCTGGTAAAACATAGTGTAAAAGGTACAAAAGAAGAAACAGAATTACAAACTTTTAAGTTTGGTGAAAATGAAGTCAACTTTATTACCTACAAAGCCAAAGGTATTAATGGTGAATGTGAAATGACAAAAAAAGAAATTGCTTTACTCAAACTTTTGGTAGAGAAAAAAAACACAGTGGTATCTAGAGAGCATATTTTAGAATACGTCTGGGGGTACGATATTTATCCTTCCACTCGCACTATAGATAATTTCATTTTGTCTTTCAGAAAGTATTTTGAAAAAGATGCTCGCAATCCGGAATACTTTCATTCCATTAGAGGAGTGGGGTATAAGTTTACGGTATAATCCATTGGAATACCTATTCAAGTAACAATTAAAGCAATTGATTACATTCCACTAAACTTTTTAGCTAGATATCTGTTTGGGCATATTTGGTAAACGGGCTATTTTGCCTTATATTCGCGACTTAAATTTAAAATTAACTATGTCAGCAACAACAGAAGCTACTCTAAAGTACAAAGTAAAAGACATCTCCTTAGCTACTTGGGGACGTAAAGAAATTAATTTAGCCGAAGCAGAAATGCCTGGTTTAATGTCATTAAGATCAGAATTTGGTCCCTCTCAACCATTGAAGGGTGCTCGTATTGCAGGCTGCTTGCACATGACTATCCAAACTGCAGTTTTAATAGAAACATTAAAAGCATTGGGTGCAGAAGTTACTTGGTCATCTTGCAATATTTTCTCTACACAAGATCATGCTGCTGCTGCTATTGCTGCTGCGGGTATTCCAGTATATGCTTGGAAGGGAATGAACAACGAAGAGTTTGATTGGTGTATTGAACAAACTTTATTTGCTTTTGAAGGTGGTCAACCTTTAAATATGATTTTAGATGATGGTGGTGATTTGACTAACATGGTATTTGATAAATATCCAGAATTAGTAAAAGGAATTCGTGGTATTTCAGAAGAAACTACTACAGGTGTAATGCGTTTATACGAGCGCGAAAAAGCAGGTACTTTAGTACTTCCAGCTATCAACATCAATGACTCGGTTACTAAATCAAAATTTGATAATAAATACGGATGTCGTGAATCGTTAGTAGATGCTATTCGTAGAGCTACCGACTTGATGCTTGCTGGTAAAACAGCTGTAGTAGCAGGTTACGGAGATGTAGGTAAGGGTTCCGCAGAATCTTTGAGCAGTGCAGGTGTACGTGTTATGGTTACGGAGATTGATCCTATCTGTGCATTGCAAGCGGCTATGGAAGGTTATGAGGTAAAGAAAATGGACAATGCTATTCCTCATGCTGATATAATTGTTACCGCTACTGGCAACCACAATATTATTACTGACCGTCATTTCAAATCTATGCGTCACAATGCAGTGGTTTGTAACATTGGGCACTTTGACAATGAAATAGACATGGCTTGGTTAAATAAAAACTATGGTACTACTAAAGATGAAATTAAACCTCAAGTCGACAAATATACTATTGATGGGAAAGATATCATTGTACTAGCAGAAGGACGTTTAGTAAACTTAGGTTGCGCTACTGGTCATCCGTCTTTTGTTATGTCTAACTCTTTCACTAATCAAACTTTAGCTCAATTAGAATTGTGGAACAATTACGGTTCTTACGAGAATAAAGTATATGTATTGCCTAAGCATTTAGATGAAAAAGTAGCAAGATTGCACTTAGCAAAAATTGGAGTAGAGTTAGAAGAATTAACTCCAGACCAAGCATCATACATAGGTGTAAGTCAAAGTGGTCCTTATAAAAGCGATTCTTACCGTTATTAATATTGTATTCTTAATTTTAAAAATGCCGTCCCAAAAGGATGGCATTTTTTATTGAATCATTTACCAACTTACTTGAAAACTTTTTTGATGAATAGGTTGTTTGTACAATCAAATCCATTACCTTAACATAGTCTATGGCACAGTATTCCATTAAAGATATAGAAGTCCTTTCAGGTATTAAGGCTCATACCTTACGTATATGGGAACTCCGTTATGATTTTCTAAAGCCTAAGAGAACAGATACTAATATTCGGTTTTATGACGATGAACAACTTAAGCTTATCTTAAATATTGGTTTGCTTAATAAAAATGGGTACCGTATTTCTAAGATTGCTGAAATGAACCAACAGCAAATGAAAGAGCAGGTTTTGAAAATAGCGAATGAAAACCAAGAGCCTGATGCATTGCTCGATTCGCTCATTCATTCAATGCTTGATTTTGATGAAATGCGTTTTGAAAAAGCTCTCAACAGTGCTATTCTTAAAATGGGTTTCGAGAGAACTTTTATAGAATTGATATTCCCTTTTATGGAACGCTCTGGAATGCTTTGGACCGCTGGCGCTATTCGCCCTTCACAAGAGCATTTTATATCCAATTTAATTCGCAGAAAACTGCTGGTAGCTATAGATAACCAATACATTGAAAAAAATAGTAGAACTAAAAAGTTCATCTTGTTTTTACCTGAAGGCGATTGGCATGAACTAGTATTGCTTTTTACAGAATACTTACTTCGCTCTAATAATCATGAAGTAGCCTATATAGGCAATTCGGTTCCTTTTGAAGATATAGATTTTATAAAGCAAGTTTTTAAACCTGATTATTTATTGACCTACATTACTATATTACCAAACGATGTTAGTATTCAAGAATATGTAAATAAAATTTCGTCAGCATTTTTAGATTTAGATATTTTGGTAGGTGGGTATCAGGCGAATCACAATCCACTAAAACTTCCCAAAAATGTACATGTACTTTCTGGAATTGAGTCTTTAAAAAAATTCTTGTAAAAGATTAAAGAGGGATATTTCCATGCTTTTTTCTTGGAAGTTTTACAGCCTTAGTCTCACATATTTTGAAGGCTCTGATCAATTTTTGTCTAGTCGCTGATGGTTGTATTACCTCATCTATAAATCCTCTGGCAGCTGCCTTATAGGGATTTGCAAAGTTATCGGTATAAATACCTACCATTTCCTGAAGTTTAACTTCTTTATCATCCGCAGAACTAATTTCTTTTTTAAAGATAATTTCCGCTGCACCTTTGGCACCCATTACAGCAATCTCAGCATTAGGCCATGCATAATTCATGTCGGCACCTATATGTTTAGAGTTCATTACATCATAAGCACCGCCATATGCTTTACGAACAATTACCGTAATTTTAGGAACGGTAGCTTCGCTAAATGCATACAATAGTTTAGCCCCATTAGTAATAATACCATGCCATTCCTGATCAGTACCTGGTAAGAATCCCGGCACATCTACCAAGGTTAATAAGGGGATATTAAAACAATCACAAAAACGAACAAAACGAGCACCTTTGGTAGATGATTTTATATCTAATACTCCCGCCAACATAGCAGGTTGATTAGCTACAATTCCTATGCTTCTACCTGCCAAGCGAACAAAACCTACCACAATATTTTCAGCATAATCTTTATGTACTTCAAAGAAAGAATCTGCATCGGCTATTTCCGCAATTATTTCGCGAATATCATAGGGCTGCATAGGGTTTTCAGGAATAATAGTTTCTAGCTTTTTTCTTATTTCATCCCCTTCTTCATAAGCCAGATTTGGCGCTATTTCTTCACAATTTTGTGGAATATAACTCAATAATTTTTTAATTCCATTAATACATTCTACTTCATTGGCATAAGCAAAATGAGTTACACCAGACTTAGTGGCATGCGCTACAGCACCTCCCAATTCTTCGCTGGTTACATCTTCGTGGGTTACTGTTTTTACTACATTGGGGCCTGTTACAAACATGTAAGAAGTCTGCTCTACCATCATAATAAAATCGGTAATAGCAGGGGAGTAAACAGCACCGCCAGCACAAGGTCCTAATATGGCTGAAATCTGTGGTATTACTCCACTTGCAAGGGTGTTTCTATAAAAAATATCAGCATAGCCACCTAAAGAAACTACTCCTTCCTGAATACGCGCACCGCCTGAATCGTTAAGCCCAATTACAGGTATTCCATTTTTCATAGCTAAGTCCATAATCTTAACTATTTTCTCTGCATGGGTTTCTGAAAGCGACCCTCCAAACACAGTAAAATCTTGTGAAAAAATATACACAGCTCTACCATGAATAGTTGCGTAACCAGTTATTACACCATCTCCTAGATAAACTTCTTTATCTAAACCAAAATCTTTAGAGCGATGCTCTACAAACATTCCTATTTCTTCAAAAGTACCCTCATCTACTAATAAGTCTACCCGTTCACGAGCAGTTAGCTTGCCTTTTTTATGTTGCGAAGTGATTCTATCTTGTCCGCCACCCAATTGAGCTTGAGCTATCTTATCTTGAAGAAGTTGATTTTTATCCATACCGTTTTTTTCTAAGCGGGGCTAATATAAGAGTATCCTCTAAAATGTGGCAGAAGAAAATTAAAAGTTTATAGCAAAATTATAATCCAAGTTAAAGTAGATAGCCTTCTTGTTTGAAAATTTTCATTCCAGTCTCTAAAAGGGCAGTTAGTTCAGTAACATTTACTTCCTCTGCTTTTTTAAAATGAAAACAAGATTTACCCTTAAGACATTTCATTAGAGTAGGAGCGAGGGTTTTAAATTCTTGGGGATGGGTATAGTTACAGAAAAAGTAAAACGTAATCTTGTCTTTTCTTGCCACCACTGAAGCAAAGTACATTCCCAAAACAATTTCTTTTTTAGATCCATAAGGAACAGCTTTATTCCCTATGATTTCAAAATTATCTTTTGAAGATTTACTAACTACCATAGGAGGACAGCAGTTTTCTAATGCTGTTTTTATGGTGGCGAAAATTGCGGGAAGATGTTCATTTGTTTTGCTCATAAGGGCTTTCGATTTTTTTCTATTTAAAGCTTCTTTGTAGCATTTGTTCCAAAGTAGTTTTTTCCATAATCTCTAGCGTACTATCTCTTATTTGAGTAAAAGTGTTGTGTAGTGCGCATAAGTTTTCATCAGGGCAATCATCACATACTTCATAAAAATTTAAAGAAACACAAGGCAACATAGCTATGGGACCTTCTATGTTTCTATATATTTCTGCCAAGGTTATTTCATTGGTTTTTTTTGCTAAAAAATAACCTCCTCCTTTTCCTTTTTTACTTGCCAAGAAGCCAATGTTTTTCATTTCCAATAAAATAGCTTCCAAAAATTTTTGTGAAATATTTTCACTTTTGGCTATGTCACTTATTAAAACAGGTTTTTGATTCGAATCGTTACTCGCCAGATACAGCAATGCTTTGATAGCATACTTTGTTCTTTTAGAAATCATAATCTTTAATACTTCGCGGGCTTAATATTTTGTCATGCTAGGGTCTATTTCATCTATCCATGCTAAAATACCCCCTTTTAAATTGTACAGATTATCATATCCCAGCGTTTCTAAATATTCTATAATTCTTCCGCTACGGGCACCACTTCTGCAGTGTACCACTACTAGTTTTTCTTTACTTATTTTATCCAAATTATCAGGTACTTCTCCCATAGGAATCAACTCAGCAGACAAATTCGCTGTTTCATATTCATGTGGTTCCCGCACATCTATCAATTGGAAATCTGCCTTGGAATCCAATAGTTGTTTTAATTCTTGTACTGTTTTCTCTTTCATGAAAAATAATGTTTTATAGGGTTATGTTAAAATCTACTTGGCAAACAAATGCATTTTTCTACCAAGGTTATTAATCAAGAAACAATTCTATTCTGAAACTTTTTAGCTTTTCAAAGAGTTAATCCTTTAATATTCAAAACAGATACACGCTTTACATTGTTCCTCAAACTTCTTGCATTTTTTTGTTGCACTGTTTTTTTTGTTGCGCTTAATGCAGTAGTTGCAGTAAAAGGTTTTTGCACTTTTGACCAACCCGTAAATTTGATACCTGCTAATTTTTCTATTTCAGCCAAATTTATTTGGTAGGTTTTCCCATCCCTAAACTGCAAGTGCTGAAAAATATCTTGGTTACGTAAACTTCTAGAAACCTTACTAGGTTTAGGTTTAACTATAACACCAGCATCTAATAAAAAATTTTCTTGACTCATTAAAAAGCCTACTGCATAAAGTTTTCCATCATCTTTTTTCCAAGCTACTACTTTCCAAAATAGAAGTGGTAATTGAACTGCTTCCCCTTTTACTGTAGTTATGAATGCAGGGTCTTTATTCCCTAACACAGGCCCAGTAAACACACTTACTTTTAACCCTTCGCTTATAGCACCTGTATGTAATATGTTGTTTTCTAATTCTTGCCAAATTTCTTTATTTAGTTTGCTATGTTGTGGAGCACAGTTTGGAAATTGGAAGGTGCTTTTTCCTGCCTCTTCAGATTCGTTTTGTGTTCCCCATTCTGGATCTTCTCGCTTTACAAGATGCCCTTTTTCAAAATCACTTTTTGTAGCTGTATAGAGAGCTGCACCCCATTGCTGCGAGGTACTTAAGCGGGGGTCATTCTTCCAAGTACCATCACGTAGGTTGTCTTTCCATAGGCTAGCATCTATGTTCACTGCTGTGACGTAGGCAAGTTTGCGCGCTTTGCTCATAATTATACTAAAGTTAGGATAGTTCAACAGTGCTTCTCCTGCTGGAAGTGTAAGTACATCTGTTGTCTTTTTTACTTTAGGTATAGGTAGAACACTTCCTAAAAAAGATGGATTGTAGCCTTTATTCATAAATAGAATTGTTATTAATTAAGGTTTTCATTCAATCATAGAATCGTATTTAGTCTTGATTGAGTTTTAATTACACACTAAATAAAGACAAATTTTAAACTTTATAAATATGCTTTTAAAAATGGAAGCCACTATTCCAATATAAAGGGACAACTCCTATTCCAAAACCCACAGGCAAAGCGACTGTAAAGAAGAAAGCTAAGTAAATTCGTTCTTTTCACAATTTATTATAGCTACCAAATTTTGACTGCTTTTTTTATTTACCAAAGGGATAGAGCCCAAGTTAGTTGTCGGTTTTACTACTAAATTTACTGATAAGAATACCCACTAGTACAACAGAATAAAATTGTCCTACAATACCTAAAAAGGAAGTAATTAGTTTTGTGTAGTGGGTATTGGGTGTAATATCACCAAAGCCAATGCTGGTAATTGTAATGGAACAAAAGTAAACTAAGTCTATAAAAGTTTCTGAATGGCTTGCTGTGTTGATGCCTTTAAAAGAATTGGGGTTGTTATAAAATAACAACTGTAGTAAAAAAGTAGCAATTTCTATCAATAAAAAATAACCACAAGCGGAAGCTGAAATAATATCTGCATTGATATAACTAGGTTTAACTAGAAATTTCAATACCTCTAAAAAAATGAAAGTAAAAAAGATGACATAAATAATGTTTAACACGAAGAAGTAGTAAGGGAGATTTCCAAAAACCGCCAAGCCAATTGGTAGACCAACTACACATAAAAAAAGAACATTGCGAATTATATTTTTCCATTTGCCTTGTTCAATGTAAACTCCTACACTAGCTATTCCTAGAATCACCATGTTTATGGGCCAAATTACGTTTCTATAGAAGAGTAAATCTTGAAGAAAAATTCCGATAAAAAGATGTTGAATCAAAGCAAATAACAATAGCTCGTACTTTCGTTTTTGTAAGAACTCTTTTACTGTCATATTCAAATTAAATTTTCTAATTTCCTTATTGTCAAATTTATAAAAATGCCCAGCAAAGTGGAGTATGTTTTTAGAAAACAGCGAAAATCTGTGTGTTGTTGTCTATTTGCTTGATTTCGATTTTTCTTACATGTTTTAGTAGAGGGTAAAATGTGAAGATGTTTACAATTGTCATCTATACAAGTTAAAAACTGGGTTCATCTCTTTTTCTACATATTCTGCTGAACTTGATGACGGCATAATTAATGCAAATCATTGCAAGATTATTTCTATTCAGTAAACAAATAGCACGATTTACTATTTTTCCGTAAACTTAATTGAGACTATATCATCCTTTGGGATATGCTAAATTCATTTAGGACAAAGCATCGTTCTACCTTTATATTTTTTCGATGAAAGACATTGTAAAACAATATATAGTATTACCTGATGAATGTAACGCTACCTGCTTTTTGTATTTGCTTTTCATCCAAAAATTCTACCGCTACTTCAAATACATATACTCCAGGGGGTTGTAATTCTCCTTTATAAACTCCATCCCAGCCTATGTCGTTTACATCAGCATTGTTGCCGGGTTGAGATCCATCATACACTTTTTCGCCCCAGCGATTAAAGATACGAATACGGTATGTTTTAAAGCCTTTCGTGAAGCCATTGAATTTATCATTGTTTCCATCCCCGTTAGGTGTAAATGCATTAGGAACATACAATTGATGCTCACCATGAACAATTAAAGTATAGGTATCTGAGGCCTTGCAACCAGCAGAGTCTGTAAGTGTAACCGTATACGTGGTAGTATGAAAAGGACCTGCTTGTGGCGATTGGCAATCAGTACAACTTAAGCCTACTGATGGAGTCCAACTAAATGTTGGGTTACCATAATTAATAGAATAGCTCGTCACTAGGTCAATAGTTCCTCCTAACTCCAACGTATCTACTGGTAAAATATGTATGTTGATTTGATTAGGTTGCGATACGATGATTTGCGTATCAAGCGAACAATTATCGCTACCTGTTACGGTAAGTTTGTAGGTGCCATAAGTAAGATTTGAAAGCGAAGCATCTGTTTTTCCATTGTCCCATAGATAGGTGAAAGGAGCATTACCCCCGCTTACATCAATACTAATCGCTCCATTGCTTTCACCAAAACAGCGCACGTCCTGTATTTGAGAAGCCAATAAAATTTGTGGAGGATTGTTCAACACAAAATTTTCAGAACCCACACAGCCATTGGCATCTGTGTAGATTAATGCATAGTTACCTGATGAAATATTGAATTGATCTTCCGTAGAGTTTGGTACACCATTCCAATTGTAATTAAACGGAGTTTGTCCTTTTAATGGAGTCACATTAATGGCACCATCGCTCGTATTGTAACAACTTGGTTGTACTACAGTAGAACTGATACTTGGTAACTCCCAAACTAAGACTGAGTGCTGAATAGAATCTTGGCATCCGTTCACATACGTTACTTTTAAATGGACCGTAAATACTCCAGAAGTACCATAAGTGTGAGTATCTGAGAAGTTATTGCTGAAGTTGCTATCCCCTAAATTCCAATCCCAAGTTTGTGCTGCCACACTACTTGTGTTGGTGAGGTTCGATAGTGTAGTAGCATTATTCAAACAAACTGTATCAGCAGTAAATAGAGCCTTAGGAACTTCTTTTACGGTGACTGTTTGTTGGATACTATCTACACAACCAGAGTCTGAAATAGCCACTAATGATACCGTATAGACATTGAAAGTAGCGTACAAATGTGCAGGAGAATTATCGGTAGAAAAATTATTGTCTCCTAAGTTCCAATTGTAAGTTACTGTTCCTCCACCTAAGGTAGAATTGTTTTGAATATGTACACTATCTCCATCGCAAACGTCTTGTAATGTAAAAGCAGCATTAGGTTGATAATTGACACGCACTGCTTTGGTGATACTATCGCTACAACCCTCAGCAGAGGTGACTTGCAGCGATACATTGTAGGTTCCACCTGTTGCATAATTGTGTGATGGCTGATAGGTTAAATCAGTATTGCCATCTTTAAAATTCCAAGTCCAGTTGAGTGCTACACTTCCAGTCGTATCGGTTAAATTGGTAAAGTCAGTAGCCAAACCTTCACAGACTTTGGTAGCCGTAAAATCAGGTATGTAATGTTTCTTGACATGAATGCTTCTGCTCAAAGTGTCGGTACAACCGCTATCAGAAACTAAAGTCAATAAAATGGTATAGAAATTAGGAGCAGCATAAGTATGCGTAGGGTTTGCAGTATTGTCATGAGCCGAAGCATCTCCCCAGTTCCAATCAATGGTATACGCTCCACCTCCAATAGATGAAGTATTGTTGACTGTAGCCGTTTCATTTTGACAAATATCAGCTGTAGTAAAAGCAGCATTAGGTTGATAATTGACACGCACTGCTTTGGTGATACTATCGCTACAACCCAATAATGAACTAAGTTTCAGTTTGACAGTATAGTTTCCTCCAGTAGGGTAAAGATGGGTAGGAGAAAAGTTTGAACTACTAGTTGCATCACCAAAACTCCAAGACCAAATTAGGTTTTTGAAGGTAGTGGTGTCAGTAGTATTAATAAAATGAGAACTATCAATACTGCAAACAGTTGCTACGGTAAAATTTGGAAAAGGCACACGAGTAGGCTCAGAAATGGTAAATGTGTCTTTAAAACTACAACCATTAGCATCTAGCACTTTTACAATATATCTTCCAGCATGTAAATGGCTAATTTGTGCAGTTGTGTCTATGAAAGAAGTGTCGGTAGTCCATTCTATAAAATATGGGGTAGTACCTCCACTTAAATTCACTTTTAAATAACCAGATGTATCGCCATAACAGGTCAAAGCACCGCTGTCTATAGTAGCAGTAAGTGGAGTAGGAGGTTGAGTGAGTGCTCTACTTATTGTAAGCGGACAATTGTTGGAATCTAAAACGGATAAAGTATAAGAACCTGCTGGAATACTTTTTAATATGGAATCTGTTTGCACTGGAACAGTATTCCAAGAGTAAGTATAGGGTGCTACGCCCCCTAAAATATACGATACAATGTATCCAGAACTAGAGCCAAAACATTTCACATTGTAAACAATAGTGCTGTCTTTAAGCGGTGGTGGGGATTTTACAACAAAACTTGCTGTATCTTGACACGTTTTATTGTCTACCACAGTAACATGATAGGTGCCAGGTGAAAGCCCTGATGCATAATTACTCGAACTCACATTGGGAGTCCAAGTATAGGTTGAAATGGGATTTATGCTGTTGACAGCTAACGTAATATCTCCATTGTTGGTACCATTGCATAAGATATTATTGACTACACCACTTACAAATACTCCTTTTGGGGGCGTAGCTACAGTAAATACCAAAGTATCTTTACAACCCGCATTATCAGAAATGGTAACTGAATACGTTCCTCCATTTAGGTTGTTAGCTACTGAATCTGTTTGCACAGGTATGGTATTCCATACATAAGTGAAAGGTCCTGTAGTTCCCACAGGTTGCACCACTATATCAATATTGTTGTTTACTGCCAAGCAATTATTCCTTCTAATAATTGTGTCAACTGTAAAACCAGCTCCCTTTACAATTATGGCAGAATCGAAGAATTTACAACCATTCGTATCAGTCAAAGTAAAATGATAAGTACCTATACCAATGGGGAATTGAGTTCCTTGTTTGGTTGAACCATTATCCCAAGAATAAGAGTATGGCTTAGTTCCACCCTTGTATTGCAAATATGCAGAGCCACCATTGCCAAAACAATTCGCGTCAATAATCAAACTCTTTTCCAATACAAAAGGAGGAGGTTCAGTAAGAGTAATGCTATCATGGCTAGTACAACCTTTGTTATCGGTAACACTTACTCTGTAATTTCCAGCCACTAGATTGCTGTAAACACTATCATTTACTTTGTTTCCAATAGGCGCACTCCATGCAAAAGTAAAAGGCTTATCATCTCCTTTTACTACCGCTTTTATAGAGCCTGTAGCACCATTCGGACAAATGATTCCTTGTAACAAATTCAATTTTACATCAACTGATTTTGGTATAACAGGAGTAATGTTATCCAATAATACATATGGCAACGCAGAGCATCCAAGGGGATTGATAATAAAAGAAAACCAAGTGTAATTTTGATTAGGAGTAAATTTCACAGCAAAGGTTTTCCATTGATCGTAGTTGGTTAAATCTCCAGAGCTCCAAAGTAATTGCCCTTTATCGCAACGATTAAATCCACCCCAAATTTGCACTTCAGCACAACCAGGAACGATACCACCGCCAGAAGCATTGGTGTTTGATAAATCAATAGTGAAATTATATTCTGTACCCGCTTGTAAAGGGCCGCTCAAAGCTTGACTTGCACCTTCTTGCCATATTAAAGAACCACTGTTTGGGTCATCGTTTGCATATTCTGCTACCAATCCTAAATAGGAATTCCCATTCGATGGGGCTAGTGTTACACCCCAGTTACCAGGTTGTGTATCAGGTGTTTGCCCTATTTGACAAGTTTGCCAGGGGCCAGGAGTTACGTGGGCAGTTCTGGGACCTTCAAAAGAAGGGTTTTGCATAAAAAGGGGAGGAGCATTACCGCATTGAGAAAAAACAACAAAAGAATAAAATAAACAAATAGAGAGAAGTAAAACTCTTTTCATGTATTGCGCAGGCTTTTATTGTAAATTTAGAATCAACTACATACGAATAGATTGTAAAATATAAAAACAGTTGCACTTTACATAAAAGAAGGATTATAATTTTTATCAACATTTAATGAAAGTATATTTTGATATAATGTGTTAAAAACAAAAAAGGACTTGCTGTTACGCAAATCCTTTTCTAAAAATTAAATACTAAAGTTTTTACTTTTTCAGTTGCGCATTCATGCCATCGGTTACTTCTTTGGTAATATCCAAGGCCTTATCTTTAAATAAGATTCCTCCACCTCTTGTGTAAGACATAATGTAAGAGTAGTGTTTATCTGCATTGTAGGTAGTTAAGAAAGTATCTAACCTAGCATTCAAATCTTGATTAAATTTAGTTTGCTCTGCCATAAAAGAGGCTGCCATACTTTCTTTCTTTTGTTCTAAAGCAGCTTGTCGCTGATACATTTCTTGTTGTGCTGCTTCCCCTTCAGATTGGGTCATGGTTTGAGCTTTCGCTTGTAGCTCTCCCATTCTTCTTTGCAGTTGTGCTGCATCTCCTTGTAAAGTTAACTCTATTGCTTTTTGTCTTTTCTCTAACTCATTTTTTTTATCTATAAAAAAAGTATAATTATTTTCTAAAGTATCAATGTCTACATAAGCAATAGTTCCATTTCCAGAAACTGTTGTTTTTCCATCTTTAGAAGTTACAGTTGAAGGTTGACAACAACCTGCTTTGCCACAATCTTTAAAATGCAGATAAAACAAAACACCCACTGCCACTGCTAAAACACCATTAATTACAAGAGATAAATTTTTCATTCTTTTTATTTAAGTCGTAAAAATAACAATCGTTTCGGCATTTTATAAAAACACAAAACTAAAACAGCAGAACCTTTCGCAAATAAAGAAATGGAAAATATTACCCCAACCACTGTATTCCTCCTTGCTCATCTCTTGTAATCGTGGAGCATTCAGCTAACCATTCTATTATCAAAATTATTTTTTCCGCTTTTGTGTTGAGTACATCTGCCAGTTCATTAACGGTATGAGATTTTACTTTCACCAAATTTTCTATTTTATTAACCAAGAGACTAAATTCCTCTGTACTTAAATGTGCTTTTTTACGAGTCAAGCATATATCACAAACACCACAGTCAGAAGTGTTATCTTCTCCAAAATAATGCAACAACATTCTGCTTCTACATACCAATGTATTTAAAAGATATTTTTGTACAGCTTTTATACGCTCTCTATATTCACTCATTCGTTCCGAGATATAATCAGTGTCAAGCTTTACGTCTTCTCTTTTTACTCGGTCTTGCAATAAAATTAGTTGTGGTTTTTCTCTTCGAGGTCTATAGGAAAGTATATCGATATTGTTTAAATAAGTGAGCATCCCAATGGTAGTATCAAAAGTTTGTTTTAGCTTTTCTGATAAAATAGTTTCATTGAATGTAACTGCATCTTCAAACACTCCAGGGCAGGTGCGAAGAATAAATTTTATGAGAGGCTCATACTTCCTGTTTTCGACTTGAAATTTGTAAAGCACTTCTTTATCTACAATTATTTTTACTTTGGGTGTTTCTAACAATCCCTCCGAAAAAAACAGAATTTCTTGTGACTCTAAAAGCTTTAATCCATGCATTACTTTAATAGGAGAGTAGCTGAACTTTTTACAAAAATCAGATAGGTCAAAATCATATTCTCTTCCTGACCCATCATTGTAAGCAATGCTTAAGTAGCCTAGTATTTGATCATACATATCCCGTACTTCTTTGGGAGTAGGGAAATTCTTTTCTTTTTGTTCATTAAGGCTGAACAAATCTTGTTCGCTCATTACTTGTACAGCAAAAGAACGCACTCCATCACGCCCTGCTCTTCCAGCCTCTTGATAGTATGCTTCAGGGCTTTCTACTGGTTCGTAATGCACTACTGCTCTTACATCGGGCTTGTCTATACCCATTCCAAAAGCATTGGTGCAAACGATTACTTTGGTTTTATTTGCTATCCAATTATTTTGCTTTTTGCTTCGCTCATCGGTAGTAAGTCCTGCATGATAAAAATCTGCCGATACTTTATTTTTTAATAGATAATCTGCCAGTTCTTTGGTGCGTTTGCGATTTCGGACATACACAATACCTGTTCCTGCCACTTTTTTTAAAATATCTAAAAGAAGTAGTTGCTTGTTTTCTGTTTTACGTACCACATAACTCAGATTAGATCTAGCAAAACTTTGTTGAAATAAATTTTCTTTTTTAAATAGTAATTTGGATTGAATATCGTGTACTACTTTAGGAGTAGCAGATGCTGTCAATGCTATCAAAGGTATATTAGGCAATAGTTCCCGAACTTCGGCTATCTTCAAATAAGCAGGGCGAAAATCATAACCCCATTGAGAAACACAATGTGCTTCATCTACTGCTATCAAGGAAACTTTCATCTTTAAAACACGTGCCTTAAACTCTGCTGTGTTCAATCTTTCAGGCGATAAGTAAAGAAATTTCACATCCGAATAAGCGCAAGTATCTAAAGTGGCATCTATGTCTTTTCTGCTCATTCCTGTATAAACAGTTTTGGCTTTTATACCTCTCTTTTGAAGATTCTCTACTTGGTCTTTCATTAAAGCTATGAGCGGAGAAACTACAATGCAAATACCTTCTTTTGCCAGAGCAGGAACCTGAAAGCAAATAGACTTTCCTCCACCAGTGGGAAGTAGTGCTAGTGTATCTTTTCCTTCTAATACAGAATTTATAATCTCATCTTGTAAAGGCCTAAATTCACTAAATCCCCAGTACTTTTTTAATATTTCGGAAGGGGAGAGGCTCATGTAAAAATGTTAGAAGTTAATAGTTCGAGGTTCGAAGCAAATTGTTTGTAAATTTAGTTTATAGCTTGATTTTTAGAGTTTAGTTTTCCCCTCTATTGATTTTTGATTATCAAAATTTATTACTTTTTACTCCGAACTAAACAACTATTTTCCCATCCTTCATCAATATAGTTCTATCAGCCATTTTAGCTAAATCTTCATTATGGGTAACTATGATAAATGTCTGTCCTAATTTATCTCTCAACTCAAAAAATAATTTATGCAACTCCTTTGCATTGTCTGAATCTAAATTTCCAGAAGGCTCATCTGCTAAAACTAAAGAAGGGCTATTCATTAAAGCTCTAGCTACAGCTACTCGTTGTTGTTCTCCTCCAGAAAGCTCACCAGGCTTATGTTCTGTGCGATGGCTTAAATTTAAAAGCGATAATAGTTCTTTAGCACGGGCCTCAGCCTTCGCTTTATCTTTCTTGGCTATAAAAGCAGGAATGCAAACATTTTCTAAAGCAGTAAACTCTGGAAGTAAATGATGAAACTGAAAAATAAAACCAATCTGTAAGTTTCTAAAACTAGCTAAGGCTTTATCGTTTTGTGTAAAAATATTTTTATCCTGAATCGTTACAGAACCAGAATCAGGTCTATCGAGTGTGCCCAAAATATGTAGCAGCGTGCTTTTGCCAGCACCTGATGCACCTACCAGCGAAACAATTTCACCCTTCTTTACTTCTAAGGAAACATCATTTAGGACTTTTAAATTTCCATAACTCTTTGAAATATTCTTAGCGGATAGTAGCATTTACAATGTAGGTTTTACTTAGAAAGATAACATTTCTAAGCTTGTTTTAAGATTGCTAAATTAAACTTTTGTTTTTATCCTTCAATCGTGTATTTTCGTCCCACTTAAAAAAGCACCACATGAATTTACACGAATACCAAGCAAAAGATTTGATGAAGAAAAATGGAGTAGCCATTCAAGAAGGCTTTGTAGCCACTACCCCAGATGAAGCAGTAGCTGCTGCTGTAAAATTGAAGGAATTGTACAACAGTGATTGGGTAGTAGTAAAATCCCAAATACATGCTGGTGGACGCGGAAAAGGAAAGATAGAAGGCACCGACCAAAATGGGGTGGCTTTGGCAAAAAACCACGACAAAGTGCGTGAGATTTCTACTAATCTTTTAGGTGGAATTTTAGTGACTAAACAAACTGGTGCTGCTGGTCGTAAGGTAAATAAAATATTAGTGGCACAGGATGTATACTACCCAGGTGAAGCAGAGCCTAAAGAGTTTTATGTTTCTATTTTGTTAGATAGAGGTACTGGAAGAAATGTAATTATCTATTCTACAGAAGGAGGAATGGATATAGAGGAAGTAGCAGAACATACACCTCACTTAGTACATAAAGAATATGTGAACCCAGCTGTGGGATTGCAAGATTTCCAATGCCGCAAAATAGCGTTTAATCTAGGTTTGAGCGGTACCGCATTTAAAGAGATGATTAAATTTGTGAAAGGAGTTTACAAAACATACATTACTGCTGATGCGGCTATGGTGGAAATTAATCCTTGCTTAAAAACTTCTGATAGCAAAATTATAGCAGTAGATGGCAAAATTGGATTAGATGACAATGCATTGTATCGCCATCCAGATTTATTAGCCTTGCGTGATTTAGAAGAGGAAGACCCTACAGAAGTAGAAGCGTCTAATGCTGAATTGAACTATGTAAAACTAGATGGAAACGTAGGCTGCATGGTAAATGGAGCAGGTTTGGCTATGGCTACTATGGATATTATTAAACTAAGTGGTGGTGAGCCTGCTAACTTTTTGGATGTAGGTGGAACAGCGAATGCAGAGCGCGTAGAAAAAGCGTTCCGTATTATTTTAAAAGACCCACATGTAAAAGCTATTTTGGTAAATATATTTGGAGGGATTGTACGTTGCGACCGTGTGGCACAGGGTATTGTAGATGCTTATAAATCTATTGGAAATATTCCAGTGCCTATTATTGTTCGTTTGCAAGGAACCAATGCTGAAGAAGCAAAGAAATTAATTGATGAGTCTGGTTTGAAAGTTCAATCAGCTATTCAATTAAAAGAAGCAGCTGCAGAAGTAGCGAAGGCTTTGGCATGATTTAGAATTTAGACAATATTAAAAAGGGCGAAGAAATATTTCTTCGCCCTTTTTGTTTTTGATAAGAAACCTTTTTATGTCTGAATAATACCCACATTAAATGCTTTGGTAACAGGAGCGTGGTTGGCAGCATCTATTCCTAATGAAATTACCTTTCGGGTATCTAAAGGGTCTATAACTCCATCGGTCCACAAACGAGAAGCTGCATACTTAGGGTCGAGTGTTCTATCGTATTTCGCTTTGGTTTCAGAGAATAATTTCTTTTCAACTTCGCTATCTATGAGCTCACCTTTTGCTTTCAATTGCGCCACTTGAATCTGCACCATTACTTTAGCTGCTTGCTCACCGCCCATTACTGCAATTTTAGAACCTGGCCAAGCGTAGATGAGGCGTGGGTCGTATGCTTTACCACACATAGCGTAATTGCCGGCACCATAAGAGTTGCCTACTATAATGGTAAATTTAGGAACTACTGAATTCGCCACAGCTGCCACTAGTTTGGCTCCATCCTTTATAATACCCCCCTGCTCGGAACGAGAGCCTACCATAAATCCTGTTACATCTTGTAAGAAAACAAGCGGTATCTTTTTTTGATTGCAATTCATAATAAAGCGTGCTGCTTTATCAGCACTATCGGAGTAAATCACACCCCCAAATTGCATTTCACCTTTTTTGCTTTTCACCACCTTTCTTTGATTAGCCACTATCCCTACAGCCCAGCCATCTATGCGGGCATACCCACAAATAATGGACTTGCCATATTCTTCTTTGTATTGGTCTATTTCACTATTATCTACCAAGCGTTTTATAACCTCCAGCATATCGTATTGTTTAGAAGAATCTTCTGGAATAATGCCGTAAATTTCTTTCTCATCTAAGGCAGGCTTAGTTGGCTCTACTCTATCGAAACCCGCTTTGGTATTGTGTCCGAACTTATCTACCAGACTGCGAATTTTTTCCAAACATTCAGTATCGTTTTTCATTTTATAATCTGTCACACCGCTAATTTCGCAATGCGTAGTAGCACCTCCTAGAGTTTCATTGTCAATATCTTCTCCAATGGCAGATTTCACTAAAAAAGAACCCGCTAAAAATACTGAGCCCGTTCCCTCCACTATCAGAGCTTCATCGCTCATAATAGGAAGGTATGCACCACCTGCTACACAACTTCCCATAATAGCTGCTATTTGAGGAATACCCGCAGCAGACATCACCGCATTGTTTCTAAAGATTCTTCCGAAATTTTCTTTGTCTGGAAAAATTTCATCTTGCATAGGAAGAAATGCACCCGCACTATCTACCAAATAGATAATGGGAATTTGATTCTCCATCGCTATTTCTTGCGCCCTTAAATTCTTTTTACCGGTCATAGGAAACCAAGCGCCTGCCTTCACTGTAGCATCATTGGCTACTATCATACAAAGCCGCCCTTTTACATAACCCATTACCGAAACTACCCCAGCACTTGGGCATCCGCCTTGTTCGGCATACATATCGTACGCAGCAAATAAACCTACCTCCAGCGAGGGTTTATTTTTATCTAGCAATAGTTCTATTCGCTCACGGGCAGTAAGTTTACCCTTCTCTTTATGCTTTTCTATTGACTTTTTGCCACCCCCTAACTTTATTTGCTCTGCTTGTTTTTTGAAATCAGAAAGGAGCAATTTCATTGCATCTTCATTCTTATTAAACTCCAAATTTGTATTGTCTGCCATAGTGTTTTTTTAAGCGGTGCTAATATAGAAATAGTTACTAAGTAGCACCTACATCTTTGTTCCATTTCCTATCTTTTACTATTAAAAAAATCTTTCTAAATTTAAGGTATGCTAAGATTTCTTTTCTTGTGGCTTTGTCTTGGTTATCATTCTCTATCTGCTCAAACTTATAGCAGAGAGAAACTTCGTGCTTCCTTTCTAAGAGCTACGGAGCAGAAAGCTGCATTGGATTCATTTCTTAATATTTTAGAAACCCTTCCTAAAAGAAGTCCTGCAGAAGAAAGTTATCTAGGTATTTGTACTGGAATGTGTTGTCAATATGACAATGGAAATTGGGCAAAATTAAGGCATGTATTGAAATCTAAAAATCATTTGAACAATGCTGTAGAAATGGATTCCAAAGACCCAGAACTGCGTTTTCTGAGAGTTATGTTCGAACATTTTCTCCCATCTTTTTTAGGATTTAACAAACATTTATACGATGATATGAATGTACTTTTTGCCAATCCTACTTTTATAGATGAAAGTCCTGTCCTTAAAAAGAAAGTGATAGAATTTCTGCTTTTTTCTAAAAGGTGTACGCCTTATCAAACAAAGTTATTGGAACAAAAATTAGCAGAGGTCACGGCTAAATTATAACTGCTTATTTGAAGGGATTTCTGAGCGTATATTCTCTGGGTTTTAATCCCTCTGTAAACAGTTGCATGAAATAATTAAAGATAACATTTCTGTGCTTCACATAGCCGTACATAGGAGCTTGTATGGCACCTATGGTACTTTTTACTTCTGGTGCAGTTCTTCCAAAATGTAATTCTGGCAAACCTTTTTCAGTGGCGAACTTCACCACATCGTACAGCATTCTTTGGTAGATGCTATAATCTTTGTTGATCGTATAATCTATTCCCACATAATGCACTTCTGTTTTATTTGGAAGTAGAAACAGGGATATAAATCCCACCATTTTCCCATCCAAATAATAGGCAACGAATTGATACGTATCAGGAGTTAATTTTTTTTGTTCAGCAAAATAAGTTGGAGTTAATTTTGCTAAATTAAAATCCACTCTATCTGCTACATTTTTGTAAAGATTAAATATTGTTTCCGTTTGCTCCAGAATATTCTGGTGACTTAGGTTTTGATGAGTGAGTATAGCGCTTACTGATATTATTTTTTTTGCCCGCACTCTATATTTGGAAGATAAAGCCTGAAGGTAATCTTCAAAGGATTTCCAGGATGAATGTATTTTCATGCTTAAATCGGCCTCCATAAATATTCTACGGTATTTATCCTTTAAAAAGATAGCGTCAGCATCTGTTGCAGGTTCATAGAGTGATGGTAATAAAACTGCTTTAATCTTGCTTTCTCTTTTAGTATTTTTTGATGGTAGTAGTCAACAATACCGTCCTTCTTCATTAGAAATAGTAGAAGAAAAAAGGCACCTTTATCGCCCGTCATAAACAAATTACCACTTACCAATAATTCTAAGTCTATGATTCTAATGAAACACTTTGCAATTTTTTGAGCGACTATCTTGATTCGACTAATGAAGGAAATGGGCTCTATCACTGGGAAGTAGGCAATTAAGTTATCTCCCGTAAAACGAACCACTTCAAAATAACAAATACCCTTAGTTACTTCCTCTTCTTTCAACACAGCATAGATAAATCGCATCCTGCCTTGTTGGGTTTCTTCTAACAATTTAAGGTAGGAGGGGAGTAATAGCGGATTATCATTAGGAACAAAGCGCAACCAATCTTTCTCGGCAATGGCAGTAATACTTGTGTATAAAGATATCTCAATGGAAGAATCCAACGATGTGTTACAAAAATTATTCAAACAAATATCCATTCAATTAAACAATACAAAGAAAGTGAAGATAATTTTTTCTAATTAAACAGACGGTTAACGAAGAAGTTTATTGTGAGTTGAAATAGATTACTATTTTCCAATCACCTTGCTTTTACAGCTTCAAATTCTTCATCATATTTTTCATGATTAGTGTGTAAAAGCCTATCCCAGATATTAAAGTATAGACTGTAATTACAGCGTACATATTTATGATGCATATTGTGATGTACAGAACTGTTGTGCCATTTAGTGATTACCCCTTTCGTAAATCCTGAAGGAAAAATTTCAAATCCTAAATGCCCCATTACATTCAGCAATGTCATATATAAAACCCAAGCTAAAATAGCATAAACATGTAAAGGTAAAATCATCACCATTATAGGCAAAATACCTACTTCAATAATAGCTTCTAACGGGTGAAATGAAAAGGCTGCCCAAGGTGTGGGATTTGTAGAGAGATGATGTACTCTATGAACATATTTGTAAACTTTATCCCAATGCATGAATCGATGAGTCCAATAAAAGTAGGTATCATGCGCTGTTATAAAAGCCACTACTGAAAAAATGAAATACCCCAAACCATGCTCATTAAAATGCTTGTATGATAGCGTGTATCCATTCTTAGATAACCAAAAGACAAAAGCGCCTGTAATTGAAAATATGAGCATAGAAAATACCGAATACATCACCTCGTCTTGTATTCTCTTGCCTTCAGGGAACTTTTGCTGAATCTTTATTCTAAAGAATTCTTTTCTTTTCCAAACATAAAATATTAAGTAAGCAATTCCTGCAAAAAGCAAATATCGAATTATACTAATTGAAAAGATTAGAAGAATTTTTCTGAGTAGAATCTCCATGCAAAAATGTACAAAATTTAAAAATCAAAACTATACTTTTTAGCATAAAAAAAGGCTGTTAATATTTCTACTAACAGCCTTTGAAATGAAACTAATATTTTTTTATTGATAGAAAACCTGTACTACTAAAGAACCATTGTTTTGGTAAGCAGCAGGAGCAGTCGTATTTCCACCTGCATAGAAATCATCAAAGTTATATTTCGCTGCCTTTACAGTATACGTATATGTACCAGCTGGTAAAGTTTCGGTTGTAATAATAGCCCACCCATCTATTGTACCATTCCAGCCAGACGCATCATCTACATCCATTACTTGTGTACCATTTAGTATTTGAGTAGCCCCTCTAAAGATGGCTACCAAACAACCGGACCCGCCAAATGCCTGTGATCTTGTTTCTAATGCTCCAGTAGAAAATATGTATACATATGCTGCTTTCGTTAATGTAAAAGTAACAGTTAGATTAGTAACATTTGTATAAGTTGTACTATTAATTAATGTACGCTGAGCGGTAGCAGATGCATAAGTTTGAATTACATTAGATGGAGAAGACCAAATAGGAGCAACTCCAGCCCCTTGAGAAATCAAAATCTGACCTGAAGTTCCCGGTAAGTTATTGGGCATTAAAGCACCACTGAAACGTACATTTCCAGCTACATCTAATTTTTCAGATGGGTTCGTTTTGCCGATACCAACATTGGTTCCATCATCACCTTGTGCGCCTGTTGCTCCATTAGTAATAATGGTATTACACATAGAAGCATTGCTTCCATTAGAAGGACCAACTTGTCCACTTAACCAGTTACTCCTGAATTTCAGCTCCCACATTTCCAGTTGCAGCAGCACAAACATTTGCGATACCTGCTCCGCCTGTTATTCCCTTGTAACCCTTGAGGTCCTTGTGGTCCCTGAGGACCTTGCGGACCAACTTGTCCAGTAGCACCGTTAGCTCCTGTTACTCCTTGTAATCCTTGAGGACCAGTAGCTCCAACATTTCCAGTTGCACCTCGAGCGCCTGTTGCTCCGTTAGCACCAGTTACTCCTTGTAATCCTTGAGGACCTGTAGCTCCCACATTTCCAGTTGCACCTTGTGCGCCTGTTGCTCCATTAGCACCCGTAGCTCCTTGAGGACCTTGTGGTCCCTGAGGGCCTTGTGGACCAACTTGTCCAGTAGCTCCGTTAGCTCCAGTTACTCCTTGTAATCCTTGAGGACCAGTAGCTCCCACATTTCCAGTTGCACCTTGTGCGCCTGTTGCTCCATTATTACCAGTTGCTCCTTGAGGGCCTTGTGGTCCTTGAGGGCCTTGTGGACCAACTTGTCCAGTTGCTCCGTCAGCTCCTGTTACTCCTTGTAATCCTTGAGGACCTGTAACTCCCACATTTCCAGTTGTGGACCAGCTTGTCCAGTTGCTCCGCGCCTGTTGCTCCATTAGCACCCCGTAGCTCCTTGAGGGACCTTGTGGTCCCTGTGGGCCTTGAGGACCAACTTGTCCAGTTGCACCAGTTACTCCTTGTAATCCTTGAGGACCAGTAGCTCCCACATTTCCAGTTGCTCCTTGAGGACCTGTAACTCCATCATTACCTGTTGCTCCTTGTGCTCCAGTAGCTCCATTATTACCTGTCGCTCCTTGAGGACCTGTAGCTCCGTCATTACCAGTTGCTCCTTGGGCGCCAGTCGCTCCGTCATTGCCTGTCGCTCCTTGAGGACCTGTAGCTCCGTCATTACCTGTTGCTCCTTGTGCTCCAGTAGCTCCATCATTACCTGTCGCTCCTTGAGGACCTGTAGCTCCATCATTACCATTTGCTCCTGTAGCTCCAGTCGCTCCATTATTACCTGTCGCTCCTTGAGGACCTGTAGCTCCGTCATTACCAGTTGCTCCGTCATTGCCTGTCGCTCCTTGAGGACCTGTAGCTCCATCATTACCATTTGCTCCTGTAGCTCCAGTCGCTCCTTGTCCACCAGCTTGACATAAACTTACCCAAGAAGTACTGGTGGCTTTCCAATAAAAGAAACATTGAAAATCGGTATCATAAACTAACAAACCATCTGTCAAAGCAGAAGTGGTTATAGCAGTTCTTTCTGAAGTAGTAACACGAGGTGCTAAGAAACCTTTATCTTTGGCTACCAAATCCAATACAGCAGAGCTATTTGGAGTCAAAGTACCGATACCAACATTGTTTTGCCCATGAGCTATTTGCAATAAGCTAGCAGCAAAAATGGTTAATAGGAGATTTTTTTTCATATTCAATATCTGATTGTTAATTGGCGTGCAAAATAGACAAACTATAAAAAAAAGTCAAATTTTTGAAACTTTTATATTTAGATTCCGTAAAGAGTTTTTGAACAATGAAGATGTAACTACCTTGTTTTCAATTAGGTTAGGAATTTTTATAATGTTAAAAAAATAATTTAATTTCCTCTGATTGCGTCTACTGGTCGCATCTTTGATGCTTGGTATGCTGGAATAAATCCTGCTATAATTCCAATAATAACTGAAATACTTACACCTAACAATACATTAGAAGCTGTAAGATAGAAGGTGAAACTCGATTCTAAAAAGTGTAGTAATACATAATTGGCAATAGAAGTAAGGAGTAATACTAAACTTAAACCCATCAAGCCTCCTAATAGACACAACATTACAGCTTCCAATAAAAACTCCATTAAAATATAGGCCTGTTTTGCTCCTAGTGCTTTTTTAATTCCGATGATATTAGTTCTTTCTTTTACAGATACAAACATAATATTGGCAATACCAAAACCACCTACTAATATGGAAAAGATACCTATAATCCATCCTGCAATTCCTACAATCGAAAATATTCCAGATATACCATCTGTAATGACACTCATTTGATTAATAGCAAAATTATCATCTTGTTTAGGAGATATTCTTCTTATAGAGCGCATTGCTCCTTTCAATTCGTAACGCAACTCTTCCATTTGTACTCCCAGCTTTGGTTTTACAGATATTAAAGGGTCACCGCCTCCACCATTGGATACATTAGTGAAATTAGATAATATGGAATAGGGGATTAGAATCATATTATCTAATGTCCATCCTAAAATATTTTCTCCCTCTTTTTTAAATACCCCTATTACTTTTAACTTGACTCCTTGCAGTCGTATGTCCTCTCCTTCTATTTGTGTTCTTCCCTCAAAAAGTGAGGCTGCTATATTGGAACCTAAAATGCAGACATAAGTAGGATGGTCGGCTTCCGATGCCGTAAAATACCTTCCCTGTACAAACTCCATATCCTTGATTTTGTTATAATCATAGGTAGCTCCTGTCATGTTTACATTTTCGGCAATTCGGTCTTCATATTTTACCGTTTTGCCACCAGCAAAATTTACTAAAGCCATAGCATCTGCACTTTGAACATTTTCCTGTAATTGTTTCAGTTCCTTGTAATTTACGACTGGTCTATTGAAATAGCGCCACCAAGGGTAATTGTTTTCATCCGTCCAAATCAAAGGCCATTTTTGAACATATAAAATATCGGTACCGAAAGAATCAAAGCCATCTTTAATATTCTTTTCTAAAGAATTAACGGCAGTTCGAACAGAAATAACACATAAAATACCGATACTTATTCCCAACAAAGAAAGGAAGGAGCGTAGTTTGGAGGAAACAATTTCTTCGTAGGATAATCGAAGACTTTGTGAAAATATTTTGAATAAAATCTGCATGAAGTGCAAAACTAATTTTCTTTGATTAATTGAAGCTAGAATTTACTAAAAATAGGATAGGGTTTCATTTTATGCCATTGAAATTCCCTGGCTTTATTCATAAGTTAATAGAAATAAGATAGTTTCATTCTGGTTTCTACTTTTAGCATTTTTTATTTTTCTAAATGAATATTAAAGACTATTCTTGCACTCCGAAAATTCAGCCTTTTGATTTTTCATTTTGAGTTCCGTAAAATTCAAAACCCACATATTATGAAATTATCCAGTTTTAACTTTAACCTTCCTAAGGAATTAGCTGCTCTATACCCTGCGCCCAATCGCGATGAGGCTCGATTAATGGTAGTTCACCGCAAAACGGGAAAGATTGAACACAAAGTTTTTAAAGATTCTCTTAAATATTTTGACGATGGGGATGTTTTGATTTTAAACAACACCAAAGTGTTTCCTGCTCGTATGTATGGCATGAAAGAAAAAACGGGTGCCAAAATCGAAGTATTTCTTTTACGCGAACTAAACAAGGACGCATTTTTGTGGGATGTATTGGTAGACCCAGCTCGTAAGATTCGGGTAGGTAATAAATTGTACTTTGGACAAAATGATGAGTTGATAGCAGAGGTGGTAGATAACACTACTTCTAGAGGTAGAACCATTCGCTTTTTATTTGATGGCGATTACGATAAGTTCAAACGAGTATTATACAGCATGGGCGAAACTCCACTGCCTAGAACTATCAAAAGAAATGTAGAAAAAAGTGATGAAGAGCGTTATCAAACCGTGTATGCTCGGAACGAAGGTGCCGTAGCTGCTCCTACGGCTGGTTTACATTTTAGCAGAGAGCTTTTAAAGAAGTTTGAAATTAAAGGAATTGAATTAGCAGAAGTAACTTTGCACACTGGTTTGGGTACATTTAGAACCATAGATGTAGAAGATCTTTCGAAACATAAAACGGATGCAGAGTTTATTGAAATATTGGACAAAGCTGCCAAGATTGTAAATAAAGCAAAAGATGAAAACAAAAGAATTTGTGCAATAGGTACAACTACTTCCAGAGCTATTGAATCATCGGTATCTGCCAATGGTTATTTAACTCCTTATAAAGGTTGGACCAATCTATTTATACATCCCCCTTACGATTTTGAAATTGCCAATTCTATGATTACGAATTTCCATTCTCCTAAGTCTAGTCTAATGATTATGGCGGCTGCGTTTGGTGGATACGATTTAATTATGAAAGCATACGAAACAGCTATTAAAGAAAAATACAAGTTTCTTACGTATGGCGATGCCATGTTGATTTTATAAATCATTACCCAATAAAAATATCCCAACGCCAGCTCATAGTTGGCGTTTTTTTTTGCCAATTTCGGATAAGTAGAACTTGTTATTTTTTTGAAATACTGCAATTGCACTGCATCGCTTCAATAAAATCAACAAACAATCTATTTAATCAATCAAAGAGCTTTACTGTAGATTTGCTTTCAGTTAAATATGAATAAATTTGGGGCATGAATAAGATATCTTTAAGTGATAGTCTAAATCGAATTCGACCGAGTAGTTTAAATGTGCTGATGCACCTTATTTTTTGGGTGTTGTATTTTGCATTGCTTACTTTTATTAGTACCCAATCTTTGCCTCTTTATTATGCCATTCAGCGAAATCTTTTGATTGTAGTTTTTAATGCATTGGTGTTTTACATCAATTTTTTATGGATTATGCCTGAGTACTTTGAGCGGGGCGATTTTCGTGCTTTTATGTTTGCCATGATAGGGATGTCAGTTTTGGCTACTTCGCTGCAATACATCATTGAAGTTGGTTTTTTTAAAGTGCCCGAGGATATAAAATTGTACACCTACAATGTGCGATACATCGTGTTAATTGCCATTACTTGTATGATATTCTTACTGCTCAGCACACTGCTGAAAATGTCAATGTCACGGTACTATTTTGAGAAAGAATTGCTAGAACTAAAAGCCATCAAATTTGAAGCAGAATTAAAGTTTTTAAGGGAGCAGATAAACCCTCACTTTTTATTTAATAGTATTAACAATATCTACTCCTTGTCATTAGAGAATTCTCCTAAAACTCCCGAAATGATATTGAAACTTTCTGAGTTACTTAGGTATATGCTCTATGACTGCAATCAACCGAAAGTAAAACTAGAAAGCGAAGTAAAATGTATTGAATCTTTATTAGAATTGTTTCAACTCAAGTTTTCTGAAAAAATAAATGTAGTGTTTGAAGTAAAAGGAGATTTAAAAGATAAGGTAGTAGTACCCAATCTTTTTACGCCCTTAATCGAAAACGCCTTTAAGCATGGTGATTTTAGTGTCAATAAAAAAGCATTTATCGAAATAAGTTGTGTAGCCAGAAATTCTTACATTTATTTCAGTGTTAAGAACAGCAAATCTCCCATAAAGGAGCCTTCTTCAGGACCAGGGGGTATAGGAATTGAAAATTTAAAAAGACGTTTTAGTATTAATTACGAGCCTTCGGGGCAAATTAAATTTACAGAAGCAAAAGATTCCTTTACGGCTGCCATGAAAATTCCATTGACATTATAAAACTTATTAGCTTCACTAAAATTGCAATTCTATGATTAAGACACTACTGGTAGACGATGAGTTTCCATCCCTTAAAATTTTGGAAAACTTCACTTTGAAACTTTCTGAATGCGAATTGGTAGCAAAGTGCAGTAGTGCGCAGGAAGCGCTGGAAGTTTTAAACAGAGAGCAAATAGATTTAATGTTTCTGGATATTCAAATGCCAGGTATGACAGGTATAGAGTTACTCCAGAAGTTAGATAAAAAGCCCGTTACCATCATTACCACTGCCAATCATGATATGGCTTTAGATGCCTTTAATTTAGATGTAGTAGATTATTTAGTAAAGCCGTTTTCCTTTGATCGGTTTAGTCATGCGGTAGAGCGGGCAAAGGCCTATTTGGTCTACAAACATCAAGATCAAACGGAACTTTCAGAGAAACCGAATTACATTATTGTAAAATCAGATTACAAACATGTAAAAATAAATTTAGACGAAATCAAATACATAGAAGGCTTCGGGGAATACGTAAAGTTTATTTTAGGAAGTAATTTTGTAGTAACGCTGGAAGCATTGAAAAACCTAGAAAAAATGTTGCCGAAAGATCGTTTTATACGTATTCATAAATCGTATATTATAAATGCTTCATTAATAAAATCAGTAAGTGGAAATTTGGTGACGCTTACCGATAATTCTACCTTTCCCATTGGAAAAGTTTATAAGGAAGAAATGCGTCAAAAATTAGGATTATAATAAATGAAATTTTACAGTATTTTTGCAACTTCAATTTAATCACGTGCAAGTAATTGTAATTCAAAAATTAGCTAACCTCGCTAAAAATTTTTTAAACATGGCAAAGGCAAACAAAGCAGTAAAGAAGAAATCTGTTTCTACACCCAAACCGGTTGCTAAGAAGGCAAAGCCGGCAGCAAAACCTGCTCCTAAGGTAATTTCTAAAGCAAAAAAAGTAGTAAAGGTAGTCTCCAAAAAAGCTGCTAAACCTGCTGTAAAAGCAAAAGCCAAGGCTAAGCCAGTTGCAAAGAAAGCGGTGAAAGTAGTTGCTAAAAAAGTGGTAAAACCTGCTCCTAAAGTAGTAGCTAAATCAAAACCAGTTGCTAAGAAAGTAGTAAAGGTAGTAGCCAAAAAAGCGGTAAAACCGGTAGCTAAAAAGGCAGCTAAACCTTTGGCGAAAAAAGTTGTTAAGCCAACTAAAGTAGTAAAAAAGGCAGCCAAGCCAGTAGTAAAAAAAGTGAAACCAGTTGCTAAGAAAAAAGAGGTTAAGAAGGTAGTTAAACCAGTTGCTAAAGCCGTGAAACCAGTTGCTAAGAAAAAAGTAGCAGCTATTTCTAAAAAGAAAGTAACCAAGCCAGCACCTGAAAAGAAAGTTATTGTAAAAGCAGCTAAACCCATCGCAAAGCCATTGAGCAAGAAAAAAGAAGCTGCAAAACCATCCCCTAAATCAAAAAGTGAAGTTGAATTAGAAGATTTGCCATTAGAAATAAAAGAAACTCTAGTAGCACTTAAGAAAGAGAAAAAGGTAAAAGTAGCGAAGGCTCCTAAAGTTAAATTTGTAAAGAAAGATTTACCTCCAAAAGCATTAATTACAATTCCTAAACTTGAAGTGAAGAAAGACGAGCCTAAATTTAATTTAACTACTCAGCGCTATAGCGATGAAGACTTAAAGGAATTTAAGGGTATTATCGATAAGAAATTAGAAACCGCTCGCGAAGAGTTAAAGAACCTGAAAGAAGGTTTGGAAAACCACACCGAGAGCCAAGTTGGAAACAAATCTTGGAATATGGAAGAAGGTTCTGATACTTCAGAAATGGAGTATTTAATGAACCAAATAGCGCGTCAAAATAAATTTATAAGAGATTTAGAAATGGCATTGGTGCGTATCGAAAATAAAACCTATGGTATTTGCAGAGCTACTGGAAAGTTAATAGAGAAAAACAGATTAAGAATAGTGCCTCACGCTACCTTAAGTGTAGAAGCTAAAAACCAACGCAAAGGAGGGGAGGATGTGCACACACCTCAATCAGGTTCTTCTGCCCACATGGGTTCAGAAGGAGAAGGTTTCGGATTAGAAGACTAACATTAGCATAGACAATAGTTGAAAATGGCTCCCATTCTATAGGAGCCATTTTTATTTTAGAGTGCCTTGTAAAAAAATAAGTTAAAAGAAAACTATTTGTAAAAGTATCCGTACTATTTACTAATTTAGACTTCGCTAAAAAAATGATACAAGATATACTCTCCGACATTTTGGTTTTTTTGAGTTCTACCGTAAAGTTTGCGTTGGGTGCTTCTGCAGTGATTACAGCAGATTTAGGAGTAGACGGCACTATTGCCAATGTTTTGGGAGGAATGATAGGCATTATCATTTTTACTTATTTGGGGGAGTATATAAGAACTTGGATTTTTTTGAAATACCCTTCTTTAAACAAACGCTTTTCTGGTCGTACACGATTCTTAGTAAAAATTAAGAGAACCTTTGGTTTGGGCGGAATTGCCTTTATTACCCCTATTATTTTATCTATACCTATTGGTGTTTTGTTTGCGCTGGATATGACCACCAATAAACGCAAAGTAGTTACCAGCATGTTGCTGGCTTGTGCCTTTTGGTCTATCGTTTTGTTTGTACCGTACTTTGTGTTCGATATAGATGTAATGAGTTGGATAAAACATAAGTTTTAATCCGAGCGATTCTTCAGGAGGTTTTAATACCTCAATACAAAATCTTCCTTCGCTAGTTTTTCTTTTCCAAAAAATACGAAGCCCATTCTGTAAATATCTAGAGTGAGCGTGTTGTTGGTATCTTGCTTTATTTCCTGCCAGGCTTTCGTCATTTCTTTGCTCCAATAGATATCATCCAAAACGATACAACCATTTTCTGTAATGTTATTCTTCAGTAAATGATAATACCGTAGAGTGGGCTCATATCGATGGTTCCCATCTATGTATATCAAATCAAATTTACTGTGGGGTGGTAGTATTTCAGGCAAAACAGCATCGAAATTTCCTGTAAGGACGGTAGCATTTTGAATGCCCAAGGTGTTTAAATTTGTACGCGCAGTATCTGCAATTGAAGGACTGCCCTCAATAGAAATAACGGAGGAATGCGGCACCGATAGTGCAAGATAAGCAGTGCCTATGCCCAGTGAGGTTCCTAATTCCAGTATATTTTTCGCATCCAAATAAGTTGCCAATCTACTTAATACCTGCCCATATTTAGCAGAGATAGCCGCCTTGGAAACAATATCAGCAATCGTTCTGATGTAACTCCCTTTTTTAGCACCTAAATCTTCCAGCGTAATGGCTGTTTTGTTTTGAAGTAATGCAGCACGTAACTGTTCTATTTCTGGGAATTGTTGTTGGCCTTCTAATACATTTAAATAAAACTGATATACAAACGGAGAATGAAGGTAGTACTTCGTTTGAGCGCGTTGCTGGTAGCGTATATATTCTAAGAGTGCCTGTACTTTATCCACCATCTGCTTTATATCTTGTTGCTTTCGTTTTGTTTTTCGACCTTTGTAATGCTCCAAAGAAACAATACTATGACTAAAAATAAAATTTCGCTTCCACTTTTGTTGGTATTGCTCGTATTTTCTCAAAGTTCTTTTGCCTGGAGAGGGGCATACGATGGCGCTATGCGCACTGGTTTTCACTTAGGGGTAGCAGGTACTTTTAACAGCACCTGGATCTTGAATCAAAACAATTACAACACCCTCAAACTCTTTGATATTCCCATTGTTCGGCAGTCTGAAATGGATTATATCTTTACCTGGGGAGGCAATGTAGGAGCAGAGGCGGGCTATGATTTCCACAAACGGTGGGGTGTACAAATAGAGCCTTCGTATTCTTGGGCAGGGCAGAAGTACGATGATGATTTTGTAGGCTCAGTAGATAAATACAACCGTGAATCGCCCTACTATACAAAAACGGGCGTGTATGTAAATGTGCGTAGAGAAATTAAGCTACAATATTTTCAAATCCCTGTGATGCTGAAATTTAAAACCACAGTAGGGGAGATTGCTAACTTTTATGCCATGGTGGGACCGCAGGTAGGTTTTAGAACCTTTGCTTCTGAAAATGTATGGATAAAGAACATACCCTATGTAGATTCTCTAAAGTTTACTCCCGATCAAAAGTTTAAGAAAGTAGATTTTGGCGTGGCATTGAATCTGGGAATAGAATTTTTTCCGAAAGATTATTTTTATATCAATCTAGGATTGAACTCCTATATAGGCATTACCGACTTAAACGGCAATATTCTTAAAACCATAGAGTGGTATAGCAAGAACGATGTAGACTACCAAAAGTCCAGAAACTTTAGAATAGGATTGCAAGTAGGCTTGCATTTTTATCTGACTAAAGAAAGGTACTGGTAGAAATTACTATTTCTTTTTCCTATTTTCTCTGGCTTCTTTTCTTTTGTACCAAGAGCGCTTGTAGAAAGGGTACAAGTTCAATTCTTCCTCAGTAAAATGAGGTGGAAGGTCATCGTGTTTAATTTGGCGTTCACTTTTAGGGAGCAACATAGCCTTGGCTAATTCATCAAATTTTGTTTGTAATGCTGCAAAACTCCATTCGCCAAAGACCGTATGTCCGCCTTCGTACATTTGTACCTGATACTCTTCAAAGGTAGTCATGTAGCCAGAGTAACCATTGGCATAGGGTACTAAAATCACCTGACGGATGCCGCCTTCTTTTAGGCGTTGTTCCAAAGAAGCGCGCAGTCTTTTTCCGGCAATGGTGGTAATTTCAAACGGAAAGGCTACCAATGCCACATCGCTCAGGGTAAAGATTTGAAGCGGAAGGATTTTAGCCGTCCAGGGTTTATCGCGGTGGCCTATCATTCTATGAAAGTTCTTCATAGAGCCAATGCTCGGGTCTGCCCAGGCAGGAATCAGCATTCTACCTATGTGTTTCGTGCCCAATATTCTGCGGGCATGGGTTTCCATTAAAATATCCTTTTTGCCTTGGGTGCGGTATTTGCGCTCTATGGCCAGTCGGTATTTTTCGCTTTTAAAAGGGGCAATGGTTTTCTCAAAAATCTTAATAATTCTTATAATTATTTTAGCAAAAAAGCTAACGATAGGGTGGGCCCCAGGGCCATCTACTACGGCTCCTCCAAAAAATGCCAACCCCTGCGCGGCATAACCCGTGCGGGCTTCCAGTTCTCCGTTGGCAAATTCAGGATTGCACAACACATCGGTGAAGTTGACATACTGTACATCGTAGTCTATTTCGCTCTTTATTTCAAAGCCTTTCTTTTCGGCATCTTGGTATAGTTCTTTTGCTTTTTCGAACTGCAGATTGCCGGTGTATTTGGCACTTTCAAAATCATCTTCATACATGCCATCCCATTTACCTCGTTGGAAAGGACGCTTGGGGTTGTATTTGAATCTGGGAGTTATATCGCCACAAGTACCTTGCGCAAAGGCAGCAATGAAATTGGAGGTTCCATTGGTTTTAAAATCATCTTCCATAAATTTAGAAGCGTATCCTTTGTTATCGGAATTGATTTTGTGATTGTCGTTTGAAATGCTGGTGGTGTGTACCCCAAACCAATTGATGCAGCCTAAATCTTCGCCTTTTTCATTCACGAATTTGAGTAGAATCATTTCTCGGTTAACCCCCAGATGCGAAGTTTCCTGGGTAATCTTTTCCTTTACTTCGGGGTTTTGATTGTACTGATTTAGGGAGCGGTTAAAGGCTACTTTTTTATCCAATCCAAATTCCCCGGCTGTGAAATAAATTTTGCCGGGTTGTAGATTTTTCTCTGCTTCCTCTATAGCATCTGCTACTCCTGTCACGAGCTTTTGGTAAATCTCCATCACAAAGCCCGGAATGCTGATGTTGTACAATCCATAATAGGAGTAGCCTCCTGGTCCACTGTGGGTATGCTGTGCGGTAAGCATTAAGTTATCATCGTCATACACCGATTCGTGGTTTCTTCTTTTCAGCTCTTTGATAACGCCCTTTTTAAGCGCCAGGGTAATAAAGCCCAGTTCACAATTTACAATGCACACTTTGGTCTTCTTCACCGCATCTATCAGCACAAAAGCTCTGGCAAAAAGAGGAGTTTCTATCTCCTCCATGGTATTAAAATACAAGCCGTAGCCGAGCATTCCGGCTCCTTTTACAAAGGCAGTAATATCTGCTTTTCCGATTCCTATTTGAAACATAATTCGTTTTAGTTTTAAGGGGTTGAATAGTTGCCATTCCTACTATTCTCTTCTGTCATGAGGTGAAAATAGTATCTGAGTAGCTTTTTACCCAATCTATTCAGCGAGTGGCTCATACTTTTAAGCAGATGGCTGTTTAGGGGCAGTATTTAAGCTTTGGAAGCAGCAATATTGAGCGATTTCCTCAGAATCTGCCCCATGCTTTCGCATTGTAGAAAACTGGGGTCGTGGTAGTGACTGGCTAAATCGGTGCGAAGGGCGGTTACCTTTTCGGTAGGAGACAGGGTTTCTTGTTCCATCACATCGAGCAGTTCGCCCAGGCGATGACGAGAGGAAACAATTCTGCGGGCAATGAGCGTGCGCTCTTCGTGCTGGTATTGCTTAATTACTTCTTTATTGATGTGCTTTTGAACCAGTTTTACCAAATCGGTATTTTCTTTAAAAAACTGAGGCAGGTAGAGGTTTTTACGCCCTTCATAACTTTGCTGATCAAAATCGATAGCGCGAATTCTAAACTGCACTTCTTCAAAATCGGGGGTAATATCAAATACATAATTATACGAGCGCATATCGCCCAAAAGCCGCACAAAACAGCGCTCATTAAACTTTACAAATTCTTTGGCTATGCGCTTTTGATTGAACTCGGTATTGTACAAATGCGATAACATAAACTGGTCGCCCGGAATGCCCGCTATGTGTTCTTCTACCAGTGTTTGGTGGTCTACAAAATAGTGGATTCTGGAAGGGGAGAGGATATGCTCTAATTCCAACCCGTAAATACGCGAAGCATCGGCTTGTTTGATGTAAAAATAGTCGTACACATCGTTGTAGTTGTTTACAATTTTGATGCGAAAGGGATTGGAGTTGCCAAAGGTGCAGTAATCGATGCGCTCAATGTGCAAATGTTCGTGTACACTTTCATCGCCACCCGTTTTTAAAATAGAATAGATTTTCTTTAACCCATCCTGCAGGGAGTTCAAATCGTACTGAGAATACATGGCGGAAGCCCAAAGGGAATCTTTGCCATTCTTATCATACACGGCTATGCTGCTTTCAAATCGTTTTAAATCGGCATAACTTACGGGTAAGGGAATTTCTCGGTTGTAACTACTCAAATACGCTCTCAGAACAGGGTTTACAGGGTAGGTAATTTTCTTTTTTGAAATAATTTGTTGTCCCGATTTCATTCGTTACAATATTTTTTCAATCAAATGAAGGGCGGCTTTTTCAAATTGCTGATGGTGATGCTCTACCGCAAAAAGTGCTTCTAAATCTTTGCGCACAGCATTTTCTTTTTCGGGTGTATTTAAAAAGCGAGCTTTAAATTCCTGTAAAATATCCATCGATTCTATATCGGAATTGGCTTTTACCAAGGCGTCTATCTCAGATACCGATTCGAGTCCCGTATGATTTTTTATAAAATCTAATTCGGCAGGCGAAATGTTGTAGTGCATTTCTGCGATGTAAATAAGGGCGTAGGCAAAGTAATGTTGGTAATCCCAGTTGGCAGTAGTTGATTTCATGGCTTGCTGTTTCAGAGGCTCAATTTATAAAATACTCTACGATTTTAGAAAGAGTTTTAGACTCCTTCTTTAACATTTTATGATTTGTTGTGGAAACTGTTTCGGTCAGAAGCCTTACATTTGCTTCTATGGTCGGTGTTTTTATCGTTCCAGTCATAATAGTTTAAGATTGGTGAAAACACCAACCACAGGTGAAAACTCCTAAATGGTAGTCATGAAGCTGCTTTTCCTTTTGTTTATTTGTAATCCTATTTCATTTTCAGCCAATGAAAATTTTATAGGCTCTGTAAATAATCAACAAGACTCCAAAAGTAGTTCTGTCAATAAGTTAGTAGGCGTTTGGTACTCATCAAAAGGAGATGTTGATGTGATAGCAATGAATGATGGGGGTTGTCTTTGGCTATCTTTTAATATGGATAGCACTTATACCAAAGCCAGTGACTCTCTAGGGATTAATGTTTGGGAAAAAGGAAAGTGGATATATGATAAATATGGTTTAGGTTTAGCAGAATACATGGTAGACCAAGATAAAAATGGAAAATATTACTATTCCTATCATAATGAAGTAACAAAACTCACAGACACTACACTTGTTATAAGAATAAAAGGAAGAGATGAAATATATCATCTCTATTTTAAAAAAGTAAAATAAAAAAAATGAAATCGATTATACTTATCCTTTTTGTTCCTACGGTCGGTATTTTCTCCGTACCATTCATAATAGTTTAAGATAGGTGAAAACACCGACCTCAGGTGAAATTTTAGGAAGAGTTTTAAACTCCTTCTTTAACATTTTATGATTTGTTGTGGAAACTGTTTCGGTCAGAAGCCTTACATTTGGTACAATTATTGAAAACAGTTTCGCAAATTTTTACCCATGCTCAAAAAAATCATCTTAGGCTTTGTTATTGTACTCGTATTGTTAATAGCTGCTATTGTGGCTATTCCCTTTGTTTTTAAAGACCAGATAAATGCAGCTGTAAAGCTGGAAATCAATAAGAATCTGGAAGCCAAAGTAGATTACAGTGATTTTGATTTATCGCTGTTTCGCTCTTTTCCCAATTTTAGTTTGGGGTTGAAAGACTTTACCATAGTGGGTAAAGATGATTTTAAGGGAGATACCTTGGTGGCGGTAAAAGACTTCCGATTTACGCTGGATATCATGACGGTTTTACGTCAGGAAAAATACAAGATTCTGGCGATTATCCTGAAAGATGCCAAAGTAAATGCCATTATTAATAAGCAAGGAAAGGCCAATTGGGACATTGTAAAAAGCAGCAAGAGTAGCAATGCGGAAACCAAAGCCTCTTCTCAGTTTGCCGTAGAAATAAAGAAATATGAAATAGAAAACGGCTACATCACTTATAACGATGAGAAGGGCAGTACATACCTTTCTATTCAAGACATGGATTTTGAGGGCAGTGGCGATGTTTCTAAAGATATTTACTTACTAGAAACCAAAACCAAAATAGCGGAACTGACGGCTAAAAGTGGCGCAGTGGCTTATTTAAGTCGTGTAAAAGTAGATGCTAAAAACGATATAGAAATAGACCAAAAGAATGCAAAATACACGTTCAAAACCAATGAAATTAATTTGAACGATTTGAGTTTGTTGCTGGATGGTTTTGTTAAATTGAATAAAGAAAATACAGAACTGGATGTGAAATTCAAATCGAAACAAGCAGAGTTTAAAAGTATTCTTTCCATGATTCCTGCTATTTACAAAAAGGATTTCGACAAAATAAAAACCTCTGGAAAATTGAGCCTAGACGGCTTTGTGAAAGGACTTTACACCGATTTTACCTATCCCGGTTTTAGTTTAAATTTATTGGTAGATAATGCCATGTTTCAATATCCTTCTTTGCCTACTGCGGTGAATAATATTAACATCAAATTGAAAGCGGAAAAACCACAAGGCTCGCTCGACTTAACAGTAGTGGACATTTCTAAACTTCATGCCGATATAGGTGCCGACCCGATAGATGCAGTTATTAATGTACGCACACCAGTTTCTGACCCGAATGTGAATGCCAAAATTCATGGCAAGTTGAACTTAGCGAATGTCCCGAAACTTTACCCGATGGAAGGTTTGAAGAAGATGGAAGGTTTGCTGGTGGCTGATTTAGATTTTAAAGGAAGAATGAGCGATGTGCAAAAGAAAAACTATGCTGCCATTCAAGCAGCGGGTACGGTAAAAGTAACCCAGCTTATTTACGATAGCAAGGAAACACCTATGCCGCTTCATGTGAGCGATCTGGCATTGACGTTTAATCCTAAAAATGTGACGGTGAATAATGTAGCTGCGGTGATTGGTAAGAGCGATTTCAATGCGAATGGCTCGGTAGATAATTTTATTCCGTACCTCTTTAATAAAGGTGATTTAGCAGGTCAACTAAATTTAGAATCGAATCTTTTTGATGCCAATGAATGGTTGGCGAAAGATGGGGCAAAACCAGCTACTACTAGTGAACCTGCCGCTCAGACTTATTTTCAAGTGCCAGCACATATTGATTTTACTGCGAATTCTACTTTCGGTAAAATCTTGTATGATAAGTTGGAACTTACCAATGTGAAGGGTGCTGTGTTGGTAAAAGACGAAGCGATTAATCTCAATAATCTTTTTGCGAATCTCTTGGGTGGTAGTGCTACTATTTCTGCCAAATACGACACTAAGAATTCTAAAACACCTCATGTTACCTTTGCATATGCCATCAGCAATTTCGATTTCCAACAAACCTATAAATATGTAGGCATGGCAGAGAAAATGGCTCCCGTAGTGAAGTACATTCAGGGAAATTTCTCTTCCGATTTAAAAGGCTCTGGGGCATTGAAAGAAGACATGAGTGTAGACTACGCTTCGCTTACAGGCGATGGAAAAGTGCAAATCCCTTCTGCTAAAATTGTGGGATTACCTATACTGCAAAAGATAGCTGAGGTCACTAAAATTTCTGCACTTCAAAATCTGGAACTTAAAAATGCCATGACGGTGTTGCAATTTAAAGATGGGAAAGTAAATGTAGACCCTACCAACATTAAGTTTGGCAATGGATACAACATGCAGTTTCAAGGGAAAAATGGCTTTGACCAAAGCATTGATTACGATGTGCGTTTTGATGTGCCTAGTAAAGAATTAGGAGGCGCTACTTCTTACATTACGAATATGATTCCGAAGATTCCGGGTATTGAGTTTAAAATGCAGAAACCATTATATTCCTTTAAAAGTAGGGGGTACAGTTTCTAAGCCTACGGTAACATTAGGTAAAATAGGCGGTGCAGGTGGTACCATGAAAGACATGGTAAAAGATGCAGTGGATGATGTAAAGAAAAAGGCTGAAGAAGAAGCGAAAAAACAAGCTGAAATTTTAAAACAAAAAGCAGCAGATGAATTGAAAAAGCAACTGGAAAATCCGAACCCTGCTGGTGCTGTAGATAAAGCAAAAGATGCCGTGAAAGATGTAACCAAAGGATTTAAGTTGCCTTGGTAAATATTGCATGGGAAATGTAAGATGAATAATGTAGTTTTATGGTTCTACATTTATAAAAATATTCTTTATGCAGCCAAAACAAATCTCTTTTCAGCTTCGTGTTTTTGAAAATGAAAAGGAACTGAATGAAGCCGATCAATTGCTGATGAAGTCTGCCAAAGAAGCGTTGCAGTTTTCTTATTCCCCCTATTCTCACTTTAAAGTAGGAGCGTCTATCCTTTTAGAAAATGGTGCCATTGTAAGTGGCTCTAATCAAGAGAATGCCTCGTACCCCGTTTGTGTATGTGCCGAAGTTTCTGCACTGAATGCTGCCAGTTCGCTACACCCAAACATTCCTATGAAAAAAATGGCCATCACCGTAAAGAGTCCGCGCCAACTTATTTCCAAACCTGCAGCCCCTTGTGGGCAGTGCCGGCAAACGATTTTGGAATACGAAAATAGATTCCAACAAAATATTGAAATCTTACTAATGGGAGAGGAGGGCGAAGTATATGCAGTAGACTCGGTAAAAGACTTACTGCCATTGCATTTTTCGGGAGTAGATTTGTGAGAAGCTGTTTTTTTATGGAACTTTATTAATCATCTTTCTATATGTCAAAATCAAGGCACGATAAAATGGCCGAATTGCTTCAACAGGAGCAAAAAGACCTCAACAAGATTAACGACTTCTTTATTGAAAATGTATCGGATGATGAACTACTCACCCAAATTTTAAGAGAAGGAGAGGTAACCTTAACACTCGGACAGCGGGTAGCAGATAAAGTAGCCAGTTTTGGCGGAAGCTGGACATTCATTATTCTCTTCTTTTCCATCTTAGTCGGTTGGATTATTTTAAACGCCTACATCCTTTCGCAAAAACCATTTGACCCGTATCCATTTATTTTATTGAATCTGGTGCTTTCTTGTTTGGCAGCAATACAGGCTCCCATTATTATGATGAGTCAAAACCGACAAGAGGAAAAAGATAGAGAACGTGCAGAACATGATTATTTAATTAATCTGAAAGCAGAATTAGAAATTCGCAATCTTCAATTGAACTTGAAAAACCTATTTGAAGTACAGAAAAAACAAATGGAAATGTTGAATGAAATTCAGCAAAAACTACATCAATTAAACAGATGAAAGCAATTACCACCTTTGAAGAATATAAAGAAGTATATAAAAGAAGTATAACAGAACCCGAAGCCTTTTGGGCAGAAGTAGCGGAAGATTTTCTCTGGCAAAAGAAATGGGAAACTGTCTTAAAATGGAATTTCGGAGAGCCTAATATTCGGTGGTACGATGGCGCCTTGTGTAATCTTTCTGAAAACTGTTTAGATAGACATTTGCTAGAAAGAGGCAATCAAACCGCCATCATTTGGGAGCCCAACGACCCGAACGAATCCTTTCAATCGCTTACCTACAAAGAATTACATGCAGAAGTCTGTCGCTTTGCCAATGCGCTGGAAAGTATAGGAGTAAGAAAAGGCGATAGAGTGTGTATTTACTTACCTATGATTCTGCAAGGGGCTATAGCCATGCTGGCTTGTGCACGTATTGGAGCAATTCATTCGGTGGTTTTTGCGGGCTTCTCCGCTCAGTCTATTGCTGATAGAATTAACGATGCTGCTTGTTCGCTGGTGATTACTGCCGATGCTGTTTTTAGAGGCGATAAAAAAGTGGAGTTAAAGAAAATAGTAGACGAAGCCTTAGCGCAAACTTCCACCGTAAAAAAGTGCATTGTCTTTAATCATAGAAATACGGAAGTAAGCATGAATGCCAGCAGAGATATTTGGTGGCATGAATTGGTAGCGAATGCAAGTAGCGAACACCAAGCCGCTCCCATGGAGGCAGAAGACCCGCTATTTATACTTTATACTTCTGGTTCTACGGGCAAACCTAAAGGAGTATTGCATACCACAGCAGGTTATATGGTGTATGCGGGTTACACCTATAAAACTGTTTTTGGTGAAAATGCTCAACCTAAAATCTTCTTTTGCTCTGCCGATATTGGATGGGTAACGGGTCACAGCTACCTTGTTTATGGACCGCTACTAAATGGTGATACTACCGTTCTCTTTGAAGGCATCCCTACCTTTCCTGACCATGGTCGCTTTTGGGATGTGATAGACAAACATAAAGTGAATGTTTTTTATACTGCACCTACTGCCATTCGTTCCTTAGAATCTTTTGGGGAGGAAATCTTTCAAACAAAAGATTTATCTTCTTTGAAAGTGCTCGGCTCTGTAGGCGAACCCATCAATGAAGATGCCTGGCAATGGTATCATAAAAATGTAGGCAAGGGAAAATGCCCTATAGTAGACACCTGGTGGCAAACCGAAACGGGTGGTATTTTGATTTCACCCATAGCGCATGTAACACCTTTGAAACCTGCCTTTGCTACGCTTCCTTTGCCAGGGGTGCAATTGGCATTGTTAAATGAAAAAGGAGAGGAGGTGCTGGGAAATGGAGTAGAAGGGAATCTTTGTTTGAAATTCCCGTGGCCGGGCATGAGTCGCTCGCTCTTCGGCAATCACGAACGCTTTCAGCAAACATATTTTTCTACTTACAAAGGATATTATTTCACTGGTGATGGCTGTAAACGCGATGAAGATGGGTACTATCGCATTACGGGAAGAGTAGATGATGTAATAAATGTTTCAGGACACAGAATAGGAACGGGGGAATTAGAAGATGCCATTAACGAACATGATTTTGTGATAGAAAGTGCGGTGGTAGGCTATCCGCACGATATAAAAGGACAGGGAATTTATGCCTTTGTAATTTCCGATAAACACATAAACGATCATGCTGCTTTGCAAAAAGAAATTCGAGACCATGTTTCTAAAATTGTGGGCCCCTTTGCGAAGCCCGATAAAATACAAGTAGTAGCGGCATTGCCCAAAACCCGAAGCGGTAAAATTATGCGCAGAATCTTACGTAAAATAGCAGAAGGAGATTTTGCCAGTTTGGGAGACACCAGCACCCTACTCGACCCAACCGTGGTGGAGAAAATCATACAGGGTAAACTCTAATAATTTAAATTCTAAAAAATAAATTCTAATTTCTAAACTCTAGTTAAGCATATGATTTAAAAGGAAAGAGATGTTTCACTACGTTCAACATGACAACTAGAGCAAATGTAAACGCTTACCAAAAGGGGATTGTCATTCTGAACGCAGTGAAGAATCTAATCACAGCAGAGAGATGTTTCTCCGCCTTTGGCGGATCAACATGACAACTAGGGCAGATGTAAACAGTTTCTAAACTCTAAATTTAATCCAGCATTCATGGCTCATCATTCATCATTAAAAACATGCTCTTAAACTCCCTCTACATAGCCCCCAGTCCTGGAAAAGGAAAAGGTGTTTTTACCAATGAAGCTATAGAGGCGGGTACACTCATAGAAATAGCCCCCGTATTGGTTTTGCCCGAAAAAGACAAAGAGGCAATAGATGGCTCACATTTGTACAATTACTACTTTTTGTGGGGCGATGAACAGCAGCATTATGCCATAGCACTGGGGTATGGTTCTATCTACAACCACAGTTACGAACCCAACTGCCAATACGAAACCTACTACGAAGATGAGACCATTCATTTTATAACTATTCGCTCTGTAGCTGTAGGAGAGGAGTTGTGCATCAATTACAACTGGGATGTAAATGACAAAACACCTGTGTGGTTTGATAAGTAGGGCTGTTCATCCCGATGCTATCGGGATGAACAGCCTTTATGTTCTTTTCGCTAAAACAAAAACTCGGTGTCCTTTGTGAACTTGGTGTTTAACAAATCTCTGTGACTCAGAGTCTCTGCGGTCAACCACAAAATCATCAATTTTAAACAAAACTTGTGGATAATTCGCTTCGGCATTCCTTGTCGAGGGGGTGTTTATTTTGTACATTTGTGGCTCTAATAGCCTTAAAATCGAAAAAAGGCATTTTAAACCCTAAAATTCAGGAAAATCTAAAATAAAATAACCCAATGGCTGACGAAAGCAGAATAATACCCATTAACATAGAAGATGAGATGAAAACCGCCTACATAGATTATTCTATGTCGGTGATTGTTTCCCGTGCTATACCCGATGTAAGAGATGGTTTAAAACCCGTTCACCGCAGAGTTTTGTACGGTATGAACGAACTGGGTGTAGGTGCAGGCAAACCTTATAAAAAATCGGCCAGAATCGTAGGGGAGGTGCTCGGTAAGTTTCACCCACATGGTGACTCCTCTGTGTACTTTGCCATGGTGCGTATGGCGCAAGACTGGTCTTTACGCTATCCTTTGGTAGATGGGCAAGGTAACTACGGGTCTATAGATGACGATCCACCAGCAGCTATGCGTTATACAGAAGCGCGCTTTCGTAGAATGACTGAAGAGATTCTCCGCGATATCGAAAAAGATACCGTGGATATGACCTTAAACTTTGACGATACCCTGGAAGAGCCTACCGTAATGCCTACCCGTATTCCGAATTTGCTCATCAACGGAGCATCGGGAATTGCAGTAGGGATGGCTACCAATATGTTGCCACACAACCTTTCGGAAGTAATAGATGCCATTAATGTTTATATTGATAATCATGATGTAGCTATAGAAGAGCTCATGCAACACGTAAAGGCTCCTGACTTTCCTACAGGCGGAACTATCTATGGAATAGAGGGCGTTCGTCAAGCATTGATGACTGGTCGTGGCCGTGTGGTTTTGAGAGGAAAAGCCGATATAGAACCGATGGGTACCAATCGGGAGCAAATTATTGTAAAGGAAATTCCTTATCAAGTAGTTAAGTCCGATTTAATAAAGAAGATAGCCGATTTAGTAGAGGAGAAGAAGATAGAGGGAATATCGGATGTGCGCGATGAATCGGATAGAAACGGGATAAGAGTAGTTGTTGAACTAAAGAAAGATGCCATTTCAAGTGTGGTGTTGAATCAGCTTTTTGCATTGACTTCACTTCAAACTTCTTTTGGGGTAAATAATGTGGCTTTGGTGCACGGGCGACCAATGCTCCTAAACTTGAAAGATTTGATTCGCCACTTTGTAGATTTTAGACATGAAGTGGTAGTTCGCAGAACGAAATACGAACTAGCGGAGGCAGAAAAGAGGGCTCATATCTTAGAGGGGCTTTTAATTGCTTTGGATCATTTAGATGAAGTAATTAAACTGATTAGAGCTTCTCAAACAGTAGAAATTGCTCGCGAAGGTTTAATGAGCAGTTTCGGATTAAGTGAAATTCAAGCTAGAGCAATACTTGACCTTAGATTGCAGAAACTTACTGGTTTAGAGCGAGATAAGATTAAAGAAGAATATGATGAGCTCATGGCTACTATTGCTTATTTGAATCGTATTTTAAATGAAGAACCTTTGCGTTTTGAAATTATAAAAGGGGAATTAGCCGAAGTAAAAGAGAAGTTTGGTGATGCTCGTAGAACTGATATTGAATTTGCCGATGGCGATTTTAATATGGAAGATTTGATTCCAAACGATGAGGTAATGGTAACCATTTCTCACTTAGGCTATGTAAAGAGAACGCTGGCTACTGAGTACAAAACCCAAAATAGAGGAGGACGTGGTTCCAGAGGAGGCTCTACTCGTGAGGAGGATTTTATGGAACACATGAAGCCATGGCCACCAATCACAACTACATTTTGTTCTTTACTCAGTCGGGTAGATGCTATTGGTTGAAAGTGTATGCGATTCCAGAAGGAGAGAAGACTTCAAAAGGACGTGCTATTCAGAACCTAATGAACATTCCTAAAGAAGATAAAATCATGGCATACCTTCCGGTATTAAATCTAAAAGAAGACGATTATTTAGATAATAACTTCTTGATTTTCTGTACAAAGAAAGGAACTATTAAGAAAACTACTTTACGTGCTTATTCAAACGTGCGTCAAGGAGGAGTTAACGCTATTGATATCCGCGAAGGAGATGAGCTGGTACAAGTAGCTATGACTACTGGGACTACAGAAGTTATCTTGGCTACTAAGAGCGGAAGAGCCATTCGTTTCAATGAATCTACCGTAAGGGCAGTTGGAAGAAATGCTGCGGGAGTTAGAGGAGTTACCATAGATGCTAACGAGGACAACGAAGTAGTAGGAATGATAACAGTAAATCCTGCGAACAAGGAAGAAACCATTATGGTAATTTCAGAAAAAGGGTACGGAAAGCGAACCGATTTAGAAGATTACCGTATAACTAACAGAGGAGGTAAAGGTGTAACAACATTGAAAGTTACCGATAAAACGGGTGATTTAATTAGTATTCAAAATGTTACAGACAATGACCATACGATGATTATCAATAAATCTGGGGTAGCTATACGTATAGCAGTGGAACAACTCAGAGTAATGGGGCGTGCTACACAAGGAGTACGATTGATTAAATTAGATGCCAAAGACAGTATAGCTGCTATTGCTAAAATTACGAATGGTAAACTTAATTATAATGTGGAGGAAGACGGTGAATTAGGAGCTACAGAAGTGAGTGGAGAGCCAATTGATCCTACAGAACCAGTGGCACCTTCAGATCCTATAGAACCAGTTTCATAAGCGTATTAGATTAAGTATTGTTAAAATTTGGTCAGTTTTTTTTATGTGGTACTAAATTGGAGTTGCTTTAAAATTCATAAAATTAAAAATTAACAAAATGAAAAAGATTCTATTGGTTTTTGCAGTTGGGTTTAGTTCCTTTACAGGATTTGCTCAACAAGGAAAAGTGGTTTCGGCTTGGAATTATATTCAATCTTACAACAAAGGGGAAGGACCAGATAACTTAGAAAATGCTAAAGTTGCAATCGATGAAGCTATTGCAAATGAAGCTACTATGAATCAAACTAAAACATGGTGGTATCGCTCTCAGGTATATCAATTCATAGCATCCGATGCTACTTTAAAGCCTAAATATCCTGATGCGGCATTAGAGTCTATTAAGTCTTTTGCCAAGATGAGAGCATTGAATGAACCCAAATTTAAAGACTGGGAAGATGCTATTAAAAACCTTCAAGCACTTTCGACCGTAGTATTTAATGATGGAGTAGACGCTTTTAGAGTAAATAAATATGAAGTAGCCTACACCAACTTTGGAGCTATTAGCGATATCAACGAGATAATAGAAGGGAAAGGGCAAACTTCACCTATTGAATTGAAAACTTCTCTAGGAAATGCAGCTTTGGCGGCAGAAAACGCTGGTAAATTCGATGCAGCGGCAGGTTTTTATAAAAAGTTAGCTACTAAATACCCCGATCCTAAGTTTTATCACTTATTGACGGTAACTTATAAGAAACTAAAGAATGTAGAGGAAGCTAAGAAAACTACAGACGAGGCGTTGGCGTTGTTTCCAACGGATAAAGATATTTTGATAGACAAGATTAATTACTTCATTGCTGATGGTAAACAAACAGAAGCAATTGCTTACTTGAAAAAAGCAATCGAATTAGATCCTAAAAACGAACAATTACAAGCTGCATTAGGAACTTCTTATGATCAACTAGGAGATTTAGAGAATGCACTTAAAGTGTATGATAACATTATACTTATCAATCCGAATAGCTTTGAAGGAAACTACGGAGTTGGGGCGATGTTGTTTAACAAAGTAAAACCCTTGCAAGACCAAATGAATGCATTAGGTTACAGTAAAGCGGATCAGCTTAAATACGAGGAACTTAAGAAACAAAGAAATGCTGTTTTTATGGAAGCAAAACCATACTTAGATAAAGCGGCTATTGCAAAACCTGACAATCCAGAAGTTAAAAAGGCATTGGGGAATATTGAAACCATGCTAAAAAATTAAGAGCATATAAAAAAAGGAGGAAAGGCGATTGGTACATTATCAGTCGCCTTTTTATTTGATACAGAAGCAAAGGAGCTCCTTTTTTGATTATATTACTTAACATAATATTAATTATAGTACATTTTAACTTACATATTAAACTAATTATCAAATGCTTAAATTTTATCTAATTAACTTCCGGAACATTAAATATAAAACCTACGCCAAAAATATTCCCTATAGATATATTCTGGTCATCTTTTAAATACTTGCGAATCTTAGAAATAAATACATCTAAACTTCTTCCTAAAAAATAATCATTTTCTCCCCAAAGCTCTTTTAAAATTTCCTCTCGTTTTAAAACCTTATTCCTATTTGTAGATAGATAATTTAAGATATCACTTTCCTTTTCGGTAATTCGCTTCATCTTGCCTCCAAAACTTAAAGATTGATTATTGAAATCAAAAGCATATCTCCCAATTATAATTATCTCAGATTTTTTCGTTGTAGTATATCCATGTATTCTACGGATAACAGCTTTGATTTTCCAAAGTAATTCCTCCTCATCAAATGGTTTTGTGATATAGTCGTCTGCACCAAGCCCGTAGCCATTCAATTTATCTTCCTTTAAAGATTTGGCAGATATAAATATGATCGGCATTTCTTTTACTTCAGTTCTTATTTCCTTTGCCAAAGCAAAGCCGTCTAAATTTGGAAGCATTACATCTAACAAGCATAAATCATATTGATTCATTTTGAAAGATTTTAATGCAAGCGCTCCATCCTTACAAAGTTTTACATAAAAACCTTCCGTCTCTAAATAATCCACTAAAAGCACTCCTAAATTCAAATCATCCTCTGCAAGAAGTATTTGGGGCTTACCATTATACATAGAGCAATTTTATTGTAAATACAGTTCCTTTATCTTTTTGACTTTCCAATTCTATTGTACCACCATGCATTTCTATTATTTTTTTAATGTATGCTAAACCCAAACCAAATCCTTTCACATTGTGTACATTGCCATTCGGCACTCTAAAAAATTTATCGAATACTTTCTTATGATATTCTTTTTCAATGCCGACCCCCTCATCAGTAATTGTGCAAACGAATTTTTCATTATTGTTTGATGTTTGGATAGATAATTCGGCATTTTCTTTCGAATACTTTAAAGCATTATCAATAAAATTATTCAAAGTATTGATAAAATGCGTTTTATCTCCCATTACTACAAAATTTTCCGCAGCTAAGTTCAATCTTAAATTCACTCCTTTATGTTCCATTTGTAGGCTCATACATTTTAAGGAATCATTTATTAATTGATGAAAATCCAACTCAGTTTTCTGCATAGGAATTTCTCCCCTTTCAAGTGCTGCGATATTTAGCACATGCTCAACTTGGAGTCTAAGTTTTTCATTTTCTCCTAAAATAATACCTGAGTAATGTTTTATTTTATCTTCCTGCTTACTATTGGAATGCTTTATTAGCATTTTGCTTGCTAAAGCAATATTGGTTAAAGGAGTTTTAAATTCATGAGTCATATTATTTAAAAAATCAGTAGTTAATTCTGCTATTTTCTTCTCTTTCAAAAGAGATGTAATAGTACGCCAAAATAGAATAAGCACCACGAGAATAAGCACCACAGATGCAAGGAATAAAGTTCCTATTTCTGCCAAAATGAATTGAGTTTTATTCGGAAAAATTAGTTTTAATTCCAATCCATTTTCATTTACCACTTCTTGCAAACTTTTTCTATAACTACTAGGTGCTGCTGGATAAATGTAACTCCCAGCCTTAGATATTGATTGGCTTGGCTTTATAACTTTAAATGAATAATCTATATGAAAGTTATAGAGTTGCATGTAATGATTAAATATGGAATCAATTATACGAACTTCTTTCTTACCCAATTTTGCCGATAACTCAGAAGCGTTATCTTCTTGAAGGCATGCTTCCATCTTGCCACAAGTTGCGGTATCAGAAGAAAGTGCTTCGGCAGTTTTGGCAAGAACAATAGTTGCCTTTTCATTAAAAATTGTTTCCTTAATTTTTGCTGTTTCAACTATCCAATTCAATTGTATTATTAGTACAGCAATCAAAGCTACAGAAGCTATAGAAATCAATAAATACGTTTGTTTTGGTTTCATTTGTAAAGCTCAAAAATAGGTTTATTTTGAGTAAAAATTATTCGATAACAAGTCGTTAACAACCTAATAACTAATCACTAACAAGATTATTACTTAAGGAGCACTACTTTTGCTTTGTAAATTTAAAAACATGAAAAGAATAATCTTCAAAGTAACAGCAATCTTATTTGTTGCACAGTCTAGCTTTGCTCAAAATTTGAACTATGAGATGAGTCCAAGAAACATGCTTCCAATTACAAGGGAAGAAATAAATAGTGCTAAAACTTTGATTGACCTCAATTCTGGCTATGCCAAAAATTGGATAACCGACTATGTCTCTTCAGAAATTTCAGTAACCTATCACGGCAACCTTGTAAAAGCAAGAACTCTAAATGACACCCTAAATCAAGAACAGAAAAATATACTTAACATGGCTGATATGGGTTCAGATATTGCAATCGATGTTATCTACAAATCTAAAAATGCTGTTACCCATCGTTTGGAAAGTAATCAAATGAATTTTAAAATAACATTAGTAGCGGATTCTATTTCAATGCTCCCAAAAGTAAAAGCCGAATACACAGACGGGCAACAAAAAATGAAAGACTATATAGAAGAAGCTATCCTTTTCCCAATTTCTAAAAAAGCTCCAAAGGAATTTCAAAAAGGAGTGGTCAGATTTACCATTAACGAACAAGGAGAAATAACAAACAGCAAAATCGTTCTATCGTCCAAGGATAAGAAAATAGACAAACTATTATTAGAAGCTATTCAAAAAATGCCAAATTGGAAAGCTGCCAAAAATTCACAAGGCAAAAGTGTAAAACAAGAGTTTGATTTTATTTTTGGAGAAGGTGGTTGTTAGTTAAAATTGAATATTTCTTTCAAATAACCCATATCTATTTTATTGAACAAAATTTTTTAATCTCTATTGTAAGAATATTTATACATTATTAAAGCACAACTATTGCTTTTCTGTTTAAAAACCTTATATTCGCGTCTCCAATTTTGGAAAGTTGCACCAGGTTCCCTTTCGGGTGGGTGCATGAAAACTCAAAACATATTATCTAATGGCTTTTAAAAAGCAAAACACGCAGCGCGTTGATTTCTCAAAAATCACCATCACGCTTGCCTCTCCAGATGCCATCCTAGGCAGATCTAATGGGGAAATTAAGAAACCTGAAACTATTAACTACCGTACTTACAAGCCAGAAATGGAAGGTTTGTTCTGCGAGCGCGTTTTTGGTCCTACTAAGGATTACGAATGCTATTGTGGAAAATACAAACGTATCCGTTACAAAGGTATTGTATGTGACCGTTGTGGAGTAGAAGTAACAGAAAAGAAAGTTAGACGTGAGCGCATGGGGCACATCAAATTGGTAGTGCCAATCGTACATATCTGGTATTTCAAATCACTTCCAAACAAAATTGGTTACTTGTTAGGTTGCAGTTCTAAAAAATTAGAATCAATCATCTACTATGAAAGATATGTAGTAGTTCAACCTGGTATAGCCGCTAATGGTGTAACCGTTCAAACTGAAAAAGGCGAAGAAGTTAAAAACTTAGCCTATTTGGATTTGATGACTGAAGAAGAATACCTATCAGTTTTTGATAATGAAGAATACAGAAATAATCACCTTTTAAGCGATGAAGATCCTAATAAATTCATAGCTAAAATGGGTGCTGATGCGGTAAAGGAATTGCTTTCTCGTATTAATTTAGATGAACTTTCTTTCTCTTTGCGTCATGCTGCCGCTAATGAAACTTCCCGTCAACGTAAATCTGAAGCTTTAAAACGCTTAAGTGTTGTAGAAGCATTCCGCGAAGCAAACGAACACCACGAGAATAAGCCTGAATGGATGGTGATACAATACTTGCCTGTAATTCCACCAGAATTGCGTCCATTAGTACCACTAGATGGCGGTCGTTTTGCATCTTCCGATTTGAATGATCTATACAGAAGAGTAATTATTCGTAACAATCGTTTGAAACGATTAATTGAAATTAAAGCACCTGAAGTAATCTTACGTAATGAGAAAAGAATGCTTCAAGAAGCAGTTGACTCATTGTTTGATAACTCACGTAAATCCAATGCAGTAAAAGCAGAAGGTGGAAGACCATTGAAGTCTTTATCGGATGTATTGAAAGGTAAACAAGGTCGTTTCCGTCAAAACTTGTTAGGTAAGCGTGTGGACTACTCTGGTCGTTCGGTTATCGTAGTAGGTCCTGAATTGAAATTACACGAATGTGGTTTGCCTAAGGATATGGCTGCTGAGTTATTTAAGCCATTTGTTATTCGTAAATTAATAGAAAGAGGTATTGTAAAAACAGTGAAATCTGCTAAGAAATTAGTAGATAAAAAAGAAGCTGTAATTTGGGATATCTTAGAAAACATATTGAAAGGGCACCCTATTTTATTAAACCGTGCTCCTACCCTACACCGTTTATCAATTCAGGCTTTCTTACCTAAATTGATTGAGGGAAAAGCAATTCAATTACACCCGCTTGTATGTACGGCTTTCAATGCCGATTTTGACGGTGACCAAATGGCGGTACACGTACCATTAAGCAATGCATCTATTCTAGAGGCACAATTGCTGATGTTAGGTTCTCACAACATTTTGAACCCACAAAACGGAACTCCAGTTACCCTTCCTTCTCAGGACATGGTTTTAGGTCTTTATTATATGACCAAAGATAAGCGTTCTACCAAAGAAGAAATAGTGAAAGGTGAAGGATTGACTTTCTACGGTGCTGAAGAGGCAATTATTGCTTTAAACGAAGGAAGTGTTGATTTGCATGCTGTAGTGAAATGCCGTTGCAGAATCAAGGATGAAAAAGGCGATTTAGTTTGGAAAATTATCGAAACTTCTGTTGGTCGTATTATCTTAAATCAATTTGTACCTGAAAAAGTAGGTTATGTAAACAAATTATTGGGTAAAAAACAATTGAAGGATGTAATCGGTCAAATTTTGGCTGAAACCAACATTCCTACCACTGCTAATCTTTCAACCTGAAAGATGTGGTTACTCCTGCGAATAAAGAAAAAGTAATTGCTGATTCTCAATTGAAAATTGATGAAATTACAGAATCTTACCAAGAAGGTTTCATTACTGATAAAGAGCGTTTCAACCAAGTAGTCGATATTTGGACAGCTGCGGATAATTTGATTACCAATACTTTGATGAAGCAAATCAGTACCGACCGTCAAGGGTTCAACTCTATTTTTATGATGTTGGATTCTGGAGCGAGAGGTTCTAAAGCGCAAATCAAGCAGTTATCTGGAATGAGAGGTTTGATGGCAAAGCCACGTAAATCTGGCTCTACAGGAAATGAAGTAATTGAAAATCCAGTATTGGCGAACTTTAAAGAAGGTCTTTCGGTATTGGAGTATTTCATCTCTACGCACGGTGCACGTAAAGGTCTTTCCGATACGGCTTTGAAAACAGCGGATGCGGGATACTTAACAAGAAGATTGGTAGACGTTTCTCAGGATGTGGTTATCTCTGTAGATGACTGTTTAACATTAAGAGGAATTACGATTACTCCATTAAAAGATGGGGATGATATCGTAGAACCATTGTTCGAAAGAATTTTAGGTCGTACATCTTTATTAGATGTTTACAATCCAGTAACTGACGAATTACTAGCAGAAGCAGGTCAAGAAATTTTAGAGCCAGTAGCTCGTAAAATTCAAGAGGCTGGCATCGAGGCTATTGAAATTCGTTCGGTACTGACTTGTGAAGCTAAGAAAGGCGTATGTGTGAAATGCTACGGAAGAAACTTAGCTACTAACCGTACTGCGGAAGAAGGTGATGCAGTAGGAATTATAGCGGCACAGTCTATCGGGGAGCCAGGTACACAGTTGACATTGCGTACTTTCCACGTAGGGGGTATTGCGAGCATGAGTGCTACTGAATCTCAAATGGTGGCTAAATTTGACGGTATTGTTCAATTTGACGGAGTTCGTATCATTGCTTCTACCAATGAAGATGGTGAGAAAACAAACATCGTTATTGGTCGTACAGGTGAGTTGAGAATCGTGAAAGAGGACAACGTAGACAAAGTATTGAACCAACAACACATTCCTTACGGTGCTCAAATCTTTGTAAAAGATGGTAAGGCGATTAAAAAAGGTGATGTTATTTGTAAGTGGGATCCATACAACAACGTAGTAGTTTCTGAAATTACAGGTAAGGTTAAGTTTGAACACTTAATTGAAAACATTACTTACCGCGATGAAATGGATGAGCAAACTGGTCACCGTGAAAAAGTAATTATAGAGTCTAAAGATAAAACCAAAATTCCTTCGGTATTAATAGAAGGAGGAAAAGAAGGTAAGACTTATAACATGCCAGTAGGTGCACACATTGTGGTAGATAACAAAGAAGAGGTAAAACAAGGTCAAATCATTGTGAAGATTCCTCGTGTTATGGGTAAAGTGAAGGATATCACAGGAGGTCTTCCACGTGTTACCGAATTATTTGAAGCACGTAACCCAAGTAACCCGGCTGTAGTAGCGGAGATAGATGGTGTGGTTCGTTTCGGAGGTATTAAACGTGGTAATAGAGAGATTGTAATCGAATCTAGAGATGGACAAGTAATGAAATACTTAGTGCCACTTTCTAAACACATTCTAGTACAAGAGCAAGATTTCGTAAGAGCAGGAACACCGCTTTCAGATGGTGCTACTACCCCTAGCGATATTCTTCGTATCAAAGGACCTTTTGCAGTACAAGAGTATTTGGTAAATGAAATACAAGAGGTTTACCGTTTACAAGGTATTAAAATCAACGATAAGCACGTAGAAGTAATCGTGCGTCAGATGATGAGCAAAATGATTATTGACGACCCAGGCGATACTCGTTTACTAGAAGGTGAGTCAGTAAACAAATTTGAACTATTGGCTATCAATGATGAAATGTTTGATAAAAAAGTAGTGGTTCAAGCAGATGAGTCTGATAACCTTAAACCAGGTCAAATTATCTCTTTACGTAAAGTGCGCGAGGAAAACTCTACACTTAGAAGAGCAGATAAGAAATTGGTAGAGTTCCGTGATGCTATTCCTGCTACTGCTTCACCGCAATTGCAAGGTATTACCAGAGCATCACTTTCTACTGAATCTTGGATTTCTGCGGCTTCGTTCCAAGAAACTACTAAGGTATTGTCTACGGCTTCTATAGCTGCTAAACAAGATTTCTTAGAAGGATTGAAAGAAAACGTAATTGTAGGTAAACGTATCCCTGCAGGTACTGGTCAACGCAGATTTGAAAAGTTGTTTGTTTCTAATAAAGAAGAAACAGCTAAAGCTGCTAAGAAAGATGAAAGTTTTATCGAATTGTTAGGATAATATCTTAATCAATTTATGAGTCATAAGCCCGTTTCCTATTTGGAACGGGCTTTTTTTTTGAGTAATATAGAGCACATTTATTTTGCAAATAATAATACCTTTAGCCTTCCAAAATTTCTTTCGTTGTATGACAAAATCTAAGTTGAGTCAATCTCTTGTGTGCATTACCGCCACGCTCCTTTTTTCAATGCCAGCCACTGCACAAATGAACAGAGGCATACCGCCCTTTTCATTTGTAAATAGCGAATTTCCACTGCACTCCACTCCTACTTTAGTTTTGCCAGCGCTGGATGTAAACAGCATTACAGCAGAAGATAGAAACGAACAAAAGAACGGCCATGCGCCTAAGTTTGCCAGAAATATAGTGGCGGATATTGACCCATTGCATACAGGAAGCTGGACCCTGCTTCCTAACGGAGATAGAGTTTGGAAACTGGAAATTGTATCGGATGGGGCATTGGCCTTAATTCCCTACTTTGATGAATTTCAATTGCCAGAGGGCGCTACCTTGCATCTTTATGCTCCCGAGAAAGATGAGGTGCTGGGGGCTTTTACGGCTGCAAACAATCCTTCTTCGCATCACTACGGTGTGGGGCTTATACATGGGGGAGATTTTACCATAGAATATTATGAGCCGAAAGGAAGCAGTGCTAAACTGCCTTTTCACATACATGAAGTGGGCTATGCCTACAGAATGGTGCCGCCTAAACACCGCAGCACTCCTGAGTTTGGAACATCTGATGCATGTCAGGTAAATGTAAACTGCCCGGAAGGCGGTAGCTGGCAAGACCAAAAAAATGCGGTAGTGCGTATACTCATAACCATAAAAGGTGCGGAGTATTGGTGTTCGGGTGCTTTGGTAAATAATGTTCGGAAAGATTGTACTCCTTATTTGCTTTCGGCAGACCACTGTTATGAAGATGATGTAACCCCAGGGAAGGTGACTGATTCCTTAGACCTGAGTAAGTGGGTATTTTATTTTAATTATGAATCGCCTACTTGCGCCAATCCTGCGAATGATGATACGCTTACGAATAAAATAGTAACAGGGGCAAAATTCAAAGCCTGTAGTTTAGATTTTGGTGGTGACCAAGGTTCTGATTTTTTGTTGTTACAATTAAACCCTGTACCTACTAACTACCACGCCTATTTTGCGGGCTGGAGTACTATAGATACCACTTCTGCTGCGGGGGTGAGTATTCATCATCCATTTGGTGATATTAAAAAAATATCTTCTTACAATACACCATTGGTTTCTACTTCGTGGGGTGGAAATGTAAGTGATACGCACTGGGAAGTAAGCTGGGCTACTACCGCTACCAGCAGAGGGGTTACAGAAGAAGGCTCCTCTGGTTCTCCTATTTTTAATGCTGATAAACGAATTATAGGAACGCTGACAGGTGGTAATTCTTTTTGTAACAATACCGACCCTGATGATTATGGTAAATTTGCATACCACTGGGTAAGTAATGGTGCTTCGGCAAATAGAAGATTAAAAAACTGGCTTGACCCAGATAATACAGGGGCGAAATTTATAGATGGAAAATATGCTACTTGTGGTACTACTTCTATACCTGTCTTAAAGGAGAATAAAAATTCGCTTTCTGTTTACCCTAATCCAAGTGCTGGAGTTTTTACTATTAAAACTGATGATACAGAACATGAAATAGTAATAACGGATGTAACCGGTCGTTTGGTAGTGCATTTCAAAAACGATAGTGCTCAGAACTCAATTGATTTAAGCCATGAAAATGATGGCATATATTTTGTTTCCATTAGAAACTCCCATGAAACCATAGTAAAGAGAATAGTTTTAGTGCGGTAAAACAGGAGGAAGATTTCACTCACAAGAGTTATCCATGAAGTATGAAAAGAATACTATACCCTGTTTTTCTGTCCTTTTTTCTATTGATTTTTTCGGGAAGTATTCATGCTCAATCGCTTCATATTACAGACTCCACTACTACCAGTTCTATTTGTTTTAACGATGGAACTATAACTGTGCATGCAGCAGGAGGTACACCTGGATATACTTATTCCATAACTGCTGGGCCTACTTATCCTAATATTACCTACCCCATTACACTTACTGCTGGAGTAAATGTTTTTCAAACTTTACCCGCAGGTCAATACACCATTAAAGTAACGGATGCTATTGGAAATACCTCCTTTGCTACTGCCACTGTGAAAGGAAATTATCAGTTTCCTGTTATCAATACTAATGTGGCAGGAAGTTGTATTAAAATTACTTCAGTATCGGGAAAAAGACCTTTGAAATATGCCATATCTACCGTGAGTAACTCATCAGGTTTTGGCACTTATCAAGCTGCAGACTCTTTTTGCGGATTATGTACGGGTGATTATTGGGTGCGCGTAAAAGATTCGTGCGATAATATTTTCACCACCTTAAAGATTACGCTCTCTATAGCAGCTCCAGGCCTTTCCCTAAATTGCTCTTCAGGAAGTACACTTGATAGCATTAAAAGTATTGTAAGCGGTGGCTCCTCTCCTTTTTCTTTTACTATTAAAAATGGTGCTTACTCAGTTACTAATAGTACCGGTACTTTTTTAGCACCTAAATCTTGTTCTCAAGATACGGTAACTTTAACAGATGCCTGCAATAAGAAATCAACCAGCATCCCTGTATGTGGAGGTATTTCGCTTTTCCCCATTTGTATGGATGCAAGCCATGGAACTGGAAGTATAGTGGCATCGGGAGGTACATTGCCGTATACTTATAGTTATGAAGAAAATGGAGTGGCTATTAAAACAAATACTACTGGTGTTTTTACGGGTTTGCCTATTTTTCCTAATAATGGTACTTATTATTTTTCTGTAAAAGATGGCTGCAATAGAACTACAACGTATGTCTATTCGCACATGCGCGTAAAATACGATCCCATTTGCCCTTTTGATAGTTCTATCACACTTATAAATTTAACGGGCGATATTTTTCCTCCACTCATTTTTACCTGTGTGAATTGTAGTCCTTCTAAAGCCGATACCTTTTACAGTCGACCTCCTTCTCCTATTGTACTTTTTCCGAAAGTTGGTACGGGTACTTTTATAATAAAATTGCAAGATAAATGTGGCTTTCTGAGATCTGACACTATAGACCTTTACCCAAAGCCTGTTACACTTAGAGATTCATTTTTCTCTTGTAATGATTTAGTGATAAAAGCCTTAGGTAGCTATGGACAACAGCTTACTCCTATCACTATAAATGCCTCTAAAGATGGTATATTTTACCAAAGTAGTACTACAGGCGTTTTTCTTAATTTGGGTCCCGGGGTATATAAATTCTCAGCTAACTATAGCGGAT
>JBGAVP010000010.1:0-112892 GCA_044228065.1 Chitinophagales bacterium | reverse complement strand
AGTTTTGATTGCATGCACGCTGTGTAGGTAACCTCAAGCGCGGTGCAAATGGTGGTTAATCTCTAAGATTAAGCAGCCATGGCGTAAGTATTTTCGCCATTTAAGAAACATTGCAAATGGATTAAAGTGGTATTTACACCAGCAATATTGAGTCAAATGCTCATCGTAATTAATATCAGACCTATTTCACAACCCAAATTCTGTTGTAGAAAATGAAGAGTGGAGTCGAAGTATATAAATCCTTTTCTCCTACTATGACTTAAATATAAATTTGAATAAAAAGTATTTTACTTGTGATTTAAAGCTTAAAAGTGCCAGTCTTTTTAAAAATGCACAGATTTTGCTTTCTTCTTTCATATTTCCAATAATATTTTACTTTTGCACTCCCTTTGCGGGCGTGGCGAAATTGGCAGACGCACTAGACTTAGGATCTAGCGCCTCACGGCATGTGGGTTCAAGTCCCTCCGCCCGCACTTATTTTATTAGCTAATTGGCACTTTGCCAGTTAGCTAATTTCTTTAAAACCAGTATAAACGATGAATATTACACAAGAAAAATCAGGTGACCTTACTTCTTTAGTAAAGCTTCAAATTCAAAAAGCAGATTACGAACCTAAAGTTACAGCAGGGATAAAAAAGCTAGCTAAACAGGTTGCTATTAAAGGGTTTCGTCCAGGTATGGTTCCCATGCCAGTAGTTAAGAAAATGCACGGTAATGCTGTTTTAATGGAAGAGTTGAATAAGCTATTGAACGATAGTATTTCGAACTATTTACAAGAAAATAAAGTAGAAGTGTTGGGTCAACCTATTCCTGCCGAAGGACAAGGAATGTTAGATGTAGATATCAACAACATGCAAGATTTGGAGTTTACCTATGAAATAGGTCATGCACCCGCTTTTGAATTGTCTTATCTAGATAAGAGTCCTACTTTTCCTAAATACAAAGTGCAAGTAGAAGATAAAATGATTGACGAAGAGGTAGCTCGCGTTCGCAAGCGTTTTTCTACGTATGAGTATCCTGAAAATGTACAAGCAGAAGATATTCTTTCGGTAACTATAGAAGAGTTAAACGAAGATGGTTCTGTAAAAGACGGTGGCATCAGTACTGTTTCTTCTATTACGTTAGATTTATTAAAAGAAGCAGAAAAAGCTACTTTTTTAAATTTGAAGAAACATGAGTCTTTGGAGAAAAATGTATGGGAAATTTTTGACAGAGAAAAAGAAGCCATTGCCAAGAATGTACTGAATGTAACGGATTTGAGCACCGTAGAAACAATTGGCAATAAATTTAAATTGACTTTGAATAATATTACCCGAGCTATAGCTGCTGAACTAAACGAAGAATTTTTTACAAAGGCTTATGGCGAAGGTGGAGTAAACAATGAGACCGATATGCGTGCCACTATCAAAGGCGATTTAGAGGCGTATTTCGATGGACAATCGGACAGCTATATGGAGAATGATTTGTACAAAGGAATCATGGAGAATGTAGAATTTCCTTTGCCAGACACATTTTTAAAAAGATGGGTAAAAGTAGCCAATGAGAAACCTGTAAGTGCAGAGCAAGTAGAGGAAGATTATCCACGTTTCTCTAAACAATTAAGATGGTCTTTAATTACGCAAAAAGTAATTCGTGAAAACAATTTACAAGTAACTCCAGAGGAGATAAAAGACAAAGTGCGTGTAAATTTATTGCAACAATTATTTGGCTATGGCATGAAAAATATGCAGGAAGAATGGATTGAACAATTTGTAGAAAAACAAATGAAAGACCGTAAAAATCTGGAGCAAACCCATGATCAAATTTTAGATGAAAAAGTGATTGGTTATATGAAATCAAAAGTTAAAATGGATGAAAAATCTATTTCTTTTGAAGATTTCAAAACAATGGTGGAGGCTGGTTCAAATAATTAATCTGCTCATCCGTCCTAAGAAATGTAAAGCCGAGCAATTTGTTCGGCTTTAATTTTTATAATTGTAAAAGAAATTAGAAAAACATGGACATAAAAGAAGCAAAAGACTTTAAGAATTATGCAGTGAAACATCACGGCATGAGCAGTATGCATTTAGAAAAATATATGAGTACGGTGAGTAATAGCGGTATTCAAAACCTTACCAGAACAGTGATTGAGGAAAGGCAAATGCCTTTTAGAGAGGTAGATGTTTTCTCTCGATTAATGATGGATAGAATTATTTTTTTAGGCACCGATGTAAATCATCTGATGCGCGTTCCGATGTACAGATTTACATCAATTCACCTGGTGGTGAAGTATATTCTGGTTTGGGAATTTACGATACCATGCAATATGTAAATATGGATGTGGCTACTATTTGTACCGGAATAGCGGCTTCTATGGCAGCAGTGCTTTTGTGTGCGGGTGCTAAGGGTAAACGTACCGCTCTTAAACATGCACGGGTAATGATTCATCAGCCACTCGGAGGAATAGGAGGAAAGGTTAGTGATATTATGATTTCAGTAAATGAAATGCGCAAGATTAAAGAAGAATTGTATGAAATAATTGCTAACCATAGCGGTCAGCCTTTAGATAAAGTAATGGAAGATAGCGATCGTGATTATTGGATGCGTGCATTAGAGGCCAAAGAGTATGGAATGATCGATGAGGTATTGATAAGAAGTATTAAAAAAGGGGAGTAAGTAGTTCTAAACTTTACTCTAAAACAGTCGTAGAATTATAAAAGGAATTGTAAAAAGATGAAAAAAGAAGTAGAACAATCTTGTTCGTTTTGTGGGAGAAAGAAGAAGGAAACCCAAATTCTCATTTCGGGAATTGAAGGGCAAATCTGTGACCAGTGTGTAACGCAGGCGCAGCAGATTATTGATGAAGAGCTATTTCAAAAGACGAAGCGTTTTCAATTCGCATTACCTAATTCCGTAAAGCCAAAAGATATTTCCAATTTTCTTGACCAATATGTGATTGGTCAGGATGAGGCAAAGAAATATTTATCGGTGGCGGTATACAATCACTATAAGCGATTGAACCAGAAAAAGGATGACGATGTAGAAATAGAAAAGTCAAACATAGTGGTAGTAGGACAAACCGGTACTGGCAAAACATTATTAGCAAAAACAATTGCAAAGTTTTTGAATGTACCTTTTACGATTGTAGATGCTACAGTATTTACAGAGTCTGGCTATGTGGGAGAGGATGTAGAAAGTATTCTATCCCGTTTATTGCAAGTTTGTAATTATGATGTAAAATCGGCAGAGCATGGAATTATTTATATAGACGAAGTAGATAAAATAGCCCGTAAAGCCGATAACCCTTCTATTACTCGTGATGTATCTGGGGAGGGAGTACAACAAGCATTGTTGAAATTATTAGAAGGGTCGGAGGTTTTAGTTCCACCTCAAGGGGGAAGAAAACACCCAGATGCAAAAATGACCAAGATTGATACATCCAATATTCTATTTATTTGTGGCGGGGCATTTGAGGGCATTGATAAGATTATTGCATCTCGCTTAAATCAGGCAAAGATTGGTTTCAAAAAAGGAATGGAAAAAGAAAAAGTAGATTCCGAAAATTTCTTGAAATACATTAGCCCGCTTGACTTACGTAGCTTTGGTTTAATTCCAGAATTGATAGGTCGCTTGCCAGTTTTGGTACATTTAAATCCATTAGATGAAGTGGCTTTAAGTTCTATTCTCACTGAACCTAAAAACGCGCTCTTGAAGCAATATCAAAAGATATTTAAATCAGAAGGAATCAGTTTAACTTTTGCGCAAGATGCCATTGAATTTATGGTAGAAAAAGCGTTAGAGTTTAAATTGGGAGCTCGAGGATTGCGCTCTATTTGCGAAGCCATTATGACCGATGCCATGTTTGAAATGCCTTCTGCAAAAGATATTACGGAGTTTGAGATTACACGTGAGTACTGCGAAACTAAAATTTCTAAAGAAGACATTAGTCGGTTAAAAGCAGCTTAATTGAACTTGCTAAATACTTTATTAATCTCTCTGTTTTGTTGTTTTCCATCAAAGAGTTTTGGGGCTTTTAGATGACAGCCCTTCTTTTTGAACAGCTTTGCTTTTAAAAACACTTGAGCATAAAATAAAGTTTACAACTGCTCTGATAGGAGTTTTTCGCGGTGCTAATTATACATATACCATCGCTTCAGCGATGGTATATGTAGGTTGTAATAATACCCTTACGGATTCACAGTCACTCTATCCAATCCTCTCCAAACTTTATTTTCATTGGTGTAATACAAATAAGCAGAAGAGGCAGGTGCTTCGTAGCTTCCAGGAATTTCAGCTTTCAAATCTAAGTTGATTTGTTTGGTTTCATTGGGGGCTAAATCGCGGTAGTAGCATACCACATTGTTTCCAATTAATTCATAAAAATCCACCACTTGTTTTTCTTGCAATTCTTTTAACTGCCAAGCTTGAGCCGTAAAGCCAGCAGGGATTCCTATGATTGCCATACTCATGGGTTGTCCTTCGTTTTTGGTGTTTTTTAAAGTGGTAGCTATGCGCATTGTTTCGCCCACTTTTAGGGTTTTAGGGCCTTCTATTTTAGTTTCAAAGCTTAATACACAAGCAGCAGATGACTCTGGCAAGGTCGTGCTGTAACTTATATTCATAGAATACGGCAAAGCTTTTTTACAGCCTTTGTATTTCACTGAAATCTTTTGTTTGCCATCGCCTATAAATTTCTCCAAATCTTCTATCACTACATTTCCTTTCTCGCCTTTTTCGTAACCTTTTGAGGCAATCAATTTATCGTTTTGATAAATTTCTACGATGCCCGCTTCGTCTGTTTTTTTGCTAAACTCCGCATATTTTGTTAATGCTTTTAATGCTAAAACAGTAGACTGTGTAGAACCAAAGCCACCAAAGCCAGAGCGTGCTCCCACTATGTATTTCACCGCACTTGTTAAAGTAGCATTGTCAGGGTTTTCAGATTTCATAACTGCTAATGCAATTAAAGAAGTCGTTTCTATTTTCAGAGCTTCGCCTGTAGAGCGAGTAATAGAATGTTTTTTGCCCGTCCAAAAACCGTATTCATTTTTTTCTTTTACAATTTCTTTCAAGATTTCATCCCCTCTTTTTTGATCGCCCGTATTGAACAAAGCGTTCGCTACTAAAGCCATTAAATAAGGGTCGCTCGATTTTTTGGCATTCTTGTAAGCTGCATCTAATTCTTTCTGAATATCCTTGTAACCCGCTTCGCTCAAGGCATACACAATATAGGCATTAGTAATATCCTCATCGGCTCCACCAAAAGAATCTAAGGCTCTGGGGTTTTTCTTAAAGCCACCATTACCATCGCGTTTTTCCAATAATAGTTTTACGGTTCTATCAATCATGGCTTGGTCTACTTTAGGATATACTTTTTTCATATCCTCAAATTCCATTAAACCATAAGCTGTGAGAGCCTCATGTGCAGGAGCTGCACCGAACCACTCGTAACCATTTTCCTTCGTTTCAAACGACACTAATTTTTTGTAGCCTGCATCCAATAATTGAGTTGCTTTTTTCTCTAACTCTGGATTTTTTACCTGCATGTTTTTGAGGTAGCTGAGTACCATTATGTTTGGATAATTAGAAGAAGAAGTTTGCTCAAAGCAACCATACGGCTCCCGTAAAATGGATTCTACTCCACTCATTAGTTCTGTCATAATGTTTGGGTAAGCGGTAAACTTCACTTTCATAGAACCCGCTACCACATTAGAAGAGCGAATGCTAAAATCTTTAGAGAGGTCTTGTCCGCTTAAAGAAATATTGGAAGGAAAACCTTTTGCTATAACACGAATTGGTTTCGCAAAATTGTCTTTATAATCTTTCCCATCAAAGTTGATAGCAAGTGAACAATCCCCAATGCTAGAAGTAGCTTCAAAATTGACATACACTAAAATAGATTGATGTGCAGGAATGGTTACACTCTGGTTATTAGGAGAAAGCAATTTTAAGCATGGCATTTCCGCTATATGCAGCAGTCCATTGATGGCATCGTTCGTATTGTTTTTTAAGAAAACAGGCACATTAATTTTATCGCCACTTACCAGTTCTACGGGCAGTTTTATATCCATGCTAAATGGCAAAAGTGTGGAATAATTCATTTCGCCATGTGCCACAGAACCATCGTCTCCAAAGCCTTCCAGTGTAGCTTTGAAAGAAGAAATTAAATCATTGGTTACAAACTCCACCCGAGCTTTTCCGTTATTATCCGTTTCTACATTCCCATTCCAATAAGTTGTGGTTTCAAAATCAGTTCTAGAAGTATCTGATTTTGAATATTTTTTTACAGGAAATTCTTTGGCACGATAAAAAACAATTTGTTCGCCTTCTGCCATTTTTTTATCTGCCTTCTTGATACCCGCAAAACGTAAATCTCCCACCTCTGCTTGTTGAATATCTTTATCGTTTAATTCAAAGTCCTCTTTTTCAGCCTCGTCTTTTTTAGGCATGGGTTCCATATCCATTTTCTCAACCATCACTTCGTTTGCCATTAGTGCATCATCCATTATCACTTCTTCTCTTTCTACATTTTTAAACTTCACATTACCCATAGCGCCTTTTTCTCTTTTTTCTACAGCTCCACCCATAGCAGCAGCCATTGGCATTCTATCATAATAGCGTATCATTCGATTGTCATACAAATAGTACGCAGCACCAGATTGATAATTGTAGAGTGCTTGTTTTTGAGTAGTAAAATTTGGAGCCGAAATTTCCACTTCATTATCTCTAGTGATATCGAAATTTTTAATTTCAAATTTCCCTTCCTTATCTGTAGTCACACTTCTACCAGATGCTTTTAATTTCAACTTGGCTCCTGCTATGGGCTTGTTTTCATAGCCACTCATAACCACACCTGATAGAATTGTTTTTTCTCCAGCAAATTTTATTTCAGGAATATCGCCACTTGTAATTTTTTTCCAACTGTATTTTCTCCAACCGCTGGTAAGCATTACATAGTCGAGGGCTTGATCAGCCTTCGGTTCTTTTGGGTCAAAATAAAAATTGGGCTCTTCTACTTTTTCCTTTAACTCGGGCTCTAATAGCATTTTCGATAAAATAGTCCCTTGTTTATCATCAGAGAAAGTTAGTAAGTTATCATCTACCACAGCCAGTGAAAAATTACCACTTACGGGCAATCCATTCGCATCGGTTACGCGAATATTCATACCTACTTTTTCACGCGGTTTATACTGTGGCTTATCAGAGGTAATCGACACTTTAGGTTGCCTGTCTTTATTTGCGAAAACCAAGCGCTCCGCACGTGCTATCCCTTTACTATCAAACAAAGTAATTTGAGAAATACCGATAGGGAAATCTTTGCTTGAAATGGAAAGCAAATTTTCTCCTTTTAAGGCATTAAAAGAGCCTGCATAAAATATTTTTCCTCGTGTTTGCGCTACCACAGAAAGTGTTTCTGGCTGAAAGGAATAAATACTCGTAATTAAACTGTTGTTTGCTGTGTTTTTTACTCCCAATGCATAGCCTTTTTCTAAAGCATCAGGGATGTTGTAAATATCACCTACACCCTCTGGTTTAGTGAGTTTTATTTTGTAGGAAGTATTAGCCAAAGGTTTTAAATCAAAAGCACCCAAACCATTGTGGTAAGAAGAAAACTTAGTGATTACTTTATCTTTATCATCAAACACGAAACCCTCTATATCAGCAGCTTTTCCAAACTCATTTAAGGCACGAAAAGCCACCCGACCTTGCACTCCATTCACCATATCGCCTCCTTCAGGAAATAGCTCCAGTTTTATTTGATTCAAAACAATAGGTATGGAACGGGAAATAGATTCGGTACTACCCTCATAATCAATCAACACATTCACCAACCCATCTATGGTTTTTAAATCTTTAGGTAAGCTAAATTGGATAGTGGCTTTTCCTTTATCATCAGTAGTCACTTTTTTTTCTAACAAAGCCTTTCCATCTAACAAAGCTTTTACCGCAACTTGTTCATTTGCCAACGCCTTATTTTCATTGGTATTTAGGTTTAAATTGGCGATGACTTCATCCCCTTTGCCGTACGCCTTTTTTTCAAAATCTAATTTCATTTTCAGGCGAGGCATCACTACAGCTTGTACCTGAATTTCCTTTTCAAAATAGAAAGCTTGCTCATTATTTTTTTGATATTCAGAGTAGGCTTTTATTTTATAAATACCTCCTAAATGGTCAGTCAAATCTAAGTCCCCCTGAGCAGCACCATTTTTACAAACTAATTTGTAATGCTTTTCTACATTGCCTTTAGGGCTTATAAACTCTATATGCACAACCTCAGAATTAGTGGAAGGTTGAAGTGTTTCAGCATCGCGTACATAGGCCGAAAACCAAACCGTTTCTCCGGGCTTGTAAAGTGCTTTATCGGTTTGCACGTAAATTCTATCTTCTTTGGTTTTCTCTGAAAAGGATTTGAATTTTTCTTTTATTTTTTTCACTACCTCCGATTCAAAGGTGGATTTAAAACCCTCACCAGTAAGCGCAAAAACGGAAGCTGTAAAAACCCCAGCTACTCCGGCTGTAAGGGCAAGTTTGGATGGTTTGTTTTTCATGAGATGCAGTTTTGTTTTTTAAAAAATACAATTTTGTTTTCGAAATTCTTAGGCAAAGATGTACGCTCTTTGTTTTTCCATAAATAGATTTTCATTTGGCATTGTTATTGACTAGTTTTTTAAACTTTTTTAGGAAGCATGTGGAGACACACTTTCATTAACCGTTTTCTATTTCTACTTTTAAAAAATAAATATCGAAGCCATTGGGCAAAAACGATACCAATACTTTTCTTTCGGACGAAGAACTGGTACATCGCTATCAAAATTCGCACGATACAGCTTACATAGGTGAGCTGTACATTCGTTATACCCACTTGGTGTATGGCGTGTGTATGAAATATTTTCGAAACGAAGCTGATGCACAAGATGCAGTAATGCAAATTTTCGAAAAGCTCATTTCCGATTTAAAAAAACATCACATTATCGCTTTTAAGCCATGGTTGTATATGGTGGTGAAAAATCATTGTATGATGACGTTTAGAAAAGAAAGTACCGAGCAAAAAAGAGTAACCGAACTTAAAAAAAACAGCACGGATTCTGTGGAAAAGCAGGAAACCGAGCATCTCCAAGAAGAACAAGAAAGGGAATTGGTCTTACAGCATTTGAAAACAGGAATGTTTGATTTGAAAATGGAGCAAAAGGAATGTATAGAGTTGTTTTATTTAAAAGAAAAAAGCTACCAACAAATAGTAGATGAAACTGGCTACACCATGAACGAAGTGAAAAGCCACATTCAAAATGGCAAAAGAAATTTGAAGATTTTTATTATCAATAAAAGCAATGGCAAAGCCGAATAAAATAGCACTTACCGAAAACGGTGTCATCTCGCAAGAGGCGCTACTAGCTTACGTAGAAGGCAAGCTAGATGCGGCTTCTGTGCAGGAGTTGGAAAAAATGTTACAGGAAGATGTGTTTGCGCAAGAGGCATTGGAGGGCTTGCGAAATGCAAATACGGTGTCTTCTGTTGGCACTTCTGTAATTGCTATCAATAATAAACTAAGAGACAAAACAGGATTAAAAGACAAGAAGAAAGCAGTAGGCATTGATTTTCATTGGGCGAATTATGCGTATGCTGCAGTTGTGTTTGGGGTGCTGATAGGATGTGGTTTTTTAATCGTAAATTATTTAGGAAACAGTAACAATACCATAGCTGAAAACAAAAATCAGCAAAATGTAGAAATTCAAGAAGCACCCGCCCAAACTGCTAGTGTTCAAGACACAACAATTTCTACGAAAGAGAATAGTCAGCCGTTATTGGATTCTGTAAAAATGTATGAAACTACGGTAGCGGATGAACAAAAATTGGAAGGTGTAAAAAATGAGAAAGCAAAAGAAGAAGTGAGCCCGGCCCCAGCTGGATCTGTTACAGCAACAGTAGCCACTGCAAAACGCGAAGAAGCTGCTCAAAATCAATCTCCTGCTAAAGACAAAGTGGCTTTAGCAGAAGCCCCTAAACCCGTTGCAGCTATGACCTACAGGGCAGATGATGCCTTAGAATCGGCAGCTGGAAAAGCGAGCTCAAGAGAAAAGAAAGCAGATGCTAAAAGTCTTTCTAAAGAGGCAGAATCTGCTAAAGAGTCTGACCAAAAGAAGTCGGTAAATTTAGAAGAAGCAATGACCTTGTTTAATTCAGGTGAGTTTAAAAAGGCAGCTTCAAAATTTGATGAAGAACTAAAAGTACATCCCGAAAATGCAGAAGCACTTTATTTTGGCGGAGTAAGCAATTATATTTCTGGTGAGAACAACAATGCACAGCAAAAATTTGAAAAGCTTATAAAGAAAGGAGTTTATACTGATGGGGCAAAATGGTATAAAGCCAATGTTTTACTTCGAAAGGGAAATAAGGAAGAGGCTAAGCAGATTATTCGTGAGTTGACAAATACAACAGGTTCTTACAAAGAGCGGGCTATTAAAAAGTATGATGAATTATCGAAGTAGAAAGAGACCTACTTCGTTTCAAATATTCTACTATCTTTTTCTTCAATAAGTTTTCTTGCTCTTGAATAGCTTGATAGTGAGGTCAGCTTTCTTGAAATTTCACATTAGCACAGCAGTGGTTACAAACAAACCCAATTTAAGCCTTTCATATGTTTACGCTAAAAGATAAAAAATTGGAGAAGACAAGGAAAGCCTTCAACTACAGTTAGAAAAACTGAAAGAAATGGAAGAAGAAATAAAAGCAAAAATGGAAGAACTCAATAAGCTGCAACAATAACAAGTAACAGAACCTTAATTTCTGCTACTCAATTCCAACAGAGTGTATTAGAACATTTGTTATAAAATGTATAATTCAAAACTCCTTAATAAACCTAACTACCTTTAATTCGTACAATAAAAAGTAGGGTTCATACGTATTAATAGAAAGAGCAATTTGAAAATCTCATAAAAGCGCTAAATTCGCCCAGCATGTTAAAGACACTTTTGTTTCTACTCTTCTTAGGTAATCCCAATGATGCTGAGGTTAAAAAGGACATTGTGCCTGCTGTAAACAACAACTTGGACAATACCCAAGCCCTTTATAAAGAGTGTGGTTTAGAGGGGCGGTTAAGTTTTGATGCCTTTCAAAAATCTATGGATGGTTACCATAAATACAAGCCACAGAAACATATTTTAGCTATCTGTGATTTTTCAAAACCTTCTAGTCAAAAACGTTTTTTTGTAATTGATTTAGATGCAAAAAAAATTCTATCATGTACTTACGTAGCACATGGAAAAAACTCTGGAGATTTAATGGCTACCAACTTTTCCAATACTCCCGAATCACTAAAAAGCAGTCTTGGTTTTTTTAGAATTGGCTCTACCATAGAGACCATAAAACATGGTACTTCTTTAATTTTAGATGGGCTGGAAAAAGGAAAAAATGACAATGCTCGTATGCGCGAAATTATCATGCACGGTGCTAGTTATGTCTGTGAACAGTTTGTGAAACAATACGGATATACTGGCAAAAGTTTTGGCTGTCCAGCTTTACCTCAAGATGTAATGCGTAAAATGATGCCCATTTTAGCAAATGGGAGTTTGCTTTTCATTTATGCAAAATAATTAATCGGCTTTTCTTCTACTTTTACAGCCAATATTTCCACCCATTATGAAGAAAATTGTTTGGCTTTCTGCTATATCTCTTGTATTATTTTTGCTCATTCATACTACTGGTTGTAATAGTTTTGCCTCTGGAAAATTTAAACGAATTTTCATAAAACAAGATACTGCCATTTATTTACCACAGCAATACAGCACCTTGCTTTTAGATAGTAACTCTCTAAAAAAATTCATCCATAAAGACACCACCCTCCTACCTTTTGAAGAAGATATTGTTTCTTTCTATCTGCGCAGAAACTATCAGCTAGCATGGTTTACAGAAAATGAATTGACAAATAGTGCCTCTAACTTTTTAAGCATATTGCAAGATTATCAAGACCACTTTGGTGACAGCACCTTACTAAAACCCCTACACGAAAAAATGTTTGCACCTGGGCTTACAGAAAATTCTTTCTTTAATCACAATAAAGAAATACAAGAATCTCTGGAACTTGCTTTAACAACCACTTTTTTCAAATACGCCAATAAAGTATACTCTGGTACATCTTCTGATCCTAAAGATTTAGAATGGTATATACCTCGCAATAAAAAAAATTATCAAATACTCCTTGATACATTGGTAACAGCACCTGCCTCTTATCAAATTTATGAGCCTGTGAATGATTACTACAAATCACTAAAGGTAGCACTAATACAATATCGTGAGATAGAAAAGAAAGGAGGTCTCCCTAAAATTAGCTTAGATAGAAAAATACTAAAAAAGGGGGATAGTTCCGAGGGGGTGATAGCAGTTGAAAAGTATTTGAAGATTACAAAAGATTACGAAGGTAGCGATACTATTTCCCTCTTTAGCGATTCACTTGCAAATGCTGTACGCTATTTTCAACAAAGAGTTGGCCTCAAAGAAACAGGAATCGTTGATTCTATTACAGTAGCAGAAATGAATGAATCCATTCAAACACGGATCAAGAAAATCATGCTTAACATGGAACGCCTGCGCTGGCTTCCAGATGCCACACCCGATGATTATATTCTTGTAAATATCCCTGAATACAGATTGCATCTTTTTGAAGAAAAAAAATATTTATGGAGCATGAATGTAGTTGTAGGAAATCAAGCTACTGCCACCAGTGTTTTTAAAGGAAATTTATCGGTTGTAAGTTTCAGCCCTTACTGGCGTGTACCCGAAAGTATTATTAGAAATGAGATATTGCCTCAGCTAAAGAGAAATCCTTTTTATTTATCGCAAAAGAATATGGAAGCCGTTTCCAGCACTGGAAAACCTATCAATACTACTGGCATAAATTGGAAAAAATACAATACAGGAGTACCTTTTGTGATTCGTCAAAAGCCAGGTGCCTCTAACGCTCTGGGCAGAGTTGTTTTTTACTTCCCAAATCGTTTTGATATTTACATGCATGATACTCCTGCAAAAAGTTTTTTCAATGAAACGAATCGAGCTTTTAGTCATGGTTGTATACGGTTAGCGGAACCCAAAAAATTAGCAGAGTATCTTTTCCGAAAAGACTCCACTATGACTTCTGAAAAAATTTCTGAAATAATGCTAGCGGGTACTGAAAAAAAGATAAGTGTAAAACCTTCTTTGCCTGTGTTTATTTGTTATCTCACAACATGGGTAGACCACGATGGCAAATTGAATTTCAGGAAAGATATTTATGGTTTGGATGCCAAATTGGGCAAGGAAGTTTTTGGTTGGTAATAGAATAACTGACCATAAAAACAAAAGCAGGATGAATTTCATCCTGCTTTTGTTTTTATAATTAAATTTCTTTTTAAATTTCAGTTTCAGAAAATACAGAAGCGCCAATAAAATCTCTATTCAAGCGAGCAATGTTGGTGAGTTTAATTTCCTTAGGACATTCTGCTTCACATGCTCCAATATTGGTGCAATTTCCGAAGCCCTCTTCATCCATTTGGTTCACCATTGCCAATGCTCTTCGGTCACGTTCAGCCTGACCTTGTGGAAGCAAGGCTAACTGAGATATTTTGGCAGAAACAAATAACATAGCTGCAGCATTTGGACAAGCTGCTACACAAGCACCACATCCTATACAAGCTGCGGCATCCATAGCTTTTTCTGCATCATCTTTATTGACTGGTAGATTGTTGGCATCTTGTGCTTGCCCCGTATTGACACTCACAAAACCACCTTTAGCAATGATTCTGTCAAAAGCAGAGCGGTCAACTGCTAAATCTTTAATAACAGGAAAAGCTTTGGCTCTGAATGGTTCTACATAGATGGTATCTCCATCTTTGAAGGTGCGCATGTATAATTGGCAAGTAGTAGCTGCATGATGAGGGCCGTGAGCACGTCCATCTATGTACATACTGCACATACCACAAATTCCTTCACGACAATCATGATCAAATCCAATGGGCTCTTCACCCTTGCGAACAAGATTATCGTTGAGCACATCTACCATTTCCAAAAACGACATATCTGCATTGATATTATCAATAGTATAGTCTACCAATTTACCTTCAGCATTGGCATTTTTTTGTCTCCAGACTTTTAAGTTGAATTTCATAATCTTTTGTTTTTGTTTGAAACGCTGATGACACAAATTAAGCAGTTTGCTTTTCAGTAGTATCAGCTTTTCAATTTTTTATTTGTAAGAACGAACTTGCAATTTAATATTCTCGTAAACCAATTCTTCCTTGTGCAAAACTGGATCAGCATCTACAGCTGTGTGTTCCCATGCAGCTACATAAGCATACTTTTCGTCATCTCTTTTTGCTTCTCCTCCATCTTGATATTCTTCGCGGAAGTGACCACCACAGCTTTCATTTCTATTCAATGCATCAATAACCATCAATTCGCCTAGCTCTATGAAATCAGCAACACGACTAGCTTTATCAAATTCCGGATTGAATTCATTCAAGCTTCCAGGTACATTTACATTGCTCCAAAATTCTTTGCGTAAATCTTGAATCAATTTGCGTGCTTTTGTCAAACCTTCTGCAGTACGAGCCATACCACAGTATTCCCACATGATTTTACCCAATTCTTTATGGAAATCATCTACTGTTTTAGTTCCTTTTATACTCATCAATTTATCTGCTTTTTCTTTAGCAGATTTTTCCGCCTCTACAAAGGCAGGATGGTCCGTAGGTATCGACTTTACAAAAATTTCATCGGCTAAATAATTACCTACGGTGTATGGAATTACAAAGTAACCATCTGCCAAACCTTGCATCAAAGCTGATGCTCCTAGACGGTTTGCCCCGTGGTCACTAAAGTTAGCTTCGCCCAAACAATACAGCCCCTTAATAGTGGTCATCAATTCATAGTCCACCCACAAGCCTCCCATAGTGTAATGCACCGCAGGATATATTTTCATGGGCGTTTTTAGTGGATCTTCATTCGTTATATTTTGATACATAGGGAAAAGCTCACCATAGCGTGCTTTTACTGTATCTATTCCTAATCTTTTGATAGCATCAGCAAAATCTAAGAATACACCAAAACCTGATGCCACAATACCTCTACCGTCATCACAAGCTTCTTTAGCCGCACGAGATGCAATATCTCTTGGGCATAAATTCCCAAAAGAAGGATACTTTCTTTCTAAGTAATAATCACGATCTTCTTCTTTAATATCAGCTGCCGTTTTTTTACCATCACGAATAGCTTTTGCATCTTCTTTCGTTTTAGGAACCCATACTCTACCATCATTTCTCAATGATTCACTCATGAGCGTAAGTTTGGATTGGTAGTCGCCTGTCACAGGAATACAAGTTGGGTGAATCTGCGTATAGCAAGGATTTCCAAAGTACGCTCCTTTTTTGTGTGCTTTCCAAGCTGCTGTTACATTGCTTCCCATGGCATTGGTGGAAAGGAAAAATACATTTCCATAACCACCAGTAGCTAATATTACTGCATGACCAAAGTATCTTTCTAGTTCGCCAGTCACTAAGTTTCTAGCAATGATTCCGCGAGCTTTGTCTTCGATAGTCACTACTTCTACCATTTCGTGGCGAGCATACATTTTTACATTTCCTAATCCCACTTGGCGTTCCAAAGCACCATAGGCACCCAACAACAATTGTTGTCCAGTTTGTCCGCGAGCATAGAATGTTCTACTTACTTGCGCTCCACCAAACGAACGATTATCTAATAACCCCCCGTATTCGCGAGCGAAAGGAACCCCCTGTGCTACACATTGGTCAATGATATTTCTTGACTCAGTAGCCAAGCGAAATACATTTGCTTCTCGTGCGCGAAAGTCACCACCTTTGATAGTGTCGTAAAACAAACGGAACACAGAGTCCCCGTCATTTTTATAATTTTTTGCAGCATTGATACCACCTTGAGCTGCTATAGAGTGCGCACGTCTGGGAGAATCTTGAAAACAAAATGCCTTCACTTGATAACCCAACTCCGCCAAAGATGCAGCAGCAGCGGCACCAGCGAGTCCAGTACCTACTACAATTACTTCTAACTTTCTTTTATTTGCTGGATTTACCAGCTTAGCATGTTCCTTATAGTTGTTCCATTTGTCTGCCAATGGACCACTGGGGATTTTTGAATTGAGTTCAGCCATTTTATATGGATTAAATTTTTAGCAAATTACTTTACAAGTCCTAGATAAATACTAACAGGCATTAATGCGAAAAGAATAGGTACAATGATTGAAAATGCTGTGCCTACTACGCTTATTAGTTGATTGTATTTGGTATGATTTAAACCTAGTGATTGGAACGCACTTTTGAAGCCATGTAATAAATGCCAGAAAAGTGAAAAGCATCCCAACAAATATAGAATCACCACAGGCAAACTTTGAAAAGTATCTAACATCATTTGATACAATGGCAACTCCTCGCCAGTTGTCAATTGATTCGCACGATTGGGTATCCAAAAATGAGAGGTGTGTATGATTAGAAATATAAGAATTAATGTTCCTAGCAATCCCATACTACGGCTATACCATTTGCTCTTTTCAGGATTTTGAACGTATTTATACTTAGCTGGACGCGCGTTGTAGTTTTGTCTCCACAGCATCAGTCCATCAAAAATATGGATTAGAAAACCTGCTATCAATCCTATTTCTAAAGTACGGATGATAGGATTGGTTCCCATAAAATGTCCCCATTTAGAGAAGGTCTCTCCACCATCATTATAAAAAATCATGGCGTTGATAGTGCAGTGTATTACTAGAAAACTAATCAGAAAAAGTCCTGTAAGAGACATTAAAACTTTTTTTCCGATAGATGATTTTAAAAGAGGAGAGGGAGAAGATGTAGCAGTAGTTGACATGAATATTTTTTTTAAGGCGAAACAAAATTAATCGTCCATTTGATAAATGAAAGTTTTTTTTTGAAAGTAGGGTTAAAACCGTTAAAATTTAATTGTTAAGAATTAATTATCAATGCTATCCAACCTTTTTTTAAATTTGTTTATCCTAATTATACTATGAAAAAACTTTACGTATCGATAACATTTGTACTAGTTACTTTGTTTGCACATTCACAAAATAATATTGGAATAGGCACCCCAACCCCAGACCCTAGTTCCCTATTAGAGTTAAACACGACTAACAAAGGATTGCTAACACCGCGATTATTTACAGCAGAAAGGCTCGCCATTGCTTCACCAGCCAATGGTCTTTTAGTTTATGACAAAGACTTTAATTGCTTTTTCTATTTCACCACAGCTACTAGTTCATGGGTAAGCCTATGTCAATTGAGTGGACCTACTGGCAATACAGGAGCTACTGGTGTAGCGGGTGCTACAGGACTTGCGGGAGTAGCAGGGGCTAATGGTCCAGCGGGTGCTAATGGGGCAAACGGAGCTACAGGGGCTACGGGGCCTACAGGTGTAGCAGGTGCAAATGGCCCTGCAGGCGCGAATGGAATACAAGGTGCTACGGGTGCCACTGGAGATACAGGTCCTGCGGGTGTAGCAGGTGCAGCGGGTGCTAATGGGCTAGCCGGTGCTACAGGTGCTACGGGTGTAACAGGTGCTACAGGAAGCACCGGAACTACAGGCACTACGGGAGTCACAGGTGTTACAGGAGCGACAGGTATTACTGGGACAACGGGTGCTACTGGAGTAACTGGAAATACAGGAGTGACAGGGGCTACCGGAACAACGGGAGTTACGGGGGTAACTGGAGTTACTGGTAGCACAGGAGTGACAGGGGCAACGGGAACTACTGGTGCTTCTGGTACAACAGGAGTAACGGGTGTAACAGGCCCTACTTGGACTATCACTAGTACCGATTTTAACGCCACGGGAACTTATACTATTAATACCTCTATTCCTTCTGCTATTTCCTCTTTAAAATCTGCTTGGCTTACGGTTGGAAACTCAGCTACCACAGCTTCTTCCTCTGCTATAGGCACAGCGGTAAATAATAATTTTATAGGAACTACAGATAATAAAGACTGGGTAATAGCTACCGATAATTTTGAAAGAATGCGTGTGAAAAGTAGCGCTACTGCTGGCACATATAATGGTGCTACAGGCGGTTTTGTGGGAATAGCCATTAGCACACCTACTTCTAAACTACACATAGATGGCGGAAACGCTACTCGTGTCGCTGCTAAATTTACCAATGGAACTACTACCAATGCCACTGCTACAGATGGTTTTGACATAGGCATAGCTGCCAATGCCACTGCCGAAATTCGGCAGTATGAAGCCTTTCCTATTATTTCTTATACCACGAATATTGAGCGCATGCGTATTCAAGCAAACGGGCAAACCATTGTAAACGGCACTGGTGCTGCTCCAGCAGATGTGTTTTGTGCCTATGCCGATGGTTCAGTTGGGGGTATTAATAATATAGGAACAAGTGCCATAGCAGGATATTCTAATGCTGGCAAGGGTGTATATGGAAGAGTGTTTGCAGCAGGAGGAGCAGGCGTACATGGGGAATCTTCTTCAACTTTTGCTTATGGAGTGTATGGCACTAATCCAACAGCAGTTGCAGGGCAAAGTGCCATTGCTATATATGGTGCTTGCACAGGAGCGAATACAGCAGGACAGCAAATAGCTATTTATGGGCAAATTGATGCTATTTGTACTGGAGCATCTAACACATTTGGGGTTCAAGGTTACCTTTCTAATTTATCTGTAATTGGAAACGGAGGTTCTACTTATGGAACAGCAGGTCTCATTAGAAGTGCAAGCATTGCTTCAGGAGCAAATGTGTATGGTTCATACGGTTCAATTCAAGCTGCAAGCATTGCTTCTGGAGCAAGTGTGTATGGCTCTTTTGGAGGTGTTTTTTCTACTATCCCTTCTGGAACTTTTGCCTATGGTGCAGTAGGATATGGAGGAGTCGTTAATTCGTCAGGTGTCGTAGGTGCTGGAAATGCAAATATACTTATTACACCCACCGCTCAGGCTGGTGGAGCATTTCATTGCGATTCAGTAGGAGCTGTAGGTTATGCTTCTACTGCTATTGGAGGAATAGGAGTGATAGGAGCGGGAAACAATATTACTAAGGCAGAAATCCCTTTTGTGGGTGCAGGAGTGGCAGGAACAGGTACTTATTACGGAGTAGTTGGTTATGCCAGAACTGCTGTAAATACAAATCCATTAAATAATGACAATGTAAATTTAACCAATGCTTCTGCTGGGGGATATTTTGAACTTCAAAATGCAGGTACTGCATTAGGATGGTCGTATGTTGCAGTGCGCGATAATGGTGGGGTTTTACGTAAGATAATTGGTTCTGGAACAGTAAATACCATTGTAAAAGATTTGAACGATAAATTGGTGGCGCTTTCTTGTCCTGAAGCTCCTGAAAATGTTTTTCAAGATTGGGGTAAAGGGAAATTAGAAAATGGAAAAACACATATTACAATAGACCCTACCTTGGCAAAAAATATAGTGGTAAATGAGAAACATGATTTACGCGTTTTTATTCAATTAGAAGCAGATTGTAAAGGTGTTTTTGTTACCAATAAAACACAACAAGGTTTTGATGTAGTAGAACTAGATGGCGGTAAATCAAATGCAGCCTTCTCTTACATGCTTACCGCTAATCGTGCCGATGAAGTACTTTCAGATGGTTCTGTTTCAAAATATGCCGATGAGCGTTTTGCTACAGCTCCAGGACCTGTAAAATCAAAACAAATGGAATCGGTAGAAATAAAAAATGTTCCTAAACCAAATAGCACTAACACAGAAAGAAAAAGATAGAAAGTATTGCTATCAAACTATAGTGTATGGCTGTTCCTATCACCTATTCGGAATTAAAAAAGATTCAGGTTTCCAATTATGAAACCATTCGCTCGCAATTAAAAACAGGCGATATTTATTTCTGTGCGGGTAACTATCTTTTTTCTAAACTCATTCGCTACTTCACCAAATCTGCTTTTAGTCACTGTGGTATTATTTACCACGACTCAGAATTAGACCGCACTTTATTTATTGAAAGCGAAGCCAGCGTAGGTGTAAGAATGGGGCCATTTTCTAAATACATTCGCGATTATAACGGTACAAAAAAAAGTTATAAGGGAATAGTAATCGTAGTTTCCTTACAAGAAAATTTATCAGAAGAAGAGCGCAAAAAAATGTTAGGTTTTGCATTGGATGAGCTAACTCGACCGTATGACAACAAAGAGATTTTTAGAATTTTATACAGAACTGTTTTTGGCAAATTAAAAAGAGTAAAAGACAAAAACTATATCTGCTCAGAATATGTGTACGAAGCTTTTAGGAGGGCCGGAATCTATTTTCAATATCGAGAAAAATCTATCAGCCCAAACGATATTTGGCAGGATGAAAAAGTGATTCTAAAATGGAGATTGGTGTAAGCTAAAATTAATGCTTAAACGTAAAAAGATTATTGGCCGTAAATGTCCAAACCATCATTACCGCTATGGCACTCAGTTTCGAGAAATAAAAATTCAATTTGGCTTTTTCGGTAAGCAAATAAATAATGGTATTACTAATAGCCAATGCCACCACCATCACTCCAAAATATTTCAGCAGTTGCATTCCTATTTCATCATCGTGATTCTGAAAAGTCCACATACGATTTAAGGTAAAATTATAAGCAGATGAAAGCACAAACCCTACTGTATTAGCAGCATAATTATTGAGTTTCAATTTTTCCTTCGCCAAATAAGTTAAACCCATATCTACAAAAAAAGAACTAAGCCCTACTAAAAAAAACTTAATTAATTTATCGGCATTCGCTTGTACAAACTGCAAAGGGCTCTCTAATAATTCTTTCATTTCGGTACGGAAATGGGGGGTTGGTTTCACTTATAAATAACAAAACAAATATGCTTTAATTATTTCTTTTTTCAGCATTCTGCATTTTGATTTCTTTCTAATTTTAGAATTGAGTTGCCTATAATTTTTATTTCAGCTAAATAATTTCTATTTCGCACTATGTCCCACACGGTCACTTATGTAGATGTGCTTTTGCCACTTGCGCTACCGCAAGATTATACCTATGCGGTGCCCGTAGATTTGGTGGAATTTTGCAAAGTGGGACAACGTGTAATTGTGCAGTTTGGTAAGAACAAATATTACACAGCCATCATCAAAAAAATACATCATACAAAACCTGCTGTGGAACCTAAGCTATTAGAATCCTTAGCAGATGAAGATGCTATAGTCACCGAAACACAATTGAAGTTTTGGAAATGGATAGCTGGCTACTACTTATGTACCGAAGGCGAAGTAATGAATGCAGCACTTCCTACTGGGTTGAAACTATCAAGCGAAACAAAAATAATTTTTAATGAAAGTTATGAAGGAGATTACGAAAAGCTAACGAATGAAGAGTTTCTGATTGTGCAAGCCTTACGTGCTCAAAAAGAAATTTCTATTCCTCAAGTGCAAGAAATTTTGCAACGCAGAAACATTTACAATTCGCTCAAAAATTTATTCAATTTAGGCATAGCCATTACCTCCGAAGAAATTGTAGAAAAATATAAAGCACGTACTGAAACCTTTGTACACCTGCACGAAAAGTACCATGCCGAAAATGAATTAGAGCAACTATTCATAGAGTTGTCTCGAGCTCCCAAACAAGTAGAGTTATTGCTCGCATTTTCGCAATTAGAAAAGAAAACGCGCTTTATTAAGAAAAGCGAATTGATAGAACTGAGCAAATCTGATGCAAGTGTTTTAAAAAGATTGTGTGATAAAAATATCTTTCAAGAATTCAAAGTAGAAGTTTCGCGCTTAGGGAATTTTCAAACAGATGCAGTAGAAACACCCGATTTAAGTGACGATCAAAAAACAGCATTAGCCGAAATAGATGATTTATTTATAGGAAATGAAAAACAAGCTGCACTGAATGTAGTACTGCTACATGGAGTAACCTCAAGCGGGAAAACACAAGTATATATTGAGAAAATAAAAGAAGCTATTGCAGCGGGAGAACAAGTGCTATACATGCTTCCAGAGATTGCTCTCACGGCTCAAATCATCAATCGTTTGCGTAAATTTTTTGGTAATAGCATAGGCATTTATCATTCTAAATTTAACCAAAGCGAGCGGGTGGAAATTTGGAACAAAGTACTGCATGGCGATTACAAACTAGTAATAGCAGCCCGTTCGGGAGTTTTCCTTCCTTACAAAAATTTAGGATTAGTGATTGTAGACGAAGAGCACGATAGCTCTTTTAAACAATACGACCCCGACCCACGCTATCAAGCCCGAGATGCTGCCATTGTGCTAGCCAATTACTTTGGTGCAAAGGTTTTGTTAGGTTCTGCCACTCCTTCTGTAGAATCGTATTACAATGCAGAGCGAGGGAAATATGGGCTGGTGAAAATGGACAAACGCTTTGGTGATGTGTCGATGCCAGAAATAATTGTGGAAGATGTGAAACGTGAACGAAAGAAAAAAACAATGCATGGAAGTTTCAGTGAAACACTTACGGGTGCTATCAATGAAGCACTTCACCATAAAGAGCAAGCCATCTTATTTCTAAACCGTAGAGGCTTTTCGCAATACCAAACTTGCAGAACTTGTGGCTATGTATACAAGTGCCGGCAATGTGATGTGAGTTTAACTTTTCATAAATTCAAAAACAAACTAGTGTGCCACTATTGTGGCTATACGGAGAGTTTAGTTAATGCTTGTAAGTCTTGTGGGGCATTAGATTTAGACATTGTAGGCTCTGGTACCGAAAAAATAGAGGATGAAATTTCCAACTTAATTCCAGAGGCAAAAGTGGGAAGATTGGATTTAGATACAACTCGCGGAAAACATGGACATAGCAATGTAATAGCTTCCTTCGAAAATAAAGAAATTGATATTTTGGTAGGCACACAAATGGTTACGAAAGGCTTGGATTTTGACAGTGTCAGTTTAGTGGGCATTATGAATGCCGATCAATTGTTGTTTTTCCCAGGTTACAAATCTTATGAAAAAGCATTTCAACTACTCACACAAGTAAGTGGCAGAGCGGGGCGTAGAAGCAAACAAGGAAAAGTTGTGATTCAAACTTCCTCACCCGATCATCCAATTATTAAACTGGTGACTGCGCATAATTTTCAAGGGATGTATGAATACGAAATGCATACTCGCAGACAGTTTAATTATCCGCCTTTTGCACGTATGGTACAGATAAATTTAAAATGCAAAGACCAGTTATTAGCTGATAAAGCAGCTCTTTTTTTAAGCAATGAAATTCGCAAAGCAAATATTGCTCAGGTTTTAGGGCCTACTATTCCTTTTATTTCTAAAATTAGAAATTATTATTTACGCGATGTTTTAGTTAAAACAAATGCTGCTACTATCGACCTTCACCTTTTCAAACAAAGCATCCGAGATGCTATCATCAAACTAAAGACTACAAAAGATTTGAAATCTGTGATTGTAAATGTAGATGTAGATCCATAAAAAAAGTGCCCCGAAATTCGGAGCTCTTTTAATTTTATCCAGTTTGTGAATTTATTGTTTCGTAATCACTAACTTCTTAGAAGTATAAGCATTACCCCAAGTTAAGGTTACAGAGTAAGTGGAATTACAGGACTAGAGTAGTAACCCAAAGTAGACCAAATCCTCCAAAAGGAATTTACCACCAAAGCATGTAAATCAACACAATTGGAACTAACAGCAAGCCCTAAAAAAGCTTAAAATCTTGCTTCCTTTGCCCGTAAATATTTTAGTTATACTATGAAAGAGGTACCTAGACCATGTATTTAGAAATAAATCCATCTTTAAAAAGTGAGAAGATATCAAGGTTCTGTTACTTGTTTTTGTTGCAACTTATTGAGTTCTTCCATTTTTGCTTTTATTTCTGCTTCCATTTCTTTCAGTTTTTCTAACTGTAGTTGAAGGCTTTCCTTGGCCTCCTCTACTTTTTTATCTAAACTAGGGTTCGTACCAGGTACAAGTCCTCCAGAAACTATTTCTGGTTTAGCATTTCTCCACGATTCATCTTTCGGGCTATTTTTATTTTGTTCCCATTCTCTAATTCGAGCTTCATCTTGTTCTTTTAAATGTTTTATGCGCTCTTCTTCTGCCTTATTAGCAAGGGCTCTTTTCTCTATATCACCCTCGTGTAATTCTCTAAAGAAAGGATAGAATCGAATGGTTCCATCTTGGGTAATGCATTTTACTCTATAAATTTTAATCATAGAGTAAGCCGTAGGATACAGAAATATTTTGGTAAAGGTATCGGTAGAAATTTTTTCTTCTTTTAAGTCTATAGTCATGCAAGAAGAGAATCCATGAACAGTATCACCATGTTCTATGTAAATAGTGTTGTATTTCTGAATGCTGGGAATAATGAATCTAAACTCAACTACTGCTTTGTTCCTTACTGGATCAAAATGAAAACCATTTATTTCATCTACCGATAATAATTCTGGTTTGTTATTAAATGTCTTGGTTTCTTTAAAGCTATAACCTACTTTGGTTTGGGTAGTCTTTTTAATTTGCCCAAATGAACTTGTAGCTATAAAACAGAGGAGGTAGATTAATAATATACGCATATAACTTATTGATGAAATTGATATTCTATATATCATTTTACTTCTTACAAAATCATGCCAATTATCTTTAAGTCAGAGATTTTTTAGAACATAATTACAGTAAAAAAAAACTCCCCAACGAATTTCGAAGGGGAGTTTTTTATATTTTAAAGGTTAAATCTTAGTCTAAGTTTTTTCCTGTTTTTTTAGAGTAGCGAACGGTAGTACCTTTTACATCTTTTCTTCCAATACGGGTTGGTTTTCCATCGGATACCAAAGCTACATTAGAAATGTGAACAGATGCTTCTGATTTTACGATTCCACCTTGTGGGCTTTTAGCATTCGGCTTTGTGTGGCGGCTGTTTAAATTTACACCTTCTACAAAAACACGGCTTTTTTCACGAACTACTTCCGTTACTTTCCCTGTTTTTCCTTTATCATCTCCAGTAAGAATTATTACTGTATCTTTCTTTTTAATATTGAATTTCATTGGATTGCTATTATATATTTTCGAATTACTTTTTACTTACTTCTAATGCTTGTATTAAATAACCTCTGGTGCTAATGAAATAATTTTCATGAAGTTTTTATCACGAAGTTCTCTAGCTACAGGTCCAAAAATACGGGTACCACGTGGTTCATCGTTGTTGTTTAGTAATACTACTGCATTGTCGTCAAAACGAATGTAAGACCCGTCTTTTCTTCTGATTGCTTTTGCAGTTCTTACCACTACAGCTTTAGATACAGTACCTTTCTTAGCACCACCTGTTGGCATTGCTTTTTTGATAGATACTACTACTTTATCACCAATGCTAGCATATCTTCTAGCAGTACCACCTAAAACACGTATTACCAATACTTCTTTTGCTCCGCTATTGTCAGCCACATTGGCTCTTGATTCTTGTTGTAACATTTGCTGTTATATTTCTAAAGGTGAATTATAATTCATGAATTAAGCGAACAAAACTCTCGCCCATCCAATTTTTATTATTTAGCTCTCTCTACTACTTCTACTAATCTCCATCTTTTGGTTTTACTCAAAGGACGTGTTTCCATAATCTTTACAGTATCGCCTACTTTTGCATCATTTTTTTCATCATGTGCATGATACTTCTTAGTACGTTTCATAAACTTACCGTAAAGTGGATGTTTGATTTTGGTTTCTTCTGTAACGATAATAGATTTCTCCATTTTATCGCTTACTACTATACCTAATCTTTCTTTTCTTAAATTTCTTTCTACGCTTGTAGTTGATTCAGCCATGACTTATATTATTTTGTAGATTTAGTACGATTGTTTACAGATGTAAGCAATCTAGCTACATCTCTTCTTTTTGCACGAATGCTCAAAGGGTTTTCTAAAGAAGCTACTGCATGTGTAAATTCTAATTTACGCAAAGCATTTCTTTCTTCAGCTAAACGAGCAGTCAAATCTTTGTCAGATAAGCCTACTATGTCTTTTTTAGATAATTGTTTATTAGCACCCATGGTGTTATATAGTTTTATTGTATTCTAATTATTTTTTTTCTGCTACTATTTCAATAGCATCTCTGCGCGTTACAAACTTTGTTTTTACAGGCAATTTTTGAGCTGCTAAGCGCATAGCTTCTTCCGCTACTTCGCGAGGCACACCATCACATTCAAACAAAATAGCACCTGGTCTTACTGGAGCAGACCATCCTTCTGGATTTCCTTTTCCTTTACCCATACGTACATCTGCAGGTTTTGCAGTGATTACTTTATCTGGGAATATGCGAATCCAAACTTTTCCTTCTCTTTTCATGAAACGGGTTACCGCTACACGAGCAGATTCTATCTGTTTGTTAGTGATGGCATATGTATCTAAAGATTTTAATCCGTAGATTCCAAAAGCAATTTCGTGACCTCTATTGGCAATTCCTTTAATTCTGCCCTTTTGGGTTTTTCTGAATTTCGTCCGTTTAGGTAATAACATGGCTTCTCTAAATTTAGCGCTTTGATTTTAAATTATTTCTTTCCGCTTGGTTTTCTTCTTGGTTGTCTTCTTTCGTCTTTTTGACCTCCACCTCCAGCGTTATTTCCACCTTCTCCAGTATTTGCATTGGTAGCTCCTAGGTTTGGAGATAAATCTCTTTTACCATATACTTCTCCTTTACAAACCCATACTTTAATTCCTAATTTTCCGTATACTGTTAAAGCTTCTACAATTGCGTAGTCGATATCTGCTCTCCAAGTATGAAGAGGAGTTCTTCCTTGCTTGTATTCTTCGCTACGAGCCATTTCCGCTCCACCTATACGACCAGAAACTCTAATTTTTATTCCTTCAGCACCCATTCTCATAGCAGAAGCAATAGCCATTTTTAAAGCTCTTCTGTAATTGATACGTGCCTCTAATTGTTTTGCGATCGTTTCACCTACTATAGCAGCTTCTAATTCTGGTCTGCGAATCTCAGCTATATTAATTTGAACTTCTTTTCCAGTTAATTTGCGTAATTCTTCTTTAACTCGATCTACTTCTGTACCACCACGGCCGATAATGATTCCTGGACGGGAAGTATGAATAGTTACAGTTACTCGCTTAAGAGTGCGCTCTATTATTACACGAGAAATTCCAGCTTTTTGGATACGTGCTTTTATGTACTGGCGAATTTTTTCATCTTCTACCAATTTTTGAGCAGCGTCTTTTCCTGCGAACCAGTTGCTATCCCAACCTCTTACGATACCGAGCCTATTGGCTATTGGACTTGTTTTGTGACCCATTAAATTGTTCTTTTTTAGCTATTTTTCTGAAAAATGGACTGCAAAGATAGAATTTATCAACACACACACAAATATTTTGTAGAATATTTTTATCACCCCTGCCCTAAATGCTTTTATCAGTCTTGGTTTTATACGAAAAAACAAAAATAACCATCAAATTTTTATTTGATAGGGATGCACTATAAATATGAAAGAAATAAAAACTTAGTAAAACAGAAATGTAAGAGATAAATGGCTTTTGGATAGACAAAATCTCTAGTTGGTTTAAAAGAGAATATTAATTTTTGTATGAAATTAAGTTTTTCTACATATTTATGTACACTAAAATTAACAAAATGGAAATTGAAACTAAATCTAATCATACGTTTTACTTTAAAGGAGAAGGTGCATCTTTTTTTGGACTTTTATTTATTAATTGGGTTCTTACGGTTATATCACTTGGATTATATTATCCTTGGGCAAAAGAAAGGAGGCTTAAGTTTTTGTATGGGGAAACAGAATTTGCAAATAGCCGTTTCAGTTTTCATGGGACTGGACGCGAGATGTTCAAGGGTTTTATAAAAGCTATACTGGTCTTTGGTATACTTTATGGAATTTATTTTGCAGCGATACTATCGAAAGATGTTACAACCATTCTGATTGGGTTTTTGGTTTTTTTCTCTGGCTTTATTTTCTTGATACCTGTTGCAGTTCATGGAACGATGCGCTACCGATTATCAAAAACAGAATACAGAGGTATTAGATTTAGCTATACAGGTAATTTACGCGAGTTGATGAAGATTTATTTTAAGGGGATTTTATTTACGATTCTTACTTTTGGAATATATGGTGCTTGGATGCAAGTAAATCTTCGCAAATATGTTGCCGAGAATACTAGTTGGGGTGATACCTCATTTGATTTTAAAGGGACAGGGGGTGATTTGTTTGTGACCAACTTGTTAGGTCTCATTTTTTCCATTTTCACTCTGTATATTTATATGCCTTGGTTTATTAGGAACATTCACCGCTTCTACATTAATAATATGGTTGTAAATCAGGCTGGCTCAGAGTATGGTGTCAGTACCAATATTAGTGCTGGTAATTGTTTTAAGGTTTTTCTTTTTTATCTAGCAGGTGTTTTTACTTTAGGAATAGTATTGCCTTGGGCTATGCTTTATGAGATAAAAGTAATGTTGGAAAATGTAGAAGTAGATGGCAACTTGGATTTAAATAGAAGCTTGCAAACCAATAATGATTCCAATGATGCTACAGGGGAAGATATAGCGGATATGCTAGATTTAGATCTAACTATGTAGAGCTTTATGTATAAAACAACAGCCAGTTTTTTTGATGGCAAAACCTCTGCAAAGCATTTAGCTGAGGTTGAATTTTTGCCTCACCAAATTTCTATTTCTTACATAAATGATGGACAGGAGAGTTTGTACTGTGCTTGGGAACTAGATAGAGTTGCTAAAGATGATGTAGGCGTTAGCTCTTTTACACGACTTACGTATTTAGGTGAAACTAAGCAGGTGCTCGAATTTGAAGATGGACAAGTGAAAGGTTGGATGGTTTTTTTGTACCCCAATCATCCTTTTTCTAGAGCTAAATTTGATGCAACATTTGGGAAAAATATTTTTGTTTTACTGAGTGCACTCGTAGGGGTATTTGTTTTTTTAGCAAGCATTTATTATTACGGATTGCCTCTTTTTTCCGATACTGTAGCTCGCATCATTCCTCAATACATAGAAAATAAATATGGTGAAGGAATTAAAAATACCTATTTAAGAACGGAGAGTATTGATACCACTGCTTCACATACCTTGCAACTGTTTTTTGAAAATTTGAATTTCACCAAGGATATAAACCCTCAATTATATGTAGTAAAAAGCGATGTGGTAAATGCTTTTACCTTTCCAGGAAATACGATTATAGTTTTTGATGAAATGATTCGTAGAACCGAAACTAAAGAACAACTTGCGGCTTTGTTGGCTCACGAATATTCACATATGACTCAACGCCATGCTTTGCGCTCTATGGCAATGCAACTTCTTAAGCAAAGTAAAATTGACCCTTCGGGTATGACTGGACTATTTAAAATTTTGAAAAAAGAGGAAAAAAATATCATTGGCAACTCCAATATTTTAGATAAACTTGAGTTTTTAAGTACACACCCTCTTACCGAGGAACGTATAAAAAATGCAGAAGAAGTAGAATTTAAAAAAGATTACATCGTAAAAGAAAACTCAACGCTTCAATCTTTATATAATCAGTTGAAATTGCAAACTATTTCAGTGGTTTTTTAAAGAATAGAGATTTTTCGAGTTGGCATTTTATTCAAACTAGAGTTATGTGTTTCATTTTTTTGCACGGAAACTATTAGCAGAAAAGAATCAAAACTAATTCACATAATCCGTCAAATAATCAAATCCCTCTGTCAATTTTCCATTGGCAGCTATGGTAGCATTTTCTATTGTATTGCTTTTCTTTTTCAGTAATCTGGGAATAATTTTACTTACCAGCATATTTCCAAAATCTTCTGAGGCATCTCTGGGAAGTTCGTTTGGCAGATTATCTATAGCCATTACATCTATACTATTAGAGGAGAATGTTTCGCAAATTTTTTCGTTGGTTGCACTGTAACCATAGTATGGATCTGCAATGGAAGAAGCAATTAAAGTGGAAGGTACAGATGAACTCGGGGCTATATCACAAGTGACATCAGCAATAATCTGAATGCGAAAATCTTTTTCTTTCATTTCCTCTTTGCTAAAAAAGACCGGAATGCGCTTATCCCAATACACTCCATTTATAAATACATCGGCCACTTTGGTGAAAGGATAAAAACAAGATTGATATTCCTGGGGATGGGAGTGGAAATCATTTTTATCAAATTCCTCAGCACCTGCTTTGTAGTACATATCTTTTGATTCCAGTTGCGTGTAAACTATTTCATCAAACTCCTTGTAGCAAAAATCATGAGCCGATACTTTTTTAATACCAAGCGTATCGAGCAGAAATGAACAACCATAAGCTACTCTGCCCGTTCCCGTCAACACAATTTTAAGATTTGGCAATTTTATTTTTTCTAATTCTTTAAGAGCTTTCGCAAAATTCAAACATTCACTCATTTGTTTTATTTCAAACTTCCCAGTACGATGTCCTATCATTTTTATGGCATGATAGGCTCCTACAATTCCCGCCCATTTTCCAAAGGCAATGAGTCGATTTCCATTTTCATCTTTCAAACATTCATAATCAATGAGCCTTATGTTTTTAGATAAAACTGTTTGCAATAATTTTTTATTGTGAGGCTGCTTCTTAATGGTGTGTGAAAAAAATAGGTACGTTTTACTGTCTAGTAAAAAATGAGGGGGCACTTCTTTTACACCTAGCAAAATATCACAATCATTTAAATCTTCCCGCACTGCCACACCTTGGTAGCGGTACTCTTCATTGGTGAAACATCTGTGTTCACTGGGTTGTATGGCTATCCAAATATTGCTGTGCTCCTCCATGAGGGTGCGACACTGCGAGGGAGTGAGCGGCACTCTATTATCGTGGGGAATTTTTTCTTCTCTTATGATACCAATTTTCATAATTGTAAAACTGCAAATATGAAACGCTGCTTTACAAAGCATTTCATAGCAGTGTTTTTTTTGTTTTAGAAATCTGAATTATTTACTGTGAAAGTAAAAGTGAGCTCTGTGTTTTTACTGTTTACTTTTTTTGTCCAATGATTTGTAGTATCGTTTAACAGGGGCTTATATTTGAGTGCTCCCATTTTTATAGAATCAATGCTATAGAGATAATTCTCTGCTACCACATCATCCTTTCCTACAAATTCATTGATGTTATAAATGGTTTGGGAAGTATTGCTAATAATAGTAAACACAGAGTCTGATTCAGTGGTATAAACACGAATACTTTCAGCTGCTTTGTTTTCTATTACATATATGGTAGTTCTATCTTGATTGCAGGAAGCGAGAAATAATAGAAAAAACACAAGACAGCAAATGTTTTCTTTTCTTAAAAATGTTTTAATAAATGCCATTCAGTTCAAAATTGCTGGTGCAAATTAGTAATTTCGCTTTTAATAAAAAGGGGTTGCTAGGTATTGACGGGGAGTCATGAGGGTAAACTCGCGTGCAGTGGGTGTAAATACCACTTTAATCCATTTGCAATGTTTCTTAAATGGCGAAAATACTTACGCCATGGCTGCTTAATCTTAGAGATTAACCACCATTTGCACCGCGCTTGAGGTTACCTACACAGCGTGCATGCAATCAAAACTGGTAGCTGGATTGGAGCGATTAACGCCCGCAAAAATCGAGACACAAGAACGTGTAAGGAAACAGTAGGATTGTTTATTGACCAGCTGGCTTCCTGACAATTAATAATAAACTACGCATGTAGAAGGTTTATCACCATCTTGTCCGGACGTGGGTTCAATTCCCACCAACTCCACTCCCAAATGCTCTATCAATTGATAGAGCATTTTTTTTGTGACAATTTTGTGACAATTTTTTTTGTGGAAACATTTCTGAAGCGAATCTGTTTCTAAAAAACTATGTCAGAAATAATATCCAATAGCCCGCGCAGTTCTAATGCTAAGAGATTACAAGCAGTTCCCAGAGTAGATTTAACTCCCATGGTGGACTTAGCATTTTTACTCATCACCTTTTTTATGTTGACTACTAGTCTGCAAAAACAACAAGCTATAATATGGAAAAAGCCCATTAGTGAAGGTCCTGATATTCCTATTTCTGAATGCCAAGTATTGCATCTGCTTACCGATTCTATGGGAAATTATTTTTACTGGGAAGGTTTAGAATGTAATGCAGTAAGTAAAGTTAAAGACAGAGCTGCCATCAATAATTTGATTCGAGAAAAAAAGGAAAAGTTGAAAACATCATGTTTTAACCAATCGGGGAATGCAAGAAATGTAATTTGCTTATTAAAATTATTGCCTAAAAAACAGTATCAAAATATGGTAGCACTTCTAGATGAAATGCATTCTTCCAAAGTAGGAACTTATGCGATTCAGGATTATGATGAAAGCGAAATTTTGGCAGTAGCTAATTATTACAACCGCTAAATAGTGCCGTTCAGTTAAATGTTTTGCTAAAGCGAGAATAGAATTTTATTTTACCAAAAATTTAATTCTATGGTAAAAAAAGTGCTGTTTCTTCTGCTATCTCTTTGTCTCTCCCATCATTTTTTGAGTGCTCAAGCCGTAATGCTTGATACTGCAAAAAGTAGATTTGCAAAAATTGACGATGTAAAAATTCATTATAAAGTATGGGGGAAAGGAGAACCAGTGCTGCTTCTGCATGGTGCTATGGAATATTGGAAAGAATGGAAGAATCAAATTCCTGCGCTGGCTAAGGAATATAAAGTGATAGCAGTAGATACCCGCGGGCATGGCGAATCTTCTTTTACGGATAGGGAGTTAAACTATGAACTATTGGCAGATGATATGCTGGCATTCCTTAAAGAGTTGAAGTTAGATAGTGTAAACGTAGTGGGCTATGGAGATGGTGGAATTACCGCCATGATTATGGCTATGAAAAGTCCTCATAGTGTCAAAAAATTGGTAGCCATCGGTTCTAATCTAAATCCCGATACGAGTTCTGTATACCCTGAAGTATTAGAAAAAGTCCGCGCTTGGGATATTGATAAAATGGCGTTTTATTTAGAAGTAAAATTTAAAGAGAATCCTTATCCAAAGGGGTTGAAAGTATTTGCTAAACGAATGCAGACCTTACTTCTGACACAACCACATTTGACTTATGATGATTTAGATAAAGTGAAATGCCCTGCTTTAATTATGTGTGGTGATCACGATCTAATTAAACTCACTCACACTGCTTTTATTTATGAAAATTTACCCAATGGATATTTGTGTGTAATACCTGGATCTACTCATTATTGCATAAAAGAAAAACCTTCTGTGGTCAATGCTGCTATCAAAGATTTTCTACAATACAAGCCCATACAGTTAAAGCGGTTTTAAAAAAAGCATCCAGCATAAATTTCTATTTTTAAGGCCTTAAAATTTTTCATGAAAAACATTTCTAATGTAGCAGTTTGTGGAGCAGGTGCCATGGGTGCTGGTATTGCACAAGTTTTTGCACAGCAAAATTTCCTCGTAAAATTATACGATACGAATGCTACACAATTGCAAAAAGCAAAATCAATTATTGAGAAAAACTTGGCAGTAGCCTTAGAAAAAGGAAAAATAACAACAACAAAAATCGCAGAAACTTTAGAGCGAATTTCTTTCACAGAGAATCTAAAAGAAGTACAAGCCGATTTAATTATTGAAGCCATTGTAGAGAAATTAGAAATCAAAAAGGAATTATTTCAGCTACTAGCAGCAAATAATTCAGCAGAAACCATATTAGCATCAAATACTTCTTCTTTTTCAATTACTCAATTAGCTAAAGACATTGCCAACCCTAGTCGTGTAGTAGGTTTGCACTTTTTTAATCCAGCTCATTTAATGAAATTGGTAGAAATTATTTCGGGTGCAGAAACCTCTGCGGAAGTAGTAGTAGCTCTTAAAAGTGCCATGGAGAAAGTTGAAAAAACGGCTATTGTTTGTAAAGATTCACCAGGTTTTATTGTAAATAGAGTGGCTCGCCATTACTATGTGGAAAGTTTAAAAGCGCTGGAAGAAAATGTGGCAAGTATAGAAACAATAGATGCATTAATGGAAAGTGCAGGGTTTAAAATGGGGCCCTTTAAATTAATGGATCATGTAGGTAACGATGTGAATTTTGCAGTTACCTCTTCTCTTTTTAATTCGTTTCATCAAGACTCTAAATTTAGACCCTCTAGAATTCAACAACAGAAAGTAGATGCGGGTCACCTCGGTAAAAAAACAGGCAAGGGTTTTTATAATTACAATAGTTAAATTGCAACTAAATAATAGGACAATTGAACTTTTCTGATTCCATAAATTTTATTTCTAAACTAGATTTTTTGAAGCTATGGAATGCTTCGAAGGTGGTGAGTTCATTTTATATATCGAAATGGTTAAAGCGTCCGATACAGAGGGGAGTTCCCTTTAATGTATCAATAGAACCTACCACTAGCTGCAATTTGGGTTGCCCCGAATGCCCGAGTGGACTCAAAAATTTTACCCGACCTACAGGAAATTTAGAATACGATTTTTATAAAAAAACGTTAGACGAAATTGGAGACAGACTCATTTATCTCTATTTCTATTTTCAAGGTGAACCCTATTTGCATCCTAAATTTTTGGAGTTAGTAAAATACGCTTCACAAAAAAATATTTACACGGTTACATCTACCAATGCGCATTTTTTGACAGAAAGGAAAGCACAAGAAACGATTGCCTCGGGCTTAGATAGAATTTTGATTTCTATAGATGGCACTACGCAAGAAACCTACGAGCAGTATCGTGTTGGTGGTAGTTTAGAGAAGGTAATAGAGGGTACAAAAAATTTGGTGAAAGCAAGAACAGCGGCTAATTCTAAAACCCCTCATATTATTTTTCAGTTTCTGGTAGTGAAGCCTAACCAACACCAAATTGAGGAAGTTCAAAAGTTAGCAAATGAGCTAGGAGTAGATGAGGTAAAATTAAAAACTGCACAAGTGTATGATTTTAAAAATGGCAACGAATTAATTCCTGATATCGATAAATTTTCACGTTATAAAAAGCAAAAAGACGGTACTTATAAAATCAAAAATGAATTGCTCAATCATTGCTGGAAGCTTTGGCACTCTTGTGTTATAACCTGGGATGGAAAAATTGTTCCGTGTTGTTTTGATAAAGATGCACAACATCAATTAGGAGATTTGAATTCGAAATCTTTTCGGGAAATTTGGGAGAGTGATTTGTATCAATCGTTTCGTTCTCGAATTTTAAAATCACGTGCTGAGATTGATATTTGTACCAACTGTAGCGAAGGCACCAAAGTGTGGACATAAAAAAGGGCTCGATGATTTCGAACCCTTTTAAAGTTTTTCGAGCGAGCAATTATACAGTCATAATTTCTTTCTCTTTTATTTCTAAATGCTTATCTACTTTTGTGTTGAAATCATTCAAAATGTTTTGAATATCTACCTCAGCTTGCTTTGCTGCATCTTCAGGTAATCCATCTTTTTGCATTTTCTTTGCTTTTTCATTCCCCTCTCTTCTTGCAGTTCGTTGAGAAATACGACAATTTTCGGCTTCAGATTTAGATTGTTTTACCAATTCTTTTCTGCGCTCTTCTGTCATTGGAGGAATATTCAAACGAATTACTTTTCCATCGCTTTGCGGGGTGAGTCCAATATTCGCCATTAAAATAGCGCGCTCTATAGCATGTAGTACTGATGCATCCCAAGGTTGAATGCTGATGGTTCGTGAATCTGGAGTGGTAATATTTGCTAATTGATTTACAGGAGTCATGGCGCCATAAGCATCTGCTAGTATTCCCTCTAATATTGCTGGGCTTGCTTTTCCAGCTCTAATTTTTGAAAGTTCGTATTCAAAATGTTCGAGTGCTTTTTGCATTTGACCTCTTACTTCGGTCAATAAATTTTTTACATCTAGGTCAGTCATAAATATTGGTTTATTTTTTTATCAAATTAGTTAATGGTATATTCTCAGATAGTCTAATTCGTTACTAAAGTTCCTATGGTTTCGCCCTTCACTACTCTGGTTAAATTCCCTTTGGTATTCATATCAAAAACAATAATAGGAATGTTGTTTTCTTGGCAAAGTGTAAAGGCTGTCATATCCATTACATTTAATTTTTTTGAAATGGCTTCGCTGTAATTTAGCTTCTCAAATTTAATGGCATTTGGATTTTTTTCTGGGTCGCTGTCGTAAATTCCATCAACTCTAGTTCCTTTCAAAATCACATTGGCTTCTATCTCTGTAGCGCGCAATGCCGCAGCTGTATCTGTTGTAAAATAAGGGTTTCCAGTTCCTGCTCCAAAAATGACTACTCTTCCTTTTTCTAAATGGCGAACTGCTCTTCTTTTTATAAATGGCTCGGCTACTTGACGAATTTCTAAAGCAGTAAGTAAGCGCGTATATACTCCTACTTTTTCTAAACCACTTTGTAAAGCCATGCTATTAATAACAGTAGCGAGCATTCCCATGTAGTCACCTTGTACACGGTCTATACCTGTTTCGCTGGCTTCTATTCCTCGGTAAATATTCCCCCCCCCTATCACTACAGCTACTTGCACTCCTGCATCTACCAGTGCCTTAATTTCTTCTGCATATTTTAAAACTACTTTGGTGTCAATTCCGAATTTTTGTTCACCCATCAGCGCCTCACCGCTGAGCTTAAGAAGGATACGTTTGTATTGCATAGCGGCACGAATTTAAACCTTTGCAGCTAATAAAAAAAGTAGACTATGAAATTGGTAAAACAAAAAATGGTTTCCTTAGGAGAAACCATTTTAGAAATTTGAAAATTCGGTCTAATTTATTTTAGAAATCCGCTGATTAAGCTACCAATGCCACCGCCACTTTGATTGCTATCACCACCACCTAAAAACTGAGAGGCAATGCCAGCTATATCTACTCCACCGCCTTGCCCAGATGTTAATTGGCTCAACACTCCATTCAAATCAACACCACCCGTTTTGCCTCCTGAAAGAGCCGATACCACTGAGTTCATATCAAAGTTGCTATTATTTGGATCTGCAGTTTGTTGAGTAAGTTGGCTCATGATAGAAGGAACTAATGAAGACACTACACTTGTTGCTGTATTTGGGTCAATGCCTACTTTTCCTGCCAAATTTCCAGCAGCACTGTTGATGATATTTTGAACAATGGGATTGTTAGCCATATTGCCGCCTTGTCCGCTAAACATTTGCAAAATGCCTTGAAGGTTTCCTCCGTTTAACTGACCAGACAAGCCAGAGGTAATAGATTCTGTTACCGATTGAATGGCTGCATTGTTATGCTCATTCGGAATTTGATTGTTGTTCACGATGGCATCTTGTGCTTGATCGGTTACTAGTTTTAATAAATTTTCTAACATGATAGATTGATTTTTTTTGTGATTGAAATGAATTAAATTTAAAAACAAGATATCATATTAAAAACTATGCCAAAGATTCAGATTTTAGTTAGCCCAAAAAAATTCTTTCTTTGTGACAAATAATTAAAACTTGTCATTTAAGATAGACATCCACACACATATTATTCCGGAGCACCTGCCTCGCTGGAGTGAAAAATTTGGCTATGGTGGTTTTGTCCATCTAGAGCATCACAAGCCTTGTTGTGCTCGCATGATGAAGGACGATGAGTTTTTTAGAGAAATTCAATCGAACTGCTGGGATCCTGAGGTGAGAATCCATGAATGTAATCATACAAAGGTAGATGTACAGGTGCTTTCTACAATTCCTATTATGTTTAATTATTGGGCAAAGCCAGAGCATTGTTTAGATGTTTCTCGTTTTCTCAATGACCATATTGCAGAGGTGGTAGAACGGTATCCTGCCAAATTTATTGGGCTCGGAACGGTTCCTATGCAACATGCTGAACTAGCCATAAAAGAATTAGAGCGCTGCAAGAAAATAGGCTTAGTGGGTATCGAAATTGGTAGCAATGTAAATGACATAAATCTCAACGAGCCACAGTTCTTTCCCATTTATGCTGCAGCTGAAAGATTGGGTATGGCTGTGTTTGTGCACCCTTGGAATATGATGGGTACAAAGCAAATGAGCAAATATTGGCTACCGTGGTTGGTGGGTATGCCAGCAGAAACTTCGCGTGCTATTTGCTCTATGATTTTTGGTGGTGTGTTTGAAAGATTTCCAAAACTACGAGTTGCTTTTGCGCATGGCGGAGGTTCTTTTCCTTCTACTATTGGCAGAATAGAACAAGGCTATAAGGTACGCCCCGATTTGACAGCGCTCGACAATGATGTAAACCCTCGCAACTATTTAGGAAAATTCTATGTGGACTCTCTCATTCACGATACTAATTTTTTAAAGTATGTGATAGATTTAATAGGAGAAGATAAGATCTGCTGTGGTAGTGATTATCCTTTTCCACTGGGCGAAGCAGTGCCAGGTGAAGAAATTTTGGCGTTAAATGTTTCGGGAAAAATCAAAGAAAAATTGCTGTACAAAAACGCCTTGGATTGGTTGCAGTTGGAGGAGAAGAAGTTTTTGTTGAAGTAATCAGCTAAAACTCTGTAGAAAGATTTATCATGATTAGATTTTTAATGTTTTTTGGTGTAATAATATTTTGTGTAAATTCTTACGCGCAAATCAATGCGAAGAAGAAATCTACCATCAAATTTTTAAACCATAATTACTTTAGGATAAATGACACTTTATATGCAGGAGAGTTTGAAGTAACAAACAAAGACTATAAAAAATTCTTACAACAACTTTCTGTAGATGAATATGAAAAGTGTAAAGTTGATTCCTCTCAGTGGATTAGAACCAATGAGCCAGTTAATTATTCCGTTCAAAAAAGATATAATTCAGATGGGGCGTTTGATTATTATCCTGTAGTTAACATTTCCCACTATGGTGCTGCAAAATATTGTGAATGGCTTGGAATAAAAGGCAAACAAAAATTAAGAAAGTATAAAATGGTTTTTACGTTGCCTAACGAAAGTGAATGGATTTCATTTGCCAATATCAACTCCTTTAAAGTGAATTTTATAAGTAGTTCAGATGGAAAAGATGATGAAGGAAAATACATCGGAAATATTAAAGCTATGGTAGGCGATTCATTATATGCAAGAATTGATGGAGGCTATTACACCGTTAGGGTTGATGCGTATCATCCCAATAATTTCGGATTGTATAATGTGATAGGAAATGTAGCCGAAATGACGGATGTAGATGGTGTACAGAAAGGAGGAAGTTGGGATGATTATTTAAAAGATTGCTACGTTGATAAGATTCAACATTATTCAACACCAGACCCAAGAGTTGGTTTTAGGGTAGTAGCCATTGTTTTACCACAAAAGAGTACTAGATAGTTTGAATTGTGAAATCATTATTCATTAGTTTTTCTTTTTTATAATTTGCAAAATGAAATTTGAAAACACACTCGCTTTTGCGAAAGCACTCGATAAACAAGATCCACTAAAAGCGTATCGTAAACAGTTTTATATCCCTAAGGTAAATGGCGCAGCGTCTATTTATCTCTGTGGAAATTCATTGGGCTTACAACCAAAGTCGGTAGAGAAACATATCAAAACTGAATTGGAGGACTGGCGAGACCTAGGTGTGGAGGGGCATTTGCATGCACGCAATCCTTGGCTGTATTATCATCATCAGTTTGAGAAGCCACTTTGTAATCTGCTCGGGGCTAAGAAAACCGAAGTGGTAGCTATGAATCAACTAACCGTGAATTTGAATCTGATGCTCGTTTCTTTTTATCAACCCAAAGGAAAGAAGCGTAAAATAATTTTGGAAGCCAGTGCTTTCCCTTCCGATTATTATGCCGTAGAGCAACAAATAAGATACAGAGGTTTAGACCCTAATGATTGTATTCTGGAGTTGAAGCCAAGAGCAGGAGAAGTGACGCTGCGCACAGAAGATATTCTACAAACTATCCAAAAAAATAAAGAGGAGGTGGCACTCATTCTATTAGGTGCTGTTAACTATTATTCTGGTCAATTATTTGATTTAAAAAAAGTAGGAGAAGCAGCATGCGAACACAAAATTGTGTATGGTTTGGATTTGGCACATGCTATAGGAAATGTAGAGTTAAAGCTGCATGATTGGAAGGTTGATTTTGCTACTTGGTGCTCTTATAAATATTTAAACTCAGGACCTGGCGGAGTGAGCGGAGTTTTTGTACATGAGCATCATGCTAAAGATAAAAGCCTGCCTCGTTTTGCGGGTTGGTGGGGCAACGATGAAAAGACGCGCTTTAAAATGCAAAAACATTTTGAGCCTCAAGAAGGGGCGCAGGGTTGGCAAATGAGTAATGCTCCCGTTCTTTCTATGGCTGCTCACAAAGCCTCATTAGAAATTTTCGAACAAGCAGGGTTAAAGAATTTACGTAAGAAGAGTGAACAAATGACACAATATTTAGAGTATCTACTTAACTCTGAACTTCGAACTTCGAACTCCCAACTAAAAATCATTACTCCACAAAATTTAAAAGAGCGTGGTTGTCAGTTTTCATTTCAAACGAAAAGCGATGGAAAAAAAATATTTGATAAACTTACTAAAGCTGGTGTCATAGCCGATTGGCGAGAGCCTGATGTGATACGTATAGCTCCTGCTCCATTGTACAATTCCTTTGAAGATGTATATCGTTTTTCGCAGTTATTACTAGAAGCTATCCACTAAATTCACATTTGTAAATTTCTCTATTTCAAATTAATGGCATATCTTTTGTCTTGATAGGGTTTTTGTTCACGAAATAAACCATATTGAAAAAGCTATTACAAGTCCTTTTTTTACTTTTTAGTTTAGTTGGTACTCATGCTATAAAGGCACAAGAAGTTGGGTTAGCTTCTTTTTATCATGCTTATTTTAATGGTAAAAAAACAGCTAGCGGGGAACTTTATAGTGACAAGAAATTGACTTGCGCTCACAAAACATTACCTCTTGGAACCATTATTAAGGTAACTAATTTAGATAACGATAAAAGTGTGGTAGTGCGCGTAAATGATAGAGGTCCTTATGTTCGGACGCGCATTTTAGATTTATCGCTTTCTGCGGCAAAACAGTTAGGATATGTGAGTAATGGCACTGCACGGGTGAGCTATGAAATAGTATCAAGCGATAACGAATCATCTTTACAAGACTCTACAAAATATTCAGAGCCAGATAGATTTTATCAAATTACACCCACTGACACAGCTACCCATCTTACTTATGGTATTAAAATAGGAAGTTATGAAGATGCTGCATTTGCTTTTAAAATTTCAAATGATTTAAGGCAAAGAAATAACGCTACAGTGTATGTACAAACCGCTAAACTTGTGAAGGGGTATTTGTACAGAGTTTTTGTAGGCAATTTTAATTCAGCTGAAGAGGCCGAAGAATTAAAACGAACCATCAAAAAGCAATATTCAGATGCTTACGTAATTAAGTACGATAATTTTAAATAGTATTAAAGTGTTGGTGAACGTAGTAGAACCAAGACATTATTCGTTTCTCCTTGATAGTATTTGCCTTAATAATTACCAATTTCTTTTTACTACAATTCTGGCATTGTAAACATCTTCAACGGAGGTAGCTATGTTGAGGTAGCCACTCACTAAATGGTTGGGTTCATCTAAGTTTATTTTGCTTATCCAAATTTTTAAACCTTGAGAATAAATAGGGATATTAAAATGCAGTTTTATAGAAATGGTTTGTGTGGGAGTTTGAATAGAAATTTGTTGATTGACTTTAGCTAAATCAATTGTTTTTTGAGTAGAATCGAAATGCGTTTTTAAGATATCGTCATAAAATTTATTCATTAAAATATGGTCGTACGATATTTCAGCTGTAGAGTCTCTGGTATCTATTAAAAATGGAATAGAAATAAATCCTGTGCGAGGACCTTTTGCCCATGCAGTAAATCGATTGCTCCCTTCTTTCAACAAACCGACTAGCCAAGTTTTTTCATTACACAAACTATCAGGCTTTGAAAGGTTTAACCACCACAGCCATTCATACGGGTGCAGTTCGGGATGGCAGCTGTGATTGCAATCTAGGCAGTAAGGTCCATAAGTTCCTACAGATGGATTGTTATCCAAAAAATTAAAATGATGCCCCATATCCATAGGGCGAATAACAGGGTAAAATAATTTATCTAAAGTCTGCCGAAACGCTCTGGGTGGTGTGAGTTCTGTGTGAATTTGATATTGAGAAATAGGACCTAAATTAGCAGGGTCTCTCACAAATGGAGGGACGTTGTAATTTCGTCTATGGCTTTTGCGAATGTCTTGTCGGTGAATCTTTTTTTGTAAATCATAACTCTCGAAAGATTTGTCTAAATATTTTGAAAGATGAAATTCTAGATTTTGGTTGACATCAAATTCTGTATACTCTTCTTCACCTGATTTTGTTTGGCTAATGACTCTTCCTACTAATTTCCCTTTTACAGGAAAAACTTTTCGCCAGTTGTAACCACCAAAAGTGCTTATTCCCCAACCTACTAAAAATAATTTATGGTGCGGTTTTTTTCGTTTTGGTAAAATAGAATCTACAAGTCCTACGTCCGTCAAGTCAAGAATACGCTCATTAATGGTATCGTTTGCAGTAATAGCTTGGTTGTGTAAATTCAGTAATAGAAAATCTGAAGGGGTCGCATTAAAAGTTTCTACAGTATAGTTAGTTTGAGCGTTTAGAGACGCCACAAAAAGAAGGGATAAAAAAAGAAGCAGGAACTTTTTCATCTTTGTTATAACAAACCTAAAATAAATCTGTTTTAAATAAATACTATTCAACTATCTGCTGAAATTTTCAATTCAAATTAATGAATACACTTACCGATATACTTCCTTACACTGCTTGGGATTTGGGTTTCAAGACTCCTTTAATTATTTCAGGACCATGTAGTGCTGAGAGCGAAGATCAAGTACTAAAAACTGTAAAGGAAATAACTGCCAGCACAGATAAAGTTTCCATGATACGTGCTGGAATTTGGAAACCCCGTACCCGTCCCAATTCCTTTGAGGGGGTAGGTGCTATAGGATTACCCTGGGTGAAGAATGCTGCTAAAAGTGTGAACTTACCTGTGACTATAGAAGTGGCAAATGCAGAGCATGTTGAGCTAGCACTTCGAAACGATATAGATGTATTGTGGATAGGGGCACGTTCTACGGTTTCACCTTTTATTGTTCAAGAAATAGCAGAAGCATTAAGAGGAGTGGATGTTCCTGTTTTAATTAAAAATCCAGTCAATCCAGATTTGGAGTTGTGGCTCGGAGCTATAGAACGATTTGCAGCAGTGGGTTTAAAAAAACTCGGGGTGATTCATCGTGGTTTTTCTACTTACGAAAAATCGGTTTATCGCAACCCACCTATGTGGGAAATTCCCATAGAGTTGAGAAGAAGATTTCCGAACATTACGATTTTAGTTGACCCTTCGCACATGGGAGGAAGTAGAGATTTGATTTATCCAATTTCGCAACAATGTATGGATATGGGTTTTGATGGGCTCATGATTGAAAGCCATACTGCGCCTGATAAAGCATGGAGCGATGCCAAGCAACAAATAACCCCTCAGCGGTTAGCAGATATATTAAATCAACTCATCGTTCGCCAGCCAACTATGGCAACAGATGAGTTTCATACTCTCCATGAACTACGGGCAAAAATTGATAGAATAGACGACTACATTATAGAAATGCTAGCAGAGCGAATGGGTATCTCTGAACAAATAGGGTTGTTTAAAAAAGAAAATGGATTTGCCATTCACCAATCGGAACGCTGGGCACGCATTGTGAAACGAGCCTTAGAAAAGGGAACATTAGGCGGACTTACCGAAGATTTTATTTTGAAACTTTTTCAGCAAGTGCACAACGAGTCGATTGTGCACCAATCTAAAGTGATGGAAAACTAATTCAATAATTTTCAATCGCAATTATAGATTTGCACAAATAAATGATAATTCAAATGGCAAGAACTTTAATAACTCCTACAGGCACAGAATTGAACTGTAAAGGATGGGTACAAGAAGCAGCATTGAGAATGCTTTACAATAATTTAGATAAAGAAGTAGCCGAGCGACCAGAAGATTTAATTGTATACGGTGGCATAGGAAAGGCAGCAAGAAATTGGGAAGCATTCGATAAAATAGTAGCATGCTTAAAAGATTTAGAAGAAGATGAAACCCTGATAGTACAAAGCGGAAAGCCAGTGGGAGTGTTGCGTTCGCACAAAGATGCACCACGGGTTTTAATAGCCAATTCTAATTTAGTAGGGAAGTGGGCTACTTGGGAGCATTTTAGAGAGTTGGAGCAAAAAGGACTCATTATGTATGGTCAAATGACTGCAGGTTCATGGATTTATATTGGCTCACAAGGTATTGTTCAAGGAACGTACGAAACGTATTTGTCATTAGCAAATCAACATTACAATGGTTCATTAAAAGGAACACTTAATGTAACCGCTGGCTTAGGCGGAATGGGTGGTGCGCAGCCTTTGGCTATTACTATGAACGAAGGAGTAGCATTAGTAGCAGAGATAGAAGAATGGCGCATTCAAAAAAGAATAGAGACAAAATATTTGGATGAATATTATACAGATATAGATGAAGCCATCAATCGTTCTCTTGCTGCCAAAGCCAATGGAGAGGCTGTTTCTATAGGGGTGCTCTGTAATGTAGTAGATTTATTACTGCGTTTTTTAGATAGAAATATTACGCCCGATACTTTAACCGATCAAACTTCCGCACACGATGAATTGATTGGGTATTTTCCAGAAAACATGAGTGTTTCAGAGGCTTTTGCTTTGCGCGAATCAAACCCTGCAGAGTATTGCAATCGTTCGCTCGATACAATGGCGCATCATGTAAAATTGATGATTGCATTGCAAGAGCGAGGAGCCATTACTTTTGATTATGGAAATAATTTGAGGGGGCAGGCAAAAGATAAACGCCATGTAGAAAATGCATTCTCCTTTCCAGGTTTTGTACCTGCCTATATTCGTCCATTATTTTGTGAAGGGAAAGGGCCATTTCGTTTTGTAGCATTGAGTGGTGACCCTAAGGATATAGCGGTGTGCGATGAAAAATTGAAAGAGCTTTTTCCTAATAATGTTGGGCTTCTTCGTTGGCTGAAAATGGCGAAAGAAAAAATTGCTTTTCAGGGATTGCCAGCTCGTATTTGTTGGCTGGGTATGGGCGAAAGAGAAATAGCAGGAGTAGCATTTAATCAATTGGTAAAAGAAGGAAAAGTAAAAGCACCCATAGTGATAGGGCGCGACCACTTAGATACAGGCAGTGTAGCATCTCCAAATAGAGAAACAGAAGCTATGTTAGATGGAAGTGATGCCATAGCAGATTGGCCAATTTTAAATGCGCTCATCAATACTGCCGGAGGTGCAAGCTGGGTGAGTTTTCATCATGGTGGTGGAGTAGGAATGGGGTATTCACTTCATGCTGGAATGGTAATAGTAGCTGATGGCACAGAGGATGCAAATCGCAGATTGAAACGTGTGCTACACAACGACCCTGCCATGGGAGTTATAAGACATGCTGATGCAGGTTACGAAATAGCAAAAGAACAAGCTCGAAAATTTGGATTGGATATTTGATTAGCGATTGAGCCACCAAATAGAAGCATTTAAAAGTGTAGCGAAGCTAACCCAAAGCAAATAAGGAATTTGAAGATAGCCAGCTATGGGTCTACTATTTTTGAAAACAAAAATCATGTAGCTAATAGAAAGTAGCAATGCTGCAATAATTACTAGCGCTAAATCTGGTCGCTCAAAGTAGAAGAAGAAAATACTCCAAAAGAAATTTAAAAACAATTGGACTGAAAAGATTACTAGTGCATCGTTTCGGTCTTTTTTGTTGGCGCTATTTAGTGCCAAGTAAAGTGAAATGCCCATCAATGTATAAAGCAACGTCCATACTGGACCAAATACATAATTAGGGGGATTAAAAGATGGCTTTTGTAAGTTTAAGTACCAGCCAGTAATAGCATCTGCTGTTATGAAGCCAGATACTCCACCTGCCAAAAGTGGAACAGTTATGCATACAATAAGTAAGGGGAAATTAACGGTTTTCATGGGTTGTCTTTTGTGTAATGTAAACCTTTTAATCGGTCAATTAGTTTTATAAATGGAAGAAATATTTCTAAATACAACCTTGTGGTGGATTATGGAATCTATCAAGGGGATTATCAAACTTTTGAATTAATTTTATAAAAAATATAAGATGAAATTTTGTAGAATTATTGGGTTCATTTCCATTCTCATAGCCATTACCTTGTTTTCTTGTAAGCCCAAGGAAAATAAGAGCACATTGTCTATGCAAGTGGTTCCTAAGTATGGTGCCAGTGCGTTTCAGTTGGATAAAACTATCACGGATAAGAATGGAAGAAGAATGAATTTTGAGCGTTTTCGTTTTTACCTTTCTAATATTAAATTAGTAAAAACTGACAACACCATTGTTGCTCTAAAATCCGTAGTTTATTTGGATATGGAGAAAAATCCAGCGCTTACATTTGATGTAGATGCTACCAGCGGAGACTTTAAAGAATTGCAATTTTCTATAGGAGTAGATTCCTTACAAAATTTGACAGACCCTACATCTGTAGCGGAATCTGACCCGCTGAATGCTAATAAAGATATGTGGTGGGGTACAACTCAAAAATATGTTTTCTCAAGGCTGGAAGGCAGTGCTGATACTGCTGTAGGTGGCACTGGCAATTTGAACTGGAAATTATTATACCACATTGGACAAAACGAGAATTATAGAACGGTAAAGCTTTCTAAAGCTATTTTCATATTAGCCGATAAACAAACTACACTTGTTCTAAATTTTGACTTGGCGAAAGTATTTTTTGGAACTAGTACTGTAGATATTAAAACAGAGCCAGTCACCCATTCTAATGATAATATCGTATTAGCTACTAAGTATGCTGATAATTTTTCACAAGCATTTACTTTAGAATAGTATGAGGGTTTCTATAAGGAAGATGGTGATTGCTTTGGGTTTGATTATTTCATTAAATCAATGCAAAGTAGACCCCAAAGTAGATGGACTCTATTCTGGTACGCCTTATACTCTTCCGAAACTTTCTAAGAAATATCGCCCTTATGTTGAGGATGCTACCAATCCTATGACACAAGAAGGGGTTCAGTTAGGACGCATGCTTTTTTACGATAAAAATTTATCGGAAGATGGTTCTATTTCTTGTGCTACTTGCCACAAGCAACAATATGCTTTTGGCGATAGCTCAGAGTTGAGTGTAAATATTGTGGGGCCTACCAAGCGCAATACCCCGCCTCTTATGAATTTGGCAATGAATAAGCGTTTTTTTTGGGATGGAAGAGTTAGTTCATTAGCGGATGCTTCAGCGGATGCTTTAAAAGGGGAGCAGCATTTTGACTTCAACAAATCACTCGACCAATTCAGAGCCAATGCCACTTATGTAAGTCTTTTTCGAAAGGCTTTTGGTAAGCCAGATGATATTACAGAAGAAAAAGTTCATAAAGCTATTGCGCAGTTTATTCGTATTATGGTTTCTGTGAATGCTCAATTTGATAAAACCTACACTGCTGGTCTTACTGCTCAAGAATACAATGGACTTTTAATTTTTAACGATAACTACAAAGGCGATTGTTTTCATTGTCATGCAGATGGACCTTATTTAACTTTTGTAAATCAAGATGTAACTTTTGCTAACAACGCCTTGGACTCTATCAACGATGTGAATGATTTTAAGGATAAGGGTTTGGGAGATTTTACAAAATTGAACAAAGACTTTGGGAAGTTTAAAATTCCTACTATTCGTAATTGGATGTATACGGCACCTTATATGCATGATGGCAGATTTAAAACCATAGAAGAGGTGATAGATCATTATAGTGATCATTTACAACTTTCTCCTACAGTAGATCCTTTAATGCAATTGTTGAACCAAGGAGGTTCTCACATGTCTGCATCAGACAAAAGCGATTTAATTGCTTTTCTGAAAACATTAAATGATGCTTCTTTTGTAAACGATACAAGTTTTGCAAATCCTTTTAAATAAAAAAGAGTTTGCTTTTTGGGCAAACTCTTTTTTATTTTTCATTAAAAATTTCCTTGCTAATATTATTGTGCGTTGTAGTAGATTTGGAATACTTGCATATGTCCATCTGAGTTAGAGCAACCCAAATCAGAACTTTGACTAGTTTCTGCGGCACCATTTACCTGAGTGAAAATAAGAGGTCTTGAAATTTTGGTATTACTTCCGCAGTTATTAGAATCATCGTTGATAATAGTTGCTACCACTTTTGCATTATATACATTATTCAAGGTATATGTGTTTAATAGTGTTCCACCTTCATTATAAGAGCGTATATAAAGAACATTGGCAGTTATAACAACTCTAATAGTTCCTTCTGACGTAGACCATGCAGTCCCATCAGTTAAAGAATAACCAGAAGTAGCAGTATAATTTCCACCAGATGAAGATCTAAGTACACCATTAGGGTCTATAAATACAGGTCTATTTACTGTTCCAGTTAAATTGCTAACTTTTACTTCTCCAGTGCTAAATATTCTCATGCGTTCATTCCCACTCGTTTTTATCACCCAATCTTTTGGATCAGTAGTCCCAATAAAGTCTGTACCCGGGGTTGTATTCGCATTTCCATTAAGTAGCCATGCTTTTACAGAAGAAGTAAAAGTGGCAGGTTGATCTGTTTTTAACTCAATATTGCCGTTGGATGTATAATCTATTGATGAGATACTCCATGTAGGGCCTGTAGGACCTGTTACTCCATTGATTCCAGTTGGACCAGCAACACCTTGAACGCCTTGTGGACCAGTTACCCCTGTAGCTCCGTCATTACCTGTTGCGCCCGTAGGACCTTGAGGGCCTTGCGCTCCAGTAGCACCATCGTTACCAGTAACACCTTGCGCACCAGTATTCCCTTGTGGACCCTGTGGGCCTTGCGGTCCCTGTGGACCAACTTGACCAGTCGCACCGTCATTACCAGTTGCACCCGTGGGTCCTTGAAGACCTTGTGCACCAGTTGCACCGTCATTACCTGTTGCTCCTTGTGGACCCGTAGCACCTTGAGGACCTGTAGCGCCATCATTGCCCGTTGCACCTTGTGGACCAGTTACTCCTTGAGCGCCTGTTGCGCCTGTAGCTCCATCATTGCCTGTAGGACCTTGTGCTCCAGTAGCACCGTCATTTCCTGTAGCTCCTTGAACACCTGTAGCTCCGTCATTACCAGTAAGACCTTGTGGGCCAGTAGCTCCATCGTTACCCGTAGCACCTTGCGGTCCAATAACACCTTGCGCACCCGTTGCTCCATCATTGCCTGTTGCACCTTGTGCACCTGTTGCTCCGTCATTACCCGTAGCACCTTGTGGGCCAGTAACTCCTTGAGCGCCTGTAGCACCATCGTTTCCTGTTGCGCCTTGTGCACCTGTTGCTCCATCATTACCCGTAGCACCTTGTGGGCCAGTAACTCCTTGAGCGCCTGTAGCACCATCGTTTCCTGTAGCACCTTGAGCTCCAGTTGCTCCGTCATTACCCGTAGCACCTTGTGGGCCAGTAACTCCTTGAGCGCCTGTAGCACCATCGTTTCCTGTAGCACCTTGAGCTCCAGTTGCTCCGTCATTACCCGTAGCACCTTGTGGGCCAGTAACTCCTTGAGCGCCTGTAGCACCATCGTTTCCTGTAGCGCCTTGAGCACCTGTTGCTCCGTCATTACCCGTAGCACCTTGTGGGCCAGTAACTCCTTGAGCGCCTGTAGCACCATCGTTTCCTGTTGCGCCTTGTGCACCTGTTGCTCCGTCATTACCCGTAGCACCTTGTGGGCCAGTAACTCCTTGAGCGCCTGTAGCACCATCGTTTCCTGTTGCGCCTTGTGCACCTGTTGCTCCATCATTACCCGTAGCACCTTGTGGGCCAGTAACTCCTTGAGCGCCTGTAGCACCATCGTTTCCTGTTGCACCTTGTGCACCTGTTGCTCCGTCATTACCCGTAGCACCTTGTTGGCCAGTAACTCCTTGAGCGCCTGTAGCACCATCGTTTCCTGTTGCGCCTTGTGCACCTGTTGCTCCATCATTACCCGTAGCACCTTGTGGGCCAGTAACTCCTTGAGCACCTGTAGCACCATCGTTTCCTGTAGCACCTTGTGCACCTGTTGCTCCGTCATTACCCGTAGCACCTTGTTGGCCAGTAACTCCTTGAGCGCCTGTAGCACCATCGTTTCCTGTTGCGCCTTGTGCACCTGTTGCTCCATCATTACCCGTAGCACCTTGTGGGCCAGTAACTCCTTGAGCGCCTGTAGCACCATCGTTTCCTGTTGCGCCTTGTACACCTGTTGCTCCGTCATTACCCGTAGCACCTTGTGGTCCAGTAGCACCATCATTACCTGCTACTCCTTGTGCGCCTGTATTTCCTTGAAGTCCTTGTTGTCCCTGCGGTCCTTGAGGACCAGTTGCGCCATCATTACCAGATGCACCTTGCGGACCAGGTATACCTTGTAATCCTGTTGCTCCTGTTGCTCCTTGTCCACCAGCTTGGCATAAACTTATCCAAGAAGTGGTAGTTGCTTTCCAATAAAAGAAACATTGAAAATCGGTATCGTAAACTAACAAACCATCTGTAGCAACGGAGGTTGATATTGCAGTTCTTTCTGCAGTGGTTACACGAGGTGCTAAAAAACCTTTGTCTTTAGCGACTAAATCTAAAATTGCAGAACTGTTGGGTGTAAGGGTTCCTATACCTACGTTGTTTTGCGCAAAAGCTATTTCTGAAATAAATAGCAATGAGAAGAGAGAAAATAGATACTTCATAAGAGGGGTTTATTTTTTTATCGGGCACGAATATAGGCTAATTATCAATAGATTGATAGCCTAAAAGCGAGTTTTATTTATTCGTAAAAAAGGATTTACTTTCTATACGGCTGCCTCTTGTTGCGATAGACAATGAAAACTTCCTAAGCCCCAAATTAAATCGGTAGAATCTAAGCCCACTACTTTTCTTTCTTTGAAACAAGATTGAAGAATATTCAAAGCTTGTTCATCGTTTTTAGTATCTCTAAATGTTGGAACTACTACATGTTCATTTCCAATATAGAAATTGGCGTAAGAAGCCGGAAGCCTTTGTTCATCATAGATTACGGGCTTTGGCATGGGCAGTTCTATAATATTTAGCTGCTTCCCATTTTCCAATCTCATTGTAGAAAGTAGCTGTAAATTTTCTTGCAACAGTTCATAGTTCTCATCGCTTTTGTTTTCTTCTACAACAGTTACTACGGTATCTTCATTGACAAAACGAGTTATGTCATCAATATGTCCATCTGTATCATCACCTACGATTCCATCTCCCAACCAAAGTATATTTTCTACTCCATAATAGTTGACTAGGTATTCTTCGATTTGTTTTTGAGAAAGATGCGGATTGCGATTTTTATTTAATAAGCAAGCTGTTGTAGTAAGCAAAGTACCTCTACCGTTAAATTCTACGCTGCCTCCTTCCATCACTATGTTTGGGTTAAACACAGGCACACCTAATTTTTTACCAATCAGAGTTGGAATCACATCGTCTAAATCATAAGGAGGGTATTTGTCTCCCCACGCATTATACCCCCAATCAATAATTGCTTTTTCTTTCTTTTCGTAATTGACTATGAAAGCAGGTCCATGGTCGCGACACCAAGCATCATTCGTAGGGTGAAAATAAAACTGTACATTTTCAAAGGAGCAATTCACGAGTTCTAATTGCTTAGTCGCAAAATCTTTCATTTTTTCATCTGCCACATTAATGCAGACTTTTTGATTTTGGGCTATCAATTTTATAAACTGCGAATAGATAGGAAATATGGTTTCGATTTTTCCAGGCCATGATGCTTCTTTGTGAGGCCATGAAAGCCACATAGCACTCTGTGGAGCAAATTCTGCAGGAAAGTGAAATCCTAGTTGTTTTGGAGTTTTCATTTATCCTTCGTCTATAAATCGTTTAGTAATCGGTTGGTACGAGTCAATTCTACGGTCGCGCATAAATGGCCAATGGGTGCGATAGAAATCTGTTTTCTCCAAATCAAGTTCTACTACTTTTGTTTCTTCTTTATCGTGAGATGCTTGATACAACAACTTTCCAAAAGTATTGCTTACAAAACTTCCACCCCAAAATTTCATCAATCCGTTTTGTTCCAAGCCTACTCTGTTTACACTCACTACATGCACTCCATTGGCTACAGAATGAGCGCGCTGAATGGTTTGCCAAGCATTGTATTGTTCGCTGTTGGTCTCTTCGTCTTGTGCGGTAGCCCAGCCAATAGCCGTAGGAAAAAATAGAATTTCTGCCCCCATCAAAGCAGTAATTCTGGCACCTTCTGGGTACCATTGATCCCAACAAATAAGCACTCCTATTTTCGCAAATTTTGTTTCAAAAACTTTGTAGCCTAAATCACCTGGCGTGAAATAAAATTTTTCGTAAAAAGCAGGGTCATCAGGAATGTGCATCTTACGGTACTTTCCTAAATAGCTTCCATCTGCATCTAGCACTGCTGTGGTATTGTGATAAATGCCTTGTGCACGTTTTTCAAATAGAGATGCAATGATGACAACATTTAATTCTTTTGCTATAGCACTTAATGTATCTGTAGAAGTACCTGGAATAGTTTCAGCTAATTTGAAATTTTCATAGTCTTCTACATCACAGAAATAAAGCGAGGTAAAAAGTTCTTGCAAGCAAACGATTTGTGCACCATCTGCTGCGGCATCTCGAATGCCTTTTATAGCCCTCTCCATGTTGGGTTGTGCTTCTTTTACACAACTCATTTGTACCAATCCTACTTTTACTTTAGACATAATTTGAAAATTTATGAAGCGCGAAAATACAAGAAAAGAAGCAACTACAAACAGCAATTAGCCACCCACTAATTTTGCAATGCCAAAGGCTGCACCAGCAGCTATAGCACCAATTATCATAGTTCTAAATGCTCCACTGATAGGAGGTTGACCAGTTACTTTTGATTTGAAAAACCCAAATACAAAAAGCGCTAAAAGTGTTACTACCAAAGAAACTAAGAGTGCTAAATGCTTATCGGTGCGAATAAATACATAAGGCAAAAGTGGAATTAATCCTCCCACTATATAGGAAGCTCCTATCGTAAGCGCACTGTTTCGAGCGCGATTGGCATCTGGTTTTTCTAAACCCAATTCATAGCGCATCATAAAGTCAACGTACTTCTTTTTGTCTTTAGAAAGTTCGTCTACAATTTCATCTTGTACTTTTTCACTCAAACCGTATTCTGCAAAAATCTCCTTTACTTCCGCCCGTTCTTTTTCGGGAAATTTTTCTACTTCAAAATATTCACGAGACTCTTCTGAATGATAATGCTCAATTTCAGTTCTGCCGGAAAGGTAACCGCCTAAGCCCATAGCTATACTCCCAGCTGCAATCTCTGCAATGCCTGCAGTAACAATAATGGCAGTAGAGTCAACTCCCGAAGCACCTGTTAAACCCGCTGCCAATGCAAAGGGTACTGTAAGCCCATCGGCCATGCCTATCACTATATCTCTTACTAAATCAGAACTTTCAAAATGGGCTTCTTCGTGGGACATTTTTTTAATTTAAATGGTAAAATAGCGAAACGTTACATTTATATAAATAACTATTTTTTCTTCGGTAGCCACGAATATAATATTCAAGTTGTTATTTTCACTCTTAGATAATTATTATGAAAAAGTTTATATCAGCATTGTGTCTCATTTTTTTCCTTACATCATTTGTGATTTTTAGTAAAGAAAAATTCTTTGTAGATGTGAAAAATTTAGGAATATATGCTTATGTGGGAAAAAACAGCAAAAAAGCATATCTATGTGAATTAAAGATTAATCCTAAAAGTAAGGATAAAATTGACTTTTATAAAATCCATAAAACTGAACCTTCTTTTACAATGACTATGGTAGATAAAACTCATTTTAAAACAAAAAAGCATTGCAACGAAACAGAAGGTTTATTCTATTTTCAAATAGATGGTTATGGAGAATTCACTAATGATAAAATGTATATTCATCTTGATTGTAGAGGTACCTCAATTGTTGAATCTGATAGGTTAGTAGTAAATTATGTAAAGATAGATAGAACTTATTTTAAAGTTAATAATGAAGATATCGAAAAGCTAGAGGTTAGCGATTTCAATTTTATTAGTCTACTCCCAAGCTCTATTGATTCAGCCACTTTTATAAAGAGTACTATTAAATAAAATGCCGAATCTTTATTGATTCAGCATTTGCAGAGAAGAAGGGATTCGAACCCTCGGTACGCGCAAACGTACACACGCTTTCCAAGCGTGCTCCTTAAACCACTCGGACACCTCTCTTTTTACGGACCGCAAATATAAGCAACTATTTTGTGTGCTCCATATTATTCTTGCCCTTTATTGCGATGGTGATTTAATCTAGTTTATAAATTTCCATGATATTGTTTAAGATAGCCGGAAAATCAATGTTTAAATCAATTAGCTTTCCTGTATGAATATCAAACACCCAACCGTGTACCAATAGATTACGTTCTTTATAAGCCTGTTGTACTGCAGCGGTTTTAATTAAGTTGACACACTGTTCTTGTACATTTAGCTCTACCAATCTTTCGTATTTTTTCTCTTCGTCATTAATGGCATTTAATTCTTCTTTATGTAATCGATATACATCGCGTATGTTCCTAAGCCAAGGGTTTAGAATACCCATATCAGCAGGCTGCATGGCCGCTTTTACACCACCACAGTTATAATGACCACATACCACAATGTGTTTTACTTTTAAATGACGTACCGCATAATTGAGCACAGACATTACATTCAAATCTACATTGTTTACAAGGTTGGCTATGTTTCTGTGAATGAAAACTTCACCTGGTTGCACTCCCATTAAATCCTCGGCAGTAACTCTACTATCAGAACATCCGATGTATAAGAATTCAGGACTTTGCCCTTGTGATAATTTGGTGAAATAATCTGGGTCTATAGACAGTTTTTCGGCTATCCATTTTTCATTGTTTTTAAATACGTTTTCTAGTTTCATAATGATAGGGGTTAGTTAATTAAGAGTAGGGGTCTACATTAATATATTATTTTGCGGAGTAATAGCTGGAGGCAAATTTTCTTCATCAAGCATATCGCGCATATCTATTTCTATGGTTCTGGAAATATTACTAATGGGCACATCGTTAGCGCTTCCTTCAAAAGGATTTGTAGAGCTTTCGCCTACTCTGTCTAGTGATAAGAATACCCAAGTGAGCATTAACGAAAACGGAATATTCAGCCAAATAGAATATCCTTCAATGAAGGTGCCATTGCCCAGTTTATTGAATTCATTTAGTAATCCGAATGGAACAAGAAATACAAAAATGTAAAGCAAAAAGGTAGTGATAGAGGAGAAGTTTCTTGGGTAAGGGAAATTTTTTATGCGCTCTGCTCTTCCTTGATTTTCGTAAAAATTAGTAATAGCTGTTTGTAGTTGTGTTTGTTCGAAACTGTTTACCACATTCGATTTAGCTAATGTGTTTAGATGTTTAGATTGCAATGCTAGGATTTGTGTAGCTCTGTTTTTTTTTGATAGAATATAAGTCCGTTCCAGTTCTGATAAATATTTTTTCAATTCTTCTTCTAGTAGTGTTTCTTTTTCGGGAGTTGAATAAAATTTTGAATATTCTAGGTTTGATTTAGTACCCATATTTTCCCAAGCTCTGGGTTCTCTGAGTTGATACCGCAATGCTGTAAGCCAAGCAAAGTGTCGGTAAAAAATTTGTTGAACTTCGTGCTGATTTTCTTTTGGAAGGAAGTCTCTTACTGCTACGCCAAATGCTCTGCTGGAGTTTATAATGCCTCCATAAATAGTACGAGCCTCCCAAAGTCTTGCATAACTAGCATTGTTTTTAAATCCAACAATAAAAGAAACAGCTGTTCCTAACAAAGCAATGGGAACCCAAGTAATAGATAAAAAAGTAAGACCTGCAAAGTGGTATAGAAGAGTAGGAATACAAACCAGTATAAATAATTTGTAGATATCTCTTCGAGTCCATAAAATGAATTCTAGAAAGCTGTAGCTCTTGCCTGCGTGCATATTGGTTTTAAATGTTGAGTTGGTTAAGATATAAAATGGAATGGTAATTTTATAAAGACAGTTATAACCATTTTACACACAAAAACCCCGTCAACTCTGGCGGGGTTTAAATTTTATACTAAAACTCAAGAATTTATTTCGCAGTTTTATCTACTACTACTTTCCCTCTATAGATAAGTTTATCTTCACTCCAGTGAGCTCTGTGCATCAAGTGTGCTTCACCACTCAATTGGTCTACTGAAGTAGTAGGCGCAGTAGTTTTGTAGTGCGTTCTTCTTTTATCTCTTCTAGCTTTAGAGATTCGTTTTTTAGGATTTGGCATGGCTTTTAAATTTTATATCGTTTTTTTTAAATAGGTCTTACTTAATTTTTATTAAACTTTAATTTTGTCAGCTCCGACCATCTAGGGTCAGGCTCTTCGCTTTCTCTTGCTTCCCCTACATTAGCCAAATGTGCTAATACTGTTTGATTGCATCGTGGGTCTTTCCCTGGTTCTTTGCATCCAAAATTTTGAATAGGTAAACAAAGTATTAAATATTCATAGATTAACTGAGCTACATCAATATGAGAATCTTCTCGCTTAATGTAGATGAGTTCATCGTTGTCGTTTTCTCCTTCAGCTAATTCATCCGAAAATTTCACTAAACACTGAAAGTCTCCAAATATTTCTTTGTCAAAAGCTTCTAAACAACGGTCGCATGGCACATTTACAATGCCATCAATAAAAAATTTTAAAGTAAAGAACGTTTCTTCTTTTTCAAAATCCAACTTCACTTTTGCCTTACAATCGGTAATAGGCGAATCTTCAAAGTGGCTGAAAAAATTCTTATCAATGTCAAATTCAAACTTGTGTACCCCTAACTTTAAGCCCACATATGGAATGCTAAATTCCCTTAAATTTTTCACGACAAAAACATTTAACTTTAAAAGTAAACCTAGCCACTGTGGATAAGTTTATCTAAAAAAGGACGGCAAAGATAAAAATTCTATTGAAAAACACAACGGAGAATTGAATTATTCTGATTTTTGCCAAATGAGATATATAATCACGGTTTTAGTGAGTTGTTGGTTTTCTTTTTTGTTTGGTCAAACTATTCCAATAGGGCATGCTCATAACGATTATCTTCACAAGCATCCGCTCACCGATGCACTAAGTTTTGGGTTTAAATCTATAGAGATAGATGTATTTCTTCATAAAGGGAAATTAGTAGTAGCACATGTGCCCATAGGGCTAGATAGCAAAAAAGATATAGTTGAACTTTATTTAGAGCCTATCAAAAAGCGCATAGAGCTGAATGGGGGAGCAGTTTGTAAAGGAGATTCTACGCCATTGATTTTTATGATAGATTTTAAAACCAATGGAGATAGTACCTATTCTAAATTGGAAGAAGTTTTGCAACCTTATAAAAAATATTTGACTACTTACTATGCCAATGGAAATATGAAATTTGGGGCATTAAGCATTAATATTTCAGGGAGAGTTCCAGCTAATGTATTGGGAAAAACGGAGAGATGGGTAACGATAGATGGAAACATTAGCAATAGAAATGACACCACTCCAGCCAATTTTATGGAGCGGGTAAGTAGTCCATATAACAGTTATTTTAGTTGGAAAGGAATGGGAACTATGCCTAAGGAGCAAAAAGCTTTGCTGGTAAAGTTAACGGAAGAAGCCCATGCACACGGAAGGGAGATTCGATTTTATGCATTACCTCAAAACGAAGCGGTGTGGTTAGAATTGTTAGATGCAGGGGTAGATTGGCTGAATATAGATAAGCTAGAAAAGTTTGCCAATTTTTGGAGTATTTACGGCAAAGTTCATGGCAGGCCAAAATCTTGTCATTGTGTTCGATTGTAAAATAATTATTCTCAAAATATACCTGAATCGAATTTCGATTTATAACTTTGCAGTGAAATTTATTTCTACATGAATAATTCACCAGATGGTGACTGTACATTCAGTTCTTCTTTGCACTATTTTTCTGTAATCAATTTATTATATGTCGGATTCTAAATCGAGCCTGCACAAGCTTTCTGCAGCTGGTGTACTTATTACATTGGGTATTATTTTTGGAGATATTGGTACATCTCCTATTTATGTGCTGAGTGCTATTATTAAAGGGCAAACACTTTCACGCGAGCTCATACTCGGTGGAGTTTCTTGTGTTTTTTGGACATTAATATTGATAACTACTTTCAAATATGTTTTTCTTGCCTTAAATGCCGATAACAAAGGAGAGGGGGGGATTTTTGCTTTGTATGCATTAGTCCGTAGATACAAAATGCCCTGGACTATTTATCCTGCTTTAATAGGATGCGCATCCTTGATAGCAGATGGTTTTATTACACCTCCCATTTCTATTTCTTCTGCAGTAGAAGGATTGCGGTTGATTAATCCCGCCATTACTGGTTTTGAAGTACAGTTTTTGGTGATTGTAATTTTAATTGGGCTTTTTGTGTTCCAGCAGTTCGGAACAAAAGTAGTGGGTGGAATTTTTGGTCCTGTAATGACCGTGTGGTTTGCCATGATTGGGTTTTTAGGAGCGTTACAAATTCTGAAAAACCCAGGAGTATTAGAAGGGTTGAATCCATATTGGGGAATACACATGTTGATTGCTCAGCCAGGAGGTTTTTGGTTGCTCGGTGCAGTGTTTTTGTGTACTACAGGAGGTGAAGCATTGTATTCCGATTTAGGACACTGTGGCAAACAGAATATTCGAGTAAGTTGGAGTGCAGTAATTGTTTGCTTGTTGTTGAGTTACTTTGGACAATCTGCTTATTTATTAAATAGTCTTTCTAACCATGCGGTTGTCAATATTCCGTTTTATGATATTATGCCTTCTTGGTTTTTACCAATAGGGGTAGGTATAGCTACAATGGCTACTATCATTGCATCTCAGGCACTCATCACTGGTTGTTTTACATTAGTAAATGAAGCTATGAAATTACGTTTGTGGCCAAACTTAAAAGTTATTTATCCTACCACCCATCAAGGTCAAATGTACATTCCGTTTATTAACTGGTTTTTATTTTTTGGTTGTGTGGCAGTAGTTTTAATTTTTCAAGAATCAAGTAGAATGGAGGCTGCGTATGGTTTAGCGATTATGCTCAATATGCTTATGACTACTACACTTCTTACCTACCTACTTTTTGTTCAAAGAAAACCTATGATAGTGGTGATAGGAATTGGAGTCTTTTTCTTTGCCGTAGAAGGAGCATTTTTCATTTCCAATCTCAATAAGTTTCCGCACGGAGGTTGGTTTACCTTCTTATTGTCTGTAATTCTTTTTGGAGCCATGTATATTTTTTACAAAGCAAGACAGTTGCGTAAAAAGCATACCGAGTTTGTTACGATTAAGGACTACGTAGAGCCATTGAAAGATTTAATGAAAGATGAGAGTATAGCTAAGGAAACGAACAACCTTGTATACCTAAGTATGGCAAACGATAAGAGTCATATCGATTCAAATATTATTTATTCTATTTTCCGCAAACGCCCTAAGCGTGCCGATATTTATTGGTTTGTGCATGTAGATATTACCAGCGAACCCTACGGGGCATCGTATGTAGTAGATACGGTAATTCCCAGAAGAGCTTTTTTTGTGCGTCTTTCTTTCGGATTTAAAGTGGAACACAAAGTAAATTTAATGTTCAATAAGATTGTAGACGATATGGTGAAGAGCGGAGAAGTAGATGAGATTTCGCACTACCCAAGTTTACGTAAATACAACATGCCAGCCGATTTTAAATTCATATTGCTGAATTCTCGTGTGGCTATAGATGATGCGCTTACTCCATTCGAACAGTTTATAGTAAAAGGGTATCGGGTAATAAAATCTATCAGTCTTTCTACCGCAGAAGATTTTGGTTTAGAGATAGCCAATGTGGAAGAGGAAATGGTGCCTATTCGCGTGAAAGCCGCTAAGGATATTAAGTTGGATAGAGTAGATACTATTCCTAGGTTTTGAATTTAGAAATGCTGTTTTAAAGCTTAAAGTGCTTTAATCGCAATACTTCCTGCTCTGTCAAAAAGCGCCATCTGCCTCTTGGCAAATCTTTTTTTGTGAGCCCACCAAAGAAAACACGGTCTAGTTTTACTACTTCATAATCGAGCGATTCAAAAATTCTGCGTACAATTCTGTTTTTACCGGAGTGAATTTCCACCCCAACTTCTGCTTTGTTTTTAGGATCGGTGTACGCCAGTTCGTTTACAGAGGCTATGCCATCTTCTAGCACTACCCCATGTCTAATTTTCTCAGCATCCTCAGCAGTTAATTTTCTGTTCAAATTAACCTGATAAATTTTACGAATTTCTTTGGAAGGATGCGTAAGATTTTGCGCTAACTCCCCATCATTGGTAATTAATAAAACGCCAGTCGTATTTCTATCTAATCTGCCTACTGGATATAAACGAGGTTTTTTTAGCGATTTAATTTGAGCATATGCGCCCCGAATTAAATCCAACACTGTTTTTCGATCCTTCTCATCGCTGGTAGTGGTAATGCAGTCTTTGGGTTTATTTATGAGAATATAAACTTTTTGTTCGGGCGATAATTTTTTATCGTCAAAGGTTATTTTATCATTCGGTTTTACTTTGTAGCCCATCTCACGCACTACTTCGCCATTTACTTTTACTCTACCATCAGCTATCAGTTCATCTGCTTTTCTACGCGATGCAATTCCTGCATGCGCCAGGTATTTATTTAAGCGATGGTCTCCATTGTTTTTTGCATCGCGGGCACTATTAATTTCTATCTCGGTGTTGTGCTCGTCTATTTTATTTAAGCGCGTTCTAATCTTAGAATCTAGTGCTGTAGTAGGTTTGTCGAACGATTTTTTAAACGATTTTTCTTTGCTAAATTCTTCTTTAAATACCTCTGGTTTGCTTTTGTAGAATTTTTTAAAAGGCGTTTCTGTCTCAGTTTTTGATGCAACAGAATTTGTTTTTTTTGGTAATGATTTTTTAAAAGGTTCTTTGCTGGAATCTTTACTTAAATCATCCGTATTTCTTTTTGTAAAGTTTTGCAAAGGCTTTACCGTATTGTCTTCTGGAACAAAGGAGTCGGGGGCATCATTAAAAAATTTTTTAAAAACTTTTTTTGGATTCTTCTTTATTTCAGATTTCGACTTAGCCACAGCGTTGAGGTATTTTCGCGAATATAGTGCTTTATACAAATATTAAGCGCTTGGAATGTAATTGTAAAATATAAAATGACAATTTATGTAGATAGAATTGAATTGTTGAAAATAAATTTAACTAATAGAATGCATCTTTACTTTATTTCTACAGAAATTACTTCCACCTTTCTCTCCTTTGCTGCATCAGGGTTGTAGACCGAGTTGCGGGTGTCTTCTCGGTTATCGCTAATTTTTTTATCGGCAGTTTCTTCACCAATGGATTGATTCTTTAAAATTAATTTGCCTTCCTGAATGTAAGACAATAAAATACCATCGCGATAGTGGTAAAAATAATTTTTGAGAGAAGCTATTCTTCTATAGCCTAATTTAATATTGTAGGCATTGTAGTTGAGCGGGGAACAATAGCCCTGAATAGTTACCTCTATTTTTTCACCTGATTGTAAAATATCTAACAACTGCCCGCTGAACTGAACCAAATCTCTAAAACCTTTATCTACCCTATTGGTAAAAAGATAAAAGATAGCTTCCTCGGCATCTATTTTTTTTCCTTCCGATAATCCCTTCGCAAATTCGCGTTTGTATTCATTCAAAAGAATGGTGTATTTTTCGTAAGTCTCTACATAGTTTAAATTGGTAGAATCGCGGAGGCTGCAGCATTCTGGCTCATCGTTGTGAAAGTAAAGTGTAACTGGTAAAAGTTGTTTTATCTTCTTAACTTTTGAATCAATAAAAGCTATTGGTGGTTTAGAGCTTGGAATAGTGTCCAATTTTGGATTTGTAATTTTAGGTTTTAGATTTTCTGCCAAAGACGTAGAATCTGATTTCTGATTCTCAGCTATTGTTGTTTTGTCTTTCGTCTTTTGTGCTTGGTCTTTTGCTGTATCTACCAAAGCCACAATCACAGAATCTGTTTTCTGTTTTCTGTTTTCTGTTTTCTCCTTCCACATCCAAATATCATTGCAACAAGTTTCTGCCTTTAGAAAGAAAGAACCTTTTCTATTCGAGGCAAAATATTTTTTTGAATTATCTGAATTGCTGTAATAATAAAAATCATTCGCGCTTGAATTGACCGATGCTCCTAGGTTTAAAGGTTTCTCCCAAGCTCCATTTTTGTTTTCAGTGCTAAAAATATCAAGGCCTCCAAAGCCATAATGCCAGTTGCTTGCAAAGTATAATTTATTGGAAGTGCCATCCCAAAAAGGAGAATACTCTTCATCTGGAGTATTGATGGCATCCCCTACATTCGATACATCGCCTATGCTTCCATCTGCATTTAATCTTGCTTGCCAGATATCTGTTTTGCCGTATCCATTTATTCTATCGGATACAAAATACAATACCTTATTTCCCATTGCATCTTTGCCAATGTTTGGTTGTGTAGCAGTGTATGGTACTTTGTTTACTTTATCACTTAGTAGTGTAGCATCTGTCCATTTTCCATTTATTAGTTTTGATTCAAAAAGCTCACATCTTAGTTTGCCAAAGTTCTCGCATTGTGCAAAATAGAGTGTTTTAAAATCTTGGTCAAAGCAAGCATTGGCAAGGTGTTTATCTTCTGAGCTTGCAGTTATGGGATGTATTTTTACATTTTTTCTAGAGGAATCACTTTCGTAAATTTTTGCTAAAAATTTTTGACTTTTCTGAGTGCCACTATTACGCATAGAAGTAAAAAGTAAACTGCCATTTGTATTTTCAATGGGATTAAATTCATTGTATTCTGAATTAACTTCTTTTTCTAAATGGAGGATGTTGATTTTATGCGTGTCTGTAAAATTTACTTTAGCCCATGTACAAGAGGCTATTTGTTGTTGTGCTTTTTGAGTAAAGAAATCCTTCTTCTTGTATTTGGTTATAAAACGCTGAAACTGCTTACTTGCTAAGTCGTATTTGCCTGTATTCATGAGCATTTCAGCATACCAGAATTGCGCATAAGGGTAAGTGCTGTTTTTGTTTTCTGCTATTACATCTTTATAGGCATCAGCAGCATGTCTGTAGTCATTAAACAATCTGCTCGACTCCGCATATTTAAATCTCATTTCTAAATTGCCTTCGTATTTTTCTAATCCTTTTCGGAAATACTCAGCAGCTGCATAATAATTTCCTGTCGAAAAACTTTCGTCTCCTAGCTTTATAAATTGATTGGCAGATTGCGCAGAACCATTTGATGCTAACAAAAGCAACAATAGATAAAGGCAATGCTTTTTTAGAATTTTATTAAAGTATAGGACAGACGGCACCTTTCGCATTTATTTTTTTCACTTTTGAAAGAATGTAAATCACAGAGATTTCAAATCCGCCATTGGCTCTTGTAGCTTTGGTGAATTTGGAGGTATTAATATCGTAACTAAAATTTACTTGTAGGTCGTTGTAATCTATACCTGCAAACAGATAAGGGGCATCTTGTATACGGTAATATGCTCCTGTATTCAATGCTATTTTTGAATTTCCTTTATTGAAGATGTAGGATTTAAAATGTAAGCCTGCTAAAAATTCTTGCTTGGTATCTTGTCGCTGAAACATAAACTCAGGAAGTAAATCACATTTTTTAGCAATCTTAATTTGTCCCCGTAGATGAACTAGATAGCGTGGGTTTAGGCGGGTTGAATTATCATTAAAAAAACTTTGTTTAGGCATATTAAAATGCGCCACAGAAAACCCAATAGTAAAATTGTTGCGCTCGCTTTTTCTGAATTTGTATGCAATGCCAGCTCCCATATCTAGATACGTAAACGTAGTTCTGCTGTAGCTTTCGTTGCTTTGACTATTAGGGTCAAAAGCATCGCCATTAAACTGATTATCGAAATACAAATTAGCATAACTAAAACTTCTATTTACAAAACCAATTTGGTACCCAAATGAAATATTGTGTATATCGTCTTTTCCAAAATTCAACAAATAACTTCCAGATAATGCCATGTTGAAAGAGGTGAATTTGGAATCACCGGCTCGATCATAAAAAAATACCAATCCACCTCCAATTTTGTCGTTGTTTTTTAGCGTTAAAAAATTCATTTCTGCAGAAGCCGAAACGGTGTTGTATGCCACAGGTACTGACTGCCATTGGTTTCTGTAGTTCCCCACAAATCTATAATCACCTTCAAATAAATTTGTATTAGCAGGATTTTGATTGAGGGGAGAAAAATTGAATTGGGAGAAGTGAATGTCTTGACAGTGAACAGTTGACAGTTGGCAGTTGACAGCAATACAAAAAACGAGTGCTAAAAATCTAGCACCTATTTTCTGATTTCTGATTTCTGATTTCCGATTTCTCATTTCAGCAACGTTACATTTCCTTTCTTAAAAAATTTCTCATCGCCCACACAAGTGCCTTCTGCATAATACCCAAAAACTGCAGGATCCAATTTTGAATTTTTGAAAACCCCATCCCAACCTTTGTTTTGGTCGCGTGTTTCAAATACCAATTGCCCCCATCTATCATACACCGCAAAATAAATAGTCTGTATAAAATTTCCTCTCAGATATAATACGTCATTCTTACCATCGTTGTTTGGAGAGAATGCATTGGGCACATAAATATTAGATGAAGCGCAGGGTTTTCTTAGGACTACAATTTTCACATCACTTTTTAATCTGCACCCATTGGAATCTTCTGTGGTTAAAGTGTAAGTAGTTGTTTCTTTTGGAAAGGCTTTTGGATTGGGAGTGTCAATAGCAGTTAATGTACTCGCATTATCCCATTGGAAGCGCACCGCTTCAGGTGGGTATGTAGTTTGTATTTGCGAAGTATCTCCAAAGTTGATAGTGTCGGGAATGGCAATGCTGGCAATACTTCCAAGGGGTGAAGCTACTTTTACAAAGAAAGAATCTTTGTAGATACAGCCTCTGCTGTCTGTTGCGGTAACAATAAAGCTGGTATCCTTTATAGGTGCACACAAAGGGTTTGCGGTATTTGCGCCAAAAATAATTTGGCTAGCTGGGGTCCATGAATAAGTAAATGTGTTTCCACTTACAGCATTGGTTGTAAATAATCTCACCGTGTCTTTTGGGCATAAAATTTTCCCTCCAGTTACTTTTATAGAATCAAAAAATACATTTACCTGTTGCGCAAAAGTATCTATACAATAATCATGATTGTAAAATAATTTATATAGTGTATTGGTATCTGCAGAAGAATAGGGATTGGAGATTGTTGGGTTGTTTAAGAATGTGGGAGGAGTCCAAGAATAGATAGCATTTGGGTCGGATGAAGGGGTAATGCCAATTTGTGCTGAGTCTAAATTGCAAATAGTAATGGTGGGCAATGTGCTACTTTTTGCTGTTTGAATTACGATGGTTTGTTGTGTGGAGTCACTTATGTTACAACTAGTGGAGTCTATCAGTTTTAGTTTCACAATATAAGTTCCCTCATTGGTATAAAGGTGTGTAGGATTGACCAATGTAGATTGAGAATTATCTCCAAAATCCCAATAAAATCGAGCACTAGTACTTACCCTTTTACTCAAATTTGTAAATGGAATGTTTGTCGCATTACATCCTTTAGGAACCGAAAAATCAGCAATTGTAAGTGGAATATCTAAATCAAATTTGAACAAAAGGTTGTTGCAGTTTGGGCTGTTATTGGTAGCAGAAACACAATTGGCAGGATAGGTAGGAAAATTACTTGTGCCTCCACAGCTGGCACATACAGATTGGTAGACTATCCCTTTTCGGTCAAATCTACTGGTTCCTCCATCTACATGGTCCTCTTCATTGGTGCCTCCGATAAAAGTGGCATATTGAAGACCAGACGCATCATCGCGTAATACCATTAAATAAAAGTCATTATTATCGGTAGTAGGTTGATAGCAACCAGGAGTGACATCTAATCCAGATGTCCCTTGTGGGGAACTTGGCCATTTCGCAAATCTATCTACTAAGGGGCTTCCCCATCCGCTAACATATATGCTGTTACATAAATCTACCAAAAAAGCTGTTGGAGAAATATCTGAAAAACCAGTTCCTCTTCCAAAACTAGTACTCCATATCCAACCGCTTAAGTCATTTTTGTATTTGCTTATAAATTGACCCGAATTAGGCTTGTTGTAGCTTGCATTTTGAATATAATTAGATTGACTATTATCTGCCTGACCAAATACAAAAACTTCTCCTTTTCGATTGGTTTCTACAAAATAAACTTGGTCGTAATCTGCAAATCCTTGATAAGTAGAAGCATAAATGGTATCAGCATTTTTTCCAATATGATAGATAAATCCATCTGTTACTCCACCACCATAAATTTTTTGTTTTCCAGTTTTGGGTAAAGGAAAATCGACAGAGGCAGTTCCTCCTGCTATATAGATGCTACTATCTAAACCGAATGCCACGGAATAGGCTGCATCGTCTCCACTTCCTCCAAATTTTATACTCCAAATAAGAGAATCTAAATTGGGTGTCAACTTGGTAACACAAGCATCGGCATCGCCATTAAAGGAACCAATATAAATTGAATCGGTTATGGGATAATTTTTAGAACGAGTAGTAGATGCAATTACAATATTGCCATCAGGTGCTATGTCAATTTCTCCTCTTACTTCATCTGCATAATTGTGTCTGGTACTACCAAGCACCCATGCTGGTGTTGCGTTATAATTTAAACCATCATTAGCGCTATCCCCCAAAAAAGTAGATGCCAAAAGTTGAGTGCCGTCTACGCTAAATTTAGATATAATCATATCTGAACCTTTAGAATAAGCGACATCTAACCCCCAAAATCCACCCGGAAAATTTCCTCCTTTATAAAGCGTGTCAAATGCGCTTTTGGTAACAGGGAAATTGGCAGAAGAGGTGGTCCCCAATACATAAAGTTGATCCTCTCTATCTACTACAATACTGTGTGGTAAATCTGCTCCGAAGCCACCTAAATAGGTGGAAAATAGTCTACTTGTTCCAGTAGAATCGTATTTAGTTATGCTAATATCATTATTTGTATAAACAGAATTATTACCGTTGAAAATGGGGTCAACTATAGTATCTCCTCCTATATAATTGATTTGATACGCACCTATAGTAATTGGGTATCCTTTGCCAAAAACACTTCCAGCGGTATAACCATTTCCGAATTTATCGTAGGTAGCCGTGTATCCAAAATTATCGGAAGTAGAACCAGAGTAGGTGGCAAAGATTAATCTAGGGTCTATAACAAGTGTATAGTTTTCATCATAGTCCCCTGTTTTAAACTGTATGGTTTTTGTATCTACATTTAAAATAAAATGACATTTTACTTCCTTTTTTTGACCATCAATTATTTGATAAGCATAAGGTCTTTGTTCTATTATTTCTCCTACGGAAGAAGGTAAAATTAAATCACCTTCCTTATCCAATCGTAGGTTTTCTATACCTTCGTAGCGAATGGAAATTTGCGCCACATCAGTTTTTGCTTTCACATATAGGTCGTATTTTAATCCTAACCCTTCAGAATAATATTCAGCATCTATACCGTCATACAAATTTTTATAAATCACTTTTCTAAATGCATGACAGCCACCTTTCCAAGCGTTTTTATTGTTCCCTAAAAAGTAATTGAAATACTCATTTAACTCTTCTTCCTGCTCCATTGTTTTTTGCGAACTGCTATTTTCAAAAATCATTTGATAGGCATGGAAATCTACCAAATAATCGGAGGGCAGTTTCTTTCGTTTTTCTAAACCATGCCCTATGGCTCTGTTCTTTTGGTCGGCATTACAAAGTGCAAAAGTGACTCTATCATTCTCAAAAAAAATAGCACCGTTATTAAAGTCTGATTTGAAGTTTATTTTTTTATTCCATTGCCCTTTGTTTTCTACAAAATACAAATCACAATTACTACAAGAAGAATGTGCAGCAGCAGTTAGCGAGCAAAATACAAAAAGAAGCAAGTACAATTTTCTCACAGTTCGAAAAGCTAGTTAATATTTAGTCAGATGTTAAGTTAACCAAAAAGGTTGAATAGCTTTTAGAAAGCAGGTGTTTATTTATGCCAAAATATCGTCAACTGATTTTTTAATAGTAGCACAAATATCATCTATTGGCAAATCATTTGAGTCGGTACCAAAAGGGTTTTCTATTTCTTCGGCTATTAATTCTAAACTAGCCAAAGCATAAAAAATAAAAGTAACAACTGGTATGATAAGCCAATGTAGCGAAATGACATAACCAAAAGGCAAGGTCATTACATAAAAGAAAATAAATTTTTTAATAAACACGCTGTACGAAAAGGGGATGGGTGTTTTCTTAATTCGTTCGCAAGCTCCTAAAACATCTGCAAAACTCTGCAATTCAGCATTCATATACAGCATCTGCTCTTGTGTTATTTCACCTTTTTTGTTTAATTGGTGCAAGCGTTGAAACATTGCATTGGCTGCTTGAAGCGGTAAATGTTTTTGCTCGCTTAGATGGGTTACTTTAAAATCTGCTGTATCTTGAAATTCATCTTTTATAAAAACTGATCGCAATGAGTTTTTTAATAAAAAAGCAAAATTTGGAATCATTAGTTTAAAGAACTTTTTATCCTCTTCCTTCTCTAAAATGGCATTTAATTTTAATGCTAAATTTCTACTAGAATTCACTAAAGAGCCCCACAATTTGCGCCCTTCCCACCATCTCTCATAAGCAGTGTTGGTTCTAAAAACCAGTAGCATAGAAAGTGCTAAACCCAATAAGGTATGTAGAATAGAAATATTTTTTAAAGAGGAATCGGCTCCTAAATGTAACAGGTTAATTTCTAGGAGACCAACCAACCAACAATAGAGCCCTATAAAAAACATGAGCGGAGCTAACTGCCGAAAGGTATCTGCTTTATGAAATCGAAAAATGAAAGTAAACCAGTCTTTAGGATTGTATTGTATCATTATATGAAATTAGTTAAGCTCTCCCACCATATCTAATGGATTTACCCATTGGTCAAATTCCTCGGCAGTTACATAACCTAAATCAATAGCAGTTTGCTTTAAGGTTTTGTTTTGCTTGTGAGCAGTTTGAGCTATTTCCGCAGCTTTATAATAACCTATATGGGTATTTAAAGACGTTACAAGCATCAATGAATTATTCAAATTTGTTTTGATGTTTTCTTCTAATGGCGCTATACCAATAGCACATTTATCATTGAATGAAACACAAACATCGCCTATTAATCGAGCAGAGTGCAGGAAGTTGTAAATCATCATGGGTTTAAAAACGTTTAATTCAAAATGCCCAGTTGCTCCGCCAATATTAATAGCCACATCGTTACCCAATACCTGTGCTGCTGCCATAGTCATAGCTTCGCATTGCGTAGGGTTTACTTTGCCTGGCATAATAGAAGAACCAGGCTCATTATCAGGTATAAAAATTTCGCCAATTCCACAGCGTGGACCTGAAGCCAATAGGCGAATATCATTTGCAATTTTCATTAACGAGCAAGCCACTGTTTTTAAAGCTCCATGCGATTCTACAATAGCATCGTGTGCTGCTAATGCTTCAAATTTATTTTCTGCTGTTACAAATGGCAAGCCAGTAAGTGTAGCAATGTGTTTGGCCACATTTACAGAATATCCTTTTGGAGTATTTATTCCTGTACCCACAGCTGTACCCCCTAAAGCCAACTCAGCTAAGTGTGGCAAAGTGTTTTCAATAGCACGAATTCCGTGGTTGAGTTGAGAAACATACCCGCTTAACTCTTGACCAAAAGTGAGCGGTGTAGCATCCATTAAGTGAGTGCGACCAATCTTTACCACATGCATAAATTCTTTGCTTTTGGCAGCGAGTGTATCTCTTAGTTTTTTCAAACCTGGCAAGGTTACATCGTTCAAAATTTTGTAGGCAGCTATGTGCATAGCTGTGGGGAATGTGTCGTTTGATGATTGCGATTTGTTCACATCATCATTTGGGTTTAATTGTTTTTTTTCATCTAATAAATTGCCCCCTAAAAGTACGTGCGCTCTGTAAGCTACTACTTCGTTTACATTCATGTTGCTTTGAGTGCCAGAGCCAGTTTGCCATACTACAAGCGGAAATTGGTCGTCTAATTTTCCTTCCAAAATCTCATCGCAAACTTGGCCTATAATTTCTTTTTTTTCTGCTGGCAAAACACCCGCTTCAAAGTTGGTAATCGCTGCCGCCTTTTTCAAAAAGGCAAAAGCGCGAATAATTTCCTTAGGCATTTTATTAATGTCTTGGGCAATGTGGAAATTATCAATAGAGCGTTGTGTTTGCGCTCCCCAATAAACATTTGCAGGAACTTCTACAATTCCCATTGTGTCTTTTTCTTTTCTGAATTCCATAAGGTTTGTTTTAAGCGAAGCGAAAGTAAAAGTAAAAAGCAAATCAACCAATGATAAATGTTATATTTAATAAAACGATTGTATGGATTCAACTTTTCAAAATTTCAGAGCCTTTGAATCGGAAGAAAGTGCAGAGGTAGCTTTGGGGAATTTATTGACACAAGCGGAAATTCCGTATCAGGTAGTTCCTGTTTCTAAAGACAATGATTTGATGTGGGGGAAAGCCGAAATGCCTATGAGTACTTGGTTGCAGATTAGGAAATCGGATTTTGAAAAAGTAAATTATCTGCTGGAGGAAAGTGCTTATCAAACAGTAGAACTAGACAATACTCATTTCTTAAATTCTTTCACAGAACAAGAGTTAATGGAAGTGATGTATAAGGCAGATGAGTGGAGTGCAGAAGATGTGGTAATGGCAAGGAAAATTTTAGAAAAACGGGGTAGAAAAATTACCGCTGAAAGTTTAAATGGATTGAAGCAAAAGCGGCTCAATGATCTTCAAAAGCCAAAGCCAGCCGAGAGTTGGCTGCTCATTATAGGATTTGGAATTGCATTGCTAGGAGGCTTTTTCGCCATTATGATTGGCTGGAGTTTTTACACTTCTACCAAAACATTACCCAATGGAAAAACCTTTTATGTATATGATAAAAATTCTAGAACACAAGGAAGAAATATGATGCTTTTTGGAAGTGGTATGCTCTTGGTTTATATCCTCTTTTTTCTATTCCGAAGTATGGCAAACTAAAATTTACTTTCCAGCAAAATTAGCTTTTCTCTTTTCTAGGAAAGCAGATGTTCCTTCTACGAAATCTTCAGTGGTTACACACTTTCCAAACAATTCAATTTCGGTATCGAAACCATCTATGCCATCTTTGAAGTGAGCATATACACTTTCAATTACGCGAGCTATCGCCACAGGGGCTTTGGAGGCTATTTTAGTAATTAAAATTTTACAAGTATCTAGTAGCTCTACCGTTTGTACTACATCATTTACAAGTCCTAACTTTTTAGCGCAGTCAGCATCTATCATATCTGCAGTCATTAAGATTTCTAGTGCTTTTCCTTTGCCAATCAATTGTACCAAGCGTTGTGTGCCACCATAACCTGGAATTAAACCCAGATTCACTTCTGGTTGCCCAAACTTCGCATTTTCACTCGCCAACCGTAAATGGCAAGCCATGGCTAATTCACAACCACCACCTAATGCAAATCCATTCACTGCAGCTATAATTGGTTTGGGGCAACTTTCTATTTTATTAAAAACTGTATGACCTCTTCTGGCTAGCGCCATTCCTTGTTCTTCATTCAATCCTTTAAACTCTGTAATATCAGCCCCTGCAGCAAATGCCTTAGGTCCTTTGCCAGTAATTATGGCTCCTTTAATTGCTGCATTGTTATAGATTTCATCTACTACTTCATCTAGTTCACTAATCACAGTTTTATTCAGTGAGTTGAGCTTGTCTTCGCGATTAATGGTTACCACTAAAACACCATTTTGTAAATCGGTAAGAAGGGTAGAAAATTCTTTCATTTTTGGTTTTGATTTTTTTTTGCGGTGCAAATATGGAGAAAGGAAATGCAAATAAAGAAGGAGAGTGGAATATTATTTTCAGAACCGAAGAAGGAAAATATTACCACTCAAAGAGTTTAACTAAATAACTTACTATTAGCTATAGCGTTAGAAACTTCTATTCTCTTTTACCCAATTTTTAATGTAAGAAGCTATTTGTGCAGTAGGAGTGCCGGGCGGGAAAAGCTCTCCACAACCTTGTGTGCGAAGTTGTGCCATATCATCTTCTGGAATAATACCTCCGCCAGTAAGTAGTACATCATCCATTTTTCTTTCTTTCATGAGCGCAAGCACTTTTGGAAAAACAGTATTGTGCGCACCTGAAAGAATACTAATTCCTATAGCATCTACATCTTCTTGAAGCGCAGCATTCACCACCATTTCGGGGGTTTGGCGAAGTCCAGTGTAAATTACTTCCATACCTGCATCTTTCAAAGCAGAGGCTATTACCTTGGCTCCACGGTCGTGTCCGTCTAATCCTACTTTGGCTACTAAAATGCGTATGGGTCTGCTCATGGTATGTGCTGAAATAAAAAAGACGAGAGAAAATTCCCTCGTCCTTCATTTGTAAATATCAATTAAAAATCATCATCAAAAGTACTCTCGTCAAATTCATCGAAATCTTCTTCTAAATCATCAAATCCCAAGTCATCATCATCATCATCTTTAGCAGATTTTCTGCCTTTCCCTTGAGATTTTGTTTCTATCAAATCTTCAAACTCATCCATGTCCAAATCTTTGATGTCATCTTCAGAAGGCTCTTCTTCTCCTAAATCGAAGTCGTCTGTCTCTATTTCATCATCATCTAATTCTACATCTTCCTCGTCTTCGTTCAGATTGTCGAGTTCTAATTCTTCTTCCTCTTGTTTTTTCTTACGTGGCATAGGTTATGGTTTTATGGGTTAGATTTTTTTTTGCTAATGAGACAAAGAAAAGCAAGAAACAAGAATTCAAAAATTTTTATTGAAAAATATTTTCGTTTATTACTTTCTCTGTAAAATTAATGCACAGTTTCAAAATAGTCAAATGAAGTGGAAATTCTTTTTATAGTGGTTTCTACACCTAAGAATTTTGCCATCTCCATAACGGGTGGTCCTTGTAAAACGCCTGCTAATGCAATTCTGAGTATTGGCATTACTTCTCCTGCTTTTAGCTCTGTAAATGCAATAAAATCGTGCATCAATTCTCCCCCATCTAATGTAGAAAAATCTTTACCCTCTATAAACGTATTCCATTTCGTTTTTATTTCGGGTTTCCATTTTTTCTTTATCGTTTCGGTATCAAAATTGGCAATGTCTTTGTATAAATAAGTGCCAAGTGAAAGTAAATCGTTAGTAAATGTGGCTCGTTCTTTTATAAGGCCACAGTAGGCTTCTAGCTTTTCTGTTCCTAAGGTAAAACCCGCAGCCAGTGCATCGTTTTCAATGGCTTTAGCTAAAAGTTCGTTGCTCGTATTTTTTAAATATTGTTGGTTGAACCACTTCGCTTTTTCGTAATCAAATTTAGCACCGCCCTTGTGTACTTTTTCCAAAGAGAAAGCCTCTATCATTTCAGCATAAGTTAATACTTCTTTATCGCCACCAGGGTTCCAACCTATTAAAGAAAGAAAATTAATAAATGCTTCTGGGAAAAAGCCATGCTCACGATAACCAGTAGCAGTTTCGCCAGTTGTAGGGTCGGTCCAGGAAAGCGGAAACGATGGAAATCCCAATCGATCACCATCTCGTTTACTAAGTTTCCCATTTCCATCGGGTTTTAAAATGAGCGGTAAATGTGCATACAATGGCATGGTGCTTTCCCAACCCAATGCTTTGAAACAAAGTACGTGCAAAGGCGCTGATGGCAACCATTCTTCACCTCTTATAGCATGCGAAATATTCATTAAAGTATCATCCACCACATGCGCTAAATGGTAAGTGGGCATGCCATCTTTTTTTAGCAACACTTTATCATCTAGTTGAGAAGTATTGAAGGTAACCCATCCGCGAATTATGTCTTGAAATTTCACTTCTTCATTGCGTGGCATCTTGAAACGAATTACATACTCGTCTCCTCTTTCAAGTCTAGCCTTCGTTTCATCAGCAGAGAGCGAAGTGGAGTTTTTTAAGTATTGACGTGTAATTGAGTTTACCTGAGGCGAAGGATTGCCTTGAGCTTTCAAATCTTCGCGCCATTTTTCCAGTTCTTCTTCTGTATCAAATGCATAATAAGCATGACCACTTTCTATCAATTTTTCGGCATACTGGCGGTACATAGGTTTACGCTCGCTTTGGCGGTAAGGGGCATGCGGACCATCTCCAAAACCCACTCCCTCATTGGGTTCTATGCCACACCATTTCAATGAATTGATTATATAATCTTCGGCACCTGGTACAAATCTATTTTGGTCGGTATCTTCTATTCTTAAAATAAAATCACCTCCATGTTTTTTGGCAAGCAAATAATTAAACAAGGCAGTACGAACCCCACCTATATGCAAACCACCTGTAGGGGAGGGCGCAAAACGAACACGAACTCTTCTTTCACTCATAGTTTCTAAAATTAAGACAATTTATATTGTGTGGGCGAAATTAATTATTTGAGAAAAGCACACAACCCCATTTGCAAATAGTTTTGAGTTTTTTAAAGATAATGTTCACTTTCGAGTTCATTAAACTTTAAAAATGTTAGATGCACTCACTTTTACAAAAACACCTAAAGTAGCATCCATGCTATTTTCGGATGCTTTGTGGAAGGTGGATACAGCTAAAAAGAAGCTATACTTAACATTTGATGACGGACCTATACCTGAGGTAACTCCTTGGGTTTTAGCAGAACTAAAAAAATACAATGCTTTGGCTACTTTTTTTTGTATTGGGAAAAATATTGCAGCCAATCCTGAAATTTTTCAGCAAATATTGGAGGAAGGACATAGCATTGGAAATCATACATACGATCATTTAAATGGATGGCAAACCGAGAACAATACTTACTTTGAGAATATAGAAAAGTGTAGTAAGGAGTTGGAAGTTGGAAGTTCGGAGTTTACCACAACCCGCAACCCGCAATTGTTTCGTCCTCCTTACGGCAAGCTTACACCCAGTCAGTATTCTACCCTAAAATCACAGTACAAAATAGTGATGTGGGATGTGTTGAGTTTTGATTTTGATGTAAGTATTGAAAAGGAAGATGTTTTAAAAAATGTAATAGATAATGCGGAAACAGGCTCTATTATTCTATTTCACGATAGTTTAAAAGCACTAGAAAAAGTAAAATATGCACTGCCTCAGGTGCTTGAATATTTTTCTAAAAAAGGATTTACATTTGATAAATTATGATGCTCATAGATACCCATGCCCATCTTTACGGAACTGATTTTGATACGGACATTGTGGAAGTTTTAGAACGCGCCAAAGCCAATGGTGTAACAAAAATATTTCTCCCAGCTATTGATTCCGAAACACACGATAGACTTTTGAATCTTTGTAAACTTTCAAAAGAAGGCTGTGAGATTTTTCCCATGATGGGTCTACATCCATGCCATGTAAAAGAAAATTTTGAAGAAGAGTTAGCCCTAGCAAAAAAGTACTTAAATAATGGCACTCACTACTATGCTGTAGGTGAAATTGGCTTAGATTTTTATTGGGATATTAGTTTTAAAGAGCAACAAATAAAAGCTTTTGAAATACAGATAGAGTGGGCGATTGAAAGAAAATTACCAATTGTAATTCACTCTCGAAAATCTACTTATGAATGTATTGAAATTTTAAAAAAATATAAAGGAAAAGTAAGTGGTATTTTTCATTGCTTTAGTGGTTCTGTAGAAGAAGCAAGAGAAATTGTAAAGCTTGGGTTTTATTTAGGAATAGGGGGTGTGGTGACTTACAAAAATTCTGGATTGAAACAGGTATTAGCCGAAATAGATTTGGTAAATGTAGTTTTGGAAACAGACGCTCCTTATCTGACTCCTGTGCCACATAGAGGCAAGAGAAATGAGTCTTCGTACACTACTTTAATTGCGGACGAAATTGCTACCATCCAACAAATTTCAATAGATGAAGTAGCGCGCATTACTTCTGAAAATGCATTAAAAGTTTTCCAAATTTAAATTACAATCTTCGCATAACTCGCTCTAGTGTGGTTTTTTTCCATGCTGGAAAGTCGCCTGCTCGTATATGTTTGCGAGCCTCCCCCACTAAAGAAAGATAAAAACTTAAATTATTGATAGAGGCAATTTGTGCTGCTAATAATTCGCCTGCGTGCATTAAGTGACGCAAATATGCTTTGGTATGGAAGCGGCTGAGCTCACATCCATTTTCATCAATAGGGCTAAAATCTTTTTTAAATTTTTCGTTTCTAATATTGATAATTCCTTGATTGGTAAAAAGCATTCCATTGCGAGCATTGCGGGTTGGCATTACACAGTCAAACATATCTATACCTAAAGCAATTCCTTCTAGAATATTAGCGGGAGTACCCACTCCCATTAAATAGCGAGGTTTATCTTTTGGTAAAATATCACAAACTAGTTCAGTCATTTCATACATATCTTCATCTGGCTCACCAACACTCAAACCACCTATGGCATTGCCATCCATACCTTGAGATGCTATAAATTCTGCCGATTGTTTTCTCAGATCTTTATACACACTTCCTTGTACAATCGGGAAAAGTGTTTGATTATAACCATATAAATTTTCAGTTTCTTTAAATCGTTTCACACATCTTTCTAACCAACGATGGGTCATACCCATAGACTTTTTTGCATAGTCATACTCGCATGGGTAAGGAGTACATTCATCAAAAGCCATAATTATATCAGCTCCAATGGTGCGTTGGGTATCCATTACATTCTCTGGTGTAAAAATATGTTTGGAACCATCTATGTGACTGCGAAATTCAGCTCCTTCTTCTTTTATTTTTCTAATATCAGAAAGCGAGTAAACTTGATATCCTCCACTATCGGTTAGTATAGGCCCATCCCAACCAATAAATTTATGTAAGCCACCCGCTTCGTTGATTACATTCAACCCCGGTCGAAGGTACAAGTGATAGGTATTACCTAAAATTATTTCCGCTTTAATATCTTTTTTTAATTCCTGAAAATGAACACCCTTAACGGTTCCAGCTGTCCCCACTGGCATAAAAATGGGGGTTTCTACTTTCCCATGATCCGTAAAAAATTCTCCAGCACGTGCTTTGGTTTGTGAGTCGGTAGCGAGTAAATTAAATTTCATGTTGTTTGCTCTGTTGCGCTTATTCTTTTTTGGGAATAGCTACTTTTCTAAAAAATAGGTTCACAATAATAACGTATCGAAAATAGGAAATTGGAATTGTATCGGTCGTGTAAATGTTTATTTCTCTTTCCTATTAATTCTCTTAGCTATTTCATATTTGCAAAATGTTATTCGTATTTCAATTATTTATAAGTGCAGCAGTTATACAGGCACTCTATTATCTGGTAGTGTTTCGAAAATTGGCTTTTGCAAAGTCAAAACATTATACCCCTGAAAAATTTCCTCCAGTTTCTATTGTTATTTGTGCTAAGAATGAGGCAGAAAATCTTTTGAAGAATCTAAAAGTTATTTTGATTCAACATTACCCAAAGTATGAAGTGATATTAGTAAACGACCAGTCTACTGACAATACCTTAGATGTAATAGCAGAGTACTGTCAGCGCAATGACAACATCCGTGTTTTTAATATTAAACCAGATGTAAACAAACCTTTTCAAGGAAAGAAATTTGCGCTGCAAATAGGTGTACAGCAAGCAAAGTATGATACTATAGTAGTAACCGATGCAGACTGCAAACCTATGACCATACAGTGGTTGGAGAATTTAGTGAGTGGCTATTTGAATGAAACAAAAATTGTTTTAGGATATGCTCCTTTTTTTAAAGAAAATACTTTCTTAAATAAATTTATTCGTTTCGAAAATGTGATGACAGCTATGCAATATTTATCTTTTGCAAAACTGGGTATGCCCTATATGGGAGTAGGCAGAAATCTATCTTTCAAAAAAAATATGTTTGATGCAAAGGTTTATGAGAAGAATAAAGATATACCAAGTGGAGACGATGACTTATTTGTGAATGCTGTAGCCAATTCTAGCAATACCGAAGTTTCTTTAAGTAAAGATTCTTTTATGTATTCCGAAGCAAAGAAAACATGGAAAGAATGGATGCAACAAAAACTAAGACACACACGTTCTGGTAGGTTTTATAAATTTCACCATCGTATTGCTTTAGCATTGTATCCTCTATCTAATCTTATTTTTTATGTAACAGCTGTAATATTAGTTACCCAAATTCACTTGCTGTTGCCCGTTTTATTAATTTTTTTTGGAATTTTATTTACTAAAAAGTGGTTTATAAATAGAGTAAATGGTAAATTACAGCAGTCAGACCTTAATTCATTAACTTTATTATTTGATATTACGTATACATTATATTTATACCTGATTTTTTTATTATCATTGTTTGCAACCAAAGATAAATGGAAGGAAATTTAACCCCAAAATCACTCATTGACTTAGATCTGGTAAGAAAGGCTAAAGCTGGCGACCAGGCTGCGTTTTCGCAGTTGATGGGCAAGTACAGGGATTCTGTTTTCTTTATGATTTTGAAAATGATTCACAATCGTGATGATGCTGAAGATCTTACAATGGTAGCTTTTGGTAAGGCTTTTAATAATATTCAAAACTACACCGAAGATTTTGGTTTCAGCACTTGGCTTTTTAGAATAGCTACCAATAATTGCATTGATTTTATTCGAAAGAAAAAATTGCAAACTACTTCTATAGACCAACCTACAGCTTCTTATGATGGGGAAATGGCACCAGTAGCTGTGAAAGATAAAACAGCTACGCCAGAGGAGTCTATTATAAAAGAACAACGGGCACAGAAAATGCGCGATGTATTGCAAAAGCTAGACCCTAAGTATCGTCAACTTATAGAGTATCGCTATTTTGAGGAATTATCGTACGATGAAATAGCAGAAAAAATGGATTTGCCATTGGGTACTGTAAAGGCACAACTCTTTAGAGCGAAAGATATGCTCTTTCAAAAAATGAAAGACACGAAGGATAGATATTAATGTTCTTAAACTTTAAAAATTAAGTTCTAAATCCTAAGTTTACCTTAGAGGCTGTTCTCTAACTTCTGACTTCTAAAATCTGACTTCTTTCTCAATGGATATTCTTCTTAAATACTTCCCAGAACTTACTGAGCAACAACAAAAATCATTCTCTAAACTTTATGAGTTATATAAAGATTGGAATGATAAAATCAATGTAATTTCTAGAAAAGATATTGACAATTTAATGGAGCGACATGTACTTCATTCGTTGGCTATAGCCAAGTTTGTAACATTCAGAAATGGAAGTAAAATTATGGATTTGGGAACTGGCGGAGGTTTCCCAGGAGTGCCTTTGGCTATATTGTTTCCTGAGTGTAGATTTCATTTAGTGGATTCCATAGGAAAGAAATTGAAAATAATTGATGCTGTGAAAGAAGAGTTAGACTTAAAGAATATTTTCACGTTTCACAAGCGGGCAGAAGAAATGGATTATCAGTATGACTTTGTGGTATCAAGAGCTGTAGCACCGCTGCCAGATTTATTGAAATGGACAGACCGTAAATATCTATACAAACAGTTAAACGAAAAAGGGAACGGACTTGTTTGCCTTAAAGGAGGTGATTTGACTAATGAAATTGAAGGTATCAGCAATGTACGTATTACTCCGCTTTCTACTTATTTTACGGAAGATTTTTTTAAAGACAAATCGCTAGTGTACAAACAGAAGTAGTTTTTTAAACGGCTACTTCCCCCGCTATAGTTGGATGTGGGTCGTAGTTCAGCAGCTTAAAGTCTTCGTATTTAAAATCAAAAATAGAGGTCACTTCTTTATTTATTTCCATTTGTGGTAGGGGTCTGAAATTACGTGTGAGCTGAAGTTTCACTTGCTCTACATGATTACTATACAAATGTACATCTCCGAAAGTATGTACAAAATCGCCATATTCTAATCCGCAAACTTGAGCCAACATCATAGTTAATAAAGCATACGATGCAATGTTAAACGGCACGCCTAGAAATACATCGGCACTGCGCTGATAGAGCTGACAAGATAATTTTCCTTCACTCACATAAAACTGAAACATGGTATGGCATGGTGGTAGAGCCATTTGGTCTATGAATGGTACATTCCATGCACTCACGATATGTCTGCGCGAGTAAGGGTTTTTTTTGAGTTGCTCAACTAGGTGGGAAATTTGGTCGTATGCTTTTCCTTCTTTTCCTTCCCATGACCTCCACTGTACACCATACACAGGTCCTAGTTCACCCCATTGCTTAGCAAAGGCATTATCATTAGCTATCTTTTCAGCAAATTCCTTTATTGTTTCTCCTTTAAAATCACTGCTGGCTTTGTAGGTAGCATACGGCCAGTCATCCCAAATGCGCACTCCATTTTGGCATAAGTACTGAATGTTTGATTCCCCTTTCAGAAACCAAAGCAGCTCATGAATCACAGCCTTGGTGAAAACTTTTTTAGTGGTAACCAGCGGGAAGCCATCTTTTAAATCAAAGCGCATTTGGTAGCCAAATACACTGTAGGTGCCAGTTCCCGTGCGGTCATCTTTCCATACTCCTTTATCTAAAAGATGTTGCAGTAAATCGTGGTATTGTTTCATAGTTTGTAAAAATAAAAAAGACATCCGAGTAGAATGTCTTTTCTTTTTCACATTGTTTAGAATCCTAATTTTTTCTATTTCTCCATCTTTTTATGGTATAAAATACAATCACTGAGAAGATAATGGCAAATGGCCAAATGCTTACTAGTCCTACAAAAAAGGAGATAAGCCCTCTCCATCCATTTACAAAAGCCTCTGTTATTTTGGAGAAAAAACCTAACTCAGGTTCTGGTGAATAATCTAGTTTTTGGTAAATGCTTAGATTGATGGTGCTGTAAGAAACTTGGTCTTTTAAGTATTTCAATTGACCTTCTTGTGATTCTATCTCTTCCCGAATAGTGCGAAGGTTATTTTCTACTTCCAAAATATCACTCACTTTTTTAGCCTCTCTAAGCAAAGCAGTATAGCGAAGTTCAACTTCTTTCTTTGTTTTCAATCTTGCTTCTATATCTACAAACTGACTAGTCACATCTTCTGCCGTTATGTTTTTAGAGTTGGTGTAAACAGACTCAGACATGAGTGCCTCCAATATCTTGTCAAAGTTTTGTGAGGGTACCCGAATAATCATATTGCCATCTATTTGAAAATTGTTCTGAGTACGTGTATCAGAGCCGAAATAGGCACTATGTTGTTTTAGCAATGCTTCAATTTTTGCATGCGATTTTTCTAAATTTTCTACCTGAAAATTGACAGTTCCGTTGCGAATGATTTGAGTAGGAATTTTTGACTCTACTCTGCTGGCTGAATTAGGAGGTAAAGGTCTTTCTAAAGTAGCCTCCGTAAAAGCACTAGCTACTTTTTCTTCCATAACTTTACCAGCTGCATTTGAAGAATTTTTCTCATCATATAAAATAGTATTTGTTGTAGGAGCCTCAGCTTCTGCAGCTGCTTTGAAGTGAGATGGCATTTTGTTGCAGCCCAAAAGAAATAATCCAATGCTGGAAAGAAGAATAATACGTTTCATGATTTTTTGATTTTAGGATAAGATGGAATACATTGAAATTTCCATAAAAATTCATTTATGAATTAGTAAGGCATTCCTCCATTGCCAAAATTAAATTTTGTAATCCAGTTTGTAATTCATCTTTTTCAGGATACCCAAACCCAATACGCATATAGCTTTTGTCTTTTTCAAACCAATGCCCAGGACCTACTACCGTTCCATATTTTTCATAAAGTAGTGCATGAAATAATTCAAGATTGATTTTATACTCTTCTTTTATTCTGGGGAAACATACTACTCCTGCTGTAGGTTCTATCCATTCAAAATAGGGTTGCGATTGCATCCAATTTTTAAGCACAGAAAAATTTTCTCGGATGTGAGCATGAGTAGCTGTGAGTAAACTATTTTCCTGCTGTAAAATAGCTTGCGCTATTTCTTCATCTACTACCGAGTTGCAAATGATAACTTGCTCTTTTGCGGCTAAGAAATCATTCAATAGTTTTTCATTTTTATTGATAATCCAACCCGTGCGAATACCAGGCGCACCAAAGGCTTTGGAAAGAGAACAAACGGAAATTACTTGACTTGAAAGTTCTGCATAGTATTGTTTTAATGGAGTTTGAAAATTTAAGTCTCGGTACGTTTCATCCACTAATACATAGCAATTTTGCTTTTCTGCTATTGCAATAATTTCCTTGATTTTTTCTGTTGAAATTTCTGTTCCTGTAGGATTATGAGGTGTAGTAATGCTAATCAATTTTGTGTTTGATTTTAGAGCTGCTTTAATGTTGGCTATCTCTAATTCAAAACCTTGTTCAAAATTTAAATCTATCACCGAAAGCTCACAACCAATGGCTCGTGGGGTTTCTAGATTGGTTCCGTAGTTTGGGCGAATTACAATTAGGTGGTCATCTTTACTCAAAAGCGTAGTATGGATGATGAACAATGCTGTGGCAGCACTGGGTGTTACTAAAACATTAGCAGCATCTAAGTTTGAGTTTGCTAATATCGCTTCACGCAATTCAGTTTTGCCTTTATGCTCTCCATAAACCAAGACTAATTCTGATAAATCAACATTTATATTTTTGAGAGGAATATCACGCACCGAGCTTTCAGCTAAATTAAATTTTATGGTATTGTAACCCTTTTCTTCAGGGGCTTCTATCTCTATAGGCATTCTTTTGTATAGCATATTATTTTCGTTTTAGTATCATAAAAAAATCATCCATTGTATATCCGCCACCGCAATCAAAATCTTCAGATCTATCTATATTAAACCCTTTTTTGAAATAAAAATTTACAGCTTTTATATTTCTCCGATTTACTTGTAAAGTAATGGTCTTAAAATTGGGACAACTATTTTTAAGCATATATTCAAATGCTGAATTACCAATTCCTTTGCGGTGTTGTGAGGTATCAATGTAAAATTTATGTAAGAAAAAATGATGAGGTGTTTTCTCTGAAATGGAAAAGTAACCTACTGCCTCTTCGTTCAAATAGATGATTGTAAATTTTTGACCATTCTCAATTTGCGCTTTTAAATTTTTTTCAGAATACATCCATTCTAGCATGTATTCTATTTGGCTTTCAGAAATAATAGATGGGTAATGAACGCGCCAGATTTTTTCTCCTAATTGGTGAATTAGGGGAATGTCTTTTTCTGAAGCAGCTTTAAAAGAAATAATATCAAGCATAATCTGCTCAAATTTGAAAATATTTTGCGAAGAAGTATAGATTTCGATACCTGTCTAGCACATCAAATTCTAACATTTATTAATCAGGAAAGAATTTTTCTATTTTTACGAGGTGCTGAAACAAATTTCTATAAAGAACTACGCCATTATTGAGAGGCTAGAGATACAACTCTCTACAGGCTTAAATATTATCACAGGCGAAACAGGTGCTGGTAAGTCTATTTTACTTGGGGCACTTTCCCTTATTTTAGGGGAACGAGCCGATACTAAATCGCTCTACAACCAAGAAGAAAAATGCATTATAGAAGCCGACTTTGATATAGATAAAAAGTTATTTCAAGAGCTTTTTGTTGCAAATGAAATAGACTTTGAAAAGCATACAATTATTCGCAGAGAAATTTTACCAAGCGGTAAGTCGCGCTCTTTTATAAATGACACTCCAGTTAATCTTTCGGTGCTGCGAATCATAGGTGAGAAGCTTGTAAACATGCACAATCAGCATGAGACGCTTGAATTAATCAGAAGTGGATTTCAAATGGAAGTAGTAGATGTGTTGGCTAAAAATCAACCACTTTTAAATTCCTTTTCTCAAGATTTTGCACGTTACAAAAAGGAGCAAAAACAATTAGATGAGTTGGTACTATCGTATCAAAGAGCTAAAACGGAATTGGATTTTTTATCTTTTCAATTAAAGGAATTGATGGATGCAAATCTGGATGAAGCAGAACAAGAGATTTTGGAATCGGAGCAAAAGACGTTGTCCAATGTAGAAGAAATACAGAAAGCTTTACAAGCATCTCTTTTGATTTTAGATTCGAGTGAAATATCTGTATTGGATTCTATTGGTAATATTCAAATTCAATTACGCTCGGTAAAAAATTTGAATAGAGACATAGAGAATTTAAGTAGCCGTTTGGTAGGTGTAGCAGAAGAATTAAAAGATATATCTAAGGAGTTTGAAGATATCCAAGACAGTGTTAGTGTGGATCCTGAGCGATTAGCTGAAGTACAACAAAGATTGAATGTGATTTATCGTTTACAAAAAAAGTATAACGTACAAACCGTAGATGCTTTGTTGAAAATTAAGGCAGATGTAGAGCAAAAAATCAATGCAATAGATGGCAATTCTTCACAGATAGAAATGCTCACTCTAGATTTAGATAAGCAACGAAAATTACTTTTAAAAACAGCAGAGTTGTTGCATAAAAATAGGGAAGGGGTATTGGTTAATTTTCAAAAGGAGGTTATGGGTAATCTTCATAAAATAGGAATGCCCAATGCTACTTTTATAGTTCAACTGCAAAAGCAAGACGAGAAACTATTACACAGCAAAGGTTTGAGTGAAATAAAGTTTTTGTTTTCTGCCAATAAAGGATTTGCTCCACAAGAAATTAAAGAAGTGGCATCTGGTGGTGAGCTTTCTAGACTTATGCTTTGCATAAAATCTTTAGTGGCAGATGTAGATGCATTGCCGACTTTAGTTTTCGATGAAATAGATGCAGGAATTTCTGGAGAGGTAGCCCTAAAAGTAAGCGATATTATGAAGAAGATGAGCCGACAACATCAATTAATTTGCATTACCCACTTGCCTCAAATTGCTCGTACCGCTGACAAACATTTTTATATTTACAAAGAAACCAAAGGTGCTAAAACCAACACACGAATTAAGGTGTTGGAGAATGATGAACGTGTTTTAGAAATAGCTAAAATGCTGGGAGGCGACAAAGTAAGCGAGGCCGCATTGGCAAATGCAAAGGAGTTGATGAATGTATAATTAAGAATGACAAAAAGCTAGTAAACGACTATGAACTGTCAACCGAAAACTGTGAATTAAAAGAATAAAAAATGAACAACTTACTAAAAGGGAAACGTGGAATTATTTTTGGAGCATTAGATGAAAATTCTATTGCTTGGAAAGTAGCTTTAAAAGCTCATGAGCAAGGTGCCGTATTTACGCTTACCAATGCCCCTGTAGCTTTGCGTCTAGGCGAGATAAACAAATTAGCAGAAAAATGCAATGCTATTGTGATTCCTGCTGATGCAACTTTGGTAGAAGATTTAGATAAATTAATTGCCCAATCAGTGGAGCATTTGGGAGGGAAATTAGATTTTGTTTTGCATTCTATAGGTATGTCACCCAATGTAAGAAAAGGGAAAAGCTATACTGATGTCAATTACGATTGGATGGCTAAAACCTACGATATATCTGCATTCTCATTGCATAAGATTTTGCAAAGTTGTATGAAGCAAGATGCGATTAATGAATGGGGTTCTGTTGTAGCACTTTCTTTTATAGCTGCTCAAAAGGCTTTCCCAGGTTATGGAGATATGGCAGACGCAAAGGCTACCTTAGAATCTATTGTGCGTTCTTTTGGTTACTATTATGGCAATGCAAAAAAGGTACGTGTAAATTCTATTTCACAGTCACCTACTATGACCACTGCGGGTTCTGGCATAAAAGGCTTCGATTCTTTTTTTGGCTTTGCTGATAAAATGTCACCATTGGGTAATGCTAGTGCAGATGCTTGTGCTGATTATTGTGTAACACTTTTCTCTGATTTAACTCGCTATGTTACCATGCAAAATTTATATCACGATGGCGGTTTCTCTAATATAGGGGTTAGTGAAATTTTGATGAATGAATTAAGTTCTGAGAAAGCAGAGTAATTTTTTTAATAATTCATCCTATAAAACCTCATGTAATTATTTATCTTTTTGGTAGAAACCAAGAGAGAATAATTAATGGTTGAAATAGCTGCGAGATAGTATTGGTCAGGTTTTAGTTCTGAGAATATCTCTGGTTTAGATTTCAAAGATTTTAAATAAAGCATGGCATTTTCTTTGTCCTTAAATTGTTTGATATAAATAAAAGGACCATTGTCTGTCAACACTCCTCGTGTCAGTAATTGAGCATCGGCAAATTGTTTTTTGTTGAAAGAATCTAACTTATTCGTTACCGTCACATTCCATTGAAATACGGAAGGGTCTTTGAAAAATATAAAAATTTGATGAGGCATATTATCACTTAGCCCATATACTTCATTGAGGGTATCTGTATCAAACTGTTTTTGTGATATATTGGTTATAGGAGTTTTAATTGTCGGTTTTGTAATTGTAGAATCCTTTGCTGTCTTTGGTTGCACTGCTTGCTCTGGAGTTTTTAAAATAGATTCTTTTACTTTTGTAAATACAGTATCTGTTTTGAATATTGCTTTTGTAGCTACTACCGAATCCTTTTTTTCTACCACTGTTTTTTTAGCAACTGAATCAGCTTTTGAGGGAAGTGCAACAGTAACAGGGGCAAAGATTTTAATCGTACCTTCTTCATTAATTCCCTTTAAGCGATACTTACTATCCATTTGTGAAGAAACTGGAAATCTGTCTTCTGTTTCTATGTAATTATTTTTGTATTTCCCTTTCGTTATTTCAATCACTTTCACACCACTATACTCATTAAATTCGTTTCCCCTCTCTACTTGAATTTGTGTGTATTGCTCAATATCATCTACTAGTATGTATAATTTAATAACTCCTGCAAGCCTTACTGCTTCTAGTGTGGCGCCTCTTTTTATTTCTTTGAATTGATGTGGTATATTTTTTTGTGCAAAGACTAAAGAGCTGCTGAAGCCCAACAAAAGAAGCGGTATTATTTTTTTCATTTAAAATTATTTATGCAAAAGTTTCAAAAGAAGTGCCAAAAAAAGCCCTCGAAAATTTCGAAGGCTTTAGAAGGTTGAGTGGTTACTCGCCAGACTGCGTTTCCGCTTTTTTCTTGGCTACTTTTAGCGTAATTTTCAATTGGGTGCCATCCTTGTCTAGGTCTATAACAAAGGTATCACCGGGTTTTGCATTGGCTCTTAGAATTTCTTCTGCCAATGGGTCTTCTACATATTTTTGCAATGCACGATGAAGTGGTCTAGCCCCATACGCTGGGTCGTATCCTTTTTCAGCAATGAAATTTTTAGCGTCTTCAGTCAGCTTTATTTCAAATCCAAGCGTAGTTAAACGAGCTAATACATCTTTCAAAGCAATGTCAATAATTTTGAAGATGGACGCTTTTTCCAAAGAATTAAAAATAACTACATCATCAATACGATTTAAAAACTCTGGTGAGAATGTTCTCTTGAGCGCTTTCGATATTACATTTTTACTGTATTCATCTGATGAGTCCGTTTTAGATTTTGTAGCAAAGCCTACGCCTTGACCAAAATCTTTCAAATCGCGCGCACCAATATTGGATGTCATGATGATAAGCGTGTTTTTAAAATTCACTTTTCTTCCCATGCTATCTGTAAGTACTCCATCGTCAAATACTTGCAATAAAATATTGAATACATCGGGATGTGCTTTTTCTATTTCGTCTAATAGCACTACAGAATAAGGTTTTCTGCGAACTTTTTCAGTTAACTGACCACCTTCTTCGTAGCCTACGTATCCCGGAGGGGCACCTACTAATCGAGACACAGAAAATTTTTCCATGTACTCACTCATATCTATACGTATCAATGAATCTTCTGAATCAAATAAATATTTTGAAATAGAACGAGCTAATTCTGTTTTGCCAACTCCAGTAGGACCTAAGAAAATAAATGTACCAATAGGTTTACGTGGGTCTTTCAATCCTACTCTATTTCTTTGAATTGCTTTCACCACCTTTACTACGGCATCATCTTGTCCCACTACGGTGCCTCTTAATTGTTCGCCCATACCTAACAGCTTGTTGCCTTCTGTTTGTGCTACTTTGCTTACAGGAATTCCAGTCATCATGGCTACTACTTCTGCTATGTCTTCTTCATTTACGGGGTATCGGGCATTTTTAGAATCTTCATCCCATTGATTTTTGGCCTTTTCTAATTCTTCCAGTAAATGTTTTTCACGATCTCGCAAGCGAGCAGCCTCCTCATATTTTTGCGATTTTACTACTTGGTTTTTTTCTACTTTTATTTCTTCTACTTGCTTTTCTAATTCCACAATATCTTTAGGAACGTGAATGTTTTTTAAATGCACCCGAGCGCCTACTTCATCTAAAACATCTATTGCTTTATCTGGAAAAAAACGATCGGTTACATATCTTCCACTCAAGCTCACACAGGCTTCTATAGCTTCTTTAGAATATTCCACACTGTGGTACTCTTCATATTTAGATTTAATGTTGGTGAGAATTTGTACAGTTTCATCTGCCGAAGGTGGATCTATCATTACCTTTTGGAAACGTCTATCTAAAGCACCATCTTTTTCAATATACTGACGATATTCATCAAGAGTGGAAGCTCCTATGCATTGAAGTTCGCCACGAGCTAATGCAGGTTTAAAAATATTAGAAGCATCTAGAGAACCTGTAGCTCCTCCAGCCCCAACAATGGTGTGGATTTCATCAATGAATAAAATTACATCTCTGTTTTTTTCGAGTTCATTCATGATGGCTTTCATACGCTCTTCAAACTGTCCGCGATATTTAGTGCCTGCTACTAAAGCAGCTAAATCAAGCATTACAATTCGTTTTCCAAACAAAACTCTAGATACTTTTTTCTGAATAATACGGAGCGCCAAACCCTCTACTACTGCTGTTTTACCTACACCTGGCTCACCTATTAGAATAGGGTTGTTTTTCTTTCTACGCGAAAGGATTTGAGATACTCTTTCTATTTCAGCTTCACGACCAACTATGGGGTCAAGGTTTCCTTCTTCTGCAGCAAAAGTAACATCACGACCAAAATTATCCAAAACAGGAGTTTTTGATTTAGAGTTTCCTCCTTTTTTTGCAGGTGGTTGTGTGCCAAAACCGCCTCTACCTTTATCGTCTTCAAAGGGTTCATCGTCTGGTGGGTCGTTTGGCAATTCTGCTTTTACATCGTTTTGAACTAGGTCTAGTTCTGCTTTAAATATATCGTAGTTCACATCTTGTTGGGTGAGTATTTGGGTCACTACATTGTCTTTGTTTTTTAAAATAGAGAGCATTAAATGCTCTGTTCCTATCACATCTGATTTGAGCACCTTTGCTTCTAATACAGTTATCTTTAAAACCTTTTCAGCTTGCTTGGTAAGTGGCAGTGAGTTTGGGTTGTAGGCTGTTTTAGAAACTTTGTCTTTTATAGAATCTTCAATTATTTTACGAAGCATTACGGCATCAATCTCTAAAGATTTGAGTGTTTTAATTGCCAATCCTTCGCCTTCTCTAATTAAGCCTAACAAGAGGTGTTCAATACCAATATAGTCGTGCCCTAAACGCAACGCTTCTTCTCTGCTGTAAGAGATTACTTCTTTTACTTTCGGTGAAAATTTTGCTTCCATGAATATGATTGTGTCAAATAATAAACCAAACTAATTAATGCGACATTCTGTCTTCTACTTTTTTCTAAGTGCTGCCAAATAGAAGACGTAGTTACCTGCCAAAATGTTTTATAGGTTTAAAAATAACGATTTTTCAATAGTTTCTTCAATACTTGCTAATGAACATATAACATTGTAAAGTGTAAGCGAATGTTTTTTTCTACAATTGCGGAAGCGAAAGTTGTCTATTCACAACAAAACGAAAAGAATATAAAGTCGGATATAAATTATTTTGAATATTAATTTGCAGTGTGATTGAGTAATATTTGTTTGTAATATTAAAAAATACGTATTTTACCAACGTAGGAAATCCAAATAAATTTGTAAGCTATTAAATCTATCAATTATGAAACTTACCATCGATAAGAGAGAACGCTTTTGCATAGTACGTGTAGAAGAAGAAAAATTGCTGAGTAATCTAGCTCCAAATTTAAAGTCTGAATTGGTGGTGCTTCACAATGAGGGTTTCAAAAATATTATCTTAGATCTAGAGCCAGTGCAGTTTGTAGACTCTTCTGGCTTAAGTTCTTTGCTAGTTGGCAATCGCCTTTCTAAGGAAGCTGCAGGTACTTTTGTATTGACCAATTTAAATACGCATGTTCAGAAGTTAATCAAAATTTCACAATTAGAGTCTATCCTAAATATAGTTCCTACTGTAAGTGAATCCATAGATTTTATTATGATGGAAGAACTAGATAGAGACCTAAGAGCGTAATCGCCTATGCACTTTGATGTAACCATTTTGGGCAGCAATGGGGCTGTGCCTGCATACAATAGAAATCCTACCAGTCAGTTTTTAAATTACAATGGAAGAGGATTTTTAATTGATTGTGGAGAAGGTACGCAAATGCAAATGGCCAAGTTTGGTATTCGCAGAGGTAAGTTGGATCATGTATTTATCTCTCATATTCATGGCGATCATTTTTTTGGATTGATGGGTTTGCTCACTTCTTTTAACTTAAATTATAGAGAGACACCTTTACATATTTACGGTCATCCTGGAATCGAAGAAATCATCAATACGCACTTTAAGCATTCGCAAACTATTCTTCGGTACGATGTTTTTTTTCATCCAGTATTGGCAGACGTTCCCAGAATAATTTATGAAGACGAAGCCCTTTCTGTAGAGACTGTAATTTTAGAACATCGTATTCCAACCACGGGGTTTTTGTTTAGAGAAAAAGTAGGACTCCGAAAAATTTTGGCAGAGAAAATTTTAGAATACAACATTCCTATTTCTGAAATCATAAAAATAAAGCAAGGTGAAGATTTTATAACAGCAGATGGGGATAGAATTTCAAACGCTACGTTAACTGAAAATCCCTTATCTCCTCGTTCGTATGCTTTTTGTAGCGATACTGTTTTTACAGAATCTTTTGTGGAGCAGATAAAAAATGTAAACCTGTTATATCACGAGGCTACTTTTCTAGATGAGCATTCTCTTCGTGCTGCTGAAACTATGCACAGTACAGCAAAACAGGCAGGTATAATTGCTCAAAAAGCACAGGTGGGAAAGTTATTGATTGGTCATTTTTCTGCTCGTTACGAAAATTTAGACCCATTACTCTTTGAAGCTATGGATATTTTTCCCAATACAGAACTAGCAATAGAAGGAAAGACTTTTGGGATTGAGAGATTCTAAAATTATTTCTTAGACAAATTCACTTGGCTCAATTTTCCGCCCTCAAACCAGCAGGTGATTACATAGGCTGGAAACTCATATTCACAATATCCAGAGTTTATGTAGGCTGTAGTAGGTTTTCCTAATTTCTTTTTTACTTCATCTGCAGTGAAACCGTACACTAAGCCTTTAGGAAGTTGAGCTGTGTAGCTTCCAAATTGGGTGTTAGTTTTAAAAAAATCAATAGAAACGAGGGTGTCGTTTTTTGCATGAACATCTATGCCAGCTTTAGTGGAAGAATATCTTTCCCCTACTGTGTTTTTGATTTCATAAGCTGCAAAAAACTGTTGTACAAAACTATTACTCACAGAAAGGTTTATCAATCCCAAAAGTGTATCACCTTGTAGCGATTGAGCTTTTGAAAATTGAGAAATAAAAACAATGGAAAACAGAAAAAGAATCTTTCTCATAACAATGCTTTTAATTTCTTCTCAAATCAAATTTCTCAATCTTATTGTACAAATGGCTTCGTTGAATATCTAATACTTCTGCGGTTTTCGAGACATTCCAATTGAACTTTTGAAGTTTGTGATGAATGAATAACTTTTCGATATGCTCTTTAAAATCTTGAAACTTATCGAAGTTTTCAAATAAATCAGTAGGCGTATCTTTAGCTTGAGTATTGGTTACAAAAAGTTTCACTTCTTCTTCTGTGATTTTTTGCTCACTCAAAATCACTAAGCGCTCCATTACGTTTCTAAGTTCGCGAATATTTCCGCCCCAGTTCATGGTTTTTAATTCTTCCAAAGCTTTTGGAGTCAACACTTTTTTAGGAATGCCGTAATCTTCACAAATTTCTTTCACAAATTTTTCTGCCAACATAGGAATATCATCAGCTCTTTCATTCAAAGAAGGCACGTGAATTAAAATCACACTCAAACGATGATACAAGTCCATTCTAAATTTACCAGCTTCTATTTCTTGCGTCAAATCTTTGTTGGTAGCAGCTACCACACGCACATCTACTAAAATATCTTTATCACCTCCTACTCTTGTAATTCGGTTTTCTTGTAAGGCTCTCAAAACCTTGGCCTGAGCTGATAAACTCATATCACCTATCTCATCTAGAAACAAAGTGCCTCCATTGGCTAATTCAAATTTTCCCAACTTTTGTTTAATAGCAGAAGTAAACGCTCCTTTTTCATGACCAAAAAGTTCGCTCTCAATTAATTCGCTAGGAATAGCTGCGCAGTTCACTTCTATTAAAGGACCATTACACCGATTCGATTTTTCATGTATCCATCGAGCTACCAATTCTTTTCCTGTTCCATTTTCTCCCGTTACTAAAACTCGTGCTTCAGTAGGAGCTACTCTTTCTATGGTGTCTTTTATTTTCATAATAGCAGGAGAGTCGCCTATAATCTCACGAGTCTTTCCTACCTTGCGTTTCAGCACTTTTGTTTCGGTAACCAAACTCGATTTATCCAGCGCATTGCGTACCGTAATTAATAAACGATTTAAATCTGGTGGCTTCGAAATAAAATCGAACGCTCCCTTCTTTACCGCATCCACAGCAGTTTCCAGTGTACCGTGTCCCGATATCATAATAATCTGAGAATCGGTTCCTTCTTTTTTGATACGGTCTAAAACCTCCATACCATCTAGCTTTGGCATTTTTATATCGCATAAAACTACATCGTATTCGCCCTCGCGAATCATGTCATAAGCTTTCTGTCCATCTTCGGCTTCATCTACTTTGTAGCCTTCGTATTCCAGTATTTCTTTGAGCGTTTTGCGGATGGCTTTTTCGTCATCTGCTATTAAAATGTTTGGCATGTCTTTCTTGTTTGAATTTGTTTAAGGGTATTGATTTTTTGAGTTTAGAATTTATGTTTTAATTTTTCTATTTTTTAAAAAAGCTGTATGCCATAAGCCGGATTCTGTTCTTCGATTGCTCAAAGCCTCTATCATTTATCTGCGTTTAGCATCGCTACTAAACTTTAGCACCCAACCCCTCAGCGTTTCTGATTTACATCAGAATTGAACGAGCCGTTCTCCACCACTGATATATATGGGCTTTCAATCCGCAAGGTTTACCCCATAGTGCCATTACTGATACTATGCGTGCGCTCTTACCGCACGTTTTCACCCTTACCCAAAATTGCTTCTGGGCGGTAATTTTCTGTGGCACTTTCTGTTTCTAAATTGCTTTAGAACCCACCCGTTAGGTGGTGCGGTGCTCTGCATTGTCCGGACTTTCCTTCCCTGTTTATGTACAAGAACGATAGAGTAGCATACAACCTGTCCGCTAAGTTATACGTTTATTTTATTAGACAAAATCTATTTATTGAATTGTGGAAACTTGAGGTAAGATGTGGAAAGAATTTGATGTGTCAAAACAGCTTCTTAAAATCAGATGCCTACAATATTTTCTTATTTTCCGAAATGATTCGCTGGAAAATAGCACAATGGTTTGAACTAAAATGGTGGGAAAATTATTTCCATTCTAAAGATAAAGCCCAATACTATGAATGGAAGAAAAACTACTGGCAAAATTTATTAGATAAAATAGCAAATGCAGTTTCTGTAGAACCCTCAGATACTATAGCAGACCTGGGTTGTGGACCCGCAGGTATTTTTATTTTATTTCCTAAAAACAAAGTGGTAGCTATAGACCCTTTGCTTGATAAATATGAAAGCAATCTTTCTTTTTTCTCAAAATCTGACTATCCAAATGTGCATTTTCAAAATGTAGCTTTGGAAGATTTCAAAAGTACCCAAAAAATGGATGTAGTTTTTTGCATGAATGCCATCAATCATGTAAGCAATCTTCAAAAATCATTTCAAATACTTTCAGGTGTAGCCAAAGAAAAAGGCAAAATTGTGGTTACAATAGATGCGCACAACCATACTTTTTTCAAACAATTATTTCGCCTTATTCCTGGCGATATTTTGCATCCACACCAATACGATTTGAAAGAATACGAAAACTTTTTGGAGCAAAATGGTTGTGAGGTTTTAGAAACGATGCTTCTGAAACACGAATTTTTCTTTGACCACTATATGATAGTAGCGGAAAAGAAATAATTTTGATTTTTATAGTTTCACGTTCATTACTCTCTATTTAGTTTGCAACCATCACTTTCTATTGTATTGCCTTGTTTTAATCCTCCCCAAGATTGGGAGCAAATGGTAGTACAAGAATTTTTGTGGCTCCAAGAAACACTCCCTCACGAAATATTAGAACTCCTAATTATTAATGATGGAAGTGAATCGCAAAAAGTAAATGCGAAGGATTTTATTTTGGAGCACATACCTAATTTGATTTGGATAGAGCGAGATTATAATAAAGGGAAAGGCTACAGCTTGCGCGAAGGAGTAGCCAAAGCTAGTGCAGTACTTATTATTTTTACAGATATAGATTTTCCGTATGAGCGAAACAGTTTCCTACATATATATGAGTCCTTAAAGCAACACGATATAGCTATTGGCATTCGATCGCTTTCGTATTATAGTAATATGCCCAAGGCTCGTGTGTTCACTTCTAAAATCTTGCGCTGGATGATTCGGACTTTTTTACAAATTCCTACCGATGATACCCAATGTGGCTTAAAAGGATTTAATCAAAAGGGGAAGGGAGTTTTTTTAACTACTACTATAGATAGATATTTGTTCGATTTGGAATTCATTTTTCTGGCCGCTCGGAAAAAACTTACCCTAGCTAAAGTAGAGGTTCATTTGAGAGAAGGAGTAGTGCTCACTAAATTTAATTTGGTTTTTATAATCAATGAATTTTCAAATTTTTTAAAAATAGTAGCACTCAGTTATTGGAAAAGATAAGCGCTTTACCTGCCCAATAAAAAATATTTTAAATAATATTTGTCTAAATGTGGACAAATGCTATCTTTGCAGTCCATTTTTAAAACCGAACGGCTGGAAATCGTTCAAAACCGACATAAATGAGCACTACTAAGTATACTCCGCGCTTGCAACAGCGCTATAAGGAGCAGATTATTTCTAATCTAATGAAGAAGTTCAACTACACTTCTGTCATGCAAGTTCCTAAACTCGAAAAAATTTGTTTAAATCAAGGTGTGAACGGTGCTACTTCTGATAAGAAGCTAGTAGACATAGCTGTTCAGGAAATGAGCACTATTGCAGGTCAAAAGGCAGTTCCTTCTAGAGCACGTATCGATATCTCTAACTTTAAATTGCGTAAAGGAATGCCTATTGGGGCACGTGTAACTTTACGTGGTGAAAAGATGTATGAGTTTTTAGATCGTTTGGTTTCTATTTCTTTGCCACGTGTACGTGACTTTAAAGGAATTAATCCTAAAGGATTTGATGGTCGTGGAAACTACAACATGGGTATTAAAGAACAAATCATTTTCCCAGAAATAGATATTGATAAAGTAACTAAAATGGGTGGTATGGATTTAACTTTTGTTACTTCTGCCAATACCAATGATGAAGCGTTTGCTTTGTTAGAAGAACTAGGAATGCCTTTCAAAAAATAATTTAGAAATTAGAAATAAATAAATAGTCATGGCTAAAAAGTCAATTGAAGCAAGACAAAGAAAGAGAGAGAAATTAGTAGCTCAATATGCTGAGAAAAGGAAGGCATTAAAGGCTGCTGGTGAATTGGGTCTTTTAGATAAGATGTCTAAAAACACTTCCAAAGTAAGATTGCGTAATCGTTGTGCGCTTACAGGAAGACCAAGAGGATATGTAAGAATGTTTGGTATTTCTCGTATTAAATTTAGAGATATGGCCAGCGATGGAAGAATTCCAGGAGTAACAAAAGCAAGCTGGTAATCCAGATTTATTTAAAAAACACAATTAATAAAAAATAACCAATATGGTATTAGATCCTATATCAGACTTCTTAACTAGAATTAGAAACGCTCAATCTGCTAATCACAGAGTGGTAGAAATACCTGCGTCTAACACAAAAAGAAGAATTACCGAAATTCTTTACAATAAAGGATATATTTTGAAATATAAGTTTGACGAAGGTTGTGCAGGACAAGGAGTAATTAAAATTGCCTTGAAATACGATGCTACTTCTAAAACACCTATCATCAAAAATTTAAAAAGAATTTCTACTCCAGGTCTTAGACAATACAAGGGGTCGAAAGAATTGCCAAGAGTTTTGAGTGGTTTAGGAATCGCTATCATCTCTACTTCTAAAGGGTTAATGACAGATAAAGAAGCAAGAGTTCAAAACTTAGGTGGTGAAGTATTGTGTGAGGTATATTAAATTGTAAGAAATAAAGCGGAAGTAAAAGAAATACTACTTCCTAAATCTAAAATCTAAAATAACAAAAAGTTATGTCACGTATAGGAAAAGCTCCCATCACATTGCCTGCAAAAGTAACCGTAGAGGTTTCTGGAAGTGTGGTGAAAGTAAAAGGACCGAAAGGAGAATTGACACAAGCAATAGATCCAGATATGATTGTAAAAGTAGAGGGTTCTACTCTTACCATAGAAAGACCAACGGAGCAAAAACGCCACAAAGCATTGCACGGAACATATCGTTCTTTGTTAAGCAATATGGTGAAAGGTGTATCAGATGGTTTTACTTCTGTTTTGGAATTGGTAGGGGTAGGTTACCGTGCGGCAGTTACTGGTCAAGCATTAGAATTGTCTTTAGGATATTCTCACCCTGTTGTAGTATTGCTTCCAAATGAAGTAAAGGCAAGTGCAGAACAATTGAAAGGACAAAATCCTAAAGTGACTTTGACTTGTGCTGACAAAGATTTGTTAGGTTTAGTTTGTGCTAAAATCAGAATTCAACGTAAGCCAGAACCGTACAAAGGAAAAGGTATTAAGTTTGAAGGCGAAGCTTTAAGAAGAAAAGCAGGTAAATCAGCCGCTAAGAAATAAGAAAGGATAGTCTAATAAAATTTCGATAAACATCCCACTCCTAAATTTAGAGTGGGGCAAAAGAAACTAAGATGGCAGTAAGTAAAGAGTCAAGAAGACTTAAAATCAGAAAAAGAATAAGAAGCAAAGTAAGCGGAACGGCTACTCGTCCTAGATTGGCAGTATACCGTAGTAACGCTGAAATCTATGTACAGTTAATAGATGACACTACTGGAGTAACAGTAGCATCAGCATCTACTCGTGATAAAGGATTTGTTCGTACTGGTACTAAAATAGAGCAATCTAAAACTATCGGTACAGCAATAGCTAAAATTGCTGCTGAAAAAAGTATTACAGAAGTAGTTTTTGATAGAGGAGGTTACCTTTACCACGGTAGAATTAAAGCGTTAGCAGAGGGTGCAAGAGAAGGAGGTCTTAAATTTTAATTGATCATTCAGAATTCAATATACAAATGTCAAATCCAAATGTACAAAAGTTCAAAGCCAGCGAGCTTGAACTAAAAGAAAAAGTGGTAAACATCCGTAGGGTGGTAAAAGTTACCAAAGGCGGACGTACCTTTAGTTTTTCTGCTACTGTAGTAGTAGGAAACGGAAACGGTGTGGTAGGCGAAGGTCTTGGAAAAGCTAAAGAAGTACAAGAGGCGATTCAAAAAGCAATAGATGACGCTAAGAAAAATTTGGTGAGTGTGCCTATTTACAAAGGAACCATTCCTCATATTCAACACGGAAAATTTGGTGCAGCTAGAGTAATGTTACAACCAGCTTCTCACGGAACGGGAGTAATAGCAGGAGGTAGCATGCGTGCGGTATTGGAAAGTGCTGGTGTAAAAGACGTTTTGGCAAAATCATTAGGTGGTGCTAACCCAGCTAACGTAATTAAAGCAACTATAGATGCTTTGACTCAATTAAGAGACCCTTATACAGTTTCTAAGAAAAGAGGGGTATCTATGGAAGTAGTTTTCAAAGGATAATATTTTAAAAGACAAGATAAACTGAGCATTATGGCAAAGGTAAAAGTAACCAAAGTAAGAAGCACGATTGACCGCAACCAACGTCAAAGAAGAACGATGCAGGCACTTGGTTTGAACAAAGTAGGTGATACCAATATTATTGAAAACTCACCTTCAGTGGCGGGTATCATTAAAAAAGTAGCACATTTAATAAGTGTAGAAAACGCTTAATTTTTAGAAGTAGTATTAAAGAAAAAGAAATAAATTTTCAATAAAATGGAATTACATAATTTACAATCAGCACCAGGTTCTACCAAAGTAAAGAAAAGACTCGGGAGAGGACAAGGTAGCGGAACTGGCGGAACAGCTGGAAGAGGGCATAAAGGTGCTGGATCTAGATCTGGTCACAAAAACAAAAAAGGTTTTGAAGGAGGTCAAATGCCACTTCAAAGAAGATTGCCTAAAATTGGTTTTAAGAATGTGAACCGTGTGGAATTTGAAACATTGAATTTGTCTAAAATCCAACATTTAATAGAGGTACATTCTTTTACTGAAATTACTGTTGAAAATTTACGTGCACAACGTATTATTTCTAAAACAGATTTAGTAAAGGTATTAGGTGCTGGTGAGTTAAAATCGAAAGTGAATGTTTCTGTACATGCTATAAGCGCAACAGCTAAAGCAGCTATAGAAGCTCTCGGTGGTACAGTGAATATTGTAAAATAATTTAGATAACTATATTTGTATCAGTAGAGAGGATTTTCTTTTCAGGAAATCCTTTCTTAGTATAAGAAAAACAGATGAAGAAACTAATTACAACGCTTCAAAATATTTGGAGCATAGAAGAACTTAGAGGTCGTATTTTATTGACTTTAGGTTTAGTGTTCATTTACCGTTTAGGTACGTATGTAACTTTGCCAGGTTTAGACCCTGCCATGTTAGGAAACATGGGTAAGCAAGGTGCAGGTGGTATCTTAGGATTGGTAAACCTTTTTGCAGGAGGTGCTTTTTCGAGAGCATCTATTTTTGCGTTAGGAATTATGCCTTACATATCTGCTTCTATCGCTATTCAATTATTGACAATCGTTGTTCCTCAGTTCCAAAAGATGTCTAAAGAAGGGGAAAGCGGAAGAAGACAACTCAATCAATGGACTCGTATTTTGACTGTAGTTGTTACCGTTTTCCAAGGTTTCGGTTACGTAGCTTACCTAACTGCACAAGATGGTGCTGCTATTGTTATCTCTCCTTATTTATTCTCTATTTCTACGGTTGTTGTTTTAACTACAGGAACATTATTTGTGATGTGGATGGGAGAGAAGATTACAGATAAAGGTTTGGGAAATGGTATTTCTGTTATAATCATGGTGGGTATTTTGGCACGTTTCCCAGGAGCTATTTTACAAGAAATTGGTACTCGTTCTACACAAGGAAACTTAATTGCTCCAGTATTAGAATTTGCATTCTTAATAGTGGTAGTAATGGGTGTTATTTTATTGGTACAAGGTACTAGAAGAATTCCTGTTCAATACGCTAAAAGAAATGTAGTGCAGGGCGGAAGAATGATGCAAGCTGGTGGCGTAAGACAATACTTACCTTTGAAATTGAATGCAGCAGGTGTTATGCCAATTATATTTGCGCAAGCTATCATGTTTTTACCAGCAACTATTGCACAGTTTTTCCCAGGAATGGATGCTAACAATAGTTTCTTAATGAAATTTGCCGATATCCGCTCAGTACCATATAACTTGACGTACTTTATCTTAATCGTTGCTTTCACTTATTTCTACACGGCCTTGATAGTAAACCCTACTCAAATAGCAGATGAAATGAAGAAAAACAGTGGATTTGTGCCAGGTGTAAAACCAGGTATTAAAACAGCAGAATTCATTGACTCTGTAATTTCAAGAATTACTTTGCCAGGAGCATTGTTTTTAGGATTGGTGGCGATTATGCCTTCTATCGTTATGTTGTTTAACGTAGACCAAGCTTTTGCTCTATTCTTTGGAGGTAGTTCTCTTATTATTATGGTGGGTGTAATTTTAGATACCCTACAAAATGTAGAAACACACTTGCTAAATAGACACTATGATGGATTAACATCTTCGGGAAGAATTAAAGGAAGACAAGGAATGGCTCAGGTGAGCATGTAATAACCTCTCCAAAGGAGACAACTGGAAATTATATAACACATTAAACTATCCTTCTCTGAAACGAGAAGGATTTTTTTTATGGCAATAAAAATTAAAACAACAGAGGAAATAGAAATCATTCGTGCAAACGGTGTGATACTGGCAAACACCTTAGCTATGGTAGCTAAAGAGTTAAAGCCTGGAATGAATGGTTTGTACCTAGATAAATTAGCCGAAGCATTTATTCGCGACCATGGAGGCGAACCCTCTTTTAAAGGTTACGGAGGTTTTCCAGCCACACTTTGTATATCGGTAAATGAAGAAGTTGTGCACGGTATGCCCAATGCTCGTGGCTTTAGAGAAACAGACATGGTTTCGATAGACACAGGTGTGTTTAAGAACGGCTACCATGCTGATAGTGCTTATAGTTTTGCTTTTTTAAATGTGACAGAGCCAGTTTTGAAACTCTTGCGAGTTACCAAAGAATCTTTATATCTGGGAATAGAAGCTGCTATAGAGGGCAATCGTACAGGCGATATTGGTTTTGTAATTCAAGAATATTGTGAGCGCAAAAATGGCTACCGTTGTGTGCGAGAGTTGGTAGGACATGGGGTAGGAAAAACATTGCACGAAGATCCACAAGTGCCCAATTACGGAAAACGAAGCGAAGGCCCTAAATTGCCATCGAACTGTGTTATAGCCATAGAACCTATGGTGAATTTAGGCAGAAAAGATGTCTATACTAAAAGCGATAAATGGACTATATCCACACAAGACCATAAACCTTCTGCTCATTTTGAGCATACTATATGTGTAAAGGCTACTCAAGCAGATATCCTCACTACTTTTGCACCCATAGAGGAAGCTATCAAGCTGAATGAGTATTTAGTTTTTGTGTAGGAATTTTTGAATGAAATGGTTAAATTTCATTTACATTGATTTCTTGTTGAAAGAAATACTGTATTTAGGGTTTGAATATTTTACATCAATTTATTATCTTAAGTACAGATACACTACCATCAGAAGTTTTTCAGTTTTTAAAAGATTCTTTAGGTATTAGTGTTAGTGAAATAAAAACGCTTCCAACAGAGAATATTACTAATGGCACTTCCTCCTCCATCGGTATTATTGCAGTTGCACTTATATTTGTTATTCCTTTATTAGCAATACTATACTTAATCTACAGATTTTTAACACTGATATTTAAAAGGCAATTCAATCAGCTTTTTTATTTTTTTCAGTATCAGCCAAACGAAAAGGAACGAAATGAAATTCATTCCTTTTTGGCGGGTAACTCGCTTTACTACATTCAGCTAACAGATGTGTTAAAGCAAAAATTTGTAAAACGCTTTTATTCCTTTTATAAATCAAAAACGTATGATTTTTATTACTCAGAACCAGGGCAAAAAAAAATAATTTTCACTGCCTGCACCGAAATGACTAGAATCACATTTGGCTTCTCGGAGTTTCAGTTAATAGATTTTACCGACTTTAATTTTTATCCCCAAGAATATGCCTTGAAAGGATATTCTCAAAAGGCCTACGGTCATACATCTGATAGTGGTTATATAGATTTTTCTACTCCTAAAATGGAAGCTGGCATTGCTATTCTAAATGATGGTGACAATCTATTACTGCATGAATTAGCACATGCTATTTATATTCAAAAGACAGCTATTGATTTTGATACACGCTACAATAAAATTTACGATGTATGGGAGTCTTTTGCAAAGTATGTAATGGAAAAGGTATCGGAGGGAGAGATAAGTATACTTAGAAATTATGCCTTTACCAATACAAATGAAATGCTGGCAGTGAGCACAGAATATTTTTTTGAAAAGCCATTGGAGCTAAAAAACGAGCAACCAGAAATGTTCTACTTTATGAAATATTTATACAATCAAAATACACTCGATAAATTAAGTCCAATATTAAATGGTAAAGAAAGTTTCAAAGAGATATGGTCTGATTTTAAATTGGAGAATTTAAACTATTCTAATGAAGCCAGTATTTTAAAATTGGAGAATATTCGGAAAGGAGAAAATAGAAGCTGGACAGTAAAAATAATGGGGATTTTAGTTATGTTTCTTGCACCACCTATTTTTTATTTTCTGCAAATTCAAAACTATTTTCTCTACTTTTTAATCTCAATTTATTTATCGGTATTAGTTTTTATGGTAAGAGAGAAATACCAAATTTTAAAACAAATATCGACTACCAGACCTAGCTATGATTTACTGATAGAGGTAATTGCAGAAAATTTTATGAGTATTATTGTATCATTAATTTATATTTTATTTTTCTTTTTTAAGGCAAAAATTATTTTGAAAACTCTTTTCTAAATCTCAGAAACCAAATCTCAGAAATTATTCCATATACTAGAATTACACCCTTGATAATAGAAGTGCTAGTAAGGTCTTTGGTTACCCAATAACAGAGCATTCCCGCTAAAAGTATTCTGCTAAACTCTAATAGCATTGCCCATTTGCGTTTTTCAAAGAGCCCTCCAATGATGAGCAGTGAAAGAATGATGAGTGTGGATACAGCAGCTTTTAATCCAAGATTATCTAGAAAAGGTGCTTTCATTTGCAGGTTTAGAAAAGCAGAAGTTCCACCCAACAATACGGCAAACTGAAACAAGATATAATAGTTTAATCCACTAGAAATATCGGTGTCGTATTTTTTGAAAGTTTGTGGGGTTACTTCTTTGTAAGTGGCTGTACCTCCTATCTCTGCAGGTTTCCAGCCCGGTGCTAGTACCAGCATTTTTATCTTATCGGCAAAGTTGTGTACGGCAAAAACGTCCTTAAATAAGTCTATCCAATATTCAAAATTTACCCACACAGGATTCCAACTCTTAGGCTGAGAGGTAATCCCATACACTACTTCTTCCTCCTCTTCCTGAAATGTACCAAATAGTCTATCAAAAATAATAAGCGTACCTCCATGATTTCTATCTATGTATTTTGGGTTCACTCCATGATGTACACGATGGTGAGAAGGGGTAGCAAACACGTATTCAAACCAAGGATGCATTTTGTGAATTAATTTTGTATGAATCCAAAACTGATATAGGGTTTGAAGCGATGCCACGGTCACAAACATTTCGGGAGGGAAACCAGCTACCGCTAAAGGCAAATAAAACACCCATGAAAAAGCGCCTTGTAACCAAGCTTGTCGGAGTGCCACAGTTAGGTTGTATTCTTCGCTTTGATGGTGAACTACATGGCTTCCCCAAAGAATGGAAATTTCATGTGCTAACCGATGAAACCAATAGTAAAAAAAATCTACCCCTAGAAAGAGGACCACCCATACCCACCAAGTAGTTGGAATTTTGCCTAATAGGGGAGAATGTTGGTATAAGTAGAGGTAGCCCGCAAACGTGACTGTTTTTAAAAAGATGCCTGTTATTTGGGAGCCAATACCACAACTTAGGTTGGTTACTGCGTCATTAAAACGGTAGTAACTAAGGTGTCTCATTTTTACTATCAGCAGTTCAATGCCAATAAGAAAAAAGAAAATAGGGATAGATAGTACGATTAGACTCATTGATTATAGAAATAAGTGAATAGTATACAACATGAAACTAATAAACTATGCTAAAATAATAGTATTCCAATTTGCATTTGTTTACTTTTCATTTAAATTACATTTATGAGAGCAATAACACTTTGCATTTTATCTTTTATAAGCATCTTAGGATATAGTCAGGAAACTTATTTGCATAAAATTGCAAGTAAAAAATCTATTTCTTTAAATAGATTAGAAACTATACAGGACTCTTTATTGAAAAATTCAAAATTGTATTTCAAGGAATCTATTTCTACTAAAGTTGATGTGCCAAATCATATATTGATGTTAGGCTTAAATCATAAGACACCAGAGCATTTCGAAGTTTCTATAATAAATAAAGATGGAAAAGAATTTTTGCATAAATCAATAGATTTCGACCCTTCTAAGCATGATTACACGTTTGATATTCATTCGCTTACACCGGGCTTTTATTACTTGAGAATCTATTCTGAAAAAACTTTTTTAATACGGAATTTCCTACTTCAGAAATAAAAATGCCTCCCATTTCTGCGAGGCATTTCAATAGTATTAAGGTTTGTTCTTATTGTCCTAAGTAAACTTTTAATGATTTACTTCTAGACTGGGTGCGTAATTTTGTAATGGCTTTGTCTTTAATCTGACGAATACGCTCGCGAGTGATACCAAGGCTTTCCCCTATATCTTCTAAAGTCATAGGATGTTCTACACCTATTCCGAAAAACAATTTGATAACTTCTCTTTCTCTTTCAGTAAGGGTAGCTAAAGTTCTTTCTGTTTCTAAACTCAACGATTCTTTGTACTCTAAATGCAAATCTGTTTTTTCAGCATTTGGATTGTTCAATACATCAATCAATGCGTTCGATTCGCCATCTGTGAAAGGCGCATCCATAGAAACGTGACGGGCAGAAATACCCAAAGTAGCTTCTACTTCTTCAATCGTAATTTCCAACAATTCTGCCAACTCTTCTGGAGTAGGTTCACGTTGGTATTTTTGCTCTAGGTCAGAAAATGCTTTGTTGATTTTGGTCAATGAGCCTACTTTATTTAAAGGCAAACGAACCAAACGAGAATGCTCCGCTAAAGCCTGAATAATAGACTGACGAATCCACCATACAGCATACGAAATGAATTTGAAACCTCTGGTTTCGTCAAACTTCTGTGCTGCTTTTACCAATCCTAAATTTCCTTCGTTTATTAAGTCATTTAGGGAAAGAGAATTGTTTTGATATTGCTTGGCTACAGACACCACGAAACGTAAGTTGGCACGGGTCAATTTTTCTAAAGCAGTTTGATCTCCTGCACGAATACGCTGTGCCAGATTCACCTCTTCTTCAGGTGTTAAAAGGTCTTCCTTCCCAATCTCTTGCAAATATTTTTCAATAGACTGGCTCTCGCGATTGGTAATGGATTTTGAAATCTTTAACTGCCTCATGATGAAATTGTCTCTTTAGTTTTTTAATGAACTCTTTTTAGGGAGGGGCGAAAATACACTTTTATGCTTAAAAATGCAATATAAAACATTAAACGATTGAAGTCAAGAATTAGTCTATTTCTTATTGTCTTTTTGCTCTCAAAAATTGTTAACCAATAACTGTCAATATATTAAACTTATTTGTCTTATTCGGTTAATTCAAATTGTTTCAATGCGCCTTTGGCTATTAAATATTGTGCTGTAATGTACAAAATCATAATAAAGACATTGGCGTAAGCGAGTTGTTCTGCATACAAAAATTTATTGATTGCTATTATAGAGTCCGAAAACATAAACAGTAATGCCCCTCCAAAAACAAGCGCAAAACTGGCATCATTTACTCTTTGGTAGCGATTAATGGCAAATACCACCATTACTGCAATGGCGGATGAATATACCAGCACTGGAACTAAGAATGGTTGTGTTTTTTCATTTGAAAGAATAGAAGGAACTAAAAGATAAAGTAGTCCTATCATATAGCCTACCAAGGGAAGTAGTACCCACCACTTTTTAGTTAATACGCCCGATAAATTGTTTTTGGTCACCTTCGAAAAATCTATGGTGTACAGAATATGCGTAATTAAAAAGCCTACCAACCCTAGCAAAAAGAAATTTTCGTTAAACCCTACAAACATAAGTGCCACATCTCCTACCCACGAAAACGCAAATGCAGCTATCATCATTTTGTGAAAACTACTTAAAGCAGACTCTTTTTGATTCTTAATGTAGTAAGCAATCAAAACAACCATCAGTAATGGTTTGGCTATGTAATGCATTGTTTTATTGCCAGAGAATTCGGCATATACTTCTATTAGACCAATTAAAAGATATAAGTAAGCGAATAGATTGCTCATGGTTGGAATTTTTGATTCAAAATAAAACTATCAATATTTTTTAAATAACAATTATTTCATTTAAAATATATGTAAAATAAACGAATAAATATAATATATAAATTGACGAAATGTCCGTTATTATTTAATTTAAGTTATATTTTCATGACAAAAAAACTTTATTAAATTATAGTTTTTTTAATAATATGATTAAACTCATCTTGTTTTTTTTAAAATAATATTGTCTTGTATATATTGTAAATAAAAGGTTTTAGTATATTTGCATTGTCAAATTAAATTATTCAATAAAAATTGAAAATATTGAAAACACATTTTTTGGCATTATATATGTTATTGCAGTCTTAAATATTAATTAACCAATAAAAACAAAAATCATGGCAGACAACAAAAAGTTACAAGCTACTTTAAAAAGCTTGCTTTATGCTGGCGTTGGATTCGCAGCAGAAACTTCTACTAAAGTTCAAAAGAACGTAGATGACCTTATTAAAAAAGGAAAGATTAACGAACGCGAAGGCAAAAAAATTGTGGATCATGTAGTACACAATGCAGAAGCTAAGAGAAAAGAATTAGAAGTTAAATTGAATAAAGTAGTAGACCAATACGGAAAAACTGGTATCTCTCAAATTCAATCTTTGACTAAAAAGATTCAAAAATTAGAAGCTGATTTATCTAAACGTGTAGGTGGCGCTAAACCTGCTGCTAAGCCAGTAGTAGCTGCTAAAAAAGCTGTAAAAAGAAGTGCTAAAAAAGCTGCAAAAAGAAAACCAGCTGCTAAAAAAGCAGTAGCTAAAGTGGTAGAAGCGGTAGAAAACGCAACTGCATAATTTACCTTTGTTCATTTTGGAAGCCATCTCAATCGAGATGGCTTTTTTAATTTTGGGCCGAACAAATTGTGATTAATTCTATTATATTGGTAGACATAATTTGTGTTGTAAAATTGTTTTTATGAAATGGTGATAATGAAAATTTTAATTATAGACGATGAAGATTTGGCCAGAGAATCTTTAAAAGCAAAGCTACAGGAAATAGCAGAAGATGTAGAGGTAGTAGCAGAAGCTTCCAATGTATCGGAAGGTGTGAAAATGATTCGCAAATTTCAACCAGATATTGTTTTTTCAGATATCGAAATGCCTGTGCTCAATGGCTTGCAGTTACTTGATTTCTTTAATCCAGAAGAAGTAAATTTCGAATTGGTATTTGTTACCTCTTACAGTGAATATGCTGTGCGTGCATTCCAACTATCTGCTATAGATTATTTGCTAAAGCCAGTAGACAAAGAATTGCTTACAAAAGCATTAAATAAAGTAAGAGCAAAACAAAATTATCAGCTTCAAGAACGGTTTGGATTACTAAAGAAAAACATTGAAACTAACACCCCTACTAAAATTGCCTTGACTGTTTTGAATGAGGTAAGTTTTGTGGAGCTAAGCCAAATTGTTTACCTAAAAGCCGATAATGTTTACACCGAATTTTATTTGGCAAATAAAGAGCTGCGCATAATATCTAAGCCCATAAAAGAGTATGAAAAAATGTTGGCCGGAAAAGATTTCTTTAGAACACACCGATCCTTTCTTATTAATTTAAATCAAGTGAAGGCATACTCTAAAACAGATGGTGGATTTATAGTAATGACTAATGGAGATACTATAAGTTTGGCTAGAGAAAGAAAGGAAGAGTTTTTAAAAGCTTGGCAGGGATTAACGTTGCAGTAGATTAATCCATTGTTAAATAAGTGATGTTAATCTTTATCAAGGTGCCTGATTCGTTTTCTTTATCCACAATTTCTAATTTTATTTTGAGTTCGTTTTGGTTGTTTATAAGTTGAACTCTATCTTCTAATGCTTTGCTGGCAAAGGATACGTGACCTTTTCTATTTTTGTTGATGGCTTCTGATGCTTTTCTTCCAATACCATTGTCATCAATAGTAATGGTGAGATTTGCTTCGGTACCTCCAAAATTTATCTGCAATTTTTTTGCACCATTTACATGTCTTAGCCCATGCTTCACACTATTTTCTACCAATGGTTGTAAAAACATAGAAGGGATTCGAACATAGCCACTATCAATGTTTTCGGCTACCGTTATTTCAAAAGAAAAAGATTCTCCAAGTGATAGTTTTTCAAGTTTTAAGTAATTTTCGAGAAATAGAACTTCTTCTTCAACCGTAATTTTATCACCTAAACTTTGCTGCAGTGTGGTGCGCATTAAGGTAGAGAATTGCTGCAAAGAAGTTTGTGCCTCGGTGTATTGTTTAGCACCTATTAAATTGCTTACAGTAGCCATTACATTAAATATAAAATGCGGATTCATTTGACTTTTAATGGCTTTCAATTCTGCATTTAGTTGTTGTAACTTGGCTTCTTGGAGTTGCGTTTCTTTCTCTTTTGTTTCAAAGCGTGCATGTAATTCGGCATATTCTTTTGTTTTTTCTGTATCATAAATATCTTTTGTGATGGCTTGATGTTCTAACAGTGAATTGTATGCAGCTGTGTGTAAGCCCTCCAAGGCATAGAGTTCATGTAGTTTTTCAGTTATTTTTAAGAGTATTACTTTATCCTCTATAAAAGTCAACCGTTCCTTTTCGTAAATTTCTATAGCCTCCTTTATTTGTTTTTTTCTTAAGAGAATGGTAGCCCAAGCAGAAGCTATTTCAAATCTACCCTTGGGCATAGAATTTAGTTCTGGTAGGGCAAAAAGTTCGTGGCATATTTTTTCGGCATCATCAAAACGCTCGTTGTTTAATAAAAAGTAAAGCCTGCGAGTTTCTACAGCCATGAAAGATTGTTTATCTCCTAATTTTTTAGATGCCTCTATGGCTTTAAGAAAAGTCGCTTCTGCTTCTTTTATGCACCCTAATTTTTCATAAAGACCTGTTAAATAAATGCTAGCACCTACAATGGACATGTGGTAATCCCGCTTCTCTTCTATGGCAATAAACTGCTCTGAATAATGAATGCTCGCCTCTATATCACCCATTTTTGTGGTGCCCATTATCAGCATTTGTAAGAAACTAGTTTGAAGCCCTTCATCATTTATTGCTTTAGATTTTTCTACACCGTAGAGGCAATCGGCTATGAAAGAAGCCCCTGCTTCACCTTTTCTATATCGAATACTTATATCATCATAGAGTACACTCAATTGAAGGTTTTCATCAGCATTAGAGAAAGTACTTAAATGCTGTTTTGCTTTTTGAATGAATTCACTTGCAGACTGTAAACGGTTTGTGTTACTGTGTAGCGAAGACATTTTTGAGAGGCTAACAATAAGTTGCTCTGTGAACCCACAAGCTGTTGCCAATTCTATTGTCTGCTTAAAAATAGTTTCTGTTTCTTCTGAGTTATCGGCTGAGCTTTCTTTTGCTGAGGCTATTTGTAAAAGTGCCTTGCATTGCTCAAAGGGGAGTTCTTTTTCTTGTGCTAATGATAGTGCCTCTCTTGCGTATTGTTCACATAGTTGCGGCTTGTCAAGCTCAGCTTTTTGGGCTTTTTGTAGCAATGCTTGAATGTTTTCCTTTAGAGCAGAGATAGACATATTGTAAAGATTAAGGAACTTGTATTTTATTTAAGTAAGTGCTTTTTAAAGAAAAAACAATCGCATAATTACTTCAAAACATCGATAAAAAACTAAAATTCACCATTCAAAAAGATATACTACCACTCACAAGCTATAAGCTACCATTTACAAGTAATTTAGTTGCAAATGTGCATTGACAACATAGAAAAAACGCTTGTTGTTTTTTATTTCTAATCATCACCGAAAGGTCTAAGCAATCTGTGGTTTACAACTTAAGGCTACCATTTACAAACTCAACTCTACCGTTCACAAGATTCTATGAATATTGAAACAGAGCATTAGCAGATTTGTAATATGAATAATGGAGTAAAAATAGCAGTAAACAATGGTAAAGAAATAATCATGTTGCTGATAAGCGATGTTCTTTTTTTTAAAGCAGATAACATCTACGCACATGTTTTTTTGAAGGATCAAAAGTCTTTTTTGATAACTGAATCGCTGGTCAATATTGAAACAAAGGTAAGTGACGCAGCCTTTTTTAGAGTACACAGAAGTTACTTAATCAATACTCAAGAGATTGATAAAGTATGGTTACATGAAAATAAATTATTGCTCAAAAATCACGGGCAGCAAATCCCGATTTCTAGATATAGAAAGCAAGATTTAAAGAAACTGATTTTATGAAATACCACTTACTATCAAAAGAATACCATTCACAAGTTTTATAGTACACCCCACAAGTTTGAAAACATTATTAAAAACGTTCAAAACACTTTTGCATCATAAAACAAAAAACAAATCATGAAAAAAATTTACACAGCCTTAGCAGTATTAGGCTTAGCTCTTGGAGCAAATGCTCAAACCCCAATTTATACGCTTGATTCTGCTTTTAGTGCTGATGGCATTGCGAGTTTTGGAGCTGCAGGAAACTTGTCTGCTGAAGGCACAGGTGTTAACTTTAATTTGAACGGAATATGGGTAGCCGGTAAAATAGTAACCGCTGGTGGTGCAAACACCTCTCATTTTGTATCGCGTTTTTTGTACAACGGTACATTTGACAATGCTTTTGCAACGAATGGTACTGCAGCATTTACAGCAAGCGGAAATACGCCATCAATTATTCGTGATTTACATGCACTCCGCTACAGTAGTGTATATGCTGCATTTAGTGGTGGAGGTGGATTTCAATCCTCTGGAGCTACTTTGCAGAATTACACGTATAGTCCCACCGGAACAGGAGTTTTATCTACAGCTAAAATGAATGATAGTTTGGTTGTATTCTTGAGTGCATCAGAAATTGAAGTCATGAAAGGAGGTGTTGCTTATGCATCATTCCCTTGGTTTAATAGTGGAACTCATTATGGCTCACTTCCAACAAGTGTGGATGGACTTAGTCCTGTTACTTATCAAAAAGTAGCTGCCCAAAGCGATGGTAAAATACTGTTAGCTGGAGACGCAGGTTCGGGTAGTCACCTTTTTATCATTCGACTAAAAAACAAAGAAACGTATGAGCTAGACAGTACTTTTGGCACAAACGGGGTAGTCAAATACATAAAAGGGAATCAAGTTCCGATTAGAGATGTAAGTTGCTTGCAAGTTTACCCAGATGGGGATAATAGAATTGTACTTGGTTACGGTAATTTTATTTACCGCTTTTCAGCCAATGGCACTAAGGATAATGCGTTTAGCGCAATAGTGCCAGACAACGATGAAGTATTTACCCGAATAGCATTTTCACCTTATAATGATGTGGTGGCAATAGGCAAAACAAGTACAACATCTGCTTTGTATGCATTTAAAAATGATGGTAGCCCGCTGAATTCATTCCACAAAGGCAAAAACACATACTTAAAAACAGATGCTGATGTCAATTTGAATACAATGGATTTGTTAGATGTGAAAATAGATGCCGGAGCAAATATTTATGTTTCAGGTAGCATGAAAGAAACAAGTACAAGTGACCCTAAAGTTTTGATCATGAAGTTGAAAGCAAGCTTATGTACAGAACCAAGTGTAGCAATTGATGAAAAAGCTGGTGCAGCAGATTTTGTGATCTTTAATGCAGTAAGACCCACAGTAGTTGTAATTAGAGATGGCGATGGTATTGATGTTGTGAATGACACCATCAAAACAGGTACAGGTAATGCAAGTGTTTCCTATTCCAACTTAGGACTTAATACAACCTATAGCTATATTGTCGCTAATCCTGATGGTTGTAGTTCAACTGGAGTATTTACAACGTTAGCATCAAACCCAACAAGTATAAACGATTTGAATAATGATAAACATGTTGTTCTATATCCTAATCCTTCAAAGAGCACATTAAATATTTCAAGCGAAATTACATTTGATGCAATAGAAATTTCAAATGTGTTGGGTGCAGTAGTAAAAGCTGAAGCGCTTAACAATAACAGTATCAATATTACTGAATTACAGCCAGGTGTTTACTTCGCAAAATTAATCAACAGTAAAGGCGATATCGCCACAAAAAAATTCATCAAGGAATAACTTTCATGGGTCGGTTTTGTGTGATCCCGGTGTTGTAATGACATCGGGATTTTTTTCTCAACTAACGAAACATTACCATTCACAAGTTCAATATTACCATTCACAAGATGCTATAGTAAAGCCGACAGGTTCGGTTGCACTTTTACATCATTATAAAACACAAAATTATATTTATGAAAAAATCAAACAACTCAAAAAACAAAAGAGCCTGGCAGTTGCTCTTAAATCTTCTGCTTTTGATTATAACCAATGGTAGCTTTCAATTGGCAAAAGCACAATGTAATCCAACACCCAATGCTGCTTTCATAGCACTATCCAATTACAATCCTTGCATTGGCAGTACTATCACAGTACAGGTAAGTGGGATGTATCTACCAAATGCAAACTGGCAAGCAGTTCTTCAATATCCTAACTCCTCTATAAACATAACCGGAAATGGGAACTATACTATTCCAATTACTACTGCAGGAAATGTTGTAGTCAGCATTATGAATAACGTAAATGGTTGTCCAACTGTTTATAATTCTAATGTGCTGACATTTTCAGTTTTGCCGGGAAATAAACCTACAGCACAGTCTGACACAGTTATTCGATTCTGTACAGGGGATAACAAATTTTTATTTGTAACAGCACCCAACGCAGCCTCTACTTTCCAATGGAAAAAAAATGGAACTGTAGTAGGTACAAATAACGACACATTATTTTTAAACACTATGGCTGCAGCTGATACCGGATCCTACAAATGCTATATAAGCTCATCCACTTGTGGTTCAGATTCTTCAAAAACAATCAAACTAAAATTTGGAAGTATAGAATCTCAATCCGGGAATCTATCGCTATGCTCAGGCTCACAAGGTTTACTATGGGTGAAAGCCCCATCGGCCAATAATTTTGTTTGGAAATTAAATGGGGTGACTATTCCAAATT
>JBGAVP010000009.1:0-116821 GCA_044228065.1 Chitinophagales bacterium | reverse complement strand
TGTTTTTGCCAATCATTTCATCTCTGGAGCATTCGTGAAGAATGGCAGCAGACTCATTTACATCTAAGATTGTCCCATCAAAATCTTCTACAAATATACTTTCGGGAGAACTATAGAATAAATCCTTAAAACGTTTTTCGCTGTTTTTTAATGCTATTTCGGAGAGTTTACGCTCCTTAATTTCTGATACCATGTGGTAGTTTGCAATGGTAAGCTCTCTTGTCCTTTTTTGAATAGTGGCCTCTAACTCTTCGTTATTAAGTCGCAATTTTTCCTCTAATTTCTTTTCATTTGTAATGTCTGTAACTACACAGAAAGAACCAATCATTTTAGCATTTGAATCAAAAAGTGGGTGTGCATTTATTCTTACATTTATAAATTCACCTGTCTTTTTTTTCATGGTAGCTTCATAAATATCTGCAAAGCCATCTTTTCGAAGAGCTAATTTTTCAGATACTGTTTTTATACTTTCAGATGTAAATAAATCAGCTCCACTTTTGTTTAAAAGCTCTGCTTTTGTATATCCCAGTAGGTTTTCATATTTCTCATTCAAGAAAATTTGTATTCCTTCTTCTGTTACTATAGTTACAGGTGCTGTATAATTTTCTTGTAAATAAAAGTCTATATCCGATTCTTGTAATCTCAACGCCCTAAGTTCAGCTAATTGTTCTTCTAGTTTGGAGAATTTATCGTTCTTAAACTCTGTTTCAATTTCTTTAAGGAAGGCACGTAGTTCTGGAGAAAGAGTCTCCAAATTCAGATTCTTTTCTTTTAAAAGTTTTAAAATTTTAGGATGGGAAATGCCCATTTTGCTTTGCTATATTACTAACAACTAATATAAGTAAATTAATTGCTTTTAAACGTATACGATACTTTTTGGTATTTGTTTTCCGCTTATAAATCTTTCCGTTTTACCTTTTCAAAATTTAAAATAAAATCGGCTCCAAAAAGGGCAGCAGGTGTTTGATAACCACTTTTATTATCAGCGCTTTGGAATATCTTATTTGCAATAGCAATGGCTGTTTGTGCTGTCAATAAATAGCCTTCAGGCAGTTCCAACAATGCCGATTTAGTTTCTCCATTATTATTTTTCACTTCGCCCCACACAAATGATTGAGCTTCATTTCTCTCTGTTTCGCTAGGCCCTGCAGGCTTTGCTTTTATTTTTTTAATTAAGTAATTCTTAACCCATCTCATTTTTAAGAGAGGAGCTATATAGTTAGAAGTACGCATTGTTTTAATCATAGCTGCAGGCAGCACATTGTATACTCTTATGTTTGGAATTTTAGTGGTAAAATAGGCAGTAGAAACATCTCCCCAAGGAATTTCTACAGCTGTTTTTTTTGTAAAGCCAAAATCAATTTCACGAGTGGTAGCTCCATTTTTAGTAACTATTATCTTCCCATTTTTTCTAATGGCACTTCCCTCTCCCAAATTTTCGGTAATAGTGATGGCAGTGCCATGTGAGAGTCTTCCCCCCTTACTCATTAAGCACAATTCTAATTGTGTAGCATCAGGCATTTGCTGTTTCAAATACAGTGACATACAATCTGTGGGTACTACATCAAATCCTACACCTGGCATCACTATTATATTTGCTTTTTGTGCAGCTGCATCTAATGCTTTTAAACTTTCAAAAACGTCAATCTCTCCAGTAATATCTAAGTAATGTGTTCCTGTTTCTATACAAGCTTTAGCCATAGGAAGTGCTGTGTACATAAAGGGTCCAGCACAATGCAGCACTACTTTCACATCTTGCAGAGCATCTAAAATAGCAGCTTGATTATGGATGTCAAAAACTTTAAAATCCAAATGAAGTTCTGCTGCGAGACTTTTTACTTGAGTCTCATTCCTTCCAGCCAGAATTGGTGTTAACCCTTTTGCTATTGCTTCTCTGCTGATAAGCTGACCAGTGAATCCATTACATCCGTATATGAGTAGTTTGTCTTTTGCCATTTTATATTTTTTTATGATACAATTATACGATTTAAAATAGCTTTGATTTATGAATGTCTATTTAATACCTGGATTGGGGAGTGATAAGAGAATGTATAAATCTTTATTGGAGGTTTTACCAAATGCCAAAGTGATAGAGTTTATTCGTCCTTATTATGGAGAAACATTGGAGGAATATGCTCAAAGAATGGCTTTGGGTATTGATAATTCAGTTCCGTTTTCCTTGGTGGGCACTTCTTTAGGTGGTATGATAGCGGTAGAAATTTCTAAAATTCTTCAGCCCGAAAAAATAGTGCTCATAGCTTCTGCAAAGTCTAGAAACGAATTGCCTTTGTTTTTAAGAAGTTTGAGCGTAGTAAAACTGCACAAGCTTTTTAGAGCGCCCATAGTTACAAAAACTAAAGAGCGTAAGATAAAAAGAATCGTTTCCGATAGTAATGCTGAGTTGAAAACTTTGTTGTTAGAAATGAATAAAGATGCCGACCCTTTGTTTATAGAATGGGCTGGAGATGCTGTTATACACTGGAAAGGAGAGGCAAATTACAGAAAGGATATTATTCATTTTCATGGAACAAAAGATGGTCTTTTCCCTATTAGAAGAATTGAAAATTGTATACCCATAATTGGAGCTACCCATTTTATGGCACTAAATTTAGGGGAAGAATTAAAGCGAAAGGTGGAGGCTGTTTTTAAAAATTGATTGTGTATTTTGAATAGTTTCAGCTAACTTAATTTTATGAAAATTATTTATGATTGGAAGAATGAATTAACTCAAGGCTGGCGTATAGCTTTGGCAGATTCCAATTTTGCTCGAGAATTTTGTTTGAATTTAGGAGGCTGTTTATTTGTATATTTTGCAATAGTTGAATTTTTAAAAGGGAATCGTTTTAGAGAAGGTGCCATTTTGAAGGACCCTATTCAATTGTTATTACAGCCTCATGATTTTTCTGCATTGATTTTTGTGGGGACATACCTTGCAGTTATTTTATTCTTGTTGCATATTGTTGCCTATCCTAGAATAATGCATTTAGCATTTCGTTCCTTCACAGCTGTTTTTTTGGTTAGAGCAGCTTGTATTTATTTAGTACCGCTTCATCCAGCTATTGGGTTTATTCCATTAAACGACCCTTTTACAGAGTTCATTGCACACGAAAATTTCATCTACAACGATTTGTTTTTTTCGGGACATATGTCAGACCTAACTATTTTTGCATTGGCTGCACAGAGTAAAAGGTTGCGTTATTTAATTGTGACTTGTGCATTTTTTGTAGGACTGTGGCTCGTTTGGCAACGAGTACATTACAGCATAGATGTAATAGCTGCCCCTTTCTTTGCTTATGTTTGTCACGTTCAGTTTTTACAAAAACCACTTAAAAAGCAAAGAAGACTGAATTTGAATTTAGCAAGTTAAATTACTTAGGTTCAGTAATTATTTGCAGATGATATTGCCCTATTGTTAATTCAGAAATTTCTAAAACAGCTTCTATTCCCAACACTGATTTTGTTAGAATAACTGCGTTTGTTGAATCGGATAGAATTAATTTGGCATGGTTCAAATCTTTGCTGAATGTGAGTGATAGCGGAGAAGGTGGTGTGCTTGCAATTAATACAGATAAATCACAGTGAGCATAGATACTATCAATTTCTTTTTTTGAAGTATCGCAGGGAATCGAAATCTTATAAGAAATATCACCTGCATCGTTATAGAAATAACTATTGCCGCAATCTCCTTTAACTCCAAGTTGTATGCTGTTTTTTGTGGCTGATATTTGAGCATTAGAAGAATATCCGTTTAAGATGAAGCCAATTAGTAGAAAAATAGATTTTGAAATATTCATAAATGATAATCTAAATTACTTTAAACGGGTCAAAATTTCTTGATACTCTTTATTCTCTTTTAACTTATCAAAAATAGGCTCAGAAGTCAATTTTGCTTTTTCTTTTAGCCCTAATTTTTCAGCTTCTTTCAACGCCTCTATTGCTTTGCTATTTTCGTTTTTCAAAACATAAAAGGCTGCTTTTAAAATAGGCTGGTCTGGGTTTTGAGGGTCTACAGCTTTATAAACAGGCAACAAACTTTCTACTCTTCCTAGGCTATTCATGTGCAATGCATTTAAAGTGGCGGTATAACTAAAAAGGGAAGCAAAACCCGCCAATCGCTCATTTAATAATTGTACTTTTTCATTTTTGTTGGGTGCTTTTAGCTCAGCTATTTTGGTTTTCCACCATGCCTCTGTTTCATTATAAACAGCTTTTACTAGACTCTCTCTAAGGGTTTGTTCCTCAGCAGCATGCTTACGAATAGTATCTTCTATAGAGATGTATTTTCCAAGAATAGTATCTTTTTTCATGAAGAGAAAAGCATCTGAAAAAAAATCGGGAGTGGTCCATTCATGCTTGTTGGTTGTTTCCATAAGTATGTGAAGTACTCTAGAGTTTCCAAGTGCATCATCAAAGTTGATAAGGTCAATGTAATTCATATCTCGCAAGCCAGCAAATCCCATAAAAGGGAAAGGATGCGTGACACTTTGAAGTGGAATGGTGGCTCCGATATAAAAGCAATATTTGGTGTCATCTCTTTCAGAAGCTACCAACAGAGCCACTTTAGCTCCACCAGAAAAGCCTGCAAATGCCAGTTTATTTAAGTTTGGATGAAATTTATTTTTTACTTCATCTACTAAATTGTCGGCTATTTTTTTATTTACAGACATTATCAATCCATTGCGAGAACTATTAGAAGCAGCTAAAATAAAATCATTTTTTTCTGCTAAGTCTTTGTACAAGTCAAGTGGTACTTGTCCATTGCCATCTGGGTCAAAAAAAACAATCACAGGAAAATAAGTAGTGTTATTGAATTTTTTAGGAAGATAAAGTGAATAAGATTGAGTGGTATCGGCACTTACTTGAATTTTACAATAGATTTTCCCTGTTTCTAGTTTGCTTATTTCAAATTGGTTGTTGTCAATAAATACACTAGTTAGTACCTGACTAAAAGCGGTAACTGAGAAAAATAGAATTAAAATTATAGTTGAGGTTCTTTTTAGCATTTAGATGTTGTTTTTTTTGTAAACTGCTTTTAATTTTTCAAACTCAGTTTCTTTTTCGGTTTGCTCCTTCATGATTCTAATTTCTAAAGGAGTTTCAAATTCATTTTTACTTAGGTCACCCAATTTAGCTATTTTTAAAAAAGGGTCGTTTAAGAAATTTATTTTTTTCTTAACCGCATCTGTTAAAACAAATCCTAGGGTCACAGAGTTGTTGTTATTATTCAATTCTGGCATAGTACGTAATATGGAAATAGTTAAATATTGATTGCCATTTCCGTTTTCTGAAATTACGGCTTCTATCTTTGTTTTCTCTTTATTGGTTTTATTTTCACTCAAATATTTTACAAGCGATTTGGTAATCCATCTTCTGTAATTCTGTTCACTCACAGAGTATTCTAAACTTACAGAATTTCGGGAAAGGTGTAATTCTTTAGAAATTTCTTTTAGGTTTTTTTCCTGGTCTTTGCTGCTATATCGAATAAAAAACAACTCGTGTATTTCAAAATACTTTGGTAAAATATTAGAGATTCTAGTCAACAACATTTCAGGGGAAGCATTGTATTTATTAAGTAATTGTGTAAAGAAAGCAGCCTGAAATTTTTCAGCTTGAAGAAACGATTCTAAATCATTTATTAAACTTGCTTTGGGGATGTGTAAAGCCTGTGCGAAATAAGATGCTTTAAAGTTGTTTAGAACATGATCAAAGGAATCTACCGTGAGCCAAGATGTAGTATAGGGGCGCTTTTCCAGTTTTAAATAAGAGAACCCAATTTCTCTTCCAAATAAAAAAGCTTGCTGTTGTTCCGTTAATTTTTTGTTGAATAAAAGTTTTGAAATCCCATTTTTTACAAAAACAGAACGCATGTTTTTTAACTTGGGGAAATCTGCAAAATCGGTAGCTTCTATATTGTATCGAAATTTTTCTGCTAAAATTTTTCGGTAGGTTTCTTCTTGAGATACTAGGGCGTTTTTAAACTTAGTTTCTTTTACAAAGTTATCTACGGCATCTTCTATTTCTTCAAAATAATTATCGTTTAATTCTTGGTAGGAGCGGAGACAAGCAAAATAAAAATGCTCTTGTTTTAGGTTGTAATTACGGGCTATTTCAAAAATAGCATTAATAAAGGCAGAAACCTTAATAGGTTCATTTGCCACCATTCCCAGTAGCGTACTTTTGTCTATACCAAAAGAGTTGAACAGAAAGTCATTGATAACATCTAAACTTAAAAAATGCCCTACAGGAGCGAGGCTGCGACTTAATTTTAGTGATATCAACTGGTCGTAAGAGGTATCGAGTGCACGCGCTATGTCAGAAATCTTTTCAGCTTTTGGGTATTTTTTTCCGTTTTCAATTTCATTTAAGTACGAAACTGAAACGCCACAAGCATTTGCCAATTGCTGAAATGTAAACCCTTTTTCGGTTCTCAGTTTCTTTACTTTCAGCCCAAAAATAATTCGGATATTTTCCTCTGTTAGATTTTCCATGATTTCGAAAACAAAATTAGCGAAAATTTCTCATTAGCGAAAATTCGCTTGTTTTTATGGAAAGTGTTTTTCATCTTTGCCGAGCAAAAAAAATACTATGCCACTGACACATATAAATGGTCTTGAATTAAAGCACGAATTGAATCTAGAATATGCTTCTGTATTGACTCCATCTGCTTTAGAGTTTGTTGTAAAATTACAACGCCACTTTAATAAGAAAAGATTAGAGTTACTGAAGTTAAGAGAGGAGAGACAACTTAGAATTGATGCGGGTGAGTTGCCTGATTTTTTGCCAGAAACAAAAGCTATTCGAGAAGGCGATTGGACAGCAGCTCCTATTCCTGCTGATTTGCAAGATAGAAGAGTAGAGATTACAGGACCCGTAGATCGAAAAATGATTATCAATGCTTTAAATTCTGGTGCTAAGGTTTTTATGGCCGATTTTGAAGATTCTAATTCTCCAACTTGGTCTAACTGCATAGAAGGTCAGATAAATCTTCGTGATGCTATCAATAAAACTATTTCCTACGAAAATCCTGAAAATGGGAAATCGTATAAATTGAATGCTGAAATAGCTACCCTTTTAGTTCGTCCGCGTGGTTGGCATTTACCAGAGAAACATTTACAAGTAGATGGGGAAGTGATGAGTGGCTCTTTGTTTGACTTTGGTTTGTACTTTTTTCATAATGCAAAAAACTTACTGGCAAACGGTACGGGACCTTACTTTTACTTGCCTAAAATGGAAAGCCACTTAGAAGCTCGCTTGTGGAATGAGGTTTTTATTTTGGCACAAAATGAATTAGGCGTACCACAAGGAACAATTAAAGCAACCGTTTTGATTGAGACTATTACTGCTACTTTTGAACTGCATGAAATCATTTACGAACTTCGTGAACACATGGCAGGTTTGAATTGTGGCAGATGGGATTACATTTTCTCTTACATTAAAAAGTTTAGAAATTTAGATGCTCGTTTTGTATTGCCAGAACGCGCGCAAGTGACTATGGCAGTGCCTTTCATGGCTTCGTATTCTAAATTAGTAATACAAACTTGTCACAAGCGTAAAGTACATGCTATGGGTGGAATGGCAGCATTTATTCCTATTAAAAATGATGAAGCGGCTAACAATGCTGCTATAGATAAAGTGAAAGCCGATAAGCTTCGTGAGGTAACCAATGGGCACGATGGTACATGGGTAGCGCATCCGGGATTGGTGAAAGTAGCAATGGATATTTTTAATGAGCACATGCCTACTCCACACAATTATCATATTACTCGTGCAGGTGAAGTGTATACACAAAAAGATTTATTAGAACTACCCGCTGGAACTATTACAGAGGCTGGGTTACGTATGAATATTAATGTAGGAATTTTATATATCGAAAGTTGGTTAAGAGGAGTGGGAGCTGCTGCTTTGCATAATTTGATGGAAGATGCTGCAACTGCTGAAATCTCTAGAACTCAAGTGTGGCAATGGATTAAGAATGGTAGTAAATTAGAAGATGGCAGAACCATAACTTATGAATTGTTTAAAGAGGTATTGCCAAGTGAATTAGAAAAAGTGAAAGCGTATGTAGGAGAAAAATCTTTTGAATCGGAAACGATGAAACGTGCTATTGCTATGTTTGATGAATTAGTGCAGATAGGCGATTACAAAGAGTTTTTAACATTGCCTGCTTATGAGGAAATTGATTAACTTTTTGAACGCTGATATTTATTGTGGAGTTAATGTTAATATCAAATTGAGTAATGTATAAATTACTATTTGTTCTGTTGTTTTTTAATTTAAAAGCATTCTCTTTTTCAGGAGATACTATTTATTTCAATAAGAAGTGGAAAGAGTGTTCAAAATCAAAAATGTATTACCAAAGAGTATCTGAAGTCAAAGATTCTATCTGTTTATTAAGAGATTATTACAAAAATGGAAATCTACAATTTGAAGGTACTTTTGTATTTGATACATCTAATTTTAGTTACAGAACTTTTTTGAGAGATAGTAAGGTTAGAATGTTTACGAGGATTGGTGAACATCATAACTATTATGATAATGGAAACCTTAAGAAGATAGTAATCTATGATTTAGTAAAGAATAGAAAAAAAGTTGAAAGTAAATTGGGAGAATCGTTAATTGGTTATGACAGCACTGTGTTTCGTTCAATGACTTACACTGAGCAGAAATACAAAAATGGTAAAGGATATTTTAAGGCGTTAATGTTAGATGATTGCGTTCCTCACGGAATTTATAAAGAGACTAACATTTATAACATTAAAACAGCTCACGCTAATTATTTTTATGGTGAAATTGATAGTATAGAATTTTTTTATATTGATATTATTGACAGGGAAGTTGTATCTTTTACTAAAAAAATACCTTATTATAAAATGAGCAGTGAAGAAAGAAATCAAAGTGTAAAAAATAAATGTTACTACTCAAATGGGAAATTTGTAAGATGTGATGAATATTTGTATGGACTAAAAGTTGAAAGATAAAACATCTAAATTTTGATTCAATTAATTCTTAATTCTCAATTATAAAATAAAAACAAATACAAAAATGGCAACAAAACAAGAAAGAGCAGAAGCTCTAAAAAAGAATGGGCAACTAACCCAAGTTGAAAGGAGTGGAAAGACCTTATTCAGCAGAAGAGGTAATTAACATTGCTGGTTCTGTAGAAATTGAATACTCTTTGGCTAGAAATGGCGCAGAGAAATTATGGAAACGCTTACATACAGATTCATGGGTATCTGGTTTAGGTGCTTTAACGGGAAACCAAGCGGTACAAGAAGTATCAGCTGGTATGAAAGCGATTTATTTGTCAGGTTGGCAAGTAGCTGCTGATGCAAACTTAGGAAGCGAAATGTATCCTGATCAAAGTTTGTATCCTGCGAATTCTGTTCCTGCGGTGGTAAAGCGTATCAACAATGCTTTATTGCGTAGAGATCAAATTGAATATATGGAAGGCGAGCCACAACGCGATTGGATGGTGCCTATCGTAGCAGATGCTGAAGCTGGTTTCGGAGGAAACTTAAATGCTTTTGAATTGATGAAAGGTATGATTGAGGCTGGTGCTGCTGGTGTGCATTGGGAAGATCAATTGGCTTCTGCTAAAAAATGTGGTCACTTAGGTGGAAAGGTATTGGTTCCTACTCAAGAAGCAATCAACAAATTGGTTGCAGCTCGTTTGGCTGCCGATGTTTGCAATGTTCCAACTTTAGTCATTGCTCGTACAGATGCTGAAGCGGCAAACTTGATTACTGCTGATATTGATCCAAGAGATACAAAATTCTTAACTGGAGAAAGAACTCCAGAAGGATTCTACTACGTGAAAAATGGCTTAGAGCAAGGGATTGACCGTGGTTTGAGTTATGCGCCATATGCTGATTTGATTTGGATGGAAACAGGAAATCCTGATTTAGGTTTAGCTCGCGAGTTTGCTCAAGGTATTCATGCTAAATTCCCTGGAAAAATGTTGGCTTACAACTGTTCTCCTTCTTTCAACTGGGCTAAATACATGGACGAAAAAGCTATGTTAACATTCCGTGAAGACATTGCAGCTATGGGTTACAAATTCCAATTCATCACATTAGCCGGTTTCCATGCATTGAACTCTTCTATGTTTGAATTATCTAAAAACTATGTAGAGCGTGGTATGGCTGGATTCAGCGAAATGCAACAACGTGAATTTGCTATGGAAAAAGATGGCTTCAAAGCTATCAAACACCAAGCTTTTGTTGGAACAGGTTACTTTGATGCGGTACAAAACGTAGTTCAACAAGGAAAATCTTCTACTACAGCTTTAGCAGGTTCTACTGAAACAGAACAGTTTCATTGATTATTGTTATTGCTTAAAAACAACAAAGGCTGCCTCGAAAGAGCAGCCTTTGTTGTTTTTAAAAATTCTTTTTTATCTATCAAATTTAAGTCGTTCTCCTCTACTAGATTCATCAAAATTCCCATCATTTAAAACTAAATTTCCATTTACAAAAGTCTGCATTACCTTACCTGAAAATTCGTAACCATCAAATGGCGACCAATTGCATTTGTAAAGAATATTTGATTTATTGACTGTCCATTTTTTATTTAAATCAAATAGAACAAGGTCTGCAAAATAGCCTTCGCGTGCATATCCTCTGTTCTCCACGTGAAAACAATCGGCAGGAGCGTGGCACATTTTTTCAACCACTTTCTCTAGAGAAATTTTTCCTTGATGATACAATTCCAACATTACATTCAGGGTATGCTGAATTGATGGAAGTCCCGCTGGTGCTTCGGTGTAGGGTTTTGATTTTTCTTCCCAAGTATGCGGAGCATGGTCGGTTGCTATAATATCTATTCTATTATCGAGCAATGCTTGTAAAATTTCGGGCTTATTACTTTTGTCTTTTATGGCAGGATTGCATTTGATTTGATTTCCTAATCGCACATAATCATCTGCATCAAACCAAAGGTGATGCACACAGGCTTCAGCAGTAATTCGTTTTTCTTTGAGTGGTGTTTTATTTTCAAATAACTCTAACTCTTTCGCGGTAGAAATATGCAATACATGCAAGCGTGTGTTGTGCTTTTTAGCCAAGTCTACTGCAAAAGAAGAGGAGCGGTAACAAGCATCTACCGAGCGAATAATTGGATGAAAAGAGGCATCTAATTTGTCTCCGTATTTTTCTTTGTAATGGCTGTTATTTTCCCGAACGGTTTGCTCATCTTCACAATGCGTGGCTATCAGCATATTGGCTTCCGTAAAAATTCTTTCTAGTATTTCTTTATTGTCCACTAGCATATTGCCAGTGCTACTTCCCATAAAAATTTTCAACCCACAAACATCTTTTTGATTTTGTTGAGATACTTTCATTACCTCTTCAAAATTATCATTCGAAACTCCCATGAAAAAAGAATAATTAGCCAAAGAAGTATTCTTTCCAATGGCATATTTTTCTTCTAACAATTGCTGCGAAAGGGCAGCCGGATTGGTATTGGGCATTTCCATAAAGGAAGTAACACCACCTGCTACACCTGCTTTTGCTTCAGTATAAATTGTGGCTTTGTGTGTAAGACCTGGTTCACGAAAATGAACTTGATCATCAATAATACCAGGCATTAAATGAAGACCATCAGCGTTTATCTCGTTGACTTTAAAACTCACATTGATAGAGGAATCAATGCGTTCAATTCTGCCCTTACGGAGAAGAATATCAGTAGTAACTATTTTGCCTTCATTAATAAGTTGGGCTTGCTTTATTAGATAGTCTATCATATTTCAAAAGTAAGTGTTATCTCTTAAAAAACATCTTTTTGAAAATGATTTTTAGAAGAGACTTACTTTATAAATAAATCGAAAAGTCTAAAAAGTATAGCTCCTAAAACAGCACTTACAGGAATGGTAAGTACCCAAGCCCATAAAATATTTATGGTAAGACCCCAGCGAATTGCACTAACTCTATTGGTAAGCCCTGTACCAATAATAGAGCCCATAATGGTGTGCGTAGTACTCACAGGAATACCCAAAGCTTGAGTAATGTACAGCGTAAGTGCCCCCGCTGATTCAGCAGCTACTCCTTCAAATGGGGTAACTTTAGTAATCTTTGTTCCCATGGTTTTAATGATTTTCCAACCCCCACTAAGTGTACCTAATGCTATTGCAAAAAAGCAAGCGTATTGTGCCCATTCCGGTACCTCCGCTATGTCCTTTTTGGGTTTCAATGTGCTCACTTCTACTACCGCCATTTTGGGAAGTGCGTTGTATATTTTTCCATCTTGAGGAATGTCTTTGACTACATCAGCTGCTTTTACTGCTAGCCAATCTTTGTGCGTAGCTTTCCCTTTTTTTACAAAAAAATCTTGAGAAGCTAAATACATTTCTTGCCCATTAATGGTGGTGGGAATGAGTGCAGCTTTGTCTATTCCATAGTAGTTGGTATCTATGTGATATGCTACTTTTACTTCAGCCCATTTAGGCACTTCGGTATTGGCTTTTTTGGAAGAAATTCCAAACACAATAAGAGCGGCAGCTATGATTCCCATTACTTTTTGTGCATCATTACTGCCATGCCCCAAACTGAATGCCGCTGAGGAAAGGAGTTGTAAACGTCTGAACCATTTATCAGCAAAACTAGGGTTGGATCTCTTAAATAAATGAAGAATTATCACCGAAAGAATATAGGCAATAAACATTCCTATAAAAGGCGCCAAAAAGATAAAAGCAAAAGTGGTATATATTTTTCCCACATCTGCTAATACACCAAACCCTGCCTTAGCAATGGCCGCTCCAGCAAATCCTCCTAAAAGGGTGTGAGAAGAACTGCTGGGTATTCCAAAATACCAAGTCAACAAATTCCAAGCAATAGCAGCTATTAAACCAGCCATAATAACTACTAATGTTATCTCATCCGTCTTTACAATTTTAGCTACGGTATCGGCTACTTTTAACTCAAAACCTAAGAAGTGATATTTGCAAAAAACAAGTACTACGGCATTAAAGAAAGCTGCCCACAGTAAGGCTTTGAATGGAGTAAGTACTTTGGTGGAAACAATAGTAGCAATGGAATTGGCAGAATCATGAAATCCATTGATAAAGTCAAAAATTAAAGCAAGCGCTATAACTATTAATAATAAAGTCATTGGGTTCTTTTAAGAGTTCTTCACTAAAATAGTTTCTATTACATTGGCTACGTCTTCACATTTATCGGTAGCCGTTTCCATGTTCGATAGAATATCTTTCATTTTAATAACAACAATTGGGTCTTTCTCTTCGTTAAACAATGCGGCTATAGCACCATCAAATACATCGTCAGCATGGTTTTCTAGACTATTTATTTTGACTAAAGCTTCTCTTATTCTTATAACATTTTTAAAACCATTTAATTCAGTAATAGCTGCATGAATTTCTACAGCACATTTTTCTAAAATTTCAGCTAATTGCTTCATAGCTGTGGTATATTCTTCTACTCGGTATAATCCCAATCTTTTAGAGGAACCATCTATGTAATCTACAATGTCATCTAACGAAGTAGCCAAATAGTGAATGTCTTCTCTATCAAAAGGAGTGATGAAATTTCTACTTAACTCTGTAAAAATATTATGAGTTACATCATCGCCCACGTGCTCTAAGTCAGAGATTTTTCTTTGAAGCTCCATGCGCTTATCAGGCGAGGAAGTGTTTACCAATTCACGAAATACTTTTGTGATTTCTATAAGATTCTCTGCGCCTTTCGCAAAGAGTGTAAAAAACACCTTGTCTTTTGGTGTGAGGAAGGAAAAGAATTTGTCTAAGCCCATTATTGATTTGTTTTATGAAGCAATATTAATTTTCTTATGTTATGTCAATGTTAAGTCTTTAAGAGGATATCCACAATTTCAATAACATGTTACCAAAATGATAAATATTAATATTAACTTAACATTATAGACACATGTTTGTACTTTGTTATATTTTATAAAACATCATTATTAATATGAAAAAAAGTATAGGTAACATTAAGTTGGTATTTACTTTATTATTTATTCAAATATATTTAACAAATGGATTGTTAGCTCAAAGTTCTCAAAGACATATCGATCAACAGTTCAATAATTGGTTTGTACCCTCTCTAAATCTGAAACTTCATAAATATGTAGGATTATACTTTGAAGGGCAGTTCCGGTTTAATCAATTTGCACACAGTCAACAGCATCAGGCCAGAGGCTGGTTAGATATTTTTGTAAATGACAAAGTGACTATTAGTCCTGTAGGCTATGTTTATACTTGGAATTATAAATATGGAAAACAACCCGTTTCGGTGGTGGAAAACGAACATCGATTGTTTGAACAAATGACCATTAAGGGAAGTACTGGTAGATTGTTTTTTGAGCAAAGGCTTCGCATAGAACAACGCTGGCAAGAGCATAAAGTGAAGCAGTCCGATGGCTCTTATGAAGTAGCTAACTATATTTACAAAAACAGGTTGCGTTATCGTTTTCTTATGAATGTTCCTATTAACCATAAAGTCATGGATGCGCATACTTTTTTCTTTTCTCTTTGGGATGAAGTTTTTATAAGTTTTGGTAAGAATGCTACTTACAAGCTACCTGATCAAAACAGAGCCTATGCAGGGTTTGGTTATAAATTCAATAAGTATGGCACCATTCAATTAGGATATATGCATCAGCTAATTGTAAAAAAAGACGGTCTTTTAGCGGAGTCAAACCACACGCTTTTTGTTGGATTTAACTATATGGTTGATTTCACAAAAATGAAAAAGCAACATTCTTAAATTTTCGTTAAAAAGCAGTTTGGGGCTCCTTTATATATAATAAACGAAAAATAGTTTCGTTTTTTTTATAAACGCAAGGATTATGGCCACCGACATTGTTCTGCATTATATAAAAACACAGCACTTCAAAACTCGGCAAGAAGAGCGCCACATAAGTGACACGATACTTGTCAATGCTCTTTCAAAGGTAAAGGCAGATTTAGAAGATAGTAAAATGTGTGTGATTGTGAGTGAAAAAACGCTCAAAGAAATTCGCTTATTGCATCCTATAGATAAAAGATACCGCACTGGACGAAATCTCATAATAGCAGTTGCTAAAAAAGTACTGGTAACGCTTTATTTTACCAATGATTTAAACCAAGTTTTACAGAATCATTTCAAAAAAGAAAAATTTGTGATTGTTTAATCTAACTACTTTTTTGGAGTTTCATGCTCTGCCTTCTGAAAGTCTTGCCAGCTTTGTTTTTTATACAAATCGTTCCCATAAAATTTACAGATATCGCGCATAAAAATGGGCGATATGTAAAATGGGATGGCGTCTACTAAATTCATATTCTCATCTAAAATAGCAACCGTAGGTAATACAAAATTATTTTTTGCAAGTGCAATGGTTAAATCATGAAATGGCAGTGGTGAAGCATGTTTATTAATAAAAGTTTGACCTTTAAAATGAATAGTATCATTTGACTCTGGACTAAAGTTTACCAGCTCAAATTTATCTTTCCAAAATAGGTGGGTAATAGAATCTATAAAAGTTGTTCGTTCCATCACTTTGCAGGAATTGCACCATTCAGTATGAATGAAAACAAGTGTTTTCTTTTTCTTTGTTTCTTTATTATCAAAACCATCCACGGGAGTCAACCATTTTAGGGTTTTATTTTGACTGGCAACACTGGTATCGTAAAATGCTTTTTCAAATTGAACTTTATAATTATCGTAACTACAATTTCTAAAAACATTCTCTAGAGTAAATACCAAGATAGGTTCCATTTTTGCAGTTTCCAGATACCCTTGAGCGAGCATATTAAAGCCAAATTCGTTTTTTTCTTTGTCGAAGTTATTGATAAATAGGGTAGTGGGGTACATCATTTGTCCACCCAGTAATTTTGCTGCTAAAGGGTGTGTGGTTCTCGCATTCATAGATGTAGGAGCATACTTTTTTCCCAAATATTCTATGGTATCTTTTCCTTCTGCATCAAATTTTACAGGATAAAAATTGGCATTTACATAACCTGCCAAATTTGGACTGGCATAGGTTGTAGCCATCATCTTTTTGCACCATCCGCACCAGTCTGTGTAGAAATCAATAATAATGGGACGTTGCTGGATTTTATTTTTTTCTAAAGCTTCTTTTAAACTCATCCATTTTACCAGACTACCTTCTGCATCTGGAGTTTGAGCAAACGAATTGGTAGATAAAAATATAAGTGATAACAAACAGATAATAGTGCTTTTTTTCATAACAACAGAGGTTATTTTATTGAATTTTAAACTCCAAATTGAGTTAAGTGATGATTTAAATGTTTATAAAACATGTTGTTCCACTCTACAGCAGTTAAGCTTCCAAATGAATGCGATTCTTTGCCTTCAAAATATTTTTCTCCTAATTGCTGGGTCTTGATGAGGTAATTAATAAGTCGAGTTTTTTCCTCTTCAAATTTTTTAGAATCTTTTATGATAAACTGGGGTGCAGTTCTGCTGTTGAGTTCATAGGAACTATCATCCACCACTTTAGGTTTTACTAATTTTTTGAGAATGAACTGCATCAAAAAATTGGGTTTTGGATGTATGTTTTCAAAAACCATCTCATAAGTTACATTACAGTGCGCTAGCATTTGTGCTACATCCATCTTGCCCCATTTTGCACTTGTAGCTGGGGTTAGTTGATTAATTCTTTCGACAATACTTTCAGTTACTTCTTTTGTAAAAATATTAGGTAAGGCCATGGTTGTTTTTTTGTGAAACTAATTAAATTCTTTTTAGTTAGAGGTGGTATGGGTATATCTTAGTTGCATGAAATAAAGCAATGCAATGATAGCACCTAAAGCACAAGTAATGAGAGCTGCTGTAGGCGAAACGTATGTCCAAATAAGTCCAGTAATAGCACTTGCAAAGAAACTTGATAGAGAGGTTAGCCCAGCAAACGAACCTAGAGCAGATGCACTTTCATTTTTAGGAATAGTATTCGATATCATGGCTTTTGAAATCCCTTCGGTAGCAGCAGCATACACACCATATAAAACAAAAGCACAGAATATAAATGGAATAGAAGTGCTTATGGATAAAGAGATGTAGACAACTGCAAATAATATTAGCCCTATCAAATACATTTTATTAAGACCAATTTTATCGCCTAAAATACCAATTGGGAAGGAACTAAGCGCATATACTAAGTTATAAAAAATGTAAGCACCTATCACATATTTTTCATCTGCTAAACTTTCTTTCACTTTCATTAAAAGAAAAATATCAGAGCTATTAAAAAGTGCAAAAAGTAAAAAGCCTACTACCATTTTTCTGTAATTTGCAGGAGCTGTTTTGAAGTATTCAAACATTGCTAGGAATGAATAATTCCTTTTTTCAGGGGCTTTTGTTATCTCTTTTTCTTTAATGAAAAACGTAAGCAAAATGCCGAGTATGGCAGGAGCAAATGCAACTAAAAAAATAAGTTGGTATTGTTCTGGATAAAAGTATAAAAATATTAAAGCAATGAAAGGGCCTATGGCAGCCCCTAAGGTATCCATGCTTCTATGAAACCCAAAAACTTTCCCTTTGTTTTCAGGAGTGCAATCGTCTGAAAGCAGTGCATCTCTAGCTCCTGTGCGTATCCCTTTTCCTATTCTATCCATTGTTCTGGCAGAAAAAATCCACAGAGGAAAAGAGAATAGTGTCATCATTGGTTTGGAAATGGCACTCAAAAAGTAGCCCCATTGTACAAAAGGCAATCGTTTGCTAAAGGAGTCTGAAAGCGTACCAAAGTATCCTTTGCTAATGCCAGCCACCGCCTCTGCTAAACCTTCCAAAAGCCCAATCATAAAGGCACTAAACCCTATGGATTTTAAAAACAGGGGCATAATGGGGTACAACATTTCGCTGGAAATATCAGTAAATAGACTCAGTAACGATAGCAGCCAAATGGAGCGGGTAATGTATTTCATTTTTAAAACAAGTTGCCTGTTTTCAGTTGAGAAGAGCGAATTAGCAAATTAATTTTGTGAATCTATGCGTTTCAAAATTTCTTTAATTCTAACTGTGGTTTGTTGTCTTTTCTTATTTTAGCCCCATGAACAATTTGAGAGAGAGAGGAGTAGAAAAGGAGCTAAAATTCTCGGCTAGTAGGAGTAGTGGAGCAGGTGGTCAAAATGTAAATAAAGTTTCTACCAAAGTAGAACTCTCTTGGCATATTTCTGATTCAGATATCCTTACAAATGATGAAAAAGAAATAATTTCTTCTAAGCTTTCTAGCTTTATAAATGAACTTGGTTTTTTGAAACTTAGCTGTGAAGAAACAAGGTCGCAGCTTAAAAACAAAGAGCTGGTATTGAAGAAGTTTTTTAAGTATTTAGAGAAAGCCTTTCATAAACCTAAAGTGAGGAAGGTAAGTAAACCCAGCAAAGTAGCGCTTCTGAAAAAGAAAAAAGATAAAATGGTTTTGTCAGAAAAGAAAGCCAATAGGAAAATTTTAAAGAATATTTTATAACCAGCAGATATTGCATTTCTGATAATTCTTTTTTGATAATTCAGCATTATAATTTTTAACTCATCATTACAAATGCACGCACCCATACACATAGCCTCTGGATTGGTAGTTGGAAGACTTTTTAAATGGAAGCAATACCGTTTTTTTGCTGTTTTATTTACCCTACTACTTACCTTTTTTTTCCATGCTGTACTAGATGCCTTTGCGAAATTCCCAGCCAGTTATCCAGCCTTTTCTTTTACAGAACCACTATGGTTGATGGTAAATGTAATCTCTATTTTAGGAAGTTTGGTTTTGCTGTATATCTATTGGACAGAGTATGCCGTAGCTATATTATTTTCGCTACTGCCCGATGTGGAGTATTTTGTTCTCTTAATAGTAGATGCTTTCGGAAAAGAGATAACCTACTACAAGAAACCCTGGATTCATATAGGTATGTCTACTCTATTAGATGCTATTCCTCCTTTTACATTATTGCACGAGATGCCCCCTTATTTGAATTATGGTTTTGCTACTCTAGTAGAATTGTGCGTGCTTTTGGTTTTACTTTTCTTTTTTAATATGCTGGTAAAGAGAAGAAGAAATGTAAATTTTGGCTAATAGTTTTTGATAGTTTTTTGCTACATTATAAATTTCTTTTTAATCTAACTGCTAAAAAGTAAGTGATTAATCTGTTCGTAGATACCAAACTCCCTAACTCCAATGCGCTTTTAATTTTTATTACAGGATTCATTGGAGGATTAGTAGGCGGGATGGCTGCATGGAGTGCTTCGTTTTTGAATAAAAATGAAATAGTATAAATGTAGATTATCTGATATTTTTTGATTTCGTATTGAAGCATGTATAAAAAGGGATATAAAAATTTTATATATTTAATAGTTAATCTAATTTCACTGAGCATTAAAAAAAATCAAACTATACTCTTTAAAATGATAATTTTTAATGAATTATACCGGGTTTATTGTTTATAATCTAACTAATAAATATATCTTTTTGTCAACTTTATTATCACTCAAAACATGAAACATCTACTCTCTTTACTAATTTGTTTGTTTTTTGCTACTAGAATTTTTGCGCAAATTTTATGTGCTCCTACTTTTCAATATTGTAATGGTAAGATGGGAGTCTATCCAATAGACTCTTCTATTATACCACAACCAATTGCATATGCATGTCCTGGTCAAATGTTTAATTTTATTTTAACAGTCGTAGCACCAGATTCGATTTATCAACCACTTCCTTTAAATTTAAATCAAATACAAATTGAGAATATAGGTGTTTATAATGGTTCAGGATCTTCTCTCTCCGCCATACCTTATGGATTAACATATACTTGTATCTCACCAAAAGGTATAGGTCTAAATGATGTAGATTCTGAGGATTGTATATATATGGAAAAATCTTGTAATTGTATTCTTATTAGTGGGATTATTCCAACTTTAGCTACACCAAGTGACATAAATCTGACAATTCTTGCAAGAATAAATGGCGCTTTACTTTTATCTTTTGGAGACTCAATTCCAGGTACTTTACGCACAATAAAAGGTAAATACATTATTAGGGTGAAACCTACAAATGAATGTATAACTTCTACATCTTTAATTACTGATGGTGGATTAACCATTTATAGTAATTTCCCTAATCCAGTTGTAGGATCAACAATTATTAAAGTTGAATCAATTAGGGATGAAGAGATTCTGCTTGATATTTTTAATTTTTTAGGAGAAAAAGTAAAAACAAAAAAAGTGAATTTAGCTATAGGAACTAATTCTATCCCTTTAGATTGTGGTGATATGAAGAGTGGAATCTATTTTTACAGTATTTCTAATAGTAAGAGTGTTTATACAAGTAAAATGCAGGTAGTTCATTAAGTACTAAAAAATGATTTATGGTTTTAAAAACCATTTTCTGTGTAATTCACTAAATTATGAAATGATGTTATCAATCTTTATTGGATATTTCCATCCAACAAAGCATTATTTACAACTATAACCTGCCTCTTCTTTCTGAAAAACTTTGTTGTTGGTTTTGCTTTTATCTGCACATACTTCTTCTGATTTGGTAGAAATAGTATCGTTGCATATCCAACCCAGCTTAGGGTCTGTAAGCGAGTCTATGTAAAGCTTGTAGTATTTAGAGCCCAATACATCGGAGCAAACTAAAATGCTAAAATTAGGGTCGTGGCATTTTTTGCAACTATTCGCACAAGTGTAACATTTTTTGCAGCCACTCAGGGCTATTAAAAGGAAACAGAAAACTACCAGCAAATTTCTTTTCATCTCTTTGAGAGTTTATTATATTGAACTTTAAAATACAAATTCTTTTAGACTCCAATGCATGAGATAGAACCCTTTTTTCAATGGCGCGATTATTACATAGCTTCTAATGATAAATTATCCCCTTTTTATCGAAGACAATATAATGAGTTTCAATTCTCGCATAAAGTGTATAATTACTATTTGCACCCACAGTGGGATTCTATAGGTTCTTCTACACTTTTTTGTAAAGTGCTTTTTGTGAATTATGACAAAAGCTTTGCGGTGATTGAGTTTATAGGGGAGTGGAATGATGCCCTACACAATGATGTTATGCTTTTAAAGCGAGAGTTGATAGACCCTTTGATAGAAAAAGGAATTGTGAAATTTATCTTAATAGGTGAAAATGTTTTGAATTTTCATGCATCAGATGATTGCTATTATGAAGAATGGTATGATGATATAAAGGACAACGATGGTTGGATTATAGCATTGAATTTTCGCGACCATGTAGTAGATGAAATGAAACGGCATCATTTAGATCATTACATCTATATGGGGCCTCAATACAACGATATACTTTGGCGAAAAGTGAAGCCTTTTTATTTTCATCAGATGGCGGAGGAGTTGTTGTTTAAAAAGTTAATGTAACCTAAACTATAATTTATGAGAAACGATTTAGTGGTATCGAAATCAATTGTAATAAATGCAAGCCTGCAAAAGGTTTGGGAGGCTTTAACCCAACCATCTATTATCAAAGAATATTTGCATGGTACAGAAACGATAACCGATTGGAAGGTGGGCAGTGAAATTATTTTTCAAGGAGAATATCAGGGTCATGATTATCGTGACCGTGGAGTGATATTGGAAAATAGTCCTCTTGCAAAAATTAGTTATAGTTATTGGAGTGGCTTCTCTGGTTTAGAGGATAGTCCCGAAAATTATTCTACAGTAAGCTATACGATAAAAGATAAGGGCGATTTGAAAACAGAACTTACTTGGACTCAACAAGGTTTTGCTACAGAAGAAGGCTACCAACATTCGGAAGGAGGTATGGATGCTTTTTTAGGAAGTATAAAAAGCATTGTAGAAAAGTAAAATGGTTTAAGAAGAATAGGTTTGGAGATTCTTCAACATAATATTTCGCACCCGTTCACTTAATGTTGGAATATCAGACTCCGTCATACCTTTTGTTTCAATGGGTTCATTCCAAACTACCGTCACTTTGCCAGGCAATAAATGAATTCCATTCGGATTGTTTACCCCTTTGGTATTCAGTAGCGTTTGTACGGCTATGGGAACTTGTGCCGCAATAGCAGTCCTAAAAGCACCGTCTTTAAATTCTTTCAGCGGAGCGCTGGTACGGTTTCTAGTACCTTCTGGGTAAAGAAATAAACTATGCCCTTCGCGAAGCGTTTTAAGCATATACTGCATCGCTTTTTCACGAGACTCTTTACTTTTTCTATCCACTAAAATGGAAAGCATGCGTACCATAAATCCAAATACAGGAATGTAACGTGCCTCGTTTTTTGCAAGGAAAAAAGCAGGCTGTGTCATAGCTACACCCGTTGCCATTACATCTACTCCTGCAGCATGGTTGGCAACAAAGACGTAGGCTTTATCTTTTGCAATCAACTCTTTTCCTATTACTTTTACTCGAATTCCATAAAGCCACAAAACGATAGCACTTAGGTAATGCATATTTATCCAAATGAAGAGTGGTACATACTTTTTGCCACCTATAAAAAGTACGATGGCGTAAATCGGTGTAGGTATCACTATCACTAAAAGGAAAGCCACTAGTCCCCACAGTGCCCAAAAAAAAGCGAAGATATTTTGGAGAAGTCTCATTACTTAAAGATACTATATAATCTTTTAAACCAGCAATTTTATAAGTTTCTTTGAAAGCAATTTATGATACTCGCTTGCTTATTTTATTGTGGGATATTGTTTTTTGTCGGCTACATTTAAAGCGATTAATAGCTTCATTTCTTTTGAATAAATGCTTTTGACTGACTCCACTATTAACCCGTTTTCTCCACAAATTAAAACTGCTTCGTTTCAATTGTGTACGCATGAGCGCAACTACTTCTTGTTCTTTTAGTCCAAACTGAAACTGAATAGCTTCAAAGGGAGTACGATCTTCCCAAGCCATTTCTATGATTCGGTCTATCTCTATTAGCGTCATAAATACTCTTTAATACAGAATAAACAGACGCGTTCAAATTTTGTTTGGAGATTACAAAGTATTATTCTAACTCTCTACGGTAAAGTTGAATCGTGTTTTGTAATCCGAAGTACAAACAATCGCGCACTAAAGCATGACCAATAGAAACCTCTAATAAAGTGGGAATATTTTCTTTGAAAAATCTAAGGTTATCTAGATTCAAATCATGACCTGCATTAATTCCTAATCCAATGTTATTAGCAAATTTTGCAGCAAGAATAAAAGGCTGAATAGCCTCCGTTTTATTAGAATAAAAATCATGGGCATAGGGTCCTGTGTAAAATTCTATTCTATCGGTTCCTACATTTTTTGCTCCTTCTATTAAAGATTCTTGAGGATCAATAAAGAGCGATACTCTTATATTATGTGCTTGGAGTACAGCGATTTTATCTTTTAAAAAATTAACATGCTTTAAAGTATCCCAACCATGGTCGGAAGTGAGTTGAGTTGGGTCATCGGGTACAAGTGTGCATTGGTGTGGCTTTACTTCACAAACCATTTTTATAAAATCATCGGAAGGGTAGCCTTCTATATTGTATTCGGTAGTTACTATTTCCTTTAGCGCATACATATCGCTGAAGCGAATGTGGCGCTCATCAGGGCGTGGGTGTATGGTTATTCCTTGCGCTCCATACTGTTCACAATCCTTTGCGAACTGAATTAAATCAGGGATATTGTTACCTCTTGCATTTCGCAAGAGCGCTATTTTATTAATATTTACAGAAAGTTTGGTCACTTAATAAAGGTTTAAATTCAAGAATCTTGTTTTATAATTTATTTCCTCTTAAAAACTCCTCCACATTCATTCGCTTTTTCCCTTCTAGTTGTAATTCTAAAATGGACAAAGCACCTTCTCCGCAATAAAATTTCAAATACGATTTGCTATCTGTATCGTAGGTGCCATAAGACTTTGAATGGGTAGCTTCTTCTTTTTTTGTCTTAAATATTTTTAATACTTTTTCATGAAGGGTGGTATATGCTGCTGGATAGGGACTTAATCCTCTCACCAAATTATGGATTTCTTCAGCGCTTTTGCTCCAGTCTATTTTACAAGTTTCTTTAAAAATTTTAGGGGCATGTTTTGTATCCGTTATGTGGTCTTGAGCTATTTGCGGGAAGTCGTTTTCTGCCATTGCGTCCACAGTTTTCAATAGCACTTTAGCTCCTAAATTCATTAGGTTTTCATATACTTCACCTACTGTTTCATCTTCTTTTATGGCTATTTTTTCTTGGAAGATAATTTTACCCGTATCTATCTCGTGCTGTAATTTAAAAGTAGTGACACCCGTTTCTTTTTCTCCATTTATCACCGCCCAATTGATGGGTGCGGCACCTCTATAATTAGGCAGGAGTGAAGCATGAAGATTAATAGTTCCTAGCGGTGGCATATTCCAGACAACTTCGGGCAACATTCTAAAAGCCACTACTACAAACAAATCTGCACTCAAAGCTTTTAGTTCTTTTAGAAAATCTTCGTTCTTTAATTTCTCAGGTTGTAAAATAGTTAAGCCAAAAGCGACTGCACATTTTTTTACATCTGATTCATGTAACTGTTGTCCGCGACCTGCTGGTTTATCGGGTGCTGTAATTACCCCTACAACTTCATGTTGGGATTGTTGCAGTGTCTCTAACATAGGTACTGCAAACTGTGGCGTGCCCATAAAAACGATTCGTAACGATTTCATTCAAAATCTTTATAGAGTAAATATTTCTTTCTTATTTTCTTGTAGTTGTTGAGTTCTTCTTGGTAAGAAGCTCTTATCGTTTCAGCTGTACCTGTTTTAATAAGTTCTCTAATTGTATCGTTTCCTGCCAATTTATCAAAGAAATTATTTTTTAAAAAGAAACTGTCTTTGGCAGAAAAACTATCGTACATCTTTTTTACATAATTCCAGTTGATATGATTCGAATCATCGGGTATTTTTTTACTGTTTTTACGCAAATCATAACCATAACATTTTTGCCCTTTAAATGGTGGAGAGGTAGCTCCAGCTAATGGTTTTGGAGTAAATGAAAAAGCAGTATCGGTAGCTTGATAAGGCGAACCTATCATTTGAAAAGGAGCGTTGGTTCCTCTGCCCACACTTATATTGGTTCCTTCAAAAAAACAGAGAGAAGGATACAAAAAAATGGCTCTGCTATTCGGTAAATTAGGGGAAGGTTTTATGGGTAGTTTATACGTTTTAGTATGGTCGTAATAAGCGCACTTAATTATTTTCAATTTCAACTTTTCAGCATTCGCTATCCAATTTTCTCCTTTTACCATTTGTGCGTATTCGCCTACAGTAAGCCCGTGTACTACAGGTATGGCATCTACACCCACAAACGATTTAAAATCAGTTTTTAGCACTGGCCCATCTACATAAAATCCATTGGGGTTAGGTCTATCTAGAATAAGTAACTCAATATTATTTTCTACACAAGCTTCCATTAAATAATGCAAGGAAGAAATGAAAGTATAAAATCTGCAACCCACATCTTGAATATCAAATAGCATTACTTGCACTCCTTTTAAATCCTCCGAACTTGGTTTTGATTTTTTCCCGTAAAGCGAAACAATGGGTAACCCTGTTTTTTTATCAATGGTGCTTTTTACGTGTTCTCCTGCATCTGCATTGCCCCTGAAACCATGCTCTGGTGCAAATATTTTTACAATTTCTATTTTAAATTTCAAAAGAGAATCTACTAGATGCGTTTTGCCTATGGTGGAAGTTTGATTGACGAGTAAGGCTATTTTCTTTCCCTTTAAATAAGGGAAATATTCAGCCGTTCGTTCTGCGCCTGTTATAATTTGTGGGCTTGCCGCTTTTTTTTGGGCAAAAGAAAATTGGCAAATTAGTACGAAGCAAATACTTAAGAAAAAACCTTTTATAATTCTATTACTGAACTTTATTCCCATGATTTAAAACGTATTGTTGACTGAATTAAGACAGTTAGAATTATAGCACTTAAAATAACTGTTCTATCCTTTATGTTTGTTTTGTTTGTCAAAGGTGCAAGTTTGTATTTGTCAAACAAGGTTGGAAACAAAAACACAAATGAAAAAGACATCACATACAACGAGTTGCTTCGTGCAAAGTAAAGAACACTTTCGTTTTGAATTTGAAAAAGCTCTCTACTAAATAATTTAAGGTTATAAACTATTAAATAGAAGAATAGTCCGATTAGTTGTTGAAAGTTTTTCTGTGGTAATATATAACCAATAGCTAATAGCAATATACTTGTGTCATAACCAAACTTTACTAATGCATGTTGATTAGGTATTGTTATTCCAATAAAGTAAAATGTAATAAATGACAAAATGGATGCTATAACAATGATTCGTGAAGTTTGGTTGAAATTTATCATCGCACTTTTAGTTTGTCAAGCATTATGATATTTGGGAAACAAAAGCATGTATTGAAAATACTAATTACTAAAATCTAAAAATTAAAATTATTCTTGTTTAAGTACATTTGCGAAAGTAACTATTCTAAAATTTTGAATCACGAATTCTTTATAGTCCGCAGAATTGCGTTTAGCAATCGAAAATCTTTTTCTGCATTCATCATTCGCATAGCCATAGCTGCTGTGGCATTGAGTGTAAGTACTATGATTATAGCCACTTCGCTGGTAAATGGTTTTCAAAAAGAAATACGAAATAAAGTTTTTGGATTTTGGGGACATGTTCGCATAGCCAATTACAGTCTAAGTCAGTCTTATAAAGAACAAGGAATTTATAAGTATCAAGATTTTTATACCAATAAAGCAAAACTGCCAGAGGTGCGCCATATTCAAACCATGGCTGTAAAAGGGGCACTGCTGAAAACCAAAGATAATTTTGACGGCATAGTGCTAAAAGGGGTAGGTCAAGATTTTGATTGGAATGTTTTTCAGCAATACTTATTGCGAGGAAATATTTTCTCGGGCGATAGCCTTTCTTTAAGCAAGCAAATTTTAATTTCTCGGATTACAGCCGATAGATTACAGATAGACACTGGCGCAAAATTGATTGTGAATATTTTAGGAAATGAAATGAAAACCCGTGTCTTTTTTGTAAAGGGAATTTATGAAACAGGGATAGAGGAATTTGACAAAGAATATGCGTTGGTGCCTATTAGCACTATTCAGGTACTCAATAATTGGGGTACAGATACTGTAGGAGGATTTGAAATTTTCTTGAAGGAAGAAAATCTATTTAAAAGCAGAGGGAAGGCATATTTAGTCACTCTCTTTGGCGCTTTAATGAGTAAAGAGCAATTAGAGCAACTCTCTAAAGATCCCATTGATGACATTACCACCCAGATTAATTACGATATCAATAACATGAATCTGGAAGCGGAGTCTATTAAGAATTTACGCCCTGGAATGTTCGATTGGCTGGAGCTTCAAACCATGAATGAACTTATTATTCTTTTATTAATGATAGCGGTGGCGGTCATAAATATGGTAACAACGCTACTCATATTGATTTTAGATAGAACAAATATGATAGGTATTTTGAAAGCTTTGGGAAGCAGTGACATTTCGGTTCGGAAAATTTTCTTGTACTATGCAGGCTTTATTGTTGGGCTAGGATTGTTGATTGGCAATTTTTTTGGAATAGGGCTTTGTTTGCTACAAAAGTATTTTCACATTTTAAAACTGCCACAGGATTCTTATTACCTTTCTTATGCTCCAGTAGAAATTAATTGGAGTTGGATTGTTTCTATGAATCTGGCTACCATAATTATTTGCTTGCTGTTATTAATCTTGCCTTCTTATATCATTGCTAAAATATCACCGGTAAAAGCCATTCGGTTTAGTTAAAAAAAAGAAGGGTGTGGCATTTTTAGAATATTCTGGTGTACAATATTTTGGAATTAAGAATAATTTTTTCATATTTGCACTCCATTTTAAAAAGCAATAGAAAACCATGTCAAGAGTTTGCGAATTAACCGGAAAAAGACCCCTATTTGGGCACTATGTTTCTCACTCGAATAGAAAGTCGAAACGTAAGTTTTTACCTAATCTTCAAAGAAAACGTTTTTACGTACCAGAATTAGATGAGTGGTTGGACTTAAGAGTATCTACTGCTGCTATCCGTACTATTAATAAAAACGGCATTTTTGCTTATCTAAAAGATTTGAGCAAAAAAGGCGATATCGTATTGAAATAATTTAAACAAGCTATAATTTAAAAGCAATGGCTAAAAAATCAAAAGGCAACAGAATCCAAGTGATTTTGGAATGCACCGAGCACAAAGAAAGCGGTCAGCCGGGAACTTCCCGTTACATGACTTACAAGAATCGTAAAAACACAACTGAGCGTTTGGAGTTGAAAAAATTCAATGCAGTTTTGAAAAAAGTGACTGTTCACAAAGAAATTAAATAATAACCCACCATGGCAAAAATATCAAAGAATGCGAGAACGGATCGTTCTACTGCAGTAGGTTCTAAGGATTATGTAAAAGTGATTAAGGCTGTAAAATCTAAGCAAGGGGCTTACGGTTTTTTAGAGAAAATTATTCACAAAGACAAGGTACAAGAGTTTTTAGCTGCTAAAGACTAATTGTATTTATGTATTTTAAAATATAGCTTCTTTTACTTTGTAGAGGAAGCTTTTTTTGTTTTTACAATTACTAAATAATTTATTACGGCTGTTTTTTCAGCTTTCATAATTCTACAATTATTATTCATAAATGGGCTTGTTTAGCTTTTTTACTAAAGAAAAAAAAGAAGACCTTGAGAAAGGCTTAGAGAAAACCTCTGTAGGTTTCTTCTCTAAGATAACTCGTGCCATTGCTGGAAAATCGAAGGTAGATGAAGAAGTATTAGATGCATTGGAAGAGGCGCTTATTTCCTCTGATGTGGGTTTAGATACCACCATAAAAATTATAAAGAGAATTGAAGAGCGAGCCGCTCGCGATAAATTTACAACCACATCTGAGTTAAACACTCTTATAAAAGAAGAAATAGCGGCACTGCTTACGGAGAGTAAAAATGAATCAGCAGAAACCTTTTCTATTCCAGCAGGAAAGAAACCGTATGTAATTATGGTGGTGGGTGTAAATGGTGCAGGAAAAACTACGACCATTGGAAAGCTTTCGCATCAGTTTAAATTGACTGGTAAAAAAGTATTGTTAGGAGCTGCAGATACCTTTAGAGCGGCTGCTATAGAGCAATTAGCGGTGTGGGCTACTCGCTCGGGTGTAGATATTGTTACTACTCAAATGGGTACCGACCCTGCGGCTGTGGCATTTCAGACTTTAGAGAAAGGGGTAGCTGAAGGAGCTGATGTTATAATTATTGATACTGCGGGAAGATTGCATAACAGAATAGATTTAATGAATGAGTTGAGTAAAATTCGTAGGGTAATGCAGAAGATTGTACCCGATGCTCCTCATGAAGTATTGTTGGTATTAGATGGTTCTACCGGACAGAATGCTATAGAACAAGCCCGCCAATTTACAGCAGCCACTCAGGTAACTGCCTTAGCTATTACTAAATTAGATGGCACTGCCAAAGGTGGTGTATTGATTGGTATTACCGACCAATTTAAAATTCCAGTAAAATATATTGGAGTAGGTGAGGGCATAGACAAACTACAAGTCTTTAATGCTAAACTTTTTGTAGAGAGTTTGTTTAAGGGGTAATCTATGTTGATTTGGAATTAAATCTTACACTCCATATCAAAATGTTGCCTATGCAACTTCTCGCTCCTAATCTTTATCTTTAGAGAATGAAATATGGTTTATTGTTAGGCGTTATTTTTAACGCATTGTTTCTAAATGCACAACTTCCCAAGAAACAAATTATTGCCCTACCTGTAATAAGTAATTCTAACATCCTAAAAAATCCTTGGACGGGCGGTATGAATGCCCCTATTTTTTCAGAAGTAGATTTAGATAACGATGGTCGTATGGATTTATTTGCCTTCGATAAAAGTGCCGATAAAGTAATGACTTTTTTGAACAATGGTTCACAAACCGATATGCCTTATGAATATGCACCTCAGTATGAAAAGATGTTTCCCGATTCTATGCACGGCTGGGCGGTAATTCGTGATTATAACAAAGATGGCGTACCCGATTTATTTGCACTTTATAGGAATCAAGGTATCAGCTATTATAAAGGGTATCGTAACTCAGGGAAACTAAGTTTTAGCCTTATTAAAGATGAAATTTATTATTCCGATAGCAATACTATTTCTGATCACATTTATACTTTTTATGACGATTTACCCGCTTTTGTAGATGTGAATAACGATGGGTATATGGACATTTTAAGCTTTAGCATTTTTGGAGGGCAAAATGTTTACTATTATGAGAATACTACTCCAAGTTATCCAAATCAAGACACCTTGCATTTTTATGAAGTAACGCAATGCTGGGGTGGGTTTTTAGAGAATTCTAATACCAATTCATTGTTGCTCGATTTTTGTACCAGCAATGGAATTCATTCGCCCCCTCCGTCAGGTTTCCCAAGGCATCAAGGAGGTTCTATGTTTGCCTTTGATTATGATAATGATAAGGATATAGACATAGCTATGGGCGATGTAAGTTATAATCATTTGGTGTATGCAGAAAATGGCGGACAGCCTCGTAATTCGCATATGACTTACATTGATTCAACTTTTCCTAAATACGATGTGCCTGTAGATTTGGCGGTGTTTCCTTCGGCTTATGCCATAGATGTAAACAATGATGGAAATAAAGATTTATTGGTTTCTACTTTTTGGGGAGGGCCGCAACAAGGTCTGGCTCGAGATGTGAAAAATGTGTGGTATTACAAAAATCAAAACCTTCCTAATTTTAATAAGTACACTTACCAAACAGATGATTTTTTGACCAATACTCAATTAGATGCCGGTTCCGATTCAAAGGTTTTCTTCTATGATTTTAACGAGGATAGTTTGCTGGATATTGTGGTGAGTAATTACGGTTATTATCAACAATTAACTACCTCTATTTCAAAATTGCAATTGTTGCAGAATACAGGAACGATTACCAATCCTCAGTTTTCGGTCATCACAGAGGACTGGTGTGGGTTGTCTAAGTACGGTTTTTTGGCTATGCATCCTGCATTCGGTGATTTAGATGGAGATGGGAAGAATGATATGATGTTAGGAGAATCTACAGGTAAAATACACTACTTTAAAAACAATGGAAGTGCCAATCCTTTTCAAGCTATGACCACTCCTAATTATGCTGGAATAGATGTAGGAGATAATGCTGCACCCACCTTGTACGATGTAAATGGTGATAGTTTGTTGGATTTAATTGTGGGAAGAAGAGATGGAAAGTTTAGCTACTATAAAAATCTAGGAACCAAAACATTCCCTAGTTTTTTGAAAGATTCGGTAAACAGTTTCTTTGGAAATGCAAAAGTAAACGATGCTACGGGTGCTATCTATACTGGATACAGTAGCCCTTTGGTTCAAAAAGAAAATGGAAAATTGTATTTGTATTCTGGCAGTTTTAGAGGCATTATATACAAGTTTGAGATTAATACAGATAGTTTATATAAAGGCACTTTTGCAGTAATAGATACCGATGCATTTCAACTGAAACCAGGATTCAAAGCAAATGTGGCTTTGGGTGATTTGAATAATGATGGAAAAGGAGAATATCTTTTTGGAAATGCTCGGGGTGGTTTAATGCTTTTTACCGATAGTATTTGGAAAGAGGTATCTTCATTAGAAACAGTAGAAAATGAAAATGGTTTTGTGAAGTTGTTTCCTAATCCGGCACAGAATAATTTACACTGTGAACTAATGGGAGAGCTGGTGGAAGTACAAGCTGTTGAAGTGTTTGATTTATTAGGGACAAAGCATTCTGTTAATTTCAAAAAAGAAAATGAACATCAACTAGTATTTGATATTGCTGATTTATCGGCTGGCGTTTATTTATTGCATATTCGCACAACTAATCAATGGCTGAATAAAAAATTTATTGTTGTAAAATAAGAAAACGAATCTCTCTTGAAACTTCATAAAGTACTCTGCGAAGCAGTTATATCAGGACTTCACGATATTCTAATTAGTAATTTACATGCCCATCATACTGTAGAAAAACTGTTGCAGTCGAATAAGAAATGGGGTGCAAGAGACCGCCATTTTATAGCCGATTATATATACGAGATTGTTCGATACAAGCGATTGTATGCATTTGCTTGCAATCAAGAAGAATTGATTTTTAAGGTACAGTTGTGGGATTTGTTAGCGGCATGTTTTATACAAAAAGAAATTGCATTTCCAGCATGGGAAGAGTTTCAATTCATTGATACAGCTACTGTTTCAGCTCGATTAGCAGAAGGGAAATTGATACGCAAAATTAGAGAATCGGTGCCCGACTGGTTAGATGTAATGGGCGAAAAAAGTTTTGGAGAAAAATGGGATGCAGAAATTCATGCGCTCAATCAACCCGCAAAATTATGTGTGCGTGTAAATACATTACGCTCTAATAAAAAACGGATTAAAGAACTTTTCCTAAAGGAGGATATTGCCTTTGAAGAAAGGAACGATGCTCCTGATGCACTTGTTTTAAACAGCAGAAAGAATCTTACAAAAACAGAAATTTACAAAGATGGAGAAATAGAAATTCAAGATATTTCTTCCCAATTGGTAGCTCCATATTTGGATGCAAAGCCTGGTATGATAGTGATAGATGCTTGTGCAGGCGCAGGCGGAAAGAGTTTGCATTTGGCAGCTTTAATGAAAAATGAAGGAGAGATTTTGGCATTAGATATTCATCATGAAAAACTGAACGAGCTAGAGAAGCGAGCTAGGAGAAATGGAGTAAACATTATTAAAACAGTTTTTTTTAATGCCGATGTTTTTAAACACTATCACCACTTTGCAGATAGGTTGTTGTTAGATGTACCTTGTTCAGGTTCAGGTATATTAAAGAGAAATCCCGATGCTAAATGGAAATTAACACCTGATTTTATTAAGGAGATTGGTGCGGTTCAAGAATCTATTTTACAGCAAAATGAAGTAATGCTAAAACCTGGAGGTAAAATGGTGTACGCCACTTGTAGTATTTTAGCGGAGGAGAATGAAAATCAAATAGCTCGATTTTTGAAGAAGCATAAAAACTTTTTAATGGTGGAGGAGCATAAGATTTCTCCTGCTGAAAATGGATACGATGGTTTCTATGTGTGTGTTCTTCAGAAGTCACTGTAGTTCTTTTTTAAATTCAAACTTTGTTTAGTACTATTACGGAACAATTTATTGTTGTTTTTCGTATAACACATTCACCCTTAAGTTAATCCCGTTTATGAAAAAATATTTCCTCTTCTATTGTTGTCTTTTTTTTAGTATTTCTAACTCATTTGCTCAAACCGATACTACTATTTGGGGAATCGGTGAAAAAAAAGAGAAGAAAAATAATTACATAATTAGTATTCCTCAAGGTTGAAGGAAACCTTAATACTGCTAATTCTGGCATGGAGCATAAGTTTGGAGCTCACTGGTATTGGTATAGTGGTACTGTGCAATCAGCCCCAATGAATGCTTTTTTTCGATTAGTAAAGGGAAGGTTTAGATAACAAAGTGGCATTAGAAAATGTATTGCAAGACTTCACTGTTTTTTATGATAGAGTCACAGAAGCAGGTGCAAACTATGACACCGCTTCACTTGCCGTTAAGAGCGGGGAAGTGGGTACCTATTTACACACTCGCTATTACCGCAGAAAGTAAGTAACTACAGTCGTTATTATTTGGTAGTTCCTTATCCAAAATTGAACGCTACTTTTATTTTAAGTTTTCTTTTTCAATACAAAGATGCTACCTACGATATAGAGCGTAGTGGAAGGTTTAAGGCTTATGCCGAAAAGGTATTTAGTACATTTCTTCTTAGATAGAATATTGTTTTGATTCCTTTTAGAACAATAGTAATTCTCGACTCTTCTCTTTTTTTTATACATTTATTTCTTTAAAAAGTGATATGAAAATAAATGTATTTGGTGCAGTAATTATTATTACTCTTTGTTTTTTTCAACCAGTACAATCTCAGCAAAAAATTACAAATAGAGATTTAAAAGTATTGTACAGCCTTATGTCTGGCTCTTTTAGCAGTGAAGAACAATCGAAACAAGATTCCGCTTTTTTTGACATAAGATTACACATGAAACCAATCTGGAAAAGTAGGAAAGGAGAATATTGGTTATATGTGGAACAAGCCATGGCTTCTGTTTTAGACAAACCTTATCGTCAGAGGGTTTATAATCTTAAAATTGAAAACGATACCACTATTGCAAGCTTAGTCTATAGTTTTAAAGGGAACTCACTAGCCTATTCTGGTGAATGGAAGAAAGATAAACCACTGGAGGGTTTACAATTAGACTCTTTAGAAGCACGCAAGGGTTGTATAATTTATCTACATAAAACAGCAGCGAATCAATTTGATGGAAGTACCCATAAAAGTGATTGTAGTTCTAACTTGAGAGGTGCAAGCTACGCTACTTCTGAGGCTCATATTCGTAAAGATGGTATGCTTACTTGGGATAGAGGGTATGATAATAAAGATAAACAGGTTTGGGGTGCTGTAAAAGGTGGTTATAAATTCAAGAAAATAGGGAAGTAATTCTGTTTCTAAAACATTTCAATACGAAATTTTATTTCCATGAAAATTACCGAGACATCTTCCTTGTATAACGATTTAGAGAAAATGTCTACTGCTGAGTTATTGAGTAGTATTAATGCAGAGGATAAGAAAGTGGCGCTGGCTGTAGAAAATACATTACCCCAAATACAAAAATTAGTAGATGTTGTAGCAGATAAAATGCTATCAGGGGGCAGGCTTTTTTACATGGGAGCTGGTACTAGCGGACGTTTGGGGATTTTGGATGCTTCTGAATGTCCTCCTACTTATGGGGTTCCACAAGGTTTGGTAATAGGGCTTATAGCTGGTGGCGATAGTGCTATACGAAAGGCAGTAGAATTTGCAGAAGATGACAAAGAGCAAGGTTGGAAAGATTTGTTAGCTCATGAAATTTCAGAGAAAGATGTAGTAATAGGAATAGCTGCATCGGGGAGTACACCTTATGTAGTAGGTGCTTTGAAAAAATGTAGGGAGCAAGGAATAATAACAGCTTGTATCACTTGTAATACCGAAACGAATGTTGCAGCAGAAGCAGATTTTCCTATAGAAGTTTTGGTAGGTCCCGAGTTTGTAACGGGCAGCACCAGAATGAAATCGGGTACTGCTCAGAAGTTGGTGCTAAATATGATAAGCACTTCGGTAATGATAAAGATAGGAAGGGTAGAAGGAAACCGAATGGTAAACATGCAATTGAGCAATGAGAAATTGATTCAACGAGGTGTAAAGATGATACAAGATGCCAGCGGAATAGCTGCTGACAAAGCGCATGAACTGCTACTAAAACACAACAGCGTTAAGGCTGTTTTAGAAAGTTTAAAATAGATTTATTTCTTCAGGCACTCTTCTATGGTGCAGTCAAATAATTCTCCAATAGAAAGCCCAAATACTTTGGCTTGCTGAGGGAAAATACTAGCAGGCGAAATGCCTGGAATAGAATTTACTTCCAACATGTAAAATTGATTTTCTCTGATTATAAAATCAATTCGGCACATGCCTTTAAAGGCTAATTTCTGGTAAATAAAAACTGCTGTTTTTTGAATTTCTTTTGCAATTGTTTCATCTATTTCAGCAGGCGTTATTTCTTGCGAATCGCCTTCGTATTTAGCTTTGTAGTCAAAGAAAGAAGACTTGCTTCGAATCTCTGTAATGGGCATGGCGGTTACCTTTCCTTGATAGGTTAAAACACCACAAGTTACCTCTGTTCCTGCAATAAATTCTTCTATAAGTATTTCGGTATCGTATTGAAATCCTAAATCAATAGCAGCTGCCAACTCATCAGCGGTAGATACTTTTGATGCACCGTAACTAGATCCATTTTGATTTGGTTTTACAAAAAGGGGGTATTGTAGTTGAGCATTTACATTAGCTATTAAGTCTGTTCTATTTTCTTTGATGGAGCCACTCAGCGCTTTTGCAGAAAGAATACCAAAAGGGCTTAGGTATTCTTTGGTTTTACTTTTATCAAATGTAAGTGCAGCTTGCAATACACCGCAACAGTTGTACGGAATGCCCATCAAATCTAAATAGCCTTGTAGCTTACCATCTTCTGCTGGAGTGCCGTGAATAGCCATAAAAACAGCATCAAATTTTGTCTTCGTACCATTTTGAGTAAATGAAAAATCATTTTTGTCAATCAATATAGTAGTACCGTCTTGTGTTTCCAGAATCCAATCGTTTCCAGTAATTACTATTTTATATGGGTTGTATTTTTCTTTGCTCAAATTCTCATAAACTACTTGGGCACTTTTTAATGAAATGCCCGCCTCTGCTGCATCGCCACCTGTCATTACGGCTATATTCTTTTTCATAGTAGACCTTTTTGTCTTAATAAAAATCTAAATTCTAAATTTCGTGTACATCTTTTTTTTTCAACAAAGGGAACAAGTTTAGATTTGTGCCTTAATAGTTAGACAATGTCCGTTTCCATTTCCCAAAGAATAGATTTTCTATCTCTGCTTTCTGAAAGATTGCAGGATTCTGAATCGTTGAATGAACTCATTCAAACGAATCAAAATAGTAACCCGTGGTTTGTTCCCGTTTTTTGTAAAAGCGCTGTAGATGCTTTGGTGAATCAGCTTTTGTTAAAATCGAATTTGCAGCAATGGGTGGCTTCGTATAATTTGAAGGATGATTTCTTTGTGCCTAAAACCATTGCTATTATTATGGCTGGTAATATTCCTTTAGTAGGGTTTCATGACTTTTTATGCGCTTATATTTCGGGTGCTTCTATGAAAATAAAACTCTCTACTAAAGATGATGTGCTCTTTAAATTTGTATTTAATGAATTGTGTTCCATAGATAACACGCTTTTCGAAAGTGTTTCTTTTATTGAAAAAATGGAAGGCTTTGATGCGGTAATAGCCACCGGAAGCGATAATACTAATCGCTATTTTGAATATTATTTTAAAAAGTATCCGCATGTTTTGCGAAAAAATAGAAATTCAATTGCTGTCTTGAGCGGAGATGAATCGGAAGAAGAATTGAATTTATTAGCAGATGATATTTTTATGTATTTCGGTTTTGGATGCAGAAATGTATCCAAGCTATATGTGCCTGTAAACTATGATATCACAAGGCTTTTTCCCCATTTTAAAAAGTATGCTTGGATGCACCAGCACAGCAAGTACATGAATAATTACGATTACAATCGTACACTTTTACTATTAAATAATACGCCCCATTTTTCAGATGATGTAGTGATGTTGGAAGAAAAGGAAGCTTTCGCTTCTCCTGTGAGTGAAGTTTATTATGAGTACTATGATAATACAATTGCCTTGGAAGAAAAACTACTTGTGTTGTCAGATAAAATACAATGTGTAGTTACTAATTTGCCAATGACAGTTTCCTCTAAAGTTGGCTTTGGCAAAACACAACAGCCAGCTCTATGGGATTATGCAGATGGGGTAGATACTTTGAAATTTTTGATAGAACTTTAGGCTTTTACTTGTAATCCCACCTCTTCTACCACTGCGCCATTTACGCAGTTTAAAATACGGGATGGAAATTTATCTATCAATTGATAATTATGAGTAGCCATGATGATGGCCGTTTCGTGTTCCCTGTTTATGCGAATCAATAAGTTCATAATTTCATTCGAAGTTTCGGGGTCTAAATTGCCAGTTGGTTCATCGGCTATTAAAACAGATGGATTGTTTAAAAGCGCACGCGCAATTACCAAACGTTGTTGTTCGCCACCCGATAAATTATGTGGTAACTTATGAGCTAAGCCCTGTAGCCCAACTTCAGCAAGCACTTCAGCAATTCTCTTTTTTCTAGCGTCTGCTACTTCCCATCCTGTGGCTCGCAAAACAAAATCTAAGTTTGCTTCTACTGTTCTATCAAAAAGTAATTGGAAATCTTGAAATACAATTCCTATTTTTCTACGCAAATAAGGAATTTCGCTTTTCTTAAGTTTCATTAAATCATAGCCGCAAACTATTGCCACGCCTTGTTTTACAGATACATCTGCATACATTGTTTTAAGTAGGCTGCTTTTTCCAGTTCCTGTTTTACCTATTAAGTAAAGAAATTCTCCCTTTTGAATTTCAAAATTGACATCTTCTAGAACCAACCCTTCGCTTTGGTGAATGTTTACATGACTATAGCTAATTACCGATTCTGACATACTATTTTATTTGCAGTAAAAATAAAATAGAAAAAGTGTTCTAAGGAAAAGTAATAAACAACAGTACGGATAGAATGTAGCTTTTTGTACAGCTAATGTTTTTTATTAGGGATTTACAAAAACGTACCTCAAAATATTAGCTCCCATTTTGAGTGCTTTATCGTGTACATCTGCAGGGTCTTTATGCACATCAGGGTCTTCCCATCCATCACCTAAATCACACTCAAAGGTATAGAGCGCCACCATTCTGCCTTCGTACATCAAACCAAATGCCTGTGGGGGTTTGTTATCGTGTTCGTGTATTTTAGGCAGACCATTTGGAACGTCAAATTTCTGATGAAAAATAGGGTGGGAGAATGGTAACTCTACTAGTTTTTGTCCAGGAAATAATCGCTCTAATTGAATGCGAATAAATTTATCCATACCGTAGTTATCATCGGCATGCAAGAAACCTCCACCTGCTAAATAACTGCGTAAGTTATCGAGCTCTTGCTCATTGAATACTACATTGCCATGACCCGTCATATGCACAAAAGGATAATTAAAAAGCTCAGCACTTCCTACTTCTACAGTAGCAGGTTCGGCTTCTAAATTCATTTTTAAATTTTGATTGCAATACTTCACTAAGTTAGGGAGCGATGTAGGATTGGCGTACCAATCACCACCGCCATTGTATTTTAGTAATGCAATTTTTAGTGGTTTCTCTTGTGCAAAAGCAGTGCTGAAATTTGCTGTTAAAATTAAAAGGGGAACTATTTTTTTAAAGAATTTCATGTTTTAAAGATAAGGGAAAATTAGAGAGAGGAAATATTTTAGGTTAAGTAGAAATGTCAATTTTTAATTCTATTCATTTACTAAATTAAAAATGGCACTCACTAAAATGCCTGCCGTTTCCAGTCGTAGCCTACTTTCTCCCAAGCTCACTACCTCAAACCCATTGGCTTTGGCTAAAGTAATTTCTTCGGGAGTGAAGTCGCCCTCAGGGCCCACCAATACACAGATGTCTTCTCCTTTTTTTAAAGCATCTTTTAAGTGAATTGGTTTTTCTTCACAGTAGGCAATGAACTTTTTTGTATTGCTGGAGAATTTTTGAGTTACTATTTTTTTGAATGGCACAGCTTCTTCTACTCTGGGAATAATCAGTTTGAGCGATTGCTTTGTTGCACTTAAAACAATTTTGAAAAGCCTTTCGGTTTTTAGTTCTCTTCTTTCAGAGCGTTGGCAAATAATTGGGGAGATGCTGTAGACTCCTATCTCAGTCGATTTTTCTGCAAACCATTCCATCCTATCCATGTTTTTGGGTGGAGCAATGGCTATTTGAAGTTTGGCTGCATGGTTGTTTAAAATACTTTTTTCTAAAACTAAATGGGTAAGCACCGTTTCGCGTTTTCGCATTTCTGCAATTACAGCTGTGAATAGATTTCCCTTTCCGTCAAAAATATTTATCGAATCGCCTACTACTTTTCTAAGCACTACTAAATGGCGACTTTCCTCTTCATTTAAAAGGGCTGGAGCGTCTGCTGTGGCTTCGGGACAATAAAATAAATTCATAAATGGGCGCTAATTATTTTCGGAAAAGAGAATTACTTTTCCGCAGGAGTTATTTTTAATTCTCTGTTTTTTGTTTCTGGGTCGGTTTCTCTACTAAACGAAAATTCTGTAGCATCTCCTATTACCAACTCTGTGGCTGTCATTACAATATTTCCTTCCATTAAATGTCCGCCCAGTGTCTTTCCTTCTTTATCTGCAATGGAAATGTGCAAGTGATTTCCATCTTTACAAAGCGTGCCCACTAAAGAAACAATCTCAAAGTTTTCTTTCCAAGTGAGGGTTTCATTTTTATTTACAAAGCGCAGGGTAGCTTGTTTTAAATTCCCTACACAAGTAATAATGTATCCTGCTTGAATATTTTTCTCTTTTACAAATTCCGATAATTTTATTTTTAAATCATCTCCTGCTTTTAAGCGAAGTGCATAAACTTTTTGTGGTGCTATATTTTGTGCAGAAGAAAAACTACTCCATAAAATAGTTATCATGAGTAATGACAAAAGCTTTTTCATCTTTTAAATTTTATTTTCTACTATTTCTAAAATTTCTTTTTCAAGCACAATAGTTTTTTCTAGCAATATTTTTCCAGCATTAATTTTTTCAGCAGCAAAGTTTTTATCATCTAATCCAGCAGCATTTATTTTTACATTTAAGAAAGCACCATATACGGCAGTACGAGCGCAAAGTGCCCCTACACCTGCATCTGAAATAGAATTAGGATTGCCTGTTTCTGCCATGGCTTTAATGAGTGTTAGGGATTTATAAGATAGTTCCATCACTTTAAAAGGCACTTCAATTGCATATTTTGTAGCCGATTGAATAGCAGCTTTACGGGCTAACTTTTCGTGTCCTCATCTACCAACTTTAGAAGTTGATCTTTGAGGTTTTGCCCTTGTTCTGCCCAATCACTAAACTCTTTCAATCTCTCATCCCAGCCCTTTTTATGAGCCGAAAGATTCGCAACCATAGTTCCTAAAGAAACACCTAAAACCCCCGAATATGCTGCTATAGAGCCACCTCCTGGCGCAGGCGATTCGCTGGCTGTTTCATCTGCAAACTGATTTAGTTTCATATTTACCAAAGGCAAAAGTCCCTTATCTTCTAAAATATATTCTATGATTTTTTTGTGTGGTTCAAAAGGAGTGAGCTCATCAAGTCCCATTGATTTTACTGCTATTCTGATGAGTTCACTTTCAGAAACTCCCGTAGAGCGTTGTTGTTTTAGTAAAAAATATTTACCAGCATCCAGCATAGATTGGAGCGGAATCAATCCCACTAATTCGGAACCTGTTACGCGCATACCTCTGTGGAAAGCACTTTTTACACAGTCGTCAAACGCTTTGTGAATAGAGGTTTCATGGATGTTGGTTAAATTCATGGAAACTTGGGCTAATCCATATTCTTGAATAAACCAACCTATACCTTTTACCGATTTACAAGTACCCACCTGCACTACTTCTTGCCCCAATTCATTTTTTATTTTTCTTCCGGCTTCGCGCACATCAAATGCTACAGAATTAGCTCTTCTAACCGAAGTTGTATTTAAATTTACATTGTATGCTATTAAGATGGCACGTGCTCCTATGGCTATATTTCCACTTTTTACATTCCATTCAGCAGGTCCGAAATCGGGTTGCCAATCTGCTAATTTGATTTTATCTTTTATGCCTTCGTATTCTCCAGCTCTTACACTGGCAAGGTTTCTCCTGTGCTCTGCACTCGCAGCATTTTCATAGAGGTAGACAGGAATTGATAATTCTTTTCCTACGCGCGCTCCCAGTTCTTTGGCACAAGCTATACAGTCTTCCATACTGGCGTTTGCAATAGGTATAAACGGACAAACATCTGTAGCACCAAAGCGTGGATGCTCGCCTTTGTGTTTGCTCATATCTATCAACTCAGCAGCTTTTTGAATGGCTCTGAATGCCGCTTCTACCACTTGTGATTCATCGCCCACAAAGGTTACTACGGTTCTGTTTGTAGCCTTTCCTGGGTCTACATTTAGGAGTTTAATTCCATCTACAGATTCAATAGCATTTGTAATCTGTTTTATGATAGTTAAATTATTTCCTTCACTAAAATTAGGAACACATTCAATGAGTTTTTTCATCTGTATATAATTTGATTTTTTAAGGGTAGATGGAATGCCCAAATAGAAATATTTATCATCGGTTGGTATTTTTTTATCGTGAGCATTTCATTGCATTAAAAGTCTATTTTTGTTTCGATATACATAATTACAATTTTGATTTAGATTTTTTAGAATGAAAAGTAGTATCCTCTATTTCTTTGTTCTAAAATACTAGCTGTTAACTAACTATATGAATGAAAAACTGCAAGCTTTTGAGCGCATATTAAAAATAATGGACGAACTCAGGGAGCAGTGTCCTTGGGATAAAAAGCAAACCATTGAGACGCTTCGCCCACTTACCATTGAGGAAACTTATGAATTATCGGATGCTATCATTTCTGGCGATTACAATGCCCTGAAAGAAGAGTTGGGTGATTTGCTATTGCATATTGTTTTTTATGCAAAAATAGGAGAGGAGAAAGGGGCGTTTGATGTAGCATCTTTAATTAACTCTTTATGCGAAAAATTAATTCATAGGCATCCACATATTTATGGAGATACCAAGGTGAAAGACGATGAGGAGGTAAAGCAAAACTGGGAAAAATTAAAAATGAAGGAAGGAAGAACCTCTGTAATGGGCGGTGTGCCTACTTCTTTGCCAGCCCTCATAAAAGCCTGGCGAATTCAAGACAAAGCCAAGCAAGTGGGTTTTGAATGGGAAAATTTAGCGGATGTTTGGAAGAAAGTGGAAGAAGAAATACAAGAGTTGCAGGTGGAGATTCAAAATTCAAAATTAGAATTGGATGCAAAGCCTACTGCCATTGGAGAGCAAACTGCTCATCCGAAAATAGAAGAGGAATTTGGTGATTTGCTTTTTTCTTTGGTGAATTACGGAAGGTTCTTAAATATAGACCCAGAAACAGCTCTAGAGCGTACAAATCAGAAATTTCTAAAGAGATTTAGGCATATAGAAACAGTAGCTATGTCTCAAGGTAAACAACTTTCTGTAATGACTTTGGGAGAGATGGATGCTATTTGGAATGAAGCGAAGAAGTTGTAAATTTCTTGGAAACAAAATTTGTACTAGTTAACCAAAATAGAATCACTATGAGAAAAAGTATCACAATTGTCTTTTCAATTCTCTGTTTGTTTTGCTCCTGTACCAAAGATAGCATTGGAAGTTTAACAGGAAAATGGGAGTGGGTTAAATCCTCTGGAGGAATTTCTGGACGCCTCCAAACGCCCGCCTCTACAGGTAAAAATGTTTATTTAGAAATATCAAGTAATAGAATAAAGTCGTTCGAAAATGGAAATCTAGCACTTGATTATGAATATTCTATACAAACAAAGAAATCCCTTTTGACGAATTTAGAACAGGAAATGATAGTTGATAATCAGAATAATAACATCCCTCAAACTTTTATAGTAAAAGGAACAACCCTTTACCTAAATGACGAATGTTTTGATTGTTATCAAAGTGTATATTTAAGGAGGTAAAATTTTAACGTAAAACCCAAATGCTTACTCAAAATTCTTAGGCATTAGCTTCTTGAATTTCGGAATTCGAAAGTAAGCCGTTTTCTTTCCTACCTTATATTCCACTTGGCACATGCCCATATAAGGTGGGTTGGCTAATTTGGTAGAATCTACGAGCGGAACAATTCCATCTGCCTGATACAAATTCTTTTTATTGCAAACTAAGATTAAAGAATCTCCTTTTGTAAAAACAGTCTTCTCTTTTTTTTCTAAAGAAAATACTTCTAATTCTTGTTCTTGTTGCTTTATCCAAATTTTTTTGAATTCCACTTTCTTCTTTTCTGTAATAAGTAGCTTAATGGTATACTTAAACCCAGAGCCAGATTGTGCTATACCGCCCGTCCAGCCTTGCGATGTAGCTTCTATTATTTTAAATGGCAAGGTTGTTTTTTTTGACTCGGTCATGGAAATCAAAAAAGGCAACAGGAGTAATAAGAGGATTCTAAACTTTTTCATGCAAAAATTTTTATTACCATTTCTTTCAGTAAATCTCCGTCTTTTAAAGATGGGTTGTTAATCCCTTTAGAACGCAAGTCAAATTCCTCGAGGGTGTAAAATATGCGCTCTATTTTTTCATTGGAATATTTAGCACCAGCGGTTCTATAATCTTTAATAAAATATGGTGACACTTTTAATAGAGAAGCCAATTCACTATCCGTTTTTTGTTTGTTTTGCTGATAGATGTACACTTTATTAAAAAAACCTTGTAGGGTTCCTAAAACCAATACCAGCGGACCATTCTTAGGATTGGCCGCAAAGTAATTTACAATTTTATAAGCCTTGGTAGCATCTTTGTTGGCTATGGCACTACTCAGTTCAAATACATTGTACTCCTTGCTTATTCCTACACATTTTTCTATATCGTCAGCAAGTATAGTGGCTCCTTTTTGTTTACCAATTATTAGCTTTTCTAAGCTATTAGAAATAGTTGTTAAATCATTTCCCGTATACTCTATGAATAGCTCTAGTGCATTGTCATCTATTTTATAGCCACTCTTTTGAATGAAAGTTTTGGCCCAATTCAACACCAGATAATCTTTCATTTTATCGGACTGAAAATAGACTGCTTGCTTTTGTATGGTCTTTCCAAATTCCTTTCGCTTATCAGGTGTGCCGTGTTTGTAGACAATCACTAAAACTGTGGATGAGACTGGCTTTTTGAAGTAGTCGACTAGGGCATCTATCTCCTTAAATGCTTGTGCTTCTTTAATAATTACCAACTGTCGCTCTGCCATCATTGGCAATCTTCTACAAGTCTCTATTACATTTTGCCCAGTAGCATCTTTTCCGTAAATAATACTTTGGTTAAAAGCTTTTTCACTTTCATTTAAAACAGAATTTTCCATCAGCACTACTAATTGGTCAATGAAAAACTCTTCTTCTCCACAAAAGAAATAGACAGGCGAAAATTTCTTTTGCTTTACATCACTCGCTATTGAATCGAACGTTTCAGTTGCCATAATCCTTAAAAAATCAAATGTTTTACTGTCAAACCTTGATTCATCAATTGTTTCAAGGAATCAATTCCTATTTTTAAATGCTGATCAACAAAGTTTTTTGTAACCGCGGTGTCGCTTGCTTCCGTTTTTACACCATCAGGTATCATGGGTTGGTCTGATACTAGGAGTAAAGCCCCTACGGGAATTTCATTTTTAAAAGCTGTTATAAAAATGGTAGCTGTTTCCATATCAATTGCCATTACACGAATCTTGCGCAAGTAATCTTTAAACTCTTCGTCCCACTCCCAAACGCGCCTATTGGTGGTATATACAGTACCTGTCCAATAATCCTGTTCGTAATCACGAATGGTGGTAGAAATCGCTTTTTGTAATGCAAAGGATGGGAGCGAAGGCACTTCAGCAGGGAAGTAGTCATTGCTCGTTCCTTCTCCACGAATTGCTGCGATGGGAAGAATCAAATCTCCTATATTATTTTTCTTTTTTAAGCCACCACATTTCCCCAAAAACAAGACTGCTTTAGGTTGAATGGCAGAGAGCAAATCCATCATGGTAGCGGCATTGGGGCTTCCCATCCCAAAATTAATCATAGTTATTCCGTTGGCACTGGCAGAGCGCATAGGGCGGTCTTGGCCTTGTACTTCTACACCGTTTAAGTCGGCAAACATTTTTACATAGCCGTCAAAATTGGTGAGCAAAATGTATTTATCAAACGAGTCTAATTCTCTTCCTGTGTATCGGGGAAGCCAGTTTTGGACAATTTCTTCTTTTGTTTTCATAATTCAAATTTTATGTTTTTCTTATTCTAGATTCTATGGATTTCGAAAAAAAATTCTCTAAGTAATGGTTTTGATTTTGTATTCAATGGATGGTTCGACTTCGCTCACCATGACAACCCGCTTTAAGGATTGCCCTTTGCCCATATTGTCATGTTGAGCATAGCGAAACATCTTAACTGGTACTTACATTGTTTATCCATATTTTTCAAACAGTCTTTTATAAATCTAAAAGTAGTGTCAATAAGTAAATGCGTTCAGTTGAAGCACTATTTTTATTTTCACAAAGTACGAATTTATAAAAACCGTGACAAAGGTAGCGTTTGATAAATATGATTTTCGATTGCGAGAGCAAGAAGGAGTTCGATTTATTTTTGATGAAGTGCGTCAGAAGTGGATACAGTTGACTCCCGAAGAATGGGTGCGGCAGCATATTTTGTATTACTTAATTTACAATAAATGTGTTTCTAAAAACCTAATAGCAGTAGAAAGAGGTATACGAGTGAATGGGAAGATGAAGCGTTTTGATGTGGTGGTTTTTAATAAAGAAGGGAAACCCAGTCTGATTGTAGAATGCAAGGCTACGGAAGAAAAAATAAATCAAGATGTTTTGCTTCAGATAGGTTCGTATAATTTGAATTTGAATGCAGACTTTTTTTGGTTGACCAATGGCGAGCAGAATTATTTTATGCGCTTAGATGGGTTTGAAGTATTGAATGAAATACCAGAAGTTATTTAGAATACAGATGCTCTTGATTAAAAACATACTCACTTTTTTATGGTCTGCATGGTGTATGTTGGTGTTTGTAGTGTTGGCTATCATTTGTTTTCCATTCTTAGTGGTAGCCGTATTTACAGGCAACTCTAAAATTATAAAAGCAGCACATTATTTGCCAGCTTATGGTGCTCGTATAGCCTTGTTTTTGTGGGGAATAAAAATTGAAATTCGAAACAAAGAATTAATAGATGCTAAAGGGCAATACATTTATATCAGCAATCATCGTTCCTACTTAGATGCCTTTATAGCCGCGAATGTTATTCCTAATTTTTTAAAATATTTAGGCAAGGCAGAAATGCTACAATGGCCTATGATAGGGTATTTGCTCAAGAATTATTATGTGCCTGTTTGGCGAAAAGATAAAGACAATCGTGCATGGAGCATGCAGGAAATGGAGGAAAAAGTAAAAACGGGTTGCTCCTTTTTTATTTGCCCCGAAGGCACTTGTAATATTTCAGAAGACTTCTTTATTCGCTTTTATCATGGTGCATTTAAACTCTCTCTGGAAACGGGTATTCCTATAGTGCCATTGACATTTATAGGTGCAGGTGAGCGCATGCCTCGTAGTAAGTTTTTACTTACCCCTGGTAGTATCATAGTCTATTGGCATCCGCCTATTTTTCCTTCAGAGTTTTCCATTGATACACTAGATGAAGTAAGAGAAAGAGTTTTAGCAATCATGAGAAAAGATTTGCTTGTGCATTACCCTGAGGGGAAATATGAACTCTAACTTTTTTAGACTAAACTATTGGCAGCTTGTATTTGTGCAGCATTGCCCATTATCATCAAACGGTCTCCTGTGTTTAGTTCTGTACCAGCAGTTGGGTTTAAAATATATTCTTGTTTGTCTTTTTTAATACCTAAAATTGTGGCTCCTGTTTTGTTCCAGCAGTCTAAATCTTTTAGTAAGATACTTTTTCTGATACTAAGTTCAGTAACTTGAAACGTATCGGTATTTTCAAAGTGAAGTAAATCTAGGAACTCTTTTACATCGGGGCTCAAAACCAGGCTAGCCATGTGAGAGCCACCTATTTTATCAGGCATAATCACATTGTCTGCTCCTGCTGTTTTTAATTTCCTTACAGAAGAATCTTTAGATGCTCTGCTGATGATTTTTACGGTAGGGTTCAGTTCTTTTGCGGTGAGTACTATAAACACATTTTCAGAATCATCGGGAAGGGTAATGATAATGGCAGAGGCATTATGAATGTTTGCTTGTAGAAGCGTTTCATCTTTGGTAGCATCTGCTTCTAAATAAAATTCAGGCAATCTTACATCTTGCATGGTAGTGATAGAGCGTTCTATAATCACTACTTTTTTATTGCTGCGAGCCAATACCTGTGCGGCTTCTCTGCCATTTCTTCCATATCCACAAATTATCACATGACCTTGTAATGCGGCTATTGCATTTTCCATTTTTAGAAGTTTATATGTTTTTAAAAATTCACCATCTAGGAAATATCGGGAGAGTACGGTAATGAAGAAAGTAAAGGTAGCTATGTTGCAAATAATAAGTACAATGGTAAATATTCTACCTGATTCCGAAAGGGGTTGTACTTCCATATACCCCACACTGGCTACGGTAATTACGGTCATGTACAACGCATCCATGAAGTTGTAATTTTCTAGTAGCATGTACCCTATAGTACCACCAGAAACTACAATTCCAAAGCCAAAGATGGCAATGTAAATTCTATAAAATGCTTGGATGTTTTTGAGCATCTTTTGTTGTTAATCTTTATTCCAGTTATACCAATCTATGTTTCTTGTCAGATACATGACTACTGCTAGAATGATGAGTAGTCCTATGCTTCCGAGCAGTAGCGAATAATCTTGCAATTGCAATAGGGAATAGAAAAAACCATAGAGCAATGCCAATATTCCACTAAAAATAGCAGTAAGTTGAATGCTTTTGAAAACACTAAATGCATAAAGAGTTATCAGCAAAAGAATAGAACTGCTTCCTATCAAATAGGAAAGATTAAAACTTAAATGCTCAGAGATAGATAAAAGCAAGACATAGAAAAGTACAATAGCAGAACCCACCAGTAAATATTGGATAGAGTGTATTCGTTTTTTATTTAAAATTTCTATGAAGAAAAACGCTAAGAAAGTGATAACAATAAACATGATTCCATACTCAATAGAGCGAGTTGTTTTTTTGTATTCATCTACGGGCAATAAGAACCGAACTCCAAAAGAAGCATTATCTGAAATGAAGGCACCTACCCCTTGTTGTGGAAAATTTCTGTTTAGCTGCAATACCTTCCAATCGGCTGAAAAGCCTTTGCTATTCACGCTTCTATTATCTGGAAGAAAACTTCCTTGAAAGCTGGGGTTATCCCAGGTGGAAGTGAGTTTCACATTGGTTTCTTTGCCAAATGGCAAGAAATTAACCTCGCTACTTCCGTTTAAATTCAAGTCAGTAGAAAAGGCAAACCCCTCATCGCTACTCAAATCTACGGGCACATTTACACCCGATGCAAAAATATCTTGAGAGATAGTGCCGGGATTGGCATCGGTGGTTTTGTCACCCACTTTAAATTGAATTTTGTTTTTAATTCCTTTCATATCGGTAATGCCAAAATTCAACACCGCATCTTTCAATATCAAATTTTCTCTGCCCACATTTAATCCCTCAAAACTGAGTTTAGAAAAATTTCCTTGTACATGAAGTTGTGTATTGTAAAGCACTACTACATAAATGCCTCGGTATCTTTTTTCGGTAGAAATGCTGCCGGTTACTTGAATGTTTTCAGGAAGAAAATGCGCATAACTAATCTGAGTTTGAGAAATGCCTTTATCATCTTTATAAGTACTGTAATAAGGGATAGAAATCACTGGACCACCAATGGTTTGAGCGCTTCCCCATTTAGAACTCACTTCTACCGTAGCCTCATCTCGCAGTGTTTGCCGTTGATAGACTAAACTCTCTATCATAGATTTGGGTATCATTAAAATCAAAATCAAAAAACCAATAGCAACTAGCTTCAGCGTTACGGAGTTTTTTGCCCAGTGGTTCAGTTTGTCAGAAAAGGATGGATTTGGTTCCATGTTAAAGGTGTTTTATTTATTATCTCATAAGTCTAAATACTCCGCATCGGCTCCTACAGGAAAACGCATTAGCATTTTAATGGCTTTCTCAAAAGGAAATTCTTCAAAGACCACTTTGTATAGCATTTGCAAAAGTGGTGCATTTACACCCACATTGTCTACTATTAGTTTCCCAATTTTTAAAGTGCGAATCCCTTCTGCTACCTCGGTCATACTTGCAGTAATGTCTGCTAATTTTTCGCCTTTAGCAATTCTATAACCTACACTATAGTTTCTTGATTTTGGCGAAGAGCAGGTAGCTATCAAATCTCCTATTCCCGCCATTCCTAAAAACGATTTTTTATCTGCCCCCAAAGCTTTGCCTATGTAAATCATTTCTGCCATTCCGCGCGTTATTAAAAGTGCGCGGGCGTTTTCGCCATAGCCTATTCCACTCAATGCACCCGATGCTACTGCTACATAATTTTTCAAAACCCCTGTCAATTCTATGCCTAGAATATCCTTGTTTCCATACACTTGAAAGCGGTCGCTTCTGAGTCTTGAAATTCCTTCGTTTATCACTTCATCAAACCTGCTTGCTATTACCGTAGCTGCAGGTTGGTGTTCTGCCAGTTCCCCTGCCAGATTGGGTCCTGCCAGGCAGCCTATTCGAACGATGGCGGTTTCCTCGCGTATCAATTCGCTCATGGTTTTGATTTCTTTCAACCGTAAATTTTCGGCTGTCATCGTATCTAAATCAAAATTGCAATGCAGTCCTTTGGTGGCATGAATCATCAAATGATCGGGGCGTAAATACTGCGAAAATTCCAGTATCATATCTTTGAAATGTGCCGATGGAATAACAGGGAAAAGCAAATAACATTTTGCTGCCAGTTCTTCAAATGAATCGGTGATGGTAATGTTTTCGTGCATTACATGATTGCGATTGGTACCATCCCTCAAAATAGCTTCCCGCACGGCTGCATTTCTTTCGTACAAAATTACCTTGCCGTTTTCTGCTAAAAGATTGGCTATGGCAGTACCAAAACTGCCGGCTCCTATGACTCCTGCAATTTTTTCTTTAGACATATTTTTCCAGTTTATACCCTTCTAAACGATTGTGGTAGTAATACAATAATTTTAAATCTTCGGTGTAGTAATGCCCATCAGAAGCCCGCTCTATGGGCGAGTTGGCGTGAAACTGATTAATGTTACTCATGCCGTGCTCTATCAATTTATCGGTAGTAAAGCGAAGCTCTGGGGAAATAAGCACCTCGTTATTTTTGTTCAGTATCTTGAGTTGTTCTTTTATTTTCTCTACTGCTTCATTCAATTCTGCAGCTTCTATGCGAATATCTTCGGTAGGGGTGCGCAGCATGGTAAAAATATCTACGTTGTTGTATTTTTTACGTAGCACTTCAAAGGCGCAGAAGCACACCAAATGCGAGGTCAACACTACATTGTATTGGAAGTATTGCTTCACAATCGTTTCGCTCAAAATTTTAGTGTATTCCTCTTCGCGTTGTTGATCATCGGTCAGTTCACCATTGGTCACAAAATAATTGCGCACATTTATTTTTTGTCCCAAGTGATTGTAACTATCTCCGTTTTCATCTACTTCGTTTCCTATCACATCGGTGGCATGACCAAATGATATAGCCAAAGAAGAACTAGCCGATAAAAATTTCAAAATAAATTTTGCCATTTTAAAAGAAGTAGAGTAGTCATCGTTTTCACGCATGAATTTCTCCTTACCTGTCTCTTTTAAGTAGTCGTTGATGAGCGACTCTGCTTCTAACACAAAGTGATAATTGATGATAAGCGGCACTACGTAAATTTTCGGAGCCGTTTCTTCGGTATAGTTTTTATAATGCAATTTTTGCGCCTCTACAGCAGTGCCCAGCAAACCGAGTTTTAATCTCTTCTCTAGGCTACCAGAGCGAGAGCGGGTTCCTCCCGGAAAAAAAATACTGTGAGCCCCTCGCTTAATGGCAGTGCGGGAATAGGTTTTGAGGGTTTCTAAATAAATGCCATTTTTCTTTCTTCTATCTACTTTGTAAGCTCCTAAATTGCTCATAAAATAGGAGAGGAGCTTAATAGAGAAAAGGTTCAAACCCGCACCATATAAGAATGCTGGAAGTCCCAGTTCATTTAAAATCCAACCTACCATGATGGAATCCATATTGCTAAAGTGGGTAGGCACTACAATTACCGTCCCCTTTTTAGCTAAGTTCCTAATGTGCTCTACATCGCCCGTAATGGGTATTTTCTCGTGTATGGTTTTGGCATTGGCGCTAATGGTTTTAAACCATTTGCCTGGAGCTGCATTTAGTATTCTTCCAAAAAACTGTGGTAAAATGGCTTCTGCAAATTTGAATGCTTTAGGATTAAACTCTCCTAAAATTTCATTGGCATAGCGCTCTACTATGGCAGTTAGAATCTCATTTTCATTGATGGTGGTTTCGCTTTTCTCGGAAATAGAATCCAAGCGAATTACCCTGCTTTTTATATCGTTCCAAAATTGTCGTTCGTCCTTAGGGTCTGCTTTCCAAGGGGTTTGTGTGAGTCGAATTCGTTCTTGATACAAGACTCTCGAAAGTTCTTCTTTGAGCGCTTCTGGTGTAGGAAATTTGGCTCTTATTTTATCGAGAACAGCATTTTTAATTTCAGCAGTAAAGGCTTCTTTGTCTTCCCCTAATTTACTGATTGGCCATTCATTTACATCGGGCTCTATTCGGGGTAGTGGGTATTCTTGTGCATTGAATAATCTGTAACTCATAATTCATTTCACTGGTTGGTTTTAAAGATAGAAAAAATTGCGAGAGGGATTAATTATAGAGTTAGGAATTTTGTTTGAACAAGTTGTATTGTTAGACTGCACTAAATTAGTGAATATTAACTATCTGTTTCGTAAGCTTGAGGGTCAAAAAAACTGAAAGATTTTGTTGGTTAGTGCCCCTAAAAACCAAAGAATATATTAACCCTAAATAATTGGGGTTAGTCTGCCAGTACAAACATCAGTAGTTGTCAAACTACCAGTTGAATATATTTTGTATGATATGTAAATGATATTGCCAGAAGAATTGGTAACACTAGTCAAAATCTCAATTTCAAAACTTCCATTTATTTTTTGTCTTTCTGCTGAAAAAGTATTTTTATCTCCACTGTTTATAGAGCATACAATCAAGGAACTAGGAATCTCCCATATTCCTGTCATGCTAAATTTTAAAGGATCAGCTGGGTCACGTATTATTGTTATAGGGTATGATGCCGAGCCAGAAGGGGAGCAATTTTCAGTAAGAGTCCATTTGCCATCATATTTTACATTTGCTTTTGTTTCTTCTTCTTTCTTACAAGAAGTTATGGTTAAGAAAAAGACAAAAAGTAGGCTTGATAAGTATATTTTTGATTTCATAATTTAGGACGGTTGTATTAGATTAAATAAATATATTTAAAATTAGTAAGTATTTATGAATATCGCCATTTTTAGAAAATCTATTTAAACCTTTTGTTTGCAAACAGCTAAGAAAAGCCATTGAATAATAAATTTACTCCTATCGATTCCATCGCTTTATGCAATAGAGTTTCATTAAGTGGTTAAATTATCTATTCTTATCAGATTTTTTTTCTTCAATAATTGCTTCTAAATATGCTTTTAACTCTATCGCTCTATTTCAAGATGAGGTTAGAAGATAATACATTGCTCTAAAATGTGCTTCTCTTCCGAAGTAACTTTGGAAATCATATTCGAAATAGCTCCAAAAATCTTGTTGTGACCTCATATGATTTTGCCAGTCATTTTGTGATTTTTTCAATAATGATTTCCCTGTAGAATCTAGTAGTGCAAATAAAGAATCATATAATTTGTATCTTAAACTATCCCACAACCCTATATGTCTTCCAATGCATCCACCCCAATCAACATTGGTTTGCCAAGTACTGTCACATCTAGCAAAGCTACTATCAATTGAATTAATGTAAGGTTTAATGTCGCTATTTGAATTTTCAGCTTCTATAATTTGGCTTTGAGCAAATAGCAAGTTACAACTTAGTACTGCGAATAATATGAGGTATAATTTCATAATATATTTTTGAGTAGAAAGAATTAAATACTACTTTCCTTCCAAAGCCTTCAATCTTCTTTCCATAGAAAAAAGAAACAGCAAGATGCCCGAAAAAATGATGAGCAGTACTGCAACTACTACATAAATTTTTAAATCAGAACGCATCAAACCATCAAAGCCAGTTGCATTGTTTTCGCCTTGAGCTGCGGATGTAAGAAATACCAGCAGTAGTATAAAAAGAGAGCTTATCTTTTGCATGTTATAAAGCGTTTTTGTTTTCTAAAATTTGAATACGAGCACGAATAGAAACTATCCATAGTGCTAGTCCTGCCCAACCTATTACAGCTGGGTAAAAGAATAGTCTTAAATGAGAATCTAAATCGTATTTGCTAAAGGCAGGATTGCCACCATTTCCTGGGTGGAGTGAATCGGTAATTCTGGGAATGATAAAAATGAATAGGACAAAAATAACCACGGCAAAAATATTGTAAACAGCACTGATTCTGGCGCGCTTAATTTCATCGGTAATAGAACCCCTAAGTACGATGTAAGCAAAATAAATCATAACCCCCACTGCAGCACCATTTAGTTTTGGGTCATTTGGCCAGGGTTCTCCCCATGTAAAGTTTGCCCACATCATACCCGTAAGCAATCCCAGTATTCCAAAGAGCAGTGCGGTATTCACAGCTTCCGATGCAAAAATATCATCTTGAATATTTCCACTATTCAAATATTTGATGCTATAAACCAATGAGAAAATAAGCACGAGCATCATTCCAAACCACATAGGTACATGGTAAAAAACATTGCGGATAGATTGGTACAATATTTCGCGATAAGGAAAAGCAAAAGAGGTGAATTTGTTTTGCTTCACTTCAGGCTTTGTAATTTTGGCCATGAAATTGGTAGCTATCAATGTAGAATCAAAGTGGTCTGCCTTAATCAGGGTTAAGCCTTCTCTGAGTGCAATGGTGCCATCTATGTTGTCATTTATTACAATATCAAAACTTTGTTTCTCAAAACTATCTTGTTGCTCAAAAGCAATTGCAAAAACAGCACTGAGTTCATTATCACTTTGGGCATTTACTGTATTGGCAGCATAATACTTCATGCCATTTTTTAAAAAGAGTTGTACATCGCCAGCTGATTTAAAATGCGTGTTTACACCTCTGATAGAAAGCATTTGTAAACTTTGAGGCTTAATGGTAGCGGGAGTTACGCTTGTTACTCCAGGCCCCAGTGGAACTAGTAAGCCACCTACAATTACATACAGCAGTAAAAGGATACTCACATATTTCCACCACATTTTCTTAAATAATCCAAGCATGTTTTTAAACTCTAATTTTTAAATTCTAAACTCTATAATTTCAATTTTCACAATCCACATTCCCAAATCCTCACATTGAATTTCAATCGCGCCAAATATAGGGAAAAAGGATAAGCGCTAGCACCAGTTGCACCACATCTAAAGCAGCTAATAGACTGATATTTCTCATGGTCTGGTCGGTAAATTCAAGATTCCCAATAGAAGCTGCACTTAGTTTAGTAATAAAAATTATTAAAGGAATAATAATAGGAAAACCAAGCACAGCAATAAGTGTAGCATTGTTTCCAGCTCGAGCTGCAATGGCCGACATAAGTGTAAAAAGAAAAGAATAGCTTGTGCCACCCAACAGTACGGTTATAAAAAAGAGCGTATGGTTTTGAATGGGGTTACTTATCATTAACGAGAACACCAAGAATGAAAGCGTGGTGAGCAAGAGGGTGAAAACAATGTTGTATAAAAGCTTTGATAGAATAAGTGATTGTGGATCTACCAAATAATAGTAGTAGAGTGTTCTGCCTTCTGGTTCGCGAAAAAAACTATTGGCAATGGCATTTATAGAACTAAACAAAACGATTTGCCAAAAGAGAATACTCCACATTACAGCATTGAGATGACGCAAGCTATCGTTGTAAAGAAGCGAGAAATAAATGACCAATACCGAAGAAAAAACATACAAGGCAATACCTCCCAAAACATATTTGTTTCGAAATTCAAGCAGTAGGTCTTTTAGGAGTAAAGCTTTTACAGATTTAATCATGCGATGCGACAAATTTAATTTGTTTCTCCTAAAAAACAGCTTAAAAATCAATTCTACAATTCTTATATAAAGTTTACTTTCGTAGCTACTGAATTCCTTTATATGGCGGCCAATATTCAAGAAATAGAAGATGAAATAGTAGCAGAGTTTGAACTGTTTGATGACCCAATGGATAAGTACGAGCATATCATTGAAGAGGGTAAAAAGCTTCCACCCATTGAGGAACGTTTTAGAACTGATGAGTTTTTGGTAAAGGGCTGCCAGTCTAAGGTTTGGCTAGGTGCTAGAAAAGAAGGAGACTTGCTTTTTTTTGAGGCAGATTCAAATACTTCCATCACCAAAGGTATAGTAGCCTTACTGCTTCGTGTTTTGAGTGGACAGAAACCCCAAGATATTTTGGATTCCAATTTGGATTTTATTTCTAGAACAAATTTACGTTCACATCTTTCCTCTCAAAGAGCAAATGGTTTGAGCTCTATGATTTTGAAAATTAGAAATTACGCTACCCTCAATTTGTAAGAGATGAACACGCTTCAAAAAATACAATCACTAAATCCCGAAACTGATTATTGGGAAATAGCGCGCTTGAGCAGTTTGTATGAGTTTAGTTGGGATAATGCACGGGCGCTGGAGTTTGCTTTGTTTAGAACCTTTGCCGTGCCTTCTATTTCCAAAATTTTAGATAAGTCAGGCGAGTTCGGAAATCGACCCCAAAAACGATACGATGATACCGATTTGATATTAAGCGAAATTCTAGAAAACGGACTGGAAAGCGAGCGAGGTAAGGCTGCTTTGAGTAAGCTAAATTTTATCCATAATCATTTTAAGATTAGCAATGAAGACTTCCTCTATGTGCTTACAACCTTTGTCATAGAGCCTGCTAAATGGATAGATAAATATGGATATCGGAAATTGACAGTAGCTGAAAAAATAGCAGGGGTAAAGGTTTGGCAGGAAATAGGAGCGGGTATGGGAATCCAAAATATACCTGAAGATTTAGAAGGTTTCCAAAAATACAACAGGGAATATGAAGAGCAGTATTTTGTGTTTTCTGAAACCAATCAACGCGTGGCATTGGCTACTGAAAATTTAATGTTGGGTTGGTTTCTCCCAAAACCTTTGTGGGAAGTGGCACGGGAGTTTATACATGTATTTATGGATGAACCTTTGTTAAGAGCTACTGGAGGGCGTAAATCTTCTGCTATTGTAAGCGCTATAGTCTCTGTGAGTTTTGCTCTTAGGAAAATGGCATTGAAGGTTTTACCCAAAAGGTCAAAGCCACTTCTTAGAACAAAACTAGAGCGAAAAGAAACTTACCCCAAAGGATATACTGTAGAGGAGTTGGGCTCTATTCCTTACAAGAAGCCCTGAATGCATTACCTTTTTTTAACGCTTCAAATAATTTGGCATGATTATATTCGTATCATAAGCATGAAGTTTCTAAAATTACTTTTTCCCTTTTGCATAGCTCTATTGCTGTGTTTGAATGCTTTCTCGCAAACTGCTTTAGTAAAGATTAGTGGTAAGGTGGTAGATAATTTAGATAAACGCCCTATCTCTGGAGTGAGTGTTATTCATCCTAAATCCAATATCTCCTACATGACAGATGGTTACGGACGATTTTCACTTACCTGTGAAAAGACCGATACCTTGTTTTTGTTTTTACCAGGCTACCAAACTACTCGCTTTAGCATGACCGATAGTGCTACTCAAAGCGAATACAGTCCTGTATTTTCTTTTACCAGATTAACTTATGGTCCTTCGCGACCTGTTATTGTAAAACCTAAAAAAGATTTGAACGATATTGCAGAAGAACGCAAAAAATTAGGGCAAATCCCAAAGGAATTACAAGCCGAGCCTATGAGTTTTACCAATCCCATAGGTGCTTTGTATGAGTTGTTGAGTTCGCGTTCGCAAGAGAAAGCAAAGCTACGCCAACAGATTCAAGATGATGAAAGAAGAAGGGTTTACAGAGAATTGTTTGATTATTATGTAGAGTCCGGTTTGTTTGATTTACCGCAAGACCGATACGAAGAGTTTATCAATTATTTGGGCTTGCCAGTAGATTTTCTTCGCTATAATTCTGATTACGATATTACCAAAGTAATATTAGAGCGTTACCGTAAATTTGGATTGGATAAAGGATTTATTAAATAGTTATCTTTGCTATCCAAACATTTCGATTACGCATTATGCTGTTGCATATAAATCCCGATAATATTGATGACCGCCTGATAAATCAAGTAGTTCTATGTCTTCAAAAGGGCGGTATTATTATTTATCCTACCGATACGGTTTATACATTGGGTTGTGATTTGTCGCATCCTAAGGCTTACGAAAAGTTGTGCAAACTAAAAGGGTTGAAACCCAACAAGGCAAATTTTTCGATTGTCTGTTATGACCTGAGCCATCTTTCAGATTTTACGATGAATTTGAGTAACCCCTGCTACAAGCTCATGAAGCGGGCACTTCCAGGGCCTTATACGTTTATCTTAAATGCGAATAATTCTATTTCTAAAATTTTCGGATACAGTAAAAAGACCATTGGTATTCGGGTGCCGGATAATGATATTTGCAGAAGTATAGTAGATGCGCTGGGCACTCCTATTCTTTCAGCTTCTATAAAAAATGAAGATACTGTGCTGGAATACATAACCGACCCACAAGAAATTTATGAGATATATGAAGACTTAGTGGATATGGTGATTGATGGTGGAGTAGGAGGAAATATAGCATCTACTGTAATTGATTATACTGGCTCTGATGCAATACTGGTGCGCGAAGGAAAGGGAGCGTTTTCTTTTTAAGCAACTACTTTCATCATTCGATTCTTACCAAATAAATCTGTTTTGATTTCTATCTTTTGAAATCCCACTTCCTTAAAAATGCTTGTTGTTTCTTGACTATAATTTTCATTTAGCTCTATGAAAATACATCCGTTTTTATTTAGTTTTTCTTTGGCTATAACAGCAATTCTTTTGTAGAAAATTAAAGGGTCTTCTGCAAAGAGAGCTAGGTGGGGTTCGTGCTTCAAAACATTTTCTCGCATGGTTTCTTTCTCGTCATATCCAATATAAGGTGGGTTACTTACGATGATGTCGTATTTATTTGTAGGAGTTTTCAAAAGAATATCCAGAAGCTGAAACTCAACATTTACTTTGTTTTGAAGAGCATTCTCTTTGGCAATGGAAAGAGCTTGCGTACTTACATCTATTGCTGTAACAAGAGCGTTTGGTAGTTCTTTGGCTAAAGTAATAGCGATACATCCGCTACCAGTTCCTATGTCAAGAATGGTTGCGGGTTGTGAGTTGTCTGGTGTTCTTCTTTGGTCTTTAGTTTTTAGTCTTTGGTCTTCGAATTTCTGTTCTCTGTTCTCTGTTCTCTGACCTCTAGCTTCTAACTTCCGACTTCCGACTTCTTCCATCACCCATTCCACCAATTCTTCTGTCTCTGGTCTGGGGATTAGAACATTAGAATTGACTTTAAACTTCAACCCATAAAAACTAGCAAATCCTGTTACATACTGCACTGGTTCATGATTTAAAAGGCGCACCAAATAAGTATTTAAAACCTCTTTTTGGTGAGTAGTAAGCAGTAGAAAACGATTGAGTGAAAGCTTTAGTCCACTTATTTCCAAAACATCTTCTAGCACCCATTGAGTTATCGTACGAGCTTCTTGTTGTGGGTAAATGCCCCCCAATTTATCTTGATATTCTTTTTGAATTTCTGCTACTGTCATTCGTCTGCAAATGTAAAGAGTTTATATTTACAACATGTCCTCGGATGAAATGTACATGAAAAGATGCCTGGAGTTGGCTGCATTGGGTTTGGGTAAGGTAGCCCCAAATCCTTTGGTGGGGGCTGTTTTGGTGTATGGCAATCGAATAATAGGAGAGGGCTATCATCAGCAGTATGGGCAGGCACATGCCGAAGTCAACTGCATTGCATCAGTAAAAGAACAAGACCGCCCCTTTATTTCAGATGCTACTATTTATGTAAATTTAGAACCATGTTCTCATTTTGGTAAAACACCTCCTTGTGCCGATTTATTAATCCAGCATCAGATTAAGAGAATTGTAATAGGAAGTCAAGATCCCAATCCTTTAGTAGCAGGAAAAGGAATAGAAAAACTGCAAGATGCTGGAGCTACTGTGATAGTGGGTGTTTTGAAAGAACAGAGTGATTTTTTAAACAGACGATTCTTTACGTATCATACCAAAAGCCGACCTTACGTAATTTTAAAATGGGCACAAACTTCAGATGGATTTATGGCTCCTGCGGAGCAAAAAAAGTATTGGCTTACGAATGAAGAGAGTGTGCAGTTAGTTCACAAATGGAGAAGTGAAGAACCCGCTATTATGGTAGGTACAAATACCGTTTTGAAGGATAATCCTCAATTAACTGTGCGTCATTGGACGGGCAAAAATCCCACGAGAGTGACTATAGATAAAGGGTTAATGCTTCCGCTTTCTGCATCTATTTTTGATGAAAGTGCCGAAACAATTATTTTTAATTCACTAGAATCTGTTTCAAGACATCATCTTCATTATGTGAAAATTGATTTTGATAAAGACATTTTGCCACAAATATTGGAAGAGCTTTTTGTTAGAAAATTTCAATCTGTTATTATTGAAGGTGGAGAAGTTTTGTTGCAATCATTGATAGAAAGTAATCTTTGGGACGAGGCTAGAATTTTTACTACAGAACATGTTTTTGAAAACGGATTGAAAGCCCCGTTAGTTCAAGGGGAATTGAAATCAGTTACATTTATAAAGAAGGATAAATTAGAAATAGTAATAAATAAAAAAGGCGTATGATATATTTAATTCTTTGCATTGTTTGCACGGGCTTGCTGGTTTTTATGTTTAAGGTTTTTGACCATTTTAAAATTGCCGTCTTACCTGCTATAGTTTTCAATTATATTGTTTGTGTGGTCTGTGGTTTTTTAAATTCTACTTTTTCGCCTATAGAAATTGTGGAGCAAGCGTTTCATTCAAACTGGCTCTGGCTATCAGCTTTGTTAGGTTTTGCATTTATTTATATTTTTGTTTTAATCAGCAAAACAGCTCTGCGATTTGGCGTATCTACTGCTTCTGTAGCTATGAAATTGGGCTTGGTAGTTCCTGTGTTACTAGCATTTACAATTTATGGGGAACAGGTTACACTTCTGAAAATATTAGGTATCCTTTGTGCCTTTGCTGCAGTAGTTTTATCCTCTCTAAAAGAAGGAGAGGAGCATCATGAGTCGAGCAATTCAAAGATGTTGTACTTATTACCAGCTGTAGTTTTTATAGGCAGTGGATTGTGTGATAGTGCTGTACAGTTTAGCGATAAATTTTACTTTCAGCATGGAGGTTCAGAGCCTTTTGTATTGTTCATCTTTTTGTTTGCTGGCATCGGAGGAATGCTCATGTTAGCTAAGCAACTTTTTCAAAATGAAGTTCGTTTCCAGTGGAATCAAGTGGTAGGGGGAATTGCATTGGGAATTCCAAATTATGGCTCGTTGTTATTTTTACTAAAAGCGTTGAATGTAACACCTGGTGGAAGTAGTGTGGTATTCCCTATAAGCAATATAGCCACAGTTGCATTTTCTACTTTCTTATCGGTACTATTTTTTAAAGAAAAATTGAGCAAGCTAAATCTGCTGGGTTTAGGATTCTCTGCACTCTGTATTGTGCTCATTGCTTTGTCAAAATAATATAACTGGCAAACAACTTTGAAAAGATAATTCTATCTTTATTAAAATAATTTTCCTTGAAAAAAAGTGCTTATTTATCGCTTCTTATATTATCTATTGTTCTCTCTGCGAGTGCTCAGGAAAACAATAAGATAAATTGCATAACTAATGATTTTAGAAAGGGAAATTGTCGTGCTGATTTTGCATCTTATCTAGTAGAAAACAGTGCTGATACGAATACCATCTTGCATTTTGTAATGCAAGTGATTCCTAATTTGCAAACAGAAAGAACTACCGTTTTTTTTGCAGGAAGAACCGAAAGCCCTGCGGCTTATCATTACTCTTTTCTACAAACTTTTCAGGGTCTACCTGTTTATCAATCACAGATAAAAGTAAATGTGAGTAAACAAAATAAAGTGTTTTCAGTGTTTGATAATTCTTACCATGTTTCGAATTGGAATGAGATAGATGTAACAGATTTTGATTATCAAAAAACAGCAGCTTATAAAGAAGTTTTAGAAAAGGAATTTACTGCTGCAACAAAAGAAGAAAGTCGTAAAGTGATAGCTTTTAATGAAGTAAATCAACAACCCGAAATGGTTTATCAGGTTACCTTACAAAATATGACAGGCAAGCAAAAGGAGTTTTTAGTAGCGAAAGATAAATTACTTTTTGAACATGATGCTAATAGTTATTTTAATACTGATTCGCTTGTTACGGGAATGGTATTTAATCCCGACCCACTTACTTCAGCTCATGTGGTTTATGGTGGAAATTATGTAGATAATAATGATGCTACGAATGCTTCATTGGATGCTCAATTACAATCAAAAAATTTCAAAGCCAATTTCAACGGTAGTGTTTTTTCTTTGGAAAATCAATACATACAATTGGCAGACTTAGATAATAATGGAACCCTTCCAGTAACCGTTTCTTCCCCAGTTTTTAATTACGATAGAAGTCAAACTGGATTTGAAGATGTGAATGCTTTCTACCACATGAATAGAATTCGTGATTATGTAAATGCTTTGGGATTTACTTCTGCCAATGCATTGGTAAAAGCTGACCCGCACGGTGGTACAAACGATAATTCTTTTTTTACCACACCCAATAGTCTGTACTTTGGGACGGGTGGTGTAGATGATGCCGAAGATGCAGATGTTGTGGTTCATGAGTACACACACTTCATTTCATTTAATGCCAATAATGTAGGCGGGAACAACAGTAATATAGGTAGTGAACGACAATCGGTAGATGAAGGTACTTGCGATTATATAGCGGCCTCTTACTCTAAAAATATAGATACTTACAACTGGAGCTGGGTCTATAATTGGGATGGACACAATCCATTTTGGAATGGTAGAAATGTAGTTTCTACCAAAAAATATCCGCAAGATTTAACGAGTAGTATTTATGTAGGTGGCAGCATTTATGCTACGGCACTCATGGCTATTTATGATGAAATAGGTAAAAGTGCTACCGATAGTTTGGTGCTGCAAAATATGTATTCGTACGCCTCAAATCAATCATTAGCCGATGCTTCGTATTCTTTGTTGCAGGCAGATACGCTTTTGTTTCAAGGAAAATATTTCTGTCCTATTTTTAAACATTTATACGAAAGAGGCTTAGTGGCTTTTCGTGCTAATTCTTGTGGTGTAAATGGTTTGGAGCAAATACAAGAAACGAATTTTGTAAGTTTTGTTCCTTCTGCTACTTCTTTTCAGTTGAAATTTGAAAATGAAAATGAAAAATTTGAAGTACGAATTTTTGATAGAGTGGGAAATGAAGTAGCCTTAACAGATAAAGAATATTATCAATCGAATTTCCTTTCTGATGGATTGTATTTAGTGAATGTAAAGAAAGGTAATGCCTCTAAAACTTTTAAGTGGATGTACACAAAATAGAAATATGGAAAAGAGAATAATTCCCGATAGTCAATTGATTTTAAATGCAGATGGAAGTATTTATCATTTGCATTTACAACCCCATCAAATAGCTGAAACTATTATTACTGTAGGTGACCCAGGTAGAGTAGCAGAAGTTTCTAAACACTTTGATAGCATACAGCACAAGGTTGCTTACAGAGAGTTTGTAACCCACACTGGTTATTTGAATAATAAACAACTTACGGTTATTTCTACAGGTATAGGAACCGATAACATTGATATAGTTTTGAATGAGCTGGATGCATTGGTGAATATCGATTTACAAAAGAGAACGCTAAAGGACGAACTCACCAGCTTGAATCTGGTACGCATTGGTACATCGGGTTCACTTAGGGAAGAAGTGGCTATTGATTCTATTTTACTTTCCGAAAATGCTATAGGCCTAGATGGTCTGATGGGTTTTTATGATTTCCAAACTACCATTCAGGAAACTATTTTGGTAGAAGCTTTTCAAAGTTATATCAAACCACATTTTAATTTTATAAAAGCCTACATAGCTTCGGCAGACGAAGCAATTTTACAACAATTTGAAAGTTTAGGAGTGAAGGGTACTACTCTTACTGCTACTGGATTCTATGCACCTCAGGGTCGTTCATTGCGCACTCAAAATGAAATACCCGATTTGGTTTCTTTGTTGCATAAATTTCATCATCCATTGTATTCTATTTCAAATCTGGAAATGGAAACTGCGGGCATTTACGGGCTTGGAAAAGTCTTGGGGCACCGTTGTTTATCTATTAACGCTATACTCGCCAACCGAATCCGAAATGAGTTCAGTATAGACCCGCAGAAAATAGTGGATAAGATGATAAAAGATGCACTGGAGATTTTGGTTTCGTAATTATACTCTCCAACCGTCAGGATTTTGGTACCACTTTAATAATTCGGCTTTATCGTTTGCTTTGATGTAGTCGTTTTTGATGGCTATTTCTAGGAGTGTGGCGTAATCAGACAAGGTGAAGAAAGGGCAACAGTTTTCTTCAAAAAGTTTCACCGATTTTTCGAAACCATAAGTGAAGATAGCACCCAGCCCCAGCACCTCTGCACCTGAACTGCGTAAGGCTTCTACGGCTTTAAATGAACTACCTCCCGTGGAGATTAAATCTTCTATGACCACTACTTTTTGACCTTTTTCGAGTTTGCCTTCTATTTGATTTTCGAGCCCGTGTCCTTTGGCTTTATCGCGCACATACACAAAAGGCAAAGAGAGTACATCGGCTACTAATGCTCCGTGTGGAATGCCTGCAGTGGCTACCCCAGCTATAACTTCTACTCCTTTAAATTCCTCTGAAATAATATCAGCAAAAGCAGTTTTGATTAGATTGCGCACCTTAGGGTAGGAGAGGGTTTTGCGGTTATCGCAGTAAATAGGACTTTTAATACCCGATGCCCAAGTAAAGGGTTCTTTAGGGCTGAGTACCACAGCTTTTATTTCCAATAAGTATTCAGCAACTTCGCGGGCAATTACATTATTAAAAATCATACAACACTTTAGTTTTACTTGATTGAATTACTTTTTTTTAATATTCAATACAAACCTAATAAAAATGAAATCCTATAAACTATTTTTTAATGAAAGTTATTTGTTGATTACTTCCGATAGCAAGTTTTCGGAAGTTGATTTTGCAAAAGTAATTACGGATGAAGAGGCAGTATTTGAGTTTCGTGTGAACCCTTTAGTACTTTTTGACTCCAATTTTAAAGGGAATATTTTGCTGGTAACCCCGCATGTGGAAGAAACATTTGAATCGCTTTTTGATACCGCAGAGGGAATAGTGGCAGCCGGTGGTGTAGTAAAAAATGATAAAGGTGAGTTGCTTTTAATTTACAGAAGGGGGTATTGGGATTTACCTAAAGGGAAGGTAGAAAAGGGCGAGAAAATTATCAATGCTGCTAAGCGAGAAGTAGAGGAAGAAACGGGCGTGAGGGTGGAAGATATAACTACAGAGCCATTTTTGACATATCATTGCTATACACTGAAAGGGAAGCAATGCATTAAGGAAACGCATTGGTACGATATGGTGGCACAACCTAATCAAGGCGATTTAGTACCTCAATTGGAAGAAGATATAGAAGTAGCTGCTTGGGTGAAACCTACAGACTTGAAGCAATACAAGACTACTGCTTATCCCTTGATATGGGAGATTTTGAGCCGATATCTATAAGGATAAAAATTTGGGGAGTTTATTGCTTTTAGAAAAAAAGGGTGAACCAATTTTTTGATGAGAGGTTTATGTATATATTCGCATCGCTAAAAAAACTACCATGAATTTTGCTCCGAATGAAAATCAAAAAATGATAGCGCAAATCTGCAAGGATTTTGCCGATAAAGAAATTCGCCCAAAGATGATGGAATGGGACGAGTCTCAAGAATTTCCAAGGGAACTTTTTCATAAAATGGGAGAGCTGGGTTTAATGGGAGTTTATATTCCTCAAGAGTATGGTGGCTCAGGGTTTAGCTACTTTGAATATGTAACTGCCATTGTTGAAATATCGAAAGTATGTGGGTCTATAGGGCTTTCTATGGCGGCTCATAATTCACTTTGTACGGGTCATATTTATTACCACGGTACTGCTGAACAAAAGAAAAAATATTTACCAAAATTGGCTGCTGGTGAGTGGATAGGAGCATGGGGTTTGACGGAAGCCAATACTGGTTCCGATGCTATGCGTATGAAATGTACTGCTAAAAAAGTAGAGGGTGGTTGGATTTTAAACGGAACTAAATGCTGGATTACCCATGGTAAATCGGGAGATGTAGTAGTGGCTATCATTCGCACGGGTGAATTGTTAGATTCTCATGGCATGACTGCTTTTATTATAGAGCGCGGAAATTCAGGATTAAAAGCTGGTAAGAAAGAAAACAAATTAGGGATGCGTGCATCGGAAACTGCAGAAGTAATTTTTGATGATTGTTTTGTGCCTGATGAAAATGTAGTAGGTGGCGAAGCGGGTGTAGGGCAGGGTTTCCAACAAGCTATGCAAATATTAGATGGAGGAAGAATTTCGATTGCATCATTAGGCTTAGGAATAGCGAAGGGTGCTTACGAAGCTTCGGTAAAGTATGCGAAAGATCGCCAACAGTTTGGTCAACCCATAGCGCAGTTCCAAGCTATCGGTTTTAAACTAGCAGATATGGCTACTAAAATAGAAGCAGGTGAACTCTTGACCATGCAAGCAGCTTATTTGAAAAACGAGAAAAAGAAAATGACCAAGGAATCTGCATTTGCTAAATATTATACTTCTGAAATAGCCGTGCAAATATCTACCGATGCCATTCAGATTTTTGGTGGATACGGATATACAAAAGATTTCCCAGTTGAGAAATTCTACAGAGATTCAAAATTGTGTACCATAGGGGAGGGAACTTCTGAAATTCAGAAGCTCGTTATTTCCAGAGAAATTATGAAGGGGAATATTTAAGTTCACTTATTCACAACCTGAAAGATTATTTGCTTTTTTGAAAGAAACCATTATTTTTGCCATCCAAATAAAAACTATAACATGTTAATTATTGACACCAGAGATTCTGAATCATTAGACAGAGCACTTAAGAAATACAAGAAGAAATTTGAAAAAGCGGGAATTCTTCGTCAGTTGAGAGAGCGTCAAGTTTTCTTGAAACCATCTATCAAAAGAAGAACAACTGTTTTGAAAGCGGCTTACAGCCAAGCTTTACTTAGAGATCAAGAGGCTTAATTTATAGATTTAGTTCTTAAAAAGAAGCTCAACAGTTTTGTTGGGCTTTTTTTGTTTAGTATTTTTTCGTTTTAAATTTAATGAATCGTTTCTTAATTAAAATTTTGTATGGTTTATCTTACCCGAAAGGAACATTTTAATGGAGCCCATCGTCTTTTTAACCCCAAATGGAGTGAAGAGAAAAATGTGGAAGTATTTGGAAAGTGCGCGAATAAACATTTTCATGGTCATAATTTTGATTTATACATTACTGTAAAAGGGGAGCCAGACCCAGATACAGGTTTTGTAATGAATGCGCATACTCTTAGCAAAATAATGAAGAAGGAGGTGATTGAAAAGTTAGATCACAAAAATTTTAATGTAGAGATAGAAGAATTTCAAACTATTTTTCCTACCAGCGAAAACGTAGCAAAGCAGATATGGCAATGGTTACAGCCACATATCACCGAATGTAAGTTACATTGTGTTAAACTTTTTGAGACAGAAAACATTTATGTAGAATATTTCGGTGAATAAAACTACATTAGAATGAATTATCAGAAAATGGAAAATTACAAAGGAGAGTCAGTAGAACTCTTAACAAAAAATTACAGAGAAATTTTAACCGCATTAGGAGAAGATGTAACCCGAGAAGGGTTACAGAAAACTCCAGAGCGTGCCGCCAAGGCCATGCATTTTTTGGCATCTGGTTACGATATGGACCCACATGCTATCATGCGCTCAGCAGTTTTTCATGAAGCACACAATCAAATGGTAATTGTGAAAGACATAGAGTTATTCTCTCTCTGCGAACATCATTTGCTACCATTTTACGGAAGGGCTCATATAGCTTACATTCCAGATGGAAAAATAGTAGGGTTAAGCAAACTAGCTCGTATTGTTGATGTGTATGCGCGTAGGTTTCAGGTACAAGAGCGTATGACACAACAAATACGCGATTGCATACAAGAAACGCTCAATCCTCAGGGTGTGGCGGTGGTAATAGAAGCCAAGCATTTATGTATGATGATGCGTGGTGTTCAGAAGCAAAACAGCGTTACTACTACTTCTTCTTTTACTGGAGAGTTTCAAAATCAATCCACTCGCAATGAGTTTATCAATTTAATTTCTGCCAAGTTGAGTTAATGTTTTTTTAGTGTTGGAAACTAGCGTAGTTTAAAAAACTATAAAATTGAAATTCTCTGTTGATTTGGTATACTTTAGCATCTTAATTTTTTTGGATGAATTCGAATGATAATACGGTGCGATATAAAGCACCAGAGAATGTTTCCTCGTCTCCTTACCGACCTTTAATCTACGCGCTACTGATTGTGTTTGGTGTTTTATTGGGAATGATTATTTCAGTAATTACTTCCAATAAAAAACAGATGGGATTGCGCTCTGGTAAATACAACAAAGTAGAAGATATTATTGACTTTGTAAAGTTGAAATATGTAGATACTGTAAATATAGACCAGCTCACCGATCAGACAATCGAGAAAATGCTTTCTACTCTAGACCCTCACTCTATGTACATTCCCGTGAAGGAGGTGGCGAATGTGAATGAATCGCTCGATGGAAATTTTGAAGGCGTAGGAATAGAGTTCTTCATAGTACAAGATACTATTACTGTGGTTTCTGCTATATCTGGCGGACCTGCGGAACTAGTGGGTATTCATGCTGGAGATAAAATTTTGAAAATAGCAGATACGATTGTAGCTGGGAAAAAAGTAAAGAATGAAGATGTAATGCACAAATTAAGAGGCGTAGGAGGAACTACTGTAAAAGTGGGAATTCTAAGAAGTGGGGTGAAGGAAATGCTTGTTTTTGACATTAAGAGAGATAAAATTCCACTCTACAGTATAGATGCAGCTTATATGCAAGATGCGGTTACTGGCTACATTAAAATCAATCGATTTAGTGCTACTACTCACAAAGAGTTTAAAAGAAGAATTACAGAGTTGAATGAAAAGGGAATGAAAAATCTGATTATAGATTTACGCCAAAACCCTGGTGGCTACTTAGAAGCAGCTACTACCATAGCAGATGAATTGATAGCAGGGGAGAAGATGCTTGTTTATACTAAAGGAAGGTCGGTAGAAAAACAAGAATATCTTTCTGGAAGACCGGGTGAATTTGAGCGGGGTAAACTTTCCATTTTAATAGACCAAGGCTCTGCTTCTGCTGCTGAAATTTTATCAGGTGCTGTTCAAGATTGGGACAGAGGTACTGTTATTGGACGTACTTCTTTTGGGAAGGGCTTGGTGCAGGAACAATATGAACTCCCTGATGGTTCAGCTCTTCGCTTGACTATAGCACGTTATTACACTCCATCAGGCAGATGTATTCAGCGACCTTATAACAAAGGCACAGGTGCTTATTACAATGAAGTATATGATCGTTTTACAAAAGGTGATTTTGTTAAACAGGATACTTCTAAAACAGCCGATACTACTGTTTACAGAACATCAAAAGGGAAGATTGTTTGGGGAGGTGGAGGTATAAGGCCAGATATTTTTGTGCCGCTTGATACCACCGAAGACTTTGAATATGTATATCAGTTGCGCAGTTATATTCCTGAATTTATTTACAAGAAATATTCCGCGAACCCTCTAATTTTAGATGGGTACAAAGACTTACAATCCTTTGGGAAATCGTTTCGTATTTCTGCTGAGATGCAACAAGAGTTTTTGGAATATGCACAAAAGCAAGGCTTCAAATACAATGAGGAGCGATATGCTAAAGTGACTCCTAAAGTGATGGATTATTTGAAAGCTTATTTAGCAAAGCAGAAATGGCAAGGAGATGGTTTCTACTTTATCTTAAATCAGGATGATAAGGTAATGGAAAAGGCTTTAGAGACTTTCTTATAAGTAAGCTTGTTATTCTCCTTGGAGGAAAGTTTTTCGAAGGATTTTTCTCCTAGTATCGTCTTATCTTAAGTATGGAAAGAATTAGAAGGTATCTCCTGTTGTTTTTGGTGACGGGCTTTTTTGATTCTGTTTTTGGACAGAGTGAAAGTAAGTATGAGATAGCGTTTCAGCCTGTCTACGGTAAATCTATTTTACATCTAGGTGAAACATTTTACCGACTAAATAATAGAGATAGCTTTCAGATTCAAGCATTGAAATTTTACATTTCTGCCATTGAATTTTTGAAAGATGGAAAGATAGTGTGGAAAGAAGAAAGCAGTTTTCATTTGATGGATGCGGAAAATGTGCAACAAATGAAACTCTTACTAAATACACCTGCTGATGTACATTTTACAGAAGTAAAATTCAATATTGGGATAGATAGCCTTACTAATGTTTCGGGAGCAATGGGTGGCGATTTAGATCCTACAAAGGGAATGTACTGGAGTTGGCAAAGTGGCTACATTAATTTTAAAATGGAAGGAAAAAGTAATCTGTGCGATACACGTAATCATGAGTTTCAGTTTCATATAGGGGGGTATGAATACTCTTTCAATACCTTGCAAACATTGCGTTTTAAAGTTTCCAACGAAAATAAATTAAATATTTTAATAGCAGTAGATGAAATTTTAAAAGCTATCAATTTGACGAATCAAAATCACATTGTGTCGCCAAGCTTGGAGGCTGTTACTATTTCTAACATTTTTTCTCAAGCATTTATTTTGCAAGGAAAATGAAACTAAGAAACCTTGTTTTGATTTTGGGATATATGATGTTGACTGCTTTGTTTATTGGCAAAGAAGTAACTTTTACTATTCCCGAAAATTGGCCCAAGCCAACTTATGACTTATCTAAAAATCCCCTCACTAAAGAAAAAATAGAATTGGGGAGAGCATTGTTTTATGATCCTATTTTATCTCGAAACAACTCCATTTCTTGTGTAAGCTGCCATTCGCCTTACAATGCATTTGCGCATGTAGATCATGATTTGAGCCACGGTATAGAAGATAAAATAGGAGTCCGCAATGCACCTGCTTTAATGAATTTGGCTTGGAGCAAAAGTTTTATGTGGGATGGTGCTATTCATCATTTAGACATGCAATCTTTAGCACCTATTTCTAATCCACTGGAGATGGATGAGAAAATAGAAAATGTGGTATTGAAATTACAGCACTCAAAAATATATCCTACACTTTTTTACAAAGCTTATCAAGATAGCATTGTCACTGGAGAGCATACATTGAAGGCTATTGCTCAGTTTATGCTTGCTCTAGTGAGTAACAACTCAAAGTATGATAGTGTAATGCGAAAGCAAAAATTGTTTACTGAACAAGAGCAGCATGGTTACACATTATTCAAAAAGAATTGTGCGGTTTGTCATACGGAGCCATTGTTTACGAATCAGCAGTTCGAAAACAACGGACTCCCAATAGATACAACACTAAATGATTTTGGAAAAATAAAAATTACAAAAATCAAAACTGACTCTCTGAAGTTTAAAGTGCCAACGCTTAGAAATATTGAATTCTCCTATCCTTATATGCACGATGGAAGATTTAAAAAGTTGAGTGATGTGTTGAAACACTATACATCAGAAGTTCAGCATAGCGCTACCCTTTCTAATAAATTGCTACAACCAATTGTTTTATCATCTAATGAAAAGGTAGATTTGACAGCTTTTCTTTTGACGTTAAGTGACCCCCATTTTTTGTTTGATACTAATTATTCTTATCCTAAAATTATTTTTTTTCAGAAACCGAAGGATTAAGTTCTTAAGGTCGTCTAAATGTATATCCTTTTAATTTTATTAAATCTCAACACATGAAAAGAAGCGTCCTTTTATTATCCTCACTATTGTGTAGTGTTTTTGTTTTTGCACAAACGAGTCCTGCCATTTCATCATGGTTGCAAAATACCACTGGTATTAAAGGACGACATTATGTGAGTGGAAATTCAACTCCTATTAATGATAATACACTTGCGAATGTACAAACCGTACAATACTCTTCCTCCAATGTTTATGTCACTACACAGGGAATTCCTGCTTATATCACAGGTCCTTTTTTAGATGGGAATCCATCTTTAGCTACCGGACAAAATGCTATTTTTAAATTCCCCTTAGTTCCTCAGAAAAATACAGGAGTTCTAAAAGCTACGACTGGGGGAAACATTGGTGTTTTTATAAATGGAGTGGCTATGTTTGATTATAGAGATGGGGTAGCATGGGATCCTTCCTCTAATAGCCTTTGTGGTGGACCAGGAAATCCAATGTGCTCTGGTGGAATGGGCGCTACTTTTGCTTGGAATAGAGATGCAGTTCCTGCTGAGAAAAAAGGATTTGATTGCTCCAAAGCGCACCCAGCTATGGGTAACTACCATCATCATCAAAATCCAAGTGCATTCAATCTAGATTTGAATGTAATTTCGAATGTATGTGATTTGTATGCAGCAGATGGTTTGTATGTGATTGATAGCACGAAACATTCATCACTATTAGGTTTTGCTTATGATGGATTTCCTGTTTACGGTGCTTATGCTTACAAAGATACGAATGGTGGCGGAGGTATTGTTCGTATGAAATCTAGTTATTCATTGAGAGCCAATACAACAAGATCGAATGGTCCAACTATTAATCAAGTGGTAGGAACGCAAACTTTTTTTAATGGCTATTTTCGTGAAGATTATCAATATAACCCTACCTCCTCGGCTACTCCAGATTATTTGGACGAGCACAATGGAAGATTTTGTAAGACTCCAGAGTATCCCAATGGAACTTATTGCTATTTCGCTACCGTAGATGCTAATTGGAATTCTGCATATCCTTATTTGGTAGGTCCTACTTTTTATGGTGTGTGGGAAGATAGAAAAGTTAGCTCTGTTACGGAAACAGTAACTACCTACACGCCTACAACTACAGGTATTTCAGAGAATAAAGAGGATGAGCTGAGTATAAAAACATTTCCTAATCCTGCGAGTGATTTAGTGGCTGTGCAATTGAATACAATGGCAAGGGAAAATATGGTAGCGCAACTTTACGATATCACTGGAAAACTAATGCAAACCTCTACAGTATATCAGGGGAGTACTATTGCATATTTTGATACACGCACTTTTTATAGCGGTCACTATATAGTTAAGATTACAGATGGAGATAAAGTGGAGAATAAAAAATTAGAACTAGTAAAGTAAGTTTAGTTGGCTTGTTTTACTTTTGAAAATTTCGATGTGTCAGTCATTTTTGACTCGAACCAATTTTTGTAAGGGAAAAGTCCAAACAATCCTTCGTTCTCATTGCCTGAAGCTCTCATTTGCTTTATTGTTTCTTTACTCAAATCTCCTATATTTTGTTCATTCACTTTTTTGAAAAAGTTGATTAACTGGTAGAAAATATCGGTTTGTTTTTTGGGGCTATTTATTTTTTTATCTGCTTGTGTAGCCATGTTTTTCAACAATTGGTAATTCCCCATTTCTAGTTGGGTCATTAATTGTAACATTAATATGCCAGGGATATTGGTCATGTTTTGCTTTAACACATGAAAAGATTCATTTAGACACATCCAACAATCCAAATATTTTTTATTACTAAAAAGCAACAATGATCGTACAATATAATATGCTCTTACGGCCCTTAAACCTGGAGCATCTTGATGTGAATTTAAAAGGTTAAATACTTGTAGATTAGTTTTGTTCATTTCTTTTAATCCTAATTCATATTGCCCTGAGATAGTATAAATCATCCATTTACGAAGGTTTGCCCAAACAAATGCAATATTGTGATTCAAGGTGAAATTGTTTTCAGAGGAAATCATTTTATTGCAAAATTGTAAGGCTTCTTCAAATTGATTAGAATCAATACAACTTAAAATATGATTATCGAAAGCGGAAAAGGTATTAAAGGAACTATCGTGTTTTTTTCTAAAATCAACCGATAACAACAATCTTTTTTCGGTCAGTTTTACTTGAGATTTTACATCATCTTTTGATAGCCCCACCCAATTTTGAATTTCAATTAATTTTATTGCAGCTCTTTTTGATAACGCTTTTTGTTTCGGAAGTTTCTTTTCAATTTCTTTTAATTCAAGGGCATTTGCGGAGTTTTTACCTAAACTTTTTTCAAACCAATCCATGCTTATCAATTCTAATTCTGTTAGATTTTGCTCTAAGAGATTATTTTTAGACAGGAGTTCTGTAAATCGGGTGGTTAATTCGCGTAAGTCACTTTTTTGATTGAAAGTTTGTGCCATTAAATCTCGCTGAATCCGTTCTAGATAGCGCGAAAGAGTATACAATTCCATGGCTTCGCTCGATTCCAATGTTTTTTTTAAAAGACGAAGCGATTCATTGTAAAGTCCTTTTACTAAAAGTAGATGGATTTTTTGAATCTGATTCAGTAACTGAATGTGAGGGTGATTGTTTCTATAATAAATGATCATAGCATCCATAATCATATCTTTAAGGTAAACTTTGGCACGAGCGTAATTTTTAATGCTCTTTTTTAAATCTGATTCGTCAAAAGTGGATTGACTAGTAATAGCATTAAAAAGCTTTAAATTAATACTATCGGAGGCGGAATGTCGAGTAGCAAATTTCTTAAAATAACCTTTCTCTTCTTTAGATAAAGAATGGATTAAGCGAAATAATTCATTTGAACCTACAATACGTGCCATACTTAGCCAGCTGGTTAAATAAAATTAATGGAGTAAAATTTATTTGATACCAAAGTTATAAATCTATTAATTATAACGAAGGTTATTCAGAAAGTTGTACTCTTATTACGAATTGTAATAAATGGGTTATTTATCAGACAAACTCGTTTGCAATCTTTGTAAATTGCACGTTAAATCAAGGTTGTTAAAATGATTTTATTCCAAACGACCCTATAACATTTGTTTAATCTCAAACATAAGCATGATACATAATTACTATAAAAAACTAATTAACACTCCTATTTTTATTTGTATAGGATTCTTGTTCTTTACAAATGTTAATGCCCAAACTCCAATTGGAGCATCTCCCTACATAGTTCCCAGTTCTGGAAATTATACCATACCTGCGGGTATTACCCAGATTACGGTAGAGTGTATAGGGGGTGGAGGTGCTGGTGGTGGCTCTGGAAACGCTAATGCATATAGAGGCGGTGGCGGAGGTGGTGCTTATGTGCAAGTAGCAAACTATACTGTTTCGCCCGGAGGAATTTTAACAATCCAAGTTGGTGCTGGAGGTGCAGGGGTTAACACGACCGCTGTAGTTAACGGGCAACCTAGTTTTGTTTCTTACAATTCAACTACTTTTATATCTGCTGCTGGAGGATCTGGCACTGGTTCTAATACAGGAGGAGCAGGAGGGCAAATAGCCTCCAATATTCCTGCAAGTTCAGGCTTTGCCGGAGGAAATGGAGGAAATGGGGCTAGCTGCTGTACGTTTAACAAGGCAGCGGGCGGAGGTGGAGGTGGAGCAGGAACTACAGGAGCTGGAAATAACGGAGGAAATGGCACTGCAACTTCTACCGCGTGGACTGGTGGTGCTGGTGGCTCATTAAAAGCAAATTTTGGTGGTGCAGGTGGTGCTGGTATTTCATCTGATGCAAATTGTCCCGCAAATACAGGAGGGGCTGCTCCAGCCAATGCTACCAATTATGGAGGTGGAGGCGGTGGCTGTACACAGTATGCTGGAGCATGTGGAACTGCTTCTATAGGCGGAAATGGAGCTAGGGGTTTGGTAAGAATTACTTATAATTCTTGCGCTACACCAGGTCAACCCGCAGCCATTACCCCAACATCTGTTTGCCAAGGAGTACCTACTACGCTTACGACCAGTGCAACAGGTTCCCCTACGAGTTATACTTGGAGTTTACCCAATGGATGGACTGGTACGAGTACAGCAGCCACTATATCGGTAACCTCGAATGCTACAAGTGGAAATGTAACCGTGACAGCTAATAATACTTGTGGAGCAAGTACCCCTACTTCAACTAATATAACAGTGACCCCAGTAGCAGTAGCCCCTACGGCTATTACTGGAACTACCACCATTTGCTCAGGCAACACTACCACTTTAACAGCTACAGGAGGCGATGCCAATACTGAATGGTATACTGGAAGTTGTGGAGGATCAAAAGTAGGCACAGGAGCCAGTTATACCACTGGTCAATTGACAGGAAATACCTCTTACTATGCCGCCAATGTAGCCTGTGGAACCACCACTAGTTGTGCTTCTGCTACTGTTACAGTAAATGCCAAACCCAATCAACCCGCAGCTATTACCCCAACATCTGTTTGCCAAGGAGTAGCTACTACGCTTACGACCAGTGCAACAGGTTCCCCTACGAGCTATACTTGGAGTTTACCCAATGGCTGGACTGGAACGAGTACAGCGGCCACTATATCGGTAACATCGAATGCTACGAGTGGAAATGTAACTGTGACAGCTAATAATACTTGTGGAGCAAGTACCCCTACCCCTACCAATATTACAGTGACCCCAGCAGCATTAGCCCCTACGGCTATTACTGGTACAACTACTATTTGTTCAGGAACCTCTACAACCTTGTCTGCTACAGGTGGAGATACAGCTACTAGATGGTACACGGGTAGTTGTGGTGGCACACAAGTAGGAACGGGAGTAAGTTTTACAACTCCTAATTTATCTACCGCTACTACTTATTATGCAGCTAATAAAGCTTGTGGGGGAATTACATCTTGTGTATCGGTTACTGTAAATATAACATCACCTGCTGTGGCACCTACTGCCATTACAGGTACCACCGCTATTTGTACAGGAACATCAACTACATTAACAGCAACAGGTGGAAACGCTACCACCAAATGGTTTACGGGCAGTTGCGGAGGTACGCAAGTTGGAACAGGAGCAAGTTTAAATACTCCTAATTTATCTACCGCTACTACTTATTATGCAGCGAATGAAGTATGTAGTACCTTTTCTTCATGTGCTTCTACCACCGTAAATATAACAGCAGCAGCTGTGGCGCCAACTGCCATTACGGGTACCACCGCTATTTGTACAGGAACATCAACTACCTTAACGGCTACTGGTGGAAACGCCACGACCAAATGGTTTACGGGCAGTTGTGGAGGTACGCAAGTAGGAACCGGAGCGAGTTTAAATACTCCGAATTTATCTACTGCCACTACTTATTATGCAGCGAATGAAGTATGTAGTACACTTTCTTCATGTGCTAACACTTCCGTAACCATCAACAATGTACCCGCTCAACCAGATTCTATAAAAGGACCTTCTGTACTTTGTGCTAATAGTGCGGCTAACTATACTACCGTAAATGTAAATGGACTAAATTACACTTGGTCTTTACCAGCAGGCTGGAATGGAAACAGTACCACCAATCAAATTAGTATTACAGCAGGAGGCAATAATGGAACAATTTCTGTAACTGCATCTAATAACTGTGGACCTAGCACAGCACGAACACTAGTAGTTACAGTGAATCCACTCCCTACGGTGACATTAGACACTTTTAAAACTGTTTGTTCTACCGATGCCCCTTTTACTCTAACGGGAGGAAAGCCTGCTGGAGGAACTTACACCATAAACGGAACTGTAGCTACTACCTTTAACCCATCTGGGAGTGTACGTTCTGATACCGTTACTTATCGATATATAGATGGCAATACTTGCAGTGCTAGCGCTACTCAAATTCAGAAAGTAAAAATTTGCTCTGGTATAGAAGACGCGACACTAAATGCAATTAAAATTTTCCCGAACCCTGTGAAAGAGGAAATGACTGTGAGTATAGATAAAGGAATCTATGACATAGTAGTGATAGATGCAGTGGGTAGAACGATAGAGAATTATAAATGGACGGTTTTACAAGCGGAAGAAAAGAAAATAAATATGACTGCATGGAGTAGTGGGGTTTATTTTATGTACCTTCATGAAAAGAGTAGGAGTGTACAATTTTTAAAATTTATTAAAGAATAAAATCATTACAATAACCTGTATCCAATAAAACTTAAATAAAATTTATGAAAATGAAAATTTACAGCTTAAATCTTCTTCCAACAAAGAATTTTGTTTTTGCTCCATCTACTTGGTTTAAAAGGAGTAATATTCTAGTTTTCCTATTAGCATTTGGGTTTTATGCTACCAATGTTTTTGGCCAAACTACACTAGGAACTTCTCCATACACAGTTCCTAGTTCTGGAAATTATATAATACCAGCAGGTGTTACCAGTATTACTGTTACATGCTATGGAGGTGGGGGTGCAGGTGGAGGAGCATCAACTGGCAATTTTTCATGCGGTGGTGGTGGCGGTGGCGCCTGCGTTACAGTAACCAACTATACTGTAACCGCATTGTCACAAATAGTAGTAGTAAAAGGTGCTGGGGGCATAGGCACAACTGCCGGATCTGTGAATGGAAGTGCAAGCAGTGTTACGGTTTTGGGAGCAGGTTCACCATTTATTTCTGCTGATTATGGTAGAGGCGGTACAACAGCCGGGAACGGTGTTGGTGGTGTGGGCGGTGCAATAGCAAATAATATTCCAGCAAATACTGGGCAGCCTGGCGGAAAAGGAGGAAATGGTATGATAGCTACAACATTGCTTAATAATTGCAGTGGTGGTGGAGGCGGTGGTGCAGGTACAACAAATCCTGGAGGAGCTGGTGGAAATGGCAATAATGCAGTTCCATCTGCAGGGACTGCAGGGACAGGCGGAGCAACTGGTGGGTCAAATGGTGGTTTAGGGCAAAACACCAGTGCTAATTGCGGAGCAGCGGGAGGTGCCGCTTCAAGTTCGGCCACTACATTTGGTGGTGGTGGTGGTGGTGCCACCCACTATCAAAATGCTTGTAATGCTTTAGGGGGAAATGGAGCAGCAGGTGCTGTAATTATTACCTATTGTGCCACACCACTTAGTGCTCCTACTGTTGGATCTACAACACAACCTACTTGCGCTATTCAAACAGGCAGTGTAGCTTTAAGTGGTTTACCAGCATCGGGTTCATGGACAATTACTGCCAGCCCTGGGGGAGCTACACAAACTAGCACTGGAACAACTACTAGTTTTACAGGTCTTACTCCTGGTTCTGCTTATACTTTTATTGTGACACAAGGAGCTTGTATATCTCCAGCTTCGGTTGCTTCTGCTACAATTGCTGCAGCACCTGTTATTCCAGCTGCACCTACAGTTACTACTCCTGTAAGTTATTGCCAAGGGGCAACCGCTTCCGCATTAACAGCTACGGGTGCAAGTCTTTTGTGGTACACGGTTGCTACATTGGGAACTGGAAGTTCCACTGCACCTACCCCATCAACATCCACAGCAGGTACACCTGCTGTAAGCTATTGGGTAAGCCAAACCACTACTTGCGAGAGTGCACGTTCTCAGATTAATGTAAATATAAGCCCTGCACCTACTTCAGTTACCGCTACTAACAATGGGCCAAAATGTGTTGGTGGTGCACTTTCGCTTACTGCAGGTGCAGCATCCAATATGTTTTCATACAAATGGGATGGGCCTAATTCAACAGGCACCTCAGGTCAGATTTATCAGCAAGACTTTTCTTTATTGCCAACTTCTGGAAGTCCTATTTGGGTGGATGATGTTTATATACCTGGTTGGTATCAATCTGCTCCCACAAGTTTAATAGTAGATGCTGGTACTGCTACCACAGCAGGTTCCTATAATTATGGAGGTGGGGTAACTAATCCCAATACAGATCGTGCTTTGGGTGCAAAAGCTAGCACTACAGCAAAGCGTTATGCCTTAAAAATTACAAATAACACAGGTGCTACTGTCGATAGAGTTTTTGTATCCTATGCTGGAGAACGCTGGAGAATTGGAACCTCAAACCAGACAAACGTTTTTGCCTATCAGGTAAATGCTGCAGGGATAGCATCAGGAACCTATACAGCAGTTACAGCTTTAGATTTCAAGACATCAGATCTTGCCACACCAACCGGAACAGCAGCAGCTACAGATGGAAATGCAGCAGCACACCGAGCAATAAAAACAGCTACCATAAATGTTACTATTACAGCAGGTTCAAGTATATGGCTGAGATGGTCTCATACTGCCGCGTCTACAACAGTTGCTACTCAACAGTCCCTTGGGATTGACGATGTAAAAGTAATCTTGTATAATAGTGGGAATACTCTTTTAGCCACTCCCTCCACTTCTGTTGTGTCAGGCACTACTTTTTCTTCTGGTTTTATTTCAAGCGATACTTATACTATTCCATCTGCTACTGCATCAAATTCAGGTCTTTACACACTAACCGCATACCCAAATGGTGATAACAGTTGTGCCAAAACTGCAACCACTACTGCAACAGTTAATGCGAATCCTACATCTTCGCCTTCATACACAGCCAATCCAATATGTACAGGAAGTTCCACTACATTAGGTGCAGGAGCAGCAGCTGGTTCTGGAAGTTTAAGTAGTTATTTATGGTCAACAGGAGGCACGGGTTCTAGTATTACTGCATCCGCAGCAGGACCTTACACCGTAACCGTAACGAATAGTAATAACTGTACGGTGGTAGGAACGTCAGGAACTTTAAGTTTTAATTCCAACCCTAGTCCAACTGCCTCTAACGATGGTCCATATTGTGCAGGGGAGAGCATTGCGTTACACGCTTTACCAGGAAGTCTAACTACCTATTCATGGAGTGGCCCTAGCTCCTATTCAGCATCAGGTCAAAATCCTACCAGAGCCAGTTCTACCACAGCGATGGGAGGCGCTTATGATGTAACAGTAACAGATAATAATGGATGTACAGCCACAGCCAGCACAACGGTGGTTGTGAACGACTGTAGTTTCACATGGACAGGAGCTACCAGTTCAGTTTGGACCGAGCCTACGAACTGGAGTCCAAATTCACAAGCTGGAGGACCTAATGGTTGCAATATAGATGTGACTATTCCAGGTTCCTTAAGTGTATATCCTCAGTTAAATTCAGGTAAAGCAGTAGGTAATTTAACCATGGGCAATGGCTCCAACTTAGGCATCGGAGCTGCTGGAGGATTAACAGTATGTTTAGATATCACTGGAGGTAGCTCTACTTCCGCTGTATTACGAGGTCAGGGAAGAGTAGAGTTAGTAGGAACGGTAGATCAAGATATAAGTGGGAAAGTAAATTTCAATAAACTAATAATAAATAAAAATTCGGGATTAACAACAGTAACTGGAACTGTAAGTATAGATACAGGCGGAATGATTCTTACAAAAGGGAATATCACTGCAAGTGGAACTGTTACATTAAAATCACGCGCCAGCCACACCGCCTATTTAGATGATTTTACCAGCGGTACAGCAGGAAGTTACACGGGCAATTTAACGGTAGAACGCTATAATAGTGGCACAGGAAGCGGAGGATACAATGGAGCAGATTTCCATTATTTATCGAGTCCAGTAGTTTCTGATTTTGCGGATTGGTCAGAAATATATTCAAACTTTGCTACTACAGGATCAGGTCCTATTAAACCTCTAGCGAATTGTAATCCAGATAGTATCGACTATACTTCGTCCTATGGAACTGTAATGGAATGGATAGAAAATGCCGCATTCCCCACCAACTGCTCCCAAGAAGGTTGGTCAGTGATACCACAATCTGCTACTACCATAGACGTAGGGAAGGGGTATACCACTTACTTACAGCCAGCGCAAACAGTCACCGTAGTAGGAGCACCGAATACAGGGAACCAAGCGGTGACTTTAACCAAAAGTACCAAAACAACAGTAAGAGAACCTGGCACAGGTACTTATATTACACCTGGAGGTAATTTAGTAGGTAATCCTTATCCATCTCCATATGAGTGGGATAGATTTGGAGGGAATACCAATATTGGACTTACCGCCTATGCATGGGTTACCTCAGGTGGCTATAAAGGAACGTATCAAAATATAAATGTAGGGTCTAATATAGCCATAGGGCAAGGCTTTATGGTATTGGCAAATAGTGCAGGAACCTATAATTTCCAACAGAACAAAAGAAAAGCAGTAGCCAATCCTACCTTTTATAAAAATCAAAATGGAGCAAGCTTAGTAGTAGAAGTAGCGGGCAATAACTTCCAAGATAAAACAGAAGTAGCGTTTAACGACCAATCTACTCCTGCTTTTGATTTAGATTTTGATGGCTATAAGATGATGAGTAAATCAGCACAACCTACGTTATTTACAGGACTATCTTCTGTGAAAAAACTAAGTTTAAATACTCAACCGAGCATCGCTCAAGCGCCTACTGTACCAATGGGAATGTATGTAGGAACCAATGGTAACTTTACATTTACCTTTGATAACATAGCCTCTTTTGATCCAACTACGTATATCTTCTTGGAAGACAAACAAACAGCGACCATGCAAGACATGCGCGCCAACAATAGCTATAGCTTTGTAGGCAACACAGCCGATGCAACAGACCGCTTTGTGATCCACTTTACCCCACCTATGGATGTGACGACTACCGATGCTAGTTGTACGACCACAGGAACCATAAAACTGGAACAACCGGGTACCGCCAGCTGGACGTATACGTTAAAAGACAATGGAAACAATACGATCAGCACGGGCACCATCAACAGCAATACGCCAGCCAGTATAGCAGCTGCGAATGGCATCTATACCTTAGAGCTGGTAGATGCAGCAGGTTACAATGTATCACAAAGCATCCAAGTAAATGGAGTAGCCTCTATAGCTGCAGCCTTTAACAGTTCTGCTAGTAGCGTACGCACGAATGAAGCGATTAATTTTAATAACACGACTTCAGGAGCAAGCACTTACAGTTGGGACTTTGGCGATGGCAGCAATGCTATCACTACCGCTACAGCAACACACAGCTATGCAGCAGCAGGCACGTATACAGTGACGCTTACAGTAACCAATGCAGCGGGATGTCAATCGAGTGTCACCAGATCGGTAACGGTGAGCAATGCTACTGGGATTACAGAAGCAACAGCCAGCAGTATGAACATCTTCTCTTTTGATGATAAAGTAGTAGTAGACTTTAGCAAGATGAAGAATGTAGAAGCTACGATACAAATCTACAACTTGATAGGACAAGAGTTATCGAGTGAGAAACATGTAGGCTCGAGTGTTTATACCAAAGAGTTGAACGAGATAGATGCAGCTTATGTATTGGTACGAGTACGTAGCAGCAATGGACAACTAGTTACCAAGAAAGTATTTATCAGCAACAGTAAGTAAGTACAGAAGATAGAAGTCAGAGAATAGAAAACAGCATAAAACAGTATTCAAAGAAAGCAACATAAATAAAACGAATATGAAATCAAGATATAAAATCTATACGCCACTATCACGGTACTGTTACTGCTGATAAGTTTCGTGAGCTTTGCACAGATAGCACCCCACCCCCACCTCCACAGCCACTCCTCCACCAGGAGCGCCCATAGATGGAGGCGTACTACTGTTAGGTTCTGCCTTAGGATATGGCTGGAAGAAACTCTATGGCAAGGAAGGGAAAGTCTAAACTAACCCGTTACATTACACAATACAAATAAGAACACTCTATAATAACCAAACGGGACTCTAACTAGAGTCCCGTTTGTAGTTTTAGAATACAGGTTGTAAATTAGAACTTCTTTTACTGCAAATAAATTCGACTTTTCTTCGTTTCATTGCGAAAGCTAAATTTTACAAAGCTTATGTTATTTTGCAATTGAAATTTTGGCTTGAAAAAGATTTTATTCATATCGCTTTCTTATTGGTTGTTTTCGCTTGGTGCATATACGCAAGGGTTATCCAATATTCGTGTTAAAACTTTATCGCTCCAGAAGGATACACTAAGGCTAGATTCATTGAGTTTGGTGCCTCATACTTTACAATTAAAAACAGTCGATGGAAGAATCATTGATTCCACTACTTATGACCTATTTCCTTTTGCGTCCATTTTAGTTTGGAAACAGAAGCCAAACTCAGATTCGCTTCGAATACAGTATAGAGTTTTCCCTTTCGCTTTAGCTAATAAGCGCTTTAATAAAGATTATAATGTATATCGAAAAGCGAATCAAAATGCGGTTTTGAGTCCCTTCTTTTATTCCCCAGATGAGGTGTCTGCTAATAATTTAATTGATTTCGGAACATTGGATTATAATGGAAATTTTTCGAGGGGATTATCTTTTGGTAGCAATCAGGATGTGGTTTTAAATTCTGCTTTTAATCTACAATTACAAGGAATGCTCACACGCGATTTGGAAGTAACAGCAGCTATTACCGACAATAATATTCCCATTCAACCCGAAGGCAATACCCAGCAGATACAAGAGTTTGACAAGATTTTTATTCAGCTAAAAAAAGATCAGCACCGAATAACAGTAGGTGATTTTGATATGAACAACCCTGAGACATATTTTCTGCGTTACACAAAAAAAGCACAGGGTGGAAACTACGATGGAGGATTTGATTTTAAAAAATATGGAGTGCTTCATGCGAATGTGGGAGCAGGTATTGCAAAGGGTAAGTTTTCTAGAAATATTCTTCAAGTTTCTGAGGGAAATCAAGGTCCGTACAAGCTTACGGGTTCTAATGGAGAAACTTACATTGTAATTTTAGCTAACTCAGAAGAGATATTTATTAATGGTCAAAAAATGCAGCGAGGAGCTGACAGAGATTATGTGATTGATTACAATTTAGGCACCGTTACTTTTACCCCTAGAAGAATTATTACAAAAGATTTAAGGGTAACAGTTGAGTTTGAATTTTCGGAGAGAAATTATCAGCGAACCATGGCGAATGCTACCATTGATTGGCTCTCAAAAAAAGTAGATGTCCATTTTAATTTATACACCGAGCAGGACAGTAAAAATCAAAATATTCAGCAGACACTCAACGACCAGAAGAAATTATTTTTAGCCAGCTTGGGTGATAGTTTGGATAAGGCTTTGTACCCTGGTTATGATAGTGTAGCCTTTGATATCAATCGTATTTTGTATGAAAAAAAAGATACTAATCTGACTACTTGTTTGAAGGATACAGGAATTTTTATTTACGGTACCGACCCTTCAAAAGCAAAGTACAGTCTATCGTTTGCTTATGTAGGTGATGGTAAAGGGCATTATCTTCCTTCTTCTAATACTGCCAATGGAAGAGTATATGCATACAGTGCTCCCGTTGTAGACTCTTGTACATTTAAATATTTAACGGGCAGTTATGAGCCTGTCATAAAATTAGTAACTCCAAAACTACAGCAGATGTATACTTTGGGAACAGAATACAGAATTTCAAAAGGACAAAAAATTACAGCAGAAGGAGCTTTGAGTAATACCGATTTGAATACTTTTTCAAAGAAAAATGACAATGATAATTTGGGTGGTGCTGCAAGAATTGGCTATAAAGGTGAAATGATTACTCATTTAGACTCCACTGGGCAGAAAACTCAAAAACTGAATCTGGAAGCTAATTACGAGTTTGTTCAAAATCGTTTTCGTAGTATAGAGCGATATAGAACAGTAGAGTTTTCGCGTGATTTTAATTTGGGAAGTCATACCACAACTTATAATGAGCATTTAGGTTTTGTAAGTGCAACTTATAGTTGGTCGAATTTAGGGAGTGTGAGTTATCGATTTCGCACCTTTATTCAAGATACTGTTTATAAAGGTTACGAAAATATAGTAGCAGGTCAATTCAATAAGAGTGGATTGTCTTTAACCTTTAATAGTAGTTTTTTGAATTCAAAATCTAGTGCCAATCAATCCTTTTTTATTCGTCCTAAAATGGATATTTCATATACTGTTTCTAAATTGAAGGGATGGAGAATAGGAGCGGGTTTGAATCATGAAATTAATAAGCTAAAAAATACTGGAAGCGATACTCTGAATGCAGCTTTCAGTCACCTTTGGCAGAACTATAATTTTTACATTTCATCGCCCGATTCTTTGCCCAATCAATACAAAGTAGAATACACATTTCGCTCTGAGCAAAAGCCCAATAGAACTGCTTTTGACCCACCTTCATTTATAGCACATACGGTCAATTTTACCGGTACGGTTTCCACTCTTAAAAATCAAATACTCAATTGGACACTGACCTATAGGCGAGTAGATGAAAGAGATTCTGCAAAGGCGGCCAATCAATTGAAGAATTATTATTTAGGAAGAATTGACTATAGTTTCAATGTGCTGAAGGGATTTTTAAAATCATCTACATTGTATGAAATAGGAGCAGGACGGGAGCAGAAAATTCAACTGACTTATTTGCGATCCCCGAATAATACAGGAGATTATATTTACAAAGCTGATTTTAATAACACCAGCGGGGTAAAACAGTTGAGTGAATTTATTCCAAAGGGAAATCAAATTGGTACTCCAGATTCTAGTTTTGTTCGCTTCTTTCAACTAACCCCCGAATTTCTAGCTGTTAATTCTGTGCAGTTAAATGAAGTGCTGAACATCAATCCTGCTGCACTTCTTAGAACTCCCAAAGGATTTATGCAAAAGGCAGTTGCATTGTTTTCTTTGAGCAGTAGCATTCAATTGACTAAGAAAATATATGCAAGTGGCTTAAATAAAACAGGCTCTTATTTTAATCCATTCCCTACTGAGAAAAAAGACACAAATATTGTTTCATTGTCACTTAGTAATAGAAATACGCTCTTTTTTAATCGCATGAATCCTAAGTTTGGGGCGCAAGTAGAGGTGGTTTATTCACAAAATAAAACATTACTTACTTCGGGTTTTGAAAATCGATTATTGCGAACGCAAGGTTTTACAGTTCGCTGGAATATTTACAAAGGTTTAAGTATGCAAAGCACCTATACCAATGGACTAAAAGCAAATGAATCTGAATTTTTCAAAACACAGCAGTATCGTTTTAATTACAATGAAACTAACAGCGAGTTGAGCTATCAATATCGCTCTGCTTTTAGATTGGCTACTACTTACTATTATGGGTTTAAATCGAATGTTATACCTGAGTTTGGAGGGCAGTTTGCTGTCATTCATCAGTTTGGATTGGATGCAAAATATACCCGTTTAAACAAGACTACGGTTTCTGCAAAAGTATCTTACGCAACTATTGGTTATAGCGATAAAGCATATACTAATCAACAAGCAGAATATGCCATGTTGGAGGGTTTAAAGAATGGAAACAACTTTATTTGGAACATTGCTTTTGAGCAAAAGTTATCTGGGTCTATTCAACTTCTATTAGGCTATGATGGACGCAAAACTGGCTTGAATACAGCCGTTCATACAGGGAGAGCAGAATTAAGAGCCATTTTTTAAATAAATAATATTCATCTTAAAATTGACAAACACTTTAGCGATATTCTTTTCTTATTTTCGCGCACTCATTTCAGCATTTTAATTTCAGAAATCAATATGGGCTTTACAGAAGAACTTAATAAACGCAAGACTTTCGGAATCATTGCACACCCAGATGCGGGTAAAACTACGCTTACAGAAAAGCTGTTGCTTTTTGGAGGTGCTATTCAAACAGCTGGTGCCGTAAAGTCGAATAAGATAAAAAAGGCTACTACTTCCGATTTTATGGAAATAGAAAAGCAACGGGGTATTTCAGTGGCCACCTCAGTAATGACTTTCGAGTACAAAGAAAAATCTATAAATATTTTAGATACTCCAGGTCACAAAGATTTTGCGGAAGATACTTACAGAACGCTTACTGCTGTTGACTCGGTGATAATGGTTGTAGATTCAGTAAAGGGGGTGGAAGAACAAACTCGAAACTTGATGAAAGTATGTGCTATGCGTAAAACTCCCGTGATTGTTTTTGTAAATAAATTGGATAGAGAAGGCCGTGATCCATTTGATTTGCTCGATGAAATTGAAAAGGAATTAGGTATTAGAACAAGACCTTTTACGTGGCCCATTAATAGAGGAAGTTTGTTTAAAGGCGTGTATAATTTGCATGAAAAAAGTTTGAATTTATTTAAGGCATCTACTACTAAAGTGGCAGATGAAATTATTTCAATAAATGATTTGAATGACCCAAAGCTAGATGAAATATGTGGTAAAGCAGATGCCGATAAATTACGAGAAGATGCTGAAATGCTTCATGCAGTATATGATTCATTTGATTTGAATGAATATTTGAAAGGGAATTTAGCACCCGTTTTTTTTGGTTCTGCAGTGAATACTTTTGGTATCAAAGAAATGCTAGACACCTTTGTAGAGATAGCTCCTACGCCTAGAGGCAGAGAAACAGATAAGCGCTTCATTGAACCAATAGAACCTAAAATGGTTGGTTTTATTTTTAAAATTCACGCCAACTTAGACCCAAAGCATCGCGATAGAATTGCCTTTATGCGAATTGTATCGGGTAAGTTTGAGAGGGGTAAATACTATCATCATTGCAGGTTAGAAAAAGATTTTCGATTTAGTACGCCTGTAACTTTTATGGCGCAAGACAAGCAGATTGTAGATACAGCATATCCTGGAGATGTAGTGGGACTCTATGATACAGGAAGTTTTAAAATTGCAGATGTACTCACTGAAGGAGAAGATTTTAAGATACACGGTATACCATCCTTCTCTCCTGAAATCTTCAAAGAGTTGATTAATGCCGACCCTATGAAATCGAAACAATTAGAAAAAGGAATTAACCAATTGACAGATGAAGGAGTGGCGCAGTTGTTTACCCAGCAACCTGGTAATCGTAAATTTGTAGGTACAGTAGGGGAGTTGCAGTTTGAAGTTATTCAACATCGCCTATTGCATGAGTATGGCGCTAGTTGTAAGTTTCAGCCTATTAATATGACCAAAGCCTGTTGGTTACGTTCCAAAGACCCTAAGAAGCTAGATGATTTTATTCGTTTCAAATCTACCTCTATTGTTCACGATAAAGACGATAACATTGTTTATTTAGCCCCATCGGAATGGTTCTTGAAAATGGAAAGAGAAAATAATCCCGATATTGAATTTCATTTTAACTCTGAGTTTAAAACTGAGCGAGAGTAATCTTTTCAAAGTAAGAAATTTTATGGCCAAGCATTTTGTAGAGGAAGAAAATTTCGATAAAATAAATTTCTCTGAAGTTCCACCAGAGAAGGGGGAATACGAAAATTGCACATTCAACAATTGCAATTTTTCAGAAAGCGATTTGTCGGCAATTGTTTTTACTGAATGTGTGTTTATAGGTTGTAACCTAACATTAGCAAAGATTAATCAAACTGCTTTTCGGGATGTGAAATTTAAAGACTGCAAGGGAGTTGGGTTGCATTTCGATTACTGCAATGAGTTCCGTATTTCCTTTTCTTTTGAAAATTGCACCTTGAACTTATCGTCTTTTTATAATTTAAAATTAAAGAAAGTGCATTTCAAAAATTGCAGCTTGCATGAAGTTGATTTTTCTAATACTGATTTGAATATGGCAAAATTTGAAAACTGTGATTTGACAAATGCCATCTTTGATAATTCGATTTTAGAAAAGGCTGACCTCAGTACTGCTGTCAATTACATTTTAGACCCAGAGCGTAACTACATAAAAGGAGCAAAATTTTCCATAGAAGGTATCTATGGTTTGCTTCAAAAATATGAGATAGAAATAGAACCTTAAATGTTTTCCGTTTCCATCATTTTGTTGTGGGAATAAATGTTGCTTTTCCCAGAAACAAAATAAGATAGAATACAGGCTATAACTACATATATGCCACATTCGCTCCCGAATAATTCAAAAGCCATTAAGATGCAAGCTAGAGGTGCATTGGTAGCTCCAGCAAAAACTGCAACAAAACCCATACCTGCTAGAAGTCCCATTGGCAAAGGAATTAAGAGAGAAAGGGCATTGCCTAATGCAGCACCTATAAAAAATAGTGGAGTGGCTTCACCTCCCTTAAATCCAGCTGAAAGTGTAAGAATTGTAAGAGCCATTTTTAGGGCAAAATCATATACCGGCAACGGTTTGTCGAAAGATTCAAGTATGGTAGGGATTCCCAGACCAATGTACTTAGAAGTCCCTAATGCCCATACAGCAATAACTACAAGACTTCCGCCAATGAGTGGTCGGAGAGGAGCATACTTTATTTTTTCTTTAAAGAACTGAGTGGTGGCATGAATTGTTTTACTGAAAATAGAAGCACATAAACCAAAGAAAATTCCAGCAATTAATGCATAGAAAAAATGCGAAAGCGTGATGGATGGCACTAAAGAGATTTGATAATGCGTATGCTTAGTATGCCATGCCTTTGTTACAAAGTCTGCTAAAATGGAAGCTGTAAAAACTGGGAGAATGGCTTTGTGGTTTAAGCGTCCAATTAGGAAAACTTCCAACCCAAAAATAGCTCCAGCGAGTGGTGTTCCAAATACAGAACCGAAACCTGCAGCAATGGCTACCATGATTAAGATTTTTCTATCGTCTTTAGTTAATCTAAATGGTTTGCTTAGTTGATCTGCTATTGCTCCAGCCATTTGCAGGGCTGTGCCTTCGCGCCCTGCTGATCCTCCAAAAAGATGTGTAGTTAAAGTTCCTATCAATACCAAAGGAGCCATTTTAAATGGAATGATTTCTTTAGGATTTTGAATGGCATTTTTTAGCAAATTGTTTCCTCCTTCTATTTCTTTGCCGAGGTATTCATACATTAAACCGATGACAAAACCACCTAAGGGAAGTAGGAATAATAGCCACCAATTATTCTCTCTTAAAGTTGTTACCCAATCTAGGGATTGTAAGAAAAATGCTGAGGCAGAACCAACTAATATTGCTGTAACTCCACAGATAAATATCCATTTTAAAAAATAAGATATTACGGGATATCTTTTAAAAAAAAGGAAGAGTAATGCTTTCGCTTTTTTGTAAGTAGATTTTTGTTGATGTAGTGGCATAGACTCCTGATTAAATGAGTTGACATTTACAATCAGGCGCCATCAGCTTTTTAGGGCGGTTAAGTAGGAAGACACCATTTCCTTTTATTGCTACAAATTTAAATTTTTATTTTTTACTTAAATCTTTACTTTTTCATAATCTGTTTTAGCACATTCTTTTTTAAGACAGCCGAACTTGCTAATACCCCAGAAAACAAAGCTCCTCCAATGCCTACGGTTACTATATCCTGACCACACAAATAAAAGTTTTTTATAGGAGTGGAAGCTCGTAAAAAATCGAGACGAAAACGCTTGGGACCATGATTGATACCATAGATTTCACCTTGTTCATAGCTGGTGAAATGCTTAGTAGATAAAGGGGTAGACAATTCATAGTAATCTATTTTACCCTTTAGTTGAGGCTTTTGCTCATACAAGTGATTCAGTAATCGTTGTGCCAATTGTTCTTTAAAGGTTTCGTATTCTTCCCCTCTTTTTTGCCAGCGTTCTTCTTCCCATTTTTTAAACCATTTGTAGGGCATACAAGTGATAATTTCTACGGTAGTTCTGCCAGGGAAATTGTTGTTCCATTCGGGGTCTTTACCAGAAGGAAAAGAGATGTAGACCACAGGAAGTGGAGCATTAATATCTTCTAAAAAATCAGCAATAGCTTTGTCGTGATTAGCATGCGGATAAATCCATAAATTGGTGGTTCCCAAATTTAATTTCTCAGGCGATTCTTTAATACCTATGTACAAGCAAATGTGAGAAGTGCTGGAATCCAATTCTGCTAATTGTTTGGATAAATTATGTTGCTCAAAAACAGCTGTAGGAATTAGTTTTTTGTAAGTGTTTAAAATACCTGTGTTGCTGATTATTTTTTCTGCCAATATTTGTCTACCATCTTCCATCAAAACACCTACAGTCTTATTGTCTTTTACTAAAATTTCTTTAACAGCAGCTCTGATATACATAGTCCCACCATTATCTAAAATTACTTTGCCGATTGTTTTTGCGAAAGACGATGCCCCACCTACAGGGTAGTTTCCACCAGCAAAATAATGGCGCATAAGGGTAGCGTGCATAGCAAAACTACTTTTGGAAGGAGGTAAGCCATAGTCTCCATATTGTCCGCTTAAAACTGCTATGAGTTCTTTGTTGGAAGTAAGAGAGGATAGGACTTCTAGAGTTGTTTTATCTGAATACTTCAGAAACTTCTTTCTGGTGAAAAAGCCAATGATATTCCCTAGCCACCTTGAGAAGATTCGATCGGAATAATACGTTTTAGCAGAGGCTGCTACTGCTGAAATGAGCTCAAAATATTTTTCAATTGCTTTTTCTTCTGTGGGAAACCATTTAATAAAATCGGCTTTTAAGTTGTCTTTCCCTTTTACAAAAGGATATTCATTTTTGCCGATAAAAACTTTATCGTAGACAGGTTCCATTTCGGCCCACTTCAATTTTTTGTCAGAAATGTAATCGAAAATATCTTTTAGGATTGAAAGCTTTTTATTTACCTCTCCCACATAGTGCACACCTACATCCCACTCATAACCCATACGGGTAAAGGTTTGCGTAAAGCCTCCAATGGTTCCGTGCTTTTCTAAAACTAACACCTTTTTACCAGCCTTAGCTAAAATAGCAGCGGTACACAATCCTCCTAAGCCAGAACCTATTATCAACGCATCAAAATGCTCTGTGATTTCTGAACGGTTATAAGAGTGTGCTAGTTTTAATGGTGTATGCATGAGTGTGATTTATTTTGCATTTGTATAATAATACTGATTTTTGAAGAAAGTAGGTGCTATCTCTTTATAATTCTTTGCTATCATTGTAAGACTAAAATTAGAAAAATGAAAATGAAAATTTTATTGGGGCTAATATCCTTTCTTGTAGTAGACTTACAAGCACAAAAACCTATTTTACTAAAAGACTGTAATGGTGCAGGTGATGGAGGTGGTTATTACTTTTCTGAATTGGGTAGCAAAACCATTTTTACAGCTACTGATGGTTCAGATGGAGGTGATACTGAACTTTGGATTACCGATGGGACTTCTTCGGGAACATCTCTTTTAAAAAATATTAATACCAACGCAAATCAAGGTAGTAATCCTGAGGGATTTACTGCTTTTGGAGGAAAGCTTTTTTTTGCAGCCAATGATGGTGTAAATGGTACAGAACTATGGGTAACAGACGGTACTAATGCCGGCACTAAAATGCTAAAGGACATTAATTCTACTGCTGGTGTGGGGAGTATACCTACTAACCTTACTGTGTTTAATGGTAAACTTTTCTTTAGTGCCAGTGATGGTACAAATGGGGCTGAACTTTGGGTGAGTGATGGAACTGCTGCTGGCACTATACTCTTAAAAGATATCAATACAGCATCAGGCTCAGGAAGCAATCCTGTTAATCTATTTGTTTATGGAAGCAAACTCCTTTTTTCTGCTTATGAAGGCACTAATGGACGTGAGCTTTGGAGCAGTGATGGAACAGCCGCGGGAACGGTATTGCTCAAAAATATAAATTCTATAGGAGCTAATTTAGGATCTAATCCTGCCTATTTTACACTTTTTAAAGGCAAAGTTTTTTTTCAAGCTAGCAATGGAAGTGACGTAGAATTGTGGACTACAGATGGAACGAATGCAGGTACAGTACTTTTTAAAGACATTAATTCTACAACTGCTACTGCCAACAGTAATCCTGCTGAACTAATTGTTTGTGACAATAAATTGTTTTTTAGAGCCAGTGATGGTACAAATGGTGAAGAACTTTGGGTATGTGATGGTACGGTGAGTGGTACTGTAATGGTAAAGGATATTTATACTGGTTTGGGTTTTGCTAGTACCCCTTTAAATCTTTATAGCTTTAACAACAAATTGTTTTTCTCTGCAAATGATGGTACGAATGGAAAAGAACTTTGGGTGAGTGATGGCACAGCTAGTGGTACGTTGATGCTTAAAGATATTAATACCACTTCAAATGCTCCGTCTTCTCCAAAAGATTTCACTTTTTATTTGGGTAAACTTTATTTTATCGCTACCACCAGTAATGTTAGCCCGTTTGATTACCAATTGTATGTAACAGATGGCAGTACTAATCCTGATAGTACTCATATAGTAGCGCCTGATATTGCGACCAATGTTTCGCCATTGTATCCCGATGCTTATAATTTTGGATTGAAAGTGAGTAATGGTTTACTTTATTTTCCAGCTAAATATACTTCGGTGGGCGTAGAGCCATATGTATTAGGTGCCATAGCTCCGAATGGCCTAGAAAATACAGCTTCAAATCTTGAAATAGAAATGTACCCCAATCCAAGTAATAATCAGCTTCTTATTAAAAGTGCTGGACTATTAGAAGAAGTTAAAATTTTAGATTTGGCAGGAAAGGAAATTTACAACACTTCATCTAATCTCACCTCAGAGTTCCACATAAATACTGCATCTTACAGCGATGGTATCTATTTTTTACAATTTAAATCTGGTAGTAAAATGGGTATTCAAAAGCTGGTTGTTCAGCATTAATTCTTTAAAGAAAGTATTTATGAATGGATAATGAGCTTAGGTTTGTTATCCATTTTTAATTTAGTAATTCACATTCCTTAATTAGTAAGCTATTGCTATATTCGCCCTTCGTTATAAAAGATTGTTATGATAAAAATTACGTTACCAGATGGCGCAGTGCGCGAATATGAAGCGGGTGTTTCAGCCTTAGATGTAGCAACTAGTATTTCTCCAAATTTAGCAAAGGCAGTAGTGGCTGCCGAAGTGAATGGCGAGGTATGGGATTTGACGCGTCCTATTCAAAAAGATAGTGCATTAAAATTGTTGAAGTTTGAAGATGAAAATGGCAAGAAAACTTTTTGGCATTCTTCTGCTCACTTAATGGCGGAAGCCTTGGAATCATTATATCCTAATGTAAAATTTGGCATAGGACCTCCTATAGAAAATGGATACTATTACGATGTGGATTTAGGGGGACAAAAATTTACAGATGAGGAACTAGCTTTGGTAGAAAAGAAAATGCTGGAACTGGCTGCTAAAGATAGCAAATATGTACGTTCTGATGTTTCGAAAGCAGATGCAGTTAAGTATTTTACTGAGAAAAATGACCCTTATAAATTAGAATTATTAGAGGGCTTAAATGATGGTGAAATTACGTTTTACCAACAAGGTGAATTTACTGATTTATGTCGTGGACCTCATATTCCAAGTACTGGAATTATAAAGGCTGTAAAGCTTTTGAGCATAGCTGGTGCCTATTGGAGAGGCGATGAAAAACGCCAGCAATTGACCCGTATTTATGGAATTACATTTCCTAAACAAGGTTTGCTAGATGAACATTTAGTGTTGCTAGAAGAAGCAAAAAAACGTGACCATCGTAAGATTGGAAAAGAGTTAGAATTGTTTACTTTTTCTGAGAAAGTAGGGATGGGCTTGCCGCTATGGTTGCCAGCAGGTGCGGCTTTGCGCGATAAACTAGAGCAGTTTTTAAAGAAAGCTCAAATCAAAGCAGGCTATCAACCAGTCATTACTCCACACATTGGAAATAAGAATTTGTATGTGACATCTGGTCACTACGAAAAGTATGGAGCCGATGCTTTTCAGCCCATTAACACACCACAAGAAGGCGAGCAGTTTTTCTTAAAACCTATGAACTGCCCTCATCACTGTGAGATTTACAAAAGCAAACCACGTTCTTATAAAGACCTGCCAGTAAGGCTTGCAGAGTTTGGAACGGTGTATCGTTACGAACAGCATGGGGAGTTGCATGGATTAACTCGTGTGCGCGGATTTACACAAGATGATGCACATTTGTTTTGCCGTCCTGATCAATTGAAAGAAGAGTTTTGTAAGGTAATTGATTTGGTATTGTTCGTTTTTAAAACATTGGATTTTAAAGAATTTACGGCTCAAATTTCTTTGCGCGACCCAGAAAATAAAACAAAGTACATAGGTAGCGATGAAAATTGGGAAAAGGCAGAGCGTGCTATTATAGAATCGGCAGCAGAAAAAGGTTTGAAGACAGTAGTGGAGTTAGGAGAAGCTGCATTTTATGGTCCTAAGTTAGATTTTATGGTGCGCGATGCCATTGGCAGAAAATGGCAATTGGGAACTATACAGGTTGATTATAATTTACCCGAAAGATTTGAATTAGAATATACAGGAAGTGATAATTTAAAACATCGTCCAGTGATGATTCACCGTGCGCCCTTTGGTTCTATGGAACGCTTTGTAGCGGTTTTGATAGAGCACTGTGCAGGGAAGTTTCCATTGTGGTTAAGCCCAGAGCCAGTAGCCATTTTGCCTATTAGTGATAAGTTTATGGATTATGCTAATGAGATAAAAGCACTGTTAATGGAAAACAATATAGGAGTTTCCATAGACGAGCGTGCTGAAAAAATCGGCAAGAAAATTCGTGATACTGAAATAAAGAAGACTCCGTATATGTTGGTAATAGGAGAGAAGGAGGCAGAAACTAAGACGGTAGCGGTTCGCAGGCAAGGTAAAGGCGACCAAGGTGTTCTATCTTTAGAAGATTTTGTAGCGCAAATTTTGAAAGAAATTGCAGAAATGAAGAACGATTAATTTTATAAGGTTGATAAAAGAAGTAAAATCGAACTAAGCTTTCTTTTATTTGTTTAGAATTAATCTAAATTTGCATTGTGTCAGAGGAAAGAACAAAAGAACAAATAAAGGAAGCTGTGATAGAAGTGCTTAAAACCATTTTCGATCCAGAAATTCCTGTAAATATTTACGACTTAGGTTTGATTTATGAAGTGAATGTGTTACCCGAAAGCATGGTAGAGATTGTGATGACACTTACATCGCCCAATTGCCCAGTAGCAGGAACTTTGCCAGGGGAAGTAGAAGAGAAAGCTAAGTCCGTTTCTGGAGTGAGTGATTCTGTAGTAGAGTTGGTTTTTGAACCATCATGGTCGCAGGATATGATGAGCGAGGAAGCGAAACTAGAATTGGGATTTCTATAGTTTTAGAAGCATGAAATTAGATATTAGACATAAGATTTTAAACGAACCAATTCATAATTCATAAATAACACAACATGTATCCAGCAGAATTAGTAGACCCAATGAAAGCAGACTTAACTCAAGTAGGCTTTGAAGATTTAACCACTGCCGCAGATGTAGATATTGCATTATCACAAACTCAAGGCACCGTTTTTTTAATGTTCAACTCCGTTTGTGGATGTGCCGCTGGTGCCGCTAGGCCCGCTTTAAAAGAAGCTGTGAAAAATGAAAAGTTGCCCAACAAATTGGTAACTGTTTTTGCAGGGGTAGATAAAGAGGCTGTAAGTAAAGCAAGAGAGTATACCTTGCCTTATCCTCCTTCTTCCCCTTCTATGGCTCTTTTTAAAGATGGCAAATTGGTAAACTTTATTGAGCGCCACCAAATTGAAGGAAATAATGCTGCAACTATAGCTGCACATTTGAAAAAAGTGTTTGATACGTATTGCTAAAAAGCAGAATAAAAGTCAGTAGTCCGAAAGAGAGAAAGTGCAACAAACTTTTTTATCTTTCGGACTTCGTTTTTTAAGAATAATTTTTGAAAAATTAAAATAGATGAGCAAATTCCATACTCTTAAAGTCCTAGCAGTTAAACAAGAAACCCATGATGCAGTCTCTGTCTCATTTGATGTTCCTGCCGATTTGAAATCAAACTACAATTACATTCCTGGGCAATATCTAACGCTGAAATTACACGTGAATGGAGAGCAAGTAAATAGAAGTTATTCTTTTTGTAGTTCCCCATTTACAGGTGAACCTATGACCATTGCTGTAAAACGTGTGGAAGGTGGGAAGGCGTCTAATTTTATTGCATCTCAATTAACAGTGGGAAGTGAAGTAGAAGTAATGGAGCCCATGGGGAATTTTCATTCTATCATTTCCCCTGAAAACGATAAACAATATGTGCTCTTTGGTGGTGGTTCAGGAATTACTCCTGTTTTTTCTATTCTTAAATCTGTTTTAATTCAAGAGCCCAAAAGTAGAGTGACTTTGTTTTATGGAAACAGAGACACGGTTAGTATAATTTTTAAATCTAAGCTAGAAGAATTACAAACTCAATATGGAGATAGACTGAAGGTAGTCCACATACTAGATAAAGAAGAGTATGGTTGGACGGGTTATACGGGCTTTATTGTAAAGGAAAAAGCGTTACAATTATTGAAAGAAAATACAACACTTAATTTTCAAAATACAGAGTTTTTTATTTGCGGACCTACTCCTATGATGAAAGCTGTTGAGGAAGCTTTAGGGGTTTTGGGCATAGCAAAAGAGCATGTACATATAGAATATTTTACAGCAAAAGCAGATGAAGATAAAAGAGCAGCTGATGTAGGAACTGTGACGGCTAGCGAAGAACCTTTTACTGGTAGAACTAAAGTGAAATTAATTTATGATGGCAATGAAGTAGAGTTTGAAGTCTCGGAAAAGCAAACCATTCTTCATGCAGCATTAGATGCAGGGTACGATCCTCCATACTCGTGCATGGTAGCAGCTTGTTGTACTTGCAGAGCAAAATTAGTTTCTGGAAAAGTAGAAATGGATGATCGCGAATCTTTAACGGATGGCGAGATAGCTAAAGGATATATATTGACATGTCAAGCACATGCAAAGAGTAATGGAATAGTGTTGAATTACGATATTTGAAATTACATACCACCACCACTTTGGTCTAGAAATAAAAATTTTAGGACACTCATCATTCCATAAGCTACCACAAAATAAAAACTGATAGAAATAAGTATTAATTTTATTTCAAAAGAATTGAAAATATATTGACCAGTGAAAAAATAAACAAGGCCATAAGCAAAGAGGATAAAAGTCCCATACAACAAGAAAGATGTTATAATGTATTTTTTATTGTCTGATGTCAGTAAACATAGCCAAGGATTAGTCACAGCATAGAATACAACTCCAAAACACGCAATGTATTTAATGTAATCATCTGAATGAAACAGATATTTTGAAAAAAGAATTCCAATTAAACTGATAATAGCAATGAAAATAAATTGAGCAAATGGAGTTGCTTTTTTTAGTGAAGATGCGGTAAACATTTCACCTGGTTTTCTTAGTGTTGAATCTTCCAATGGTTGTTATTAAATCTTTCTGCAAATATAGTTTTTCAAAGGGGACAGAGTTGTATTTTTTTAGATAGAAACCCCATAATCTCTCAATGCAGTATTTAAGGATGTTTTAAGGTCTGTGCTCTCCTTTCTTTGTCCAATTATAAGTGCGCAAGGTACTTGATATTCTCCAGCCTGAAATTTTTTTGTATAACTACCCGGAATCACAACCGATCTTTCTGGAACATAGCCTTTTGATTCTACTGGGGAATCACCTGTAACATCAATAATCTTTGTAGACATAGTAAGAACAACATTTGCTCCAAGCACAGCCTCTTTTCCTACTCGAACCCCTTCCACCACAATACACCTTGAGCCAATAAAGGCGTTGTCTTCTATAATTACAGGTGCCGCTTGAACGGGTTCCAAAACGCCACCTATACCTACGCCACCACTTAGGTGTACGTTTTTTCCAATTTGAGCGCATGAGCCTACAGTTGCCCAAGTATCTACCATTGTACCTTCATCAACAAAGGCTCCAATGTTTACATACGATGGCATCAGAATAACTCCTTTAGCCAAAAAAGCACCATAGCGTGCTACTGCATGTGGCACTACCCGAACTCCAAGTTCCTTATAGTTACTCTTTAGTTTCATTTTATCGTAAAATTCTAAAGGGCCTGCTTCAAAAGTTTCCATCTGTTGAATAGGGAAATAGAGTATTACCGCTTTTTTTATCCATTCATTTACTGCCCATCCATCAGCAGTTGGGGTAGCCACTCTTAGTATTCCTTTGTCCAATTCTTCTATAATTTCTCGAATTGCATCTTGGGTGTTTTTTTCTGCTAGTAAAGTTCTATCTTCCCAAGCCTTTTCAATAATTTCTTTCATGTTGAAATAGATTTTTAGTAATCAAGCAATAATATGTTGATTATTCAAGAATATAAATTTTGTTTCTTTAAAAATAGAAGTATTTTTGGCACACTTAAAAAACAAAACAAAAATATGAAATCAATTAAACTTTTTTCTGTCTTAGCACTATCATTAACCATAGGTTCTGCTAGCGCCCAAATTTTTATTAATACTGGAAATCCAAATATGGATAAGTACAAATCTGAAAATCCAAATGCTGTGATTTGGGATAGTACTAAAGCACAAGTGAAAACTCCTGTTGTTAAATCTCCTACTGTAAAAGCTACTACTCCTGCTGCTGCAGCTACTGTTTCAACACCTTCTGTTAAAGTAACTACACCTTCAGTTACCACTACATCACCAGTTGTAAAAGCACCTACAGTTAAAAAGGTTGTTGCTCCAACACCTCCAAAAGTAAAAGTAGAAACAGAAGCTATTGCACCTATACCAGCATATAATGGAACTATAAATGAAGCAAATAATAATCTTCCATCAAATGCCGAAGCAGGTAAATGTTATGCTCGTTGTTTTATTTCTGATCAATTTGAATTCAGAGATGAGCAAGTAATTGACCGTCCAGTTTCTTATAAATCTCAAACTATTCCAGCTCAATACAAAACTGTATTTGATACTATTACTGTTCGCGCTGCTTCTATTAAATACCAAGAAGTTCCAGCAGTTTATGAAAATATTACAGAAGATATTATGGTTTCCCCTGCTACTCAAAAATGGGTAAAAAGTACAGCTGATGCTACATGTCTTTCTGCAAATCCTGCCGATTGTCAAGTTATGTGTTTAGTAGAAGTTCCTGCTGTATACAAAAAAGTAAGTAAGAGAGTAGTAAAATCTCCAGCATACAAGAATGAAATTCCAGTGTCTGCAGAATATAAAATTGTATCACGCCAAATAGTAGATGTACCTGCTCAACAAGTACAAATAGAAATACCTGCTACTTACAAAAAAGTAGTACATAAAGAATTAGTTAAAAAAGGAGGATACTCTGATTGGAGAGAAATTCTTTGTAGCCAAAACTTAACTACTGCTAGAATTGTAGCTATTCAAAAAGCTTTGAAAGCTGCTGGATACGATGCAGGTCCTTTTGACAATGTGTTTGGTGCGCAAACAAAAGCTGCTCTTGTAAAATACCAACAAGACAAAGGATTGCCTGTAGGTAATTTAAATATGGAAACATTAAGAGCATTAGGAGTAGAATAAGTAGTTTTCGACTCTTTTAAAAAATGCCTTGGTATTTATTATCAAGGCATTTTTTTGTGAATAATTTTATAAGCACCATCTTAATGTTAGATTTGGCAAGGTAATTGGTTATACGAATTAAAAACAATCAAAAAATGAAAAATTTCAGTTTCTTATTAATGCTTTTGTTACTTATTTTTGTTGCTCAACCTGCTAATGCTCAGGTTCAAATTAAAGTAAATCCCAATAATGGTCAACCTACTAAAGTGGTAAGTAAAACAGTAAAGACTCCTGCTAAAAAAACAGTAACTAAAACAACTGCTACTAAGGCATTACCAAAAATTTCTGCCACACCAAAATCCACTACTACCAACACTCCCGCACCCTCTTCGAGTAGCACAACAACAACAAGTGGGGGAGGATTGGGAGGTGCTAAATCAGGAACTTCTACCTCCACCAATACCACAACACCATCTTCTAACTCTAATGGAGGAGGATTGGGGGGAAAAAAAGATGGAACAGGTTCTTCTGGAACTACCTCACCTAGTACTACTACTGGAGGAACTTCATCTGGAGACTACTCTCAATCAGATGCTGCTACTGCTATAAAAGATGCGCTTTTCAAAGGAATTGCCAATGGTGTAAATTTAGTATCAGTAAAGGATGGTTATTTTGGTAACGCACTCATAAAAATTCCGTTTCCTCAAGAAGCACAAGCTGTTCAACAAACTTTGCAAATGATTGGAATGGGTTCTCTTACCGATAAATTGACAGAGCAGTTAAATCGCTCAGCTGAAGAAGCCGCTAAAGAAGCACTTCCTATATTTACTAATTCCATAACACAATTGACTATATCAGATGCTATAAATATTGTTTCTAATCAACAATCTGATGCTGCTACCCAGTTTTTAAAACGTACTACAAACGAACAATTAGTTTCTGCTTTTAGACCTAAAATTAAGGGAGTATTAGATAAAACTTTGACAACCCAATTATGGAGCGAAGTAATGGGAACCTACAACAAAGTTCCTTTCGTACAACCTATCAATCCTGACTTGACGGATTATGTTACGCGTAAAGCGTTAGATGGTCTTTTTATAATGGTAGCGCAAGAGGAAGCTAAAATTCGTAAAGACCCTGCAGCTCAAACTACTAATATTCTAAAGAAGGTGTTTGGAAATCTACCTAAGTTTTAATCTTGCAATAATTTAGTTAAAAAAGAGGAAATTGATTTATTCAGTTTCCTCTTTTAGTTTAAAAGTGGCTACATTTTCTTCAAATAAATGAGGGTAGTATTTTTCTAATTCATCATAGAAAAGTTGGTAGGGAAGATCATCAAATTGTCCGTATTCGTGGAGATACTCCATATACTTTTTGCCATCTGGCGAAAATTGCTGAAAGATAGAATCGTGCTTACCATCAAACTCTAAAGGGACGGTGTTGAATTTTTTACAAAGCGATTTATTGAATGCTGGAGTACATTTTACCCATGCGCCATCCAAATAAAATTCATTGTAGCCATGAAATACAAATTTATCCGAACGAAGCATTCGCACAAATTTTTCTGTGCTAAGATGATTCTGAACAATAGAAAAACCTAAACGAGAAGGAATGCCATGAATGCGACCCGCTGCTGCTAGTACCAATGATTTTTCTATACAATATCCCACTCCTCTTTTTATGGTTTTACTGGCAGAAATTTCATCTGGATCCATCACTAAATGATAAGGACTGTAAAGAATTTCATCGCGAACTGCATAATACAAGTCTACTATTTTTTCTCTGTCTGTTTTAGAATTAGCTGTTCTCGTTTTTGCGAAATCAATAACCAAAGTATTTTCAGTATCTATAAATTGAGTAGGTCTTAAGTACAAATTTGTATCAATCATGAATGTAAAAATAGAAAAATATAAGTTGTATAGAGATGACAGAATTCTCTTTTACTTTCAAAAAATTTATTTGTTTGGTCGTTGAATTAGGGAAAGGATTTAAAGAAGAAAATTTATTTTCGCGCTTATGGGAAATTTAGAAGAAGCAATAAAGTTGTTCCGATTTAAAATGAAATTGGAAAAGAGATGGTCTGATATTGATGAGATGGGACATGTAAATAATGCTATTTATCTTACTTATTTTGAACAATCAAGGGTAAGCTACTTTAATGAATATATGAAATGGAATTGGCAAGAGTATGGGGTGATTTTAGCCAACTCTCATGTAGATTATATTCGTCCGCTGTTGTATCCAGAGCCTACATTTATTTACACCAGAATAAGCCGTTTAGGTGGTAAAAGTTTTGAAGTTCAATACCTGATTGTAAATGAAAAAGAGGGAGAAAGTATTGGTAGCAAAGGGATATACCACCTTGGTTATGTTTGATTATAAAACAAAATCTTCATTTATTATACCCAATACTATAAGAGAAAAGGTAGCAGAGTATGAGCCTGCATTGGGTAAATAATTTTTGGAGAATTTGATATAAACTATTTTATAAAACTTCCGCTACTATAAATATACTTCCGCTCACAAGAATTAAATCTTTCTTTTTTGCGTTCCCCAAAGCTGTACAATATGCATCTTTTACAGAACTGTAATTTTCTCCCTTTAAGTTATGTTTTAATGCCTCTTGTTGTAAAAGCTGGGCATCCTTTCCTCTTGCTATATTGGGTTTGCAGAAATAGTAAATTGCTTTTTTAGGAAGTAACGCAAAAATTTTGGAAAGGTCTTTATCTGCAACAGTTCCATAAACAAAATGAAGTTGTTGAAAGGATAGCGTTTTAATTTGTTCTATTAATTCTTTTATGCCGCCTTCGTTGTGGGCGCTATCAAAAATGACCAATGGTTTTTCTTGTTGTACCATCCATCTGCCAATGAAGTAGGTGTTTTTAGATACTTGCTTTAGCCCATTCGTAATGGCTTTTTGATGAATTATAATCCCTTGTTTCTTTAGTTGTTCGATGGCACAAAATGCTGTGGTAATATTCTTCTTTTGATAATTTCCTGAAATATCAGATTTGTAATTTTTGTTATTTAAACTAAAAGTAGTTGCCAAAGGCTCAGATTTAAAGTCGGTTAGGATTACCTCTTTATCTGCAAAAACAATGGGTGCGTTTTCGTACTTCGCTTTTTGTAGAAAAACGGTTTTGGTTTCCTTTTGCGTTTCTCCTATCACCACCGGAGTTTCTCGTTTTACAATACCTGCTTTTTCAGTAGCTATTTTAGTTAAGGTATAGCCTAAAAACTGTTGATGGTCATAGCTAATATTGGTAATTACCGAAAGTATAGGTTTAATGATATTGGTGGAGTCTAGCCTGCCTCCCATACCGGTTTCCAATAGTACATAGTCTACTTTTTTTTCATAGAAATATTGAAAAGCCATAGCCGTACTTATTTCAAAAAAAGATGCATTTACTTTTTTGAACTTAGGTAAGTTTTTAGCCACAAAATTTGTCACAAAATTTTTAGAAATTAATTTCCCATTAATTTTAATTCGCTCTCTGTAATCTTTATAATGCGGTGAGACAAATACGCCTACTTTATATCCTTGTTCTTGAAGAATGGAAGCTGTAATGTGAGAAACAGAGCCTTTGCCATTAGTGCCCGCTATGTGAATGCATTTTAAATACTGTTGAGGATTTTTAAGAATGGAACAAAGTTCTGTAATGTTGGTGAGGTCTGCTCTATAAGCAGCAGCACCCACTCGCTGAAACATGGGTAGTTGCTCTAATAGGTAATGAAGTGCTTGCTGATAATTCACTTTTCAAAAGTAGAATTTAGAATGGATTTCAAAAAGAAAGCCCCCAAGGAATTGGAGGCTTTCTTAAAATATAAGTTGTTTAGATTAAAATCTTTCTAAGCCACTAAAGTGGAAAGAAGCTTCAATAGCTGCATTCTCGTCAGAATCAGAACCGTGTACTGCGTTTCTTTCAATATCGGTAGCATATAGTTTACGGATAGTACCTTCTGCTGCATTTGCTGGATTGGTTGCTCCTATTAGTTTACGGAAATCTTCTACAGCATTTTCTTTTTCTAAGATAGCAGCTACAATAGGACCTTCCGTCATAAAAGTTATTAATTCAGGAAAGAAACTTCTTTCTCTGTGTACAGCATAAAATTCTTCTGCTTTTTCTTTAGAGAGTCTGCTTAATTTCATAGCTTGAATTTTAAAGCCAGATTGAATAATCAAATCAATGATTTTTCCAGAATTACCAGCAGCTACAGCATCTGGTTTAAGCATTGTCAATGTAATGTTACTTGCCATTCGTGTTTATTTTGTTTAAATGATGATAAAGAAAAACCGCCTCTTGCGAAGGCGGTGCGAAAGTAGTTGTATCGAAAGAGTTTTACAACTCTTATGCGTTAATTATTTCTCAGAAGATAAATATTTAATCACCAAGTCTCTGTCTAAATCAGAAATTTGTGCTTTAGGCTGCATTCTAGTCACCGTTTCTTTCCATCCCGCTAAATCATGTTTTGATGGCTGATATAAGCGATGGCATTTACCACAATTATCTAAAAAGACTTTCTTTCCACTATTTAGGTCTGCAAGCGAAACCTGATGTGCTGAAGCATTAGCTTCTGTAGGCTCATAAAATTCTGGTTTGGGCGCTTCCTTTACTGTGGTAGTTTTAGTGGACTTACATTCTGAAAGTAGCAATAGCGTGCAACTTACTCCTATTAAAAGCAATATTTTTTTCATTGTAGCTGATTTTTATTTTAAATAAAAGTATAAATTTTGCATGACATAAATCATCTGTTCTTATGATAAATGTTATTTAGATTTATTCTAAATAATTTGGAGAATTGGAATGTATTTTAATTATTTGCATTGTATTTTAGAATTAATCTAAATAAGGAATGGCTAAAAATTATACTCTTTTTATTGTGTTTATATTGAATTGTTGTCTTGTGTTGCGGATTCAGGCGCAAAAAGATTCTACCAAGACAATTCGTTTTTCAGATGTAGAAATTAGGCAAGTACGAACGGTTAACGGAACTGGGCACTTGGGAGAGGTACATGATGAAATGATTTTTGCAGGAAAGAAAAACGAAGTCATCATCACAGATAGTATCAATGCTAATAAGGCGGTCAACAACACTAGGCAGATTATAGGTCGCATACCTGGATTAAATATTGTAGAGTCAGAAACTGGAGGTTTTTCTGCCAATGGTATCGGTTTTAGAGGATTGAATCCCGTACAATCTTTGGAAGTAAATACTCGTCAGAATGGGTACAATATAGCTGCCGATATTTATGGTTATAATGAAGCATACTACATTCCCGCCATGGAAGCGGTGGAACGCATTGAGGTAGTTCGTGGCGCATCCTCCTTGCAGTTTGGACCGCACTTTGGTGGTATGGTTAATTATGAAGTAAAGGAAGCATCACGGTATAAAAAGTTTGAATTCAATTCATCTTTTACTACTGGAAGTTTTGGTTTAGTAAATGCCTTTGCATCAATAGGAGGTACAGTTAAAAAGTTCAACTACTATGCTTTTGGACAGTATCGTTATTTTAATGGATGGCGCCCTAACTCTAGGCAGACACAGTGGACTGGCTTTGCTAGAGTGGAATACAAACCAATAGAAAAACTTACGCTAGGTTTAGAATATTCATTATTACGTTCTAAGATTCAAATGCCTGGTGGCCTTTCAGATGATCAGTATTTGGCAGACCCAAGAGCTTCTTTCCGTGCTAGAAATTGGCTAACTACACCATGGAATATCTTAGCATTGACAATGCGCTATAAATTTTCTGAAAATACTTCGCTGAGTGTAAAGGCTACTTACAATCACAGTGGTAGAAAATTGATATGGCGCAATGAAGATGGTGGTCCTGCTGCATTAGATGAAATAGACCCTGCTACTGGGCAATACGTATCCCGGGAGTTGGAAAATGAGGTAGTCAATAGCATTACAACAGAAATCCGTTTTCTGACTAATTATAATATTCTAAACACTAAACAAACACTAGCTGCTGGAGTTCGTGTTGCTTATTCTAATTTTCACAGACAAGGAGGTGGTGAGGGCACTACTGGCTCTGATTACAACTTCGCTTTGGTTGGGGATAAATTTGAGTACAATCTCATTTTTGCTTCCCTCAATATTGCTCCTTATTTTGAAAATACTTTCCGTATCGGACAAAAATTTTCTATCACTCCAGGTTTTCGTTTTGAATATTTGAATTCAACTGCAAAGGGATATAAAATGGATGAAGAGATAGAGCAAACAACAGACGAAAAGCGCAATCGCTACATCCCATTAGCTGGTGTAGGTTTAGAATATAAGGCTGTTCGTAATACGAATATTTACGCCAATTTTAGCCAAGCCTACAAGCCTATAGATTACAGTTCACTGACTCCATTTGGCATCACTTCTAAAATTGATAAAAACATGAAAGATGCTTATGGATGGAATGCAGATTTAGGTTATAGAGGAACGGTGAAAAATATTTTAAATTTTGATATCGGTGGCTTTTGTATGCAGTACAACAGACGGATAGGTTTGATTTTAAAAACAGATGCAGAAACAGGAAAACAATATACACTCAGAACCAATGTAGCAAATAGCTTACATGTAGGTGTAGAAAGTTATATTGAGTTGAATCTCGTAAAGTGGCTAGCACCTAATTCCAAAATTGGAAGCATCAGTATTTTCAACTCTTTCGCATACATACATGCACGGTATACCACGGGCGATTTCAAAGGCAATAGAGTAGAGTATGCGCCAGATTTTATCAATAGAGTAGGAGTCTCCTATGCTATCAAAGGATTCTCTACTACATTTCAAGTGGGGAATCAATCAAAGGCTTATGGCGATGCTACCAATGCAGTGGGTGGCGATAATCCTGCAGCTGGAATTATTCCTGCTTATTATGTGATAGATTGGTCTGCTTCTTATAAAATCAAGATGTTTACTGTAAAAGCTGGATTAAATAATTTGACCGATCAAAAGTATTTCACCCAACGTACCGATGAGTATCCAGGACCAGGTATTATTTCCTCTATTGGTAGAAATTTTTATGTAGGCTTTAGTCTAAAATTATAATTCAAATTTATAAGTATATGCAAAAGAGTAGTATCCTTGATGTAGTTGCTTTTTTATTCTTTCTTTCTGTTTTATCCGCTTGTAACAAAGAGCACGTTCAGGGTGGAATTCCCAACAAAAAAGCTGAGCTAGGAAAGAAGATTTTTTTTGACAAAACGCTTTCTAATCCAGAAGGACAAGCTTGTGCCAGTTGTCATGCACCAGAGAAAGCATTCTCTGACCCATTTATTAGACCTACGTCAGAAGGAGCCATAGCGGGTGTTTTTGGAAAACGCAATGCACCTAGTATTATGTATGCTTTGTACACTCCCTCTTTGAGTTATAATGCCGATGATTCTACTTATGTGGGTGGTTTGTTTTTAGATGGAAGGGTCAATACCCTCCAAGAGCAAGCTGTTCATCCATTTTTGGGGAATGTAGAAATGAATATGAAAGATATTCATGCGGTGGTTTATAAAATAAAAAAGGCAGATTATTTTCAGGAGCTAACTACCATATATGGAAACACCGTGAGTGATGATGTATTGATGGGCTATGTGGCAGATGCGATTGCAAATTTTGAGCAGAGTGAAGTGTTTAGACCTTTTACTTCTAAGTATGATTATTATTTGAAAGGAAAAGCCCAGCTCACAGCTCAAGAGTTAAATGGAATGAAATTATTTCAAGATACAGCCAAAGGGAAATGTGCTAATTGCCACATAATGGATAAAGATGAGCTGGCAAAAAATGCCCTCTTTACTGATTTCACTTATGATAATATAGGCGTTCCGAAAAATACACATAGCCCATTTCTAATGATGGGTCCGCCTTTTAATGAGTTAGGGGCAGCTTACATAGATTTTGGTTTAGCTGAAGCCGTAAAATCACCAGCAGAAAATGGCCGATTCAAAGTGCCAACCTTGAGGAATGTTGCAGTTACAGCTCCTTATTTTCACAATGGATTTTACAACACACTGGAAGAAGCGGTTCACTTTTACAATGCACGCGATGTTGACCCTACAATACCTAAGCCTGAGGTAACAGTGAATGTAAATAAAGATGAATTAGGAAACCTCAAGCTCACTCCCCAAGAGGAGTTGGATATTGTAGCGTTTTTGAAAACATTGACAGATGGATACAAATAAGGAATCTTAGAAATATCCAAGAATAACTTCTCCACTTGCATTGTTAGCAGTAAGTGTCCAGTTCAGTTTAAAGCCATAAGCGCAACCAGAAGAAATTTGAGTTCCACTTGAGTTTACACCAAACGTAGCAGTAACAGAAAAGTTATCGGTAGTGCTAGTATATTTTCCTTGGGTTGGTCTCCACCATCCGCAGGTAGTACTAGACTTCCAAGGCTGAATCATTTCGGTAGTGAAATTGGTGCCAAAACGGGTTATACCCCAAGAGTCAATGGTTTTGCCGTTTATAGTAGTATCTCCATTTACAATTGCATAAATTTCTGAACCATTTTTAATTCCCCATTCAGAAAGACGAGCAGATTTCCATAAAGAAGTTTGACCATTTTCAAAAGTAACTTGCATATCGTAACATCTTTCGCGAATAGAAGCGGTGGAACTTCCTAGATAAATGGTAAGCCAATTTATTCCATTTACATCGGTCAAATATTTAGTGCCATTAAAAACTAAATAATGATTGTTTAAACTAGGGAAAGTGACTTTATAATTAGTATGCGTTACTCTCAATTTGGCTCCAGCATCTGTCCATTTTGCTCCAGATATCAATTCCACTTTTACCGTTCCACTTCTTATTCTGCTTGGGTTAGAGCAAACTGTAGTTCCATCAAAAGTAATAGTGATAGAAGGAATGGCTGCATTCTTTTGAGAAGAATCTATGCTGGCTCCACAAATACTTAATGCTTCTAAACTGCCATTTTTGCCAAAGCCCGAAATGTTGGTGAGCGCATTGTTTACATCTGAGTTTATATTGTCAGACTCTGATTTAGTGTTTGATACATCTTCATTGTGTTGCTTTGCATTGGGGTCAGCTATTGCATTGTTTTTAGCTTTAGTACAACTAGTTACTATTAAAACTGAAACAGCTAGTACTAGTAAATGAATGTTTCTTGCTTTCATGGTTATAGTTTTGTTTAAAACGAATCTAACGATTTAATATTATGTATAAAAGAAGTTTCTTTATTACCTAAGTGTTTAAGCCATTAATGTAATATACTTTATCTTTTTTGTTCAATTCTATTTTTTTTAATAGATTTCATAATATTAGAAAAACAAGCAAATAGATACTATGCGAAAAGCATTGCTTTACATCATGGGAGTTCTTTATATTGGTGCAGGACTGAATCATTTTGTTCATCCTGAATTTTATGATCGCATGATGCCCGCAATTTTGCCCTTCCCTCGTCAGTTGGCTTGTTTGAGTGGTATTATGGAGTTGCTATTAGGGGTAGGGTTAATGATACCAGCAACCAGAAGATTTGCAGCTTGGGGTGTTATTGCCTTGTTAATTGGAGTTTTTCCTGCAAATGTAAACATGGCAGTTCATGCATCTGCATGGGGACTTTCTGTGGTTTATCTTTTCTTACGTTTACCATTACAGTTGTTATTAATTTATTGGGCTTATACCTACACCCAAGAGTCTATTCCACCTCACCCAGAATCACCTGATTCTCTGAAGCCCTAAGTTGAAATTTTCGTAACTTTTTATCCGATTCTTCAAATGTAATAAGGCAATGATATTTATCTTGCCATTCCAGTTTTACATTCTCATCAGTAATATCAGTTGCGTAAATTTGAAATGCTAAACTGCCTTCTTTAAAATCGTAAGCCTGAACACTCAGTTTAACTTTCCATGGTTCTAATGATAAATCTCTTTCAGCCAGAATTGTAATTTTGATTTGCTTGTCAGGCGATGTTTTTAGAAGCGTTATTTTAGACGAGTTACCACAGCTAACTAAAAACAACACAAAACAACTTAAAGCGAGAAACGGTAATTTTTTCATTTTGAAATATTTAATTAAAGATACAATATGAATTCATGAAATCAGGTTTAGTACTCATAAATAAAACTCTTCAAGAAATATTCTCGAATCATTGTTTATTTTGCGAACTAATCTTACACTTCTTAAATTAATTTCAATGAACCTTTTTTCTGATACTAATTTCCAGTTGAATCTAAAACGACCGCTTGCTATTTTCGATATTGAATCTACAGGAGTAGATTTTATAAAAGATAGAATTGTAGAAATAAGTATTGTTCGCATAGAAACAGACCAAACTCAGTCCCGCAAAACCATGCGGATAAATCCTACTATACCTATTCCTATAGAGGCTTCACAGGTGCATGGTATTTATGATGAAGATGTAATAACTGCACCTACTTTTAAAGAAGTTGCAAAAGAACTTTTTGATTTCTTAGATCCATGTGATTTAGCTGGTTTCAACAGCAATCGGTTCGATATTCCGATGTTGCTAGAAGAATTTATTCGTGTAGGTTTTAGTTTTGATATTGAGAATAGAAATCTGATTGATGTTTTCCGTTTGTATACCTTAATGGAAAAACGAGATTTAACTGCAGCCTATAAATTTTATTGTGAAAAAGATTTGACGAATGCGCACAGCGCAGAAGCGGATACAGTAGCCACTATGGAAATATTTATGGCGCAAGTACAACGCTACGAACAGCTTAAAAATGACATGCGTTTTCTACATGATTTAAGCAACGAAGAGCGCTTCTTAGATAGCGGAAGAAGAATTGTGTATTTGAATGGAAAGCCTTCTTTTAATTTTGGAAAACACAAAGGAAAATCGGTGGACCAGGTTTTCAAAGAAGAACCTAGTTATTACAATTGGATGCTTAATGGTGATTTTCCAGAGCACACTAAACAGAAGTTGAGAGAATTGAAAGCCGCTTACACTAAACAGTAAACACGAATCAAGAATTATGACAAAAGAATTAAAAACAAATCTTGGTATTTTTTTAGGAGGAATTCTATTGTTGATTTTGATATTGCTTTTCAAAACTTTTACGTATAGTTCTAAACAAATTTCAAAGGGTGATAAGCCTCTTTCTTTGCCAGTAAATGAGGCTGCTATTCAGCATTTATCGGAGTCTATTAAAATCAAAACAGTTTCATATGATGAGCCCGGTAAAACGGATACTGCCGCTTTCGATAGCCTAAGAAATTTTTTAGCAAATACCTATCCGCTTGTAAATGAAAATTTAGAAAAAAACACTATCAATTCTTTTAGTTTAATTTATAAATGGAAAGGAAAAGATAGCTCTGCAAAACCAATTATACTGTATGCGCACTTAGATGTAGTACCTGTAGAGGAAGTCAATAAAGCCGAATGGAAACACGATCCTTGGGGGGGAGAAATAGCAGATGGTTACGTATGGGGCAGAGGGACACTAGATGACAAAGTGAGTGCCATAGCCATTATGGAGGCTGCGGAAAAATTATTGAAAGAAAGCTACACCCCTGCTTGTGATGTATATTTTGTATTTGGTCACGATGAAGAAATAGGAGGGAAGGCTGGTGCAGCAGAAGCAGCTAAGTATTTTATACAAAGAGGAATTAAGACAAAATTTAATTTAGATGAGGGCGGTATGTGTTCATCGGGTGTTGTACCTTTTGTTTCTAAACCCACAATTTTAATAGGTACCGCTGAGAAAGGCTACATGACTGTTTCTTTAACCGTAAAAATTAAAGGCGGGCACTCTAGTAAGCCTGAAAAAGAAACCGCAACGGGTGTGCTGACAAGAGCTTTGTATAAAATAGATCAATATTCTTTTGAGAAAAAGTGTTCCCCAGTTTTGGAAGAGTTTATTGATTATATGGGGCCTGAAATGGCAATGCCTATGCGTTTGGTTTTTGCGAACAAATGGCTTTTTAAGCCTATTATTTTACGAGCGTATGAATCTAATTCTGCCGAAGGAAATGCTGTTACCAAAACAACTTCTGCCATTACCCTATTCAATGCAGGTGTAAAAGAAAACTTAATTCCTTCAGAAGCTTCTGCCATTGTGAATTTTAGAATTTTGACAGGTGAAACCGCCAAAGGAACTATCGAAAAATTAAAAGAGGTTTTGGGAGACGCCAGAGTGGAAATAAAAGAAACAGGAAATACATTTGAGCCTTCGCCTGTTACCAGCACTCAGTCTTATGGTTTTAAAACCACCCAAGAAATTTGTGCTAAGGTTTTCCCTGATGCCATTGTTACCCCTTTTCTAATGATAGGCGGTACCGATTCCAAACACTTTGAAACCATTAGTGAGGATTTGATTCGTTGTCTTCCAGTACGTATGGATAAAGAACAATTGCATACCATACATGGTGTGAACGAAAGGGTAGGAGTGAGGGATTTTATGGAAACTATTGAGTTCTACAAAACGCTAATAACAGATTTGAAATAACACATCCACTTTATCAAAAGCATTTCATTATTATTGTCTTTCAAAATAAAAATCATGGATCAAGCGCCAGAAAATCAAAACCAAATCAATATAGAATTGCCAGAGGAAATTGCGGAAGGGATTTACTCTAACTTTGCCATTATAGCGCATTCTAATCAAGAATTTATTGTAGACTTTGTACGTTTAATGCCAGGTGTGCCGAAGGCAAAAGTGAAGGCTCGCATTGTGCTTACTCCACAACATGCCAAACGATTAATGAAAGCATTAGCTGATAATATTAAAAGATTTGAGCAACAATTTGGAGTGATAGAAGACCAAGAGGCAGTGCCGTATCCCATGAATTTTGGACCTACTGCACAGGCATAAGTTTAGTCCTTTCTACTGCTTCTGTTTCTTTCTCTTTTTGGTTTTGTCTGGTCGTCTCTTCTTCTGGTTCTAGGTTCATCCTTGGTTTTAGAAATATCCATAGACTTAGCCACAGGAGCTGCTCTCAAGACAATACTTCGAGTTCTTAGTTCAATCAATTTCTCTTTGTAAAGCATTCCTACTGCTTTTTTGAAATTCTTTTTACTCATTTTAAGCATGGAATAAATCTGCTCTGGTGGCGATGCATCGTGCAAGGGCAAATTACCTCCATTGTATTTTATAGCTTCCAAAACAATTTGACGAATGTCTTTTGAAATGGTAGAAAATCCTTGCTTTTGTAACGATAAGTCAATCTTGCCGTCAATTCTTATTTTCTTAATAAAGGCTTTTATGATTTTTCCTTGTTGTACTTTATTTCCATACAATTCATTGCTGTACAACATACCCCAATGCTTGTTCTCAATTATGCATTTGTAACCTATTTCTGTGGCTTCAGTAACGAGCACTTTTACTTCATCATTTACATTTACTTCAATCTCTTTATTGTTGATGAATTTATTAAGATTGGCGGAAGCTGTTACTCGATTCGTAGCTCTATCTAAAAACACGTACACTAAAACGTATTCGCCCACCTCAGGAGCTACATCTTGCTCAGAAAAGGGAAGCAGTATGTCTTTATCTAAGCCCCAGTCTAAGAATGCACCTATTTGAGTTACTTGTTTTACTTCTAAATAAGTAGTTTGGTCTATCAGTACTTTTGGCTTTTGAGTAGTGGCTACTGGTCGGTCTAAAGAATCCTTATAAACAAAGACCCGCAATTCTTTCAGTGCCTTAATCTCGTTAGTCACAAATTTATTAGGAAGCAAAACTTCTTCCCCCTCAGCATTAGCCAAATAAAGACCATGTTCTGTTTCGCGTGCTATGGTTAAGGAGTTATATTGACCTATTTCTATCATTTTTACTGCTATTTTGTGGTGTGTAAATGTAGTTATTTACATTCGCTTATTCTCACATTTGCAAATTGTGTAATCACAACGCATGAAAATTCTATTATTAGAACCCTTCTTTACAGGTTCACACAAACAGTGGGCATTAGATTTTCAGCAATTTAGTACCCATGAAATATTGATACTACCCATGAGTGGTTATCATTGGAAGTGGCGCATGCACATAGGTGCAGTTGACTTGGCAGAAAGGGTTGTTAGCAATGAAAATTCACCTCAATTTAAGGATGGTAGCTTTATTCCCGATTTAATTTTGGCCACCGATATGATTGATTTAGCAGCTTTTTTAGGGCTTACTAGAAAGTGGTCTGCTGCTATTCCTACTGCACTTTATTTTCACGAAAATCAACTCAATTATCCATGGTCACCTTCCGATGAAGATGTAAAACTAAAGCGGGACGGGCATTACGCTTTTATCAATTATACTTCGGCTTTGGCATCGGATGCCATTTTTTTTAACTCTAATTATCATCAAAATGTTTTCCTAAAGGAGTTGCCAAAATTTTTAAAAGCCTTTCCTGATTATCCAAATTTAGAAACAGTAGAAAAGATTCTTGCTAAATCGACTGTGTTACATTTAGGGTTAGATTTAAGTAAATTAGACAAACACAAGCCAGCCGAAATTGTAAAGCAACAGCGGGCAGCTTTATATCAAGTCAGTGAGCGTGGCATTGATTTTAAATTAGTAGTATTGGGAGAAAGTTATGAGAAGCAACCTCCCATTTTTGCTGAAGCAAAAGAGAAACTGGCACAACACATTTTGCATTTTGGATATGTAGAAGATTACAATACCTATTGCAAGTGGTTGTGGGAAGCCGACATTTTGCCCGTAACTTCTGTTCAAGATTTTTTTGGAGCCAGTGTGGTAGAAGCTATGTATTGTAACACTATTCCTATGCTGCCAAAGCGTTTGGCATACCCAGAGCATATTCCACTAAATCTGCATCACACTTTTTTTTATGAAGAAAACGAATTCGTTGATAAGCTTCAAAAGCGAATTATGGATGTACGAATTCTGAGAATTCAAAACTCAAAGCAGTTTGTGAAAAAATATGATTGGAGGGAATTGATTCCTATATACGATGCTGTTTTTGAAATCTAAATTTTTATTAATTGTATTTGATCTTCCATTTTGTCTTTCAATTTTTCAAAAACTGATAATTATCAGTTTTGTTATTGAGTATTCTCAGCTTTACATTGATTATACTGTATATAACTTCGTAATGTATTAGTCATACTCACAGTATTGAATTTAGAGTTTTAAGTAATTACTAAATAGGTTGCTGAAGTGGATTATACTTAAATTTTAATCATGAAGTATTTTGCTTATATATTTTTATTGCCAACAATTAATTTCATTTACCTTGTTTCTTCTGCTCAAGACGTGACTAGTAAACAGAACTTTAGTTATCAATTTGCTTCTTGGCATACTTGTGATGCAGATTTGGAATTATCAAAAATGTATGATAAGAAAAAAATCACAAGTTATTTGGACATAAATATTGCTGCAGATGGTTTTAGGTGTGCTGGTGCAAATGGAAGTTATATGCCCATGAAAGCTTATTTTTCTGAGGACTCTAAAAAGCTAATTTTTAATCTCGGTACAAACTTAACAGTTTTCGATATCGAAAAAAATGAGTTTAAAAATTTGAAAAGGGATAATGAAAATAAAGATGCAGGTATTATGTGGTGGTTGTCTAATAAAGTTAAAGAGATTTCTTCTAAAGGGCAACATGTCCTTTCTTATTATAGAGGACTCTGTTATTATAAGATAAATTTGGAGAATGGAACAGCTAATTACAAAACACAATTCATGTCTGAAATTGAAAAAAATCTCATTAATACAACGATTGCTTTTCATCCAGTTCTAGATGATTATATTTTCATTTCTCACAAATCTTCTATTTCAGTTGTAGATATAAATTCTAATAGAACTATTGCTAATGTTGATTTAAATTGTGATGTAAAAGCTAATCAAAATAATGCTGAATATCAAGTTACACAAAATGATATTAATAATTTAGAAGAGAAATTAAACAATGTTTTACAATGGAATAGCGAAGATTTAAGTGCTTTCGCAAAAGGGGCTGTTGGTGATTTAGTCCTAAATGCATTATTAACAATGCCTCAATGGCCAAATATAAATACATTTTCTATTCAACCTTACGGAGAACGATTAGTAGTAGCATATGAAGGAATGAAGGATCTTTTCTTTTGGAAGATTGTAGCTAATAGTCCTGGATCAATAAATTCTGATAAACCTTGGGCTATAATTAAAGGTCATACCGCCATGCCTTATCGATTATTGTATAGTCCTGATGGTCATTTTTTAGCAACCTATAATGATAGTGAAGGAATTTTATGGGATGGATTTACAGGAAAAAAAATTAGCAATTTTGAAGGTTTTCCACAAGAGTTTTCTCCAG
>JBGAVP010000041.1:0-19759 GCA_044228065.1 Chitinophagales bacterium | reverse complement strand
CCGTTGCACTCGATTTCAAGGTCACCAAATACGTATTCGTGAAGTTCCCATCTTGTAACACCAAGCCCGTATTTAATTTGATATTTCCATTGTTCGTAATCCCTGTACCTGTATTGTTGATGATTAATTTGTCGAAGACATTATCGCCATACATATATTGGTAAGTAGTTCCTATCATATTCACATTTCCTCCCAATACTAGTGAGCCAGAACCACCTGCCTGACGCCAATCTTTACATACTGAAAGTTCTCCTCCACTTAAAGTTATATTCCCTTTACTGTCCAAATAAATATTTCCCACGCTCACATTCGAGGTAATTACTGGCTGTGGTTTTCCCACTAAAGTTACATCTGGAATTCGAACATCATCGGAACATGCATTAGGTACTAATCCTAATGACCAGTTTGTGTTGGTATTCCAACTGTTAGAGGTATTACCAGTCCACACATTAGCACAATCTATAACAGTTACTGTTTTAGTTGGCTGAGATTTACATCCCATCACACTTGTAACAGTAGCTGTGTATACTTGTGTCACTAAAGTTTTAGCATACACCAGAGTAGTATCTTGTGTAGTGTACGGCATAGACGCAAGCGCATTTCTATATAAAGTAGCAGCTGGAGTCCATCGTACCGTATCTCTATAGTCTTGTATGAAAGTCATATCTGGTCTAGTAGTAAACGTAGTTACTATACTACTTCCATTCACTCCACAAGCAGCGGCATTATCATTATATCTACCATATACTGAATTATAAGTGGTAGTACTGGCTGCTACTGTGGAATTGGAACTAAAACAACTTGCACATGTACCGGTTGGATCATTATCATGGCAAATATCTAACAGAATGCTATTTGTACCATCCCATACAAAAGGGGTACTAAAAGTATAGGTTTTAAGCCCTACAGCTGGAGCTGGCTCGCTAGCATTGGTAAACACAGTAGTGTAAACGCCTGTAGGAGTAAGAAATGCACCACTGAAAGCAGTAGTAGCAGTATGCCCCATTTTAATAGTGAAATTTACCTGTGGGTCAGTACCCGACCCTTGAGAAGTTACATTAAATGCCAAACTGGTAATTTTCCCTGGTCTATATCCTAAGGCAGTAAGTTCCGAAGCTCGCACTAAATATTGTTCCCTAGAACCCTCGTAATTACTAGAATAAGGAGTTATACCAGTAGTACTTGTGGTGGTGGTAGCTGAACCAAGCTTATTCGCAATGGTAAAGCTAGTAGTAGGTACTTGCAGAGTTACGGTATCATTTTTACAAACTGATGTAGTAGGATTAGCAGTAATGCTTGCAACAGGTAATGCAGCCAATCTTACTCTAATAGAATCAGATGCTTTACATCCAACTGCACTTGTAGCAGTTACCGTATATACAGTAGTAGCAGAAGGCGATACAGAAACACTAGCCCCCGTAGAAGGAGTGGTACCAGCAGACCAAGCATACGTACTACCACCAGTGGCAGTTAATGTAGCAGAAGATGAAGGACACACATAAACGGCTGAAGCTGAAACCGCAACAGTTGGTAATGGATTCACGGTTAATACTACTACATTAGAAAACACTTTTTGATTAGAAAAAGTACAAGAATCTAAACACTTATACCAGCGAGTAGCTGTAATATTATTGGCTATTAGAGCTGTATCAGTTTGGTTAATAGGGGAGTAATTAGTACCATCATTAGAACGATACCATTGATGGGTGATTCCAGCAGTCGTTGAAAATCCAGATATAGAAACTCTTCTTCCAGTACCTGAGCCACAGTAAGCGGTATCGCCTTTTGCTACTGGAGTAGCTGGGGTTCCAGAGCAAGGAGTTTCGCAAGAAATAGCCGCAGCAAAACCATCATAGTTGTAGGTGTTATATCTGTTTGTCGTCCTTAATGTTAAACAACCATCGGCAGAAGTTGAAGTAAAAGTAGTTGGAGGTGGTGTGTTGTTATCGTAATAGTTTCCAGAACCCGCAAAGTTGTTGGCCTGAACCACTCCGGATCCATTAAAAACTTGAAGGTCACCCCAATCATCATCATAATAATAATAATAAGAGTCATCTGGATCTATATCAAAGGCGGTAATTGTAATTTTAACTTTTTTGCCTGCTGTAGAAGGGCAAATAATAGCCGTATCTCGCGTTAATTCTTTATAAACTCCATTTTTCCCACCATTATCATATATCGTATCACCACAGGTAGTATAAGTAACAGACTTATTACCCTCTGGCATTAGTAAATCACTATTAGCTACAAATGAATAAGTAAGACATCCAGTAGAAGAACCAGATGCATTCTTTCCAATTATAGTCCAATAGTAAGTACTACCTGACGTGAGTGTTCCAGCAGCATAAGTACGTGCTGTGCCATTAGTAACTACACGTACGGAAGCATTTAATGTATTTACTAAACTTTGATTAGTACTTAAATAAACATCATAATTTACAGATCCACCACCCACAGACCATGAAAGTGTTGGGTTATTGAAGTATACGGAACCCGCATTTAAGGGTAAAACAGGAGTAGGGCAAGTAGCAGGCATATTTTGGATGCATATATCAAACAAACCAGAAGAACCAGAACCCACACCATTATGCCAAACGCGAACTAAGTAAGCATGTGTTGGGTCTAATGCCGAAAAACTTACGCTATCCAAAGTACCGTTCCCAGTACCTGTAGTACAACCTTTATAGCCAGCTGCTAAAGTAAGGCTGTCGCAAACACCTGGCCAAACGCCCGCATCATACAATGCAAAAGAAGGATTAAATGCTGCTGCACCTTGAATTTTAACCACACACTGTCCACTACCAGGTTGAAATTTGTACCAAACATCATCATCGGCATTGCCACATGTAACGGGACGCTGATTGGCAGAAGGGTTAGCATTTTTTGTACTACCAGTGGTATAAGTACAAGAAGTTCCAGCCGTAAGCACAATAGCATTACAAGCTGTATCGTTAATTGGTGGCGAAGGGGTGGCCAATATCAATAATGAAAACTGACCCGTAGGACCCGAACCTGGAGGCTGAATAAATACAGTAGGGCTTGCAGAATAGCCAGAACCACCCGCCAAAACCGCTATGGTTCCTATAGCACTAGCGGTTGTACCTACTGCTGTAGGATCCACTACTGCACCAATACCAGTGGCATCTTGAATTATTACTGTTGGGTATTCTGTGTTAGAGGCACCACCATAACAATTGTAATAACCTGCACCAGCAGTTCCTGTTGTGATGGCAGTAATTACACCTCCTACAACCGTAGCTGTCGCAGTTGCTTGCGTACCACCATCTTGGTTGTAAACCCGCACCAAATAACTCACACCTGGAGTAGTAGGGTATATTAATGTTTCTGTATTATTAGTATTACTATTGGTAGTCACTGCATTCACAGCCGCCAAACTATTAAGGGTAGCAGAATCAAACAGTTCAATAACAGGATTAAAGCCTCCACCACCTCGTGCTACAATACTAGTAGAAGAAGATATGGCATTAAAGGTAAACCATACGTCATCATCGGGTACAGTGGTAGAAACATTGGCGCGAGGTGAAATCCCAGATGATGTAGCTCTGAAGGTAGAATAAAAAGTACCACACAAATCGCTTGGTGTAGCAGCAAAAGGCACAATAGTAAACGGAGCAGTTACTGCATCATTGGATGGAATAGCTGCTAAAGCAGGATTTACATAAGTATAAGCACCTGGAGTAAAAACCAATTTTGTATAGCAATCTACTGGATCAACCAATTTATTCAACCCTTTATTATCTATATTGGCACTGTGATACGTAAAATTGGTGGTATTTTCTGCAGATTGTGCAAAAACTTCCCCAGGCAAAGGTGGATTAGAAACTAAAAAACCACGCATACCTAAGGAATAGTTTCCGCCATAGAAGTTGGTTTGGGAACTCGAATTGGTACCATCTAGTATTTGCATTACGCCATAGCTATATATAATTTGGTTGGTGCCTTCTATAAGCCTTACCTGGAAGGTCAAATTGGCTGCAGGAAAGTTATAGAACTCTGCATTCACCCACTCAATAACCATCGTATCGTTGCCACTAGGACCAGCTAAACGCTTCCAACGCACTTGAGCATTTGTTCCTGACCCTGTGTTATATAAATCTTCAAACATAGGGCATATCATGGCAGGTCTTGAAGCTGTGGTAGGTGTACCAATATTATTAAGATAAAAACCAGAGCTATAAGAAGGACTATTTACAGCAATATGACCGTTATTGCTAACTACTAAGCTGGTTACCTTTACTCCCTGATAGAAAAAATTATCGAAGTTACCTGTGTTAAATTCTGTAGCTGTAATGGCGTTTACTTGGTCATCCCAACTGGAGCTCCCTGCCTGCAATACCGTTGCACCAGAGCTCAGCGTTTGATAATCACTTGCAGAACCTACTGTTCTGGTAACACTAAATTTCAAATCGGGGTAAGCAGTTGTAAAAGAAGTTTGAGCTGTATTAGAACTCCAATCAGAACCAGAGCAATTATTTCGAACCCGAACGTAGTATAGTGTTCCAGATGACAATCCAGTAATACTAATAGGCGAAGAAGTAAATGTACCAGTAACTGTACTACTACCACTCCCTGCTGTACCTGTTGTGCCAGGAGTAAAATTATTTGTGGTGCTATATTCTGCAATAAAATTTCCTGTGCAACTAGCACAAGTGAATGGAATGCTGGCGCCTGTAGTTGTAGTAGTTATAGTACCAATAGTTGGTGTAGTAGCACAAACCAACGGGGTGGTAAAAGTTGCCTGCGCTGTATTGCTAGTCCAGTTAGAACCACTGCAATTATTACGAACACGAACATAATATATAGTACCCTGAGTTAAACCAGTTATAGAAATTGGCGAAGAAGTTGTGGTGGCAGTAACCGTACTACTACCACTCCCTGCTGTACCAGTTGTGCCAGGTGTAAAATTATTGGTGGTACTGTACTCTGCAATAAAATCGCCAGTGCAACTAGCACAAGTAAATGGTATGCTGGCACTGGTTGGAGTTTTCGTAATAGTGCCTACTGTAGGTGTAGTAGGGCAAGCTGGCGCTGTAACATTCAAGTTATCCAAACCCACATCGCTAGAGGCCGCAAAATCTGCGGTGAGTGTAAAACGCAATACACAGGTTGAGGATGTAACCGTACCCAAACTAAGCGTTTGACTAGTCCAAGTAGTCAGTGCTGTGTTGTAAGTAGCTAAAGCTGCTCCAAAAGTAATACCCCCATCGGTGGAAAGCTGCACTGTCATAGCTCTTGTGCTGGCTGTATTTAAAATATCGAAGGTTGCCTGTTTAATTGAAGCACCAGTAGATAAATTTAAGTAAAAATCTACATACCCTTTACTACCCGATGCCGCATCAAAAGAATGCAAACGGGCACATTTGTTTCCCTGTGCAGCAGGTAATGTTGTCATTGCAGCTATGGAACCACTAGTACCTCCCCATAGGGAGTTTGTTGTAGATTCATTTTGCGCTCGTATGGATAAGTTGCCTGTAGAAGGGAAAACTTGCACCCCAGCACCAGGAACATCGTTGGTAGCATTTAAGTTCGACCAAGTTTCAAAAGCTTGTGTGTAAGGTATAGCTTGATAAAATGAGGCAGCTACTGGAGTAAAGGTATAGGTAAGCCCAGATGCTGGCATATAAGCGTTGTTATACCTCATACAATTGGGCCCTGCATTTGTTGCTGAGGTGCTTGTTGTTTGGCTGGCTGCAAGGGTTGAGCTAGATGAACCACCAGAAGTGAGCCAAGTAGAGTATGGAGTAGAACCATAAACCGTTCGTGAGTGAAAAAATGAAGATGAGGCTGTACCCAAACCTACCTGCCCGAAATTAGAAGCCGTGGTAGTGGTAGAGGTGGCAGCCCAAGTTCCATAAACAATTTTAATCACATTTGTAGTTTGTGTCAAGCGAATTTGAAAAGACATTCTATCTCCAGTAATTGCAGATCTAGCAACATCGGTGTATTGAACTACAAAATCAGAACCAAATGTACCATAAGATATATCTGGAGCAGCCCCACTGACGCCAGAGTTCACCAAATTATAAGCATAGCCACAAACTGCTCCAGCGTTAGTTACGGTACCTATTGGGTTATAGTTAGTGGTAGATGGCGCTGTGTTTAAAGTAGCATTACCCAAAGAAATAAATCCATTATTGGATATAAAAACTCGGTCACAAGCTACACCATTATAAGTAAATGTCCAAGGAAGAGTTACAGCTGCAGAAACAGCATTGGTTCCAATTCCTGTACCAGTGAAAGAGGCACCAGGGCTGGTGAGCCCGCTAGTAATGCTAGTGTAAGTTCCTGAGGCTTGTGTAAAGCCATAAGGTATACCTTGAGAATACAAATTTCCTACAGCAATCACTAATAAAAAAGAGAGTAGAAATTTTGCTGAATTACGTAAAATATTTTTCATAATTGTTTGTTTAAACTTGGTATTATCGAATTGTAATTTTTGAACAGAAATTAAAAATGTAGTATATTTTTTAAATTAACAATATTTTAAACTAAATGTTTTAACAAGTTCCTATCTAAAAATTAAAATTCTCATTTCAGAAAAAATCGTGCCATTGTTAATTTATTTTAAAACATATTTATTTATTTTATTCTTATTTTATTGTTAACTAATTATATGTGTTTACTTTTTTCTAAATAAAATAATTCAGATTTGTCCATAAATTATACTTTTAAGAATGGGTGAGCATAAATAAAAAAAATGCTCTCTATAGTTGTAAATTGACCCCAAAGGCTCAATTTCTTAAATATTTTCCCAAAATATTCATGTTAGAACATGACCAAATTTTACTTAAAAACATGACCGCAAATACAATTTGTTTGGTTTTTATTAGCTTCGTAAAAATATAATCATGAAAAAAAATATAAATTTTCTATTTGCCTTTTTGCTTTTAAACACTCATTTTCTTTTTGCCCAACACGAAAAAGAAGGTATGCAGTTAAAACCATCTGAAGCAACTAAATCAGAGGAAAGTAGTACACGAAACACACCCAATTCTTCCACTACTTCATTCTTTACCATTGCTATTTATGAATGGGATAATGGCGACATTACTTTAAGCCCCACACGCGATGGAAAAGGAATGGATACAAAAAAGGATGCCAAAGAAAAAGATTCCGAAAACCCCATTATTACTTTGTTGAACAAAAAAATAACAGAGGGCAATATGACCATAGCTGCAATATTTAATTACCTAACCGAAAATAAAATTAGGGTTACAAATACCCTTAGTGCCAATGAAAAAGAGACTAGGAAATACACTTTCATTTGCAGATAAATCAACTCTATTTCAATTAATTTGATAGCAATTGATTTACAAGAATAAATTATCTAAAGCACCAACCATTAGGTAGATTTATGTGTTTACCTTTTACAAATTGTATTATGAAAAATAAAGTATACGCTCCCATCACAACAAGAGTATTTAGTATAATGCTCATTTTTATTTCTGCACTACCATCCTTTTCCCAGGGCTATCCCCCCTTTACAGTTAATGCATATGATTCAGCTGCTTCAGCAGGATATTATTTTGTAAACCCAAGTATAATAGGAGCCAGAAACCCATTCTACAACCCTACGCAAATGATTGTTGACGGCAATGGGAAAGTGATTTATTATAAAGAATTTAAGACTGGATACACTTTAGGAGATTTTAAACTTCAAAAAAATGGGCTTATATCTTATGGTACCAATACAGGTTATTTTTTGGTAGATAGTACATTTAACATTGTAGATTCTGTAGATGTAAAAAATGGATTATCACAAGACATTCATGATATACAAATTTTACCAAATGGGCACATCCTTTTATTAGGAACTGAAGATGTGATTATGGATTTAAGTTCTTACTTTCTTTTTAGTGGAAACGGAAGCCCTGGTAAAAATAACGCTACTGTAAGAAGTGGTGTAGTGCAGGAATTAGATGAAAATAAGAATGTAGTATTTGAATGGCATGCCAAAGATTACTTTGCTTTTGCTGAAGTAGGTGCAGAGCATTTAAGGAATCCCAATGTTGTGGATTGGACACATTTTAATTCTATAGAATTAGATAGAGATGGAAATATTCTGGTGTCATCTAGACATTTTAATGAAGTTACAAAAATAGATAGACTAAGTAAAGCAGGAGGTATTATCTGGAGATTTGGTGGTAATGCAAATCAATTTACCTTTATAAATGATTCACTGGGTTTTGCAGCACAACACGATGTAAGAAGAATAGCCAATGGCAATATAACGCTTGCAGAAGCTGGCAAGCCAGGTCTTCCTGTTCATCCAATGGGAGTAAAAGAATATCAGCTAGATGAAGTTAATTTCACAGCCAAATTAATATGGAGCCATGTAGATACTGAAACGAATCCAATTCGGTACAGTCTGGCTATGGGGAATTGTCAACGCTTAGACAATGGCAACACTCTTATAACACATGGATGGGTAGAAGATTGGAATAGAGCATTAGAAGTGGTGGATAATAAAGGTGGGCGTGTTTTTGAAATGCATTTCACAGATTCCATGCCTAGTTACAGATGTTTTTTTTACAAAACTTTGCCATGGAAAATAAAGCAACCAACGATATCTTGTACAAGAATTAATGGGCAAAATTATTTGGATGCAGGTAGTGGTTATAAAAATTATATATGGTCTACTGGAGACACTACCCAAAGAGTGCAACTTTCAAAAACCGGAGAATATTCTGTATTTGTAAGTGCTGGGGAAGGTGGTTTTGTAAATTCTGAAACCATTAATGTCACCAATGTTTCATCCCCCTGTAACAATTTGGGTATTGCTACCTTTGATGCAGACAATCCAAAAAACATAGTAGTTTACCCAAATCCTATATCTGATAGGATAAATATTTTCCCTAACTATAAGAATAGCCAAAGTCAACTCTACAACTCAATTGGAGATTTAGTTTGGTCTGGTAAAGATATTGAATTGGAAAATTTCTCGCAATTATCGGCAGGGGTTTATATTCTAAAATTGACCACCTCTACGGATTTGTACACTACCAAAATAATTAAGCAATAATAAAAACTGGTAAAATTTAAACTGCTTTTTTGTATCCCGCTTTATTTTGTAAATAATTTAAAATAAAGTAACTTAGGTTTTATTGCTGCGAACTTTTTCAAAGCGACTTGCATGATACAACTTCCTCCCCCACATTCCTTATCAAACATCCAAAAGTTAGTTCTGTTGCTAGATGATTTTCATCTAAAAGAATTTCGGAAAATATTGGCATCAAACAATGCTACACTGCCCTTGCTTTTGGTAAATATAATAGCATCCAAAAAATTAACTGCATTTGAGACAACTGATTTTTGTTTTGAGGTTTATAAAAAAAGAGATGCCAGCTCCCATCAAAGTTTTAATCAATTAGCATCTTACACTTTCAAACTAAGTGCGCTTTTGGTAAGAAATTACCCGTCCTATCTTCAGGTAAATATTCACAAAATACACGATTTAGTAAACCGCGGAGAAATCGGAAAAGCTAATTTTATTGCTCAAATAGCTTTAGATATTGCTGATAAAATAGAAGATTATTCTTTCCAAAAAACAGTATTAAATTTTTTAGCGCAACAAGCATTCTTACAAAAAGAAATAAGCGAAGGAAATAAGTTCTATGCACGTTTGATTAAGATAGATGGAAATGAACGACTATATCATGAACTATATCAAACACTCAGAAAAAATTTCAATCCTTTTACTGGAATAGATAAAGAAAAGATTAGTATACCCGATTATAAGAAATACTTCTATTCATTCCACGATCATGAATCCCTGCCTATTAAATTAGTTAGCAGATATGCCTATTTATACTTGATATATTATTTTGAACCAAATCAATTTCCTTCTGAAAAAACAAAAAAACTAATTCAAGAGTCCTTTATTGAAATGCAAAATCATGGTTATGTTTCATTGCCTTTCTTGTTTGATATAAAAAGCAATCTCTCATTTTTCAAACTAAACTCTAGCCTTACAGACTTACTAAGTAAAGAAGGTGAAAAAGAGATGGATCAATTACAGGAGTATTATAAAACTGTAAAATTTTGGAATAGCTATTTAAGTATTCCTGAAGTTTTTATACTGACTGTAAAGGTCTCTCACTATATTTCTAAATATCACTATAAATTTCACCGAGCAGATCAAAAACAATCTGTATCTGAAAAGGAAATAAAAGACATAGAAAACATTTATAAAAGATGTAATCAATTGTTAGAAACAAAATACGGTGGCTCCAGTTATACTAGTGACCTTATTCATATCCAAATAAGTAAAAGTGTATTATTACTTTTCTTTGGAAAAGCAGGTGCTAAAAAATCTACAGAAGAATTAGAATCTCTTCTGACCACATACCAACAACTTAGTTTTTTAGGAAGCATAGATGCTATTTATGTAACTCTTATGTGTGGTTATTTTACCCAAAAGAATTATTTAAAATGTATTGAAACTTTTAATCGCTACACAAAACTAATGAAGGGCAAAACTATTTATGAAGATAATGATATCATGATACATGCTTATTACTACACTGCACAATGGATTAATAATAGAAGAAATCAATATGCAAAAAAACTAGAAGACCTATTTAAAAAAACTTTAACCAACAATCTGTTTGATGATGGAAAAAAAACGATTACAGAATTTGTAAATTATTATAAAATTCCTGTTTCTATAACATCATAATTCTACACTTGGATCCCAAAATAATTTTTCGAAATCCACTACCTGATTGTTCTTTACTTTTACTTTTTCTTTCTCCAATAATTCTTGCATCCATGTAGGTGTCTCAAAATGATGCTTACCAGTGAGCAATCCTTGGCTATTCACAACTCTGTGAGCAGGCACTTTGGGTTTGGGAGTATGAGAAGCATTCATAGCCCAGCCAACCATTCGAGCTGATCCACTGGTTCCTAAATATCTAGCTATAGCTCCATAGGAAGTCACTCTACCCTTTGGAATCAGACGAACTACTGCAAATACATCATCAAAGAAAGAATAGGTTTTAGCAGAATACTCCATAACATCAATCAAATTTAAATTGTAAGAAATTGATGGTTCGTCCGTTTTTCAAATGCTGCTTTTCGTAAAATGTTTTCACCTCCAGTTCTTCAAAATCAAGTGTGGAAGCGTAGATGTTTTCTTTATAGTAAACAGTGTTTATTTTCTCATTATTTAAAACGTCCCTTGTATATTGAAACAAAGGAAGGTCATCGGTTTTAAAGTTGACAATCCCATTCTCTTTCAAAATAATTTTATACCGTTCTAAATATTTGGGGAAGGTAAGACGGTGTTTTTCGTGTTTATCTTTTGGAAAAGGGTCCGGAAAGGTAATCCAGATTTCAGACACTTCCTTTTTAGCGAAAAAATTCAAAATATTCTCAATCTTAAATCGGGCAAAGCCAACGTTGGTAAGCTTTTCTTCTAGGGCAATCTTGGCACCTAAGTGAATACGAGGCCCTTTTATATCTACTCCAATAAAGTTACGATTGGGATATTTGCGAGCTAATGCAATAGTGTAGTCACCTTTGCCACAGGCCAGTTCCACAGTAATGGGATTGTCATTTTTGAAAATAGTTTTATTCCAATTTCCTTTTAAATCCATCTCTACTCCATTGCAATCTAACAATTGCAGATGCTTGAAATCAGGACACTGAAACACATTGGGAAACGTATTAATCTCTGCTATTTTCTTTTTTTTATTTTTTCTACCTGCCGCCATTCGGGATTTTAGATTTGTGATTTTCGAGATTAAAAACTAGGCTTTAATCTCAATTGATTCCATATTTTTTAGAGAACTTTTCAAACAATTCTTTTTGCTTGTTATCTAAATTAATTTCTCTTCCTTGAATAAATGCCATATCAATAGTACAGCTTCTCATGTCCAGCAAATCACCATTTACTATCAACAGACTTGCATCTTTCCCTTTTTCAACAGTTCCAACTTGTGTGTCCATTTGAAGAATTCTGGCACTATTAGAAGAAATAGCCGCTAATGCTTCTTCTTTACTCAAACCATAAGCAGCTGCCGTACCTGCTTCGAAAGCTAAATTTCTTTGTTGCCAAAAACCATTAATACTCAAAGCAAACAATACACCTGCCTTTTGCAATAACGCTGGAGTCTTATAAGGCTGCTGAATATCTTCATCATTATAAGACGGCAAATCGTGTGTTTGAGAAAGAATCACAGGGATTTTTTTCTGAGCCAATACATCAGCTATCATATAAGAATCTTTTGCTCCTACCAATACCACAGATATACCCACCTCCTCAGCAAACTGAATCACACGAAGCATTTCCTTTACATAATCAACACGAACATATACATTGGCATGAGTTGTAAAAACTTTGCTCATTGCATCAAAACGCAAATTCTTTTTATCATGATTGGAATAAGTATAGGCTTTGGCTTCATAGAAATAATTTTTCAACTCTTCGATTTGCTTCTCATAGTCTTTATTGAGTTCATATCCATCTGGTTCAGCCCACCAGCCTTTCACTTTATACATATTTGGCCAAGTAATAAAAACACCATCTTCTGATTTTACAGCAGCATCTTCCCAGTTCCATGCGTCTAATTGCACTACTGCTGATGTACCCGAAATTCTACCTCCTTGAGGAACAATCTGAGCATACAGAACACCATTAGAACGCACAGTAGGAGTAACTCTTGAGTCTGTATTGTACGAAATCACAGCTCGAGCATTGGCATTTAAACTTCCTGTTTCAGCTACATCGTTGGTAGCTCTTACTGCTTCTATTTCACTTAATCCTAAAATAGTATTGAGAGCAATCAGGCCTGGATAAACCTCCTTACCAGTTATATCAATCACTTTACCCAATGTCTCCTCTGTCTTCACTGTATTTGCTTCAAACACCTCTGTAATTTTTCCATTTTCAAAAATTACATACGCATTATTCAACACCTTTCCATTTCCGACATGCACTGTTCCACCCTTCAAGCAAATCCTTTGCTGCTGGGGTCTTGCAGGTGATGGAACATCTTGGGCGATGGACAATGTAGAATTAAAAATGAAAAATGAAAAACAGAGAAAAACTGCTTTTGAAAATTCATCTATACTTTTTGATATCATATTCTATTTCTTTTGTTATTCTAATTAATTGCCAATTATTCATTCTTGATTTTATATTCCAAAATCACTCTTCTCCACCACAGCTATAGCTTCTGTTATCTTTCTTCACTGGCTCTTGCGTTGGGGCTCCTGCTTTTTTATCATCCACCATTTTTTGAATTAGTCGCGCTCTTTCTCGTAAAATAGTTTCTCTTTTTTGTGAATCTTTTTCTACATCATAAAAACAAATTCCATCTACAAAAGTCTTTTCTGCTTTAGCATAAATAGACAAAGGATGATCGCTCCACACTACCACATCGGCATCTTTACCTACTTTGATACTTCCCATTTTGGCATCTAAATGCAACATCTTCGCTGGGTTCAAAGTCACCATTTTCCAAGCATCTTCTTCAGATGTTTTTCCATACTTCACTGACTTAGCAGCTTCCTGATTAAGTCTGCGAGCCATTTCTGCATCATCTGAATTAATAGCTGTATTGATTCCCATCTTATTCAGAATGGTAGCATTGTACGGAATAGCATCTATTACCTCATATTTGTATGCCCACCAATCTGCAAAAGTTGAAGCGTTGACTCCATGAGCTTTCATTTTATCAGCCACTTTGTATCCTTCCAAAATGTGAGTGAACGTATTAACTTTAAAACCAAATGAATCGGCTACATGCATCAGCATATTAATTTCGCTTTGTACATACGAGTGACACGTGATGAATCTCTTTTTGTTTAATATCTCTAGCAATGTTTCCAGCTCCAAATCCCTTCTCAGGCTCTTCTTAGTACTCAAATTCCTTTCATATTCTTTGGCTTTTGTAAAATAGTTGACATACGTTTGCTCCACTCCCATGCGGGTTTGGGGATAACGAAGCGAAAACTTTTCGCCCCAGTTGGATTGTTTTACATTTTCACCTAATGCAAATTTTATAAAGCCATCTGCCCCTTCTATTTTCATTTTTTCTGGCGTGTATCCCCATCTAAATTTTATCAAAGCAGACTGCCCGCCAATAGGATTGGCAGAGCCGTGTAAAAGTTGTGCAGCAGTAACTCCGCCCGCCAGTTGTCTGTATATATTTACATCTTCTGAAGTGACCACATCTCCTATACGAACCTCTGCACTACTCGCTTTCGTGCCCTCATTTACCCCCTCGCTAATGGCTATGTGATTGTGTTCATCTATAATTCCAGCAGTAAGGTGTTTGCCAGTGCCATCTATTATTTTAGCATTTTCCGCATTTAAATTTTTGCCCACTGCTACAATTTTTCCATTGCGAATTTGAACATCACAGTTAGGTACAATTCCTTCTTTTTCATTTGTCCAAACAGTAGCGTTCTTAATAAACACATCTTCTTGCTTCGACAATTCTTCGCTTCCATAAGCATTGAAAGGATATACTACTTTACCTATTTTAGAAAAATCAATCGAGTCTTTTTTATCTGGTTTTACTGTGTCTTTAGGAGCTTCTTTGATTTGAATGGCTGTCCAATTTATCCAATCACCATTTGCTTGCTGTCCTTTTCCTTGCCAAGATTTCTTTTCAAAATCAATCACTCCTGTCAATCTTATTTTTCCTTCTGAGTTGTTTTTATCTTTTGAGAAAGACAGAGAGATTTCTTTGTCTTTATAATCAAACTTCACTTTTGATTTTGCTGTATCGGTATAGAAAACAGTAGCTTCAGGTGCTTTACTATCTCCAGTCAGCTTTAGTTTGTATACTTTATCATTACTCAGTTTTAGCTCGTATTCACCACGAATATCCTTAGGATCTGTTTTGTTTACTTCATATCGTTTTCCTTGTACCCAATTCTCATAAATTACCGATTTGTCATCAAAAACATTTTTCGATGAGATGAAAAAGTTTGCCAACTTCCCTACCTCCAAACTCCCTACTTGGTCTGCAATATTCAATAATGCAGCAGGGGTTTCGGTCAAGGCCTTTATAGCTTCATTTTCTGGCAAACCATACTTCACTGCTGTACGTAAGTTTTTCAAGAAATCATCTTTCTTTTCCAAATCAGAAGTGGTAATTGCAAATTCAATCCCAGCCTTACTCAAGGTAGCCAGATTCATCGGAGCCAATTCCCAATGCTTCATTTCCTCTAGGCTCACCCATACTGCCTTATAAGGGTCTTCCACATCATAGGCTTTAGGGAAATTTAAAGACAAAATTAATTTCGCTTTAGTAGCTTTTATCTCCTCTACTCTGCGGTACTCTGTTCCATCACCTTTGATGATATATTGCACCCCAAACTCATCCCCTACTTTATCGGCACGCAAGGTTCGCAACCAACTACCAGCTTCAAAAATTTGGGGCAATGCTTGTTCATTGTTCCAAGATTCCAAACTGATGTTATATTCTCTTTTCTCTTTCAAATTTTTATACCATTGCGCATCTAAATAAGTCTGACGCAAAAGTGCAATGGTTCCCATCAGAGAGCTCGGATACTCTTGTGTGCTACTGCCTTTGCTAAAAGAGTAATGTGCACTGGCATTCGCTTTTAGTATCACTCTGTTTTCTCTGTCAGTAGCCAATGTCACCACCGTACCCGTGCCTCTTGCTATTCCATCTTTGCGATGCGAAAGCACCGTACCAAAACCCAATTTACGCCACTCATCTGCACGGGCATCGGTTACCAAAAAGTTTTTGCTGGCATCAAAATCTGCTTTAATAGCTTGATTCCAACCATAGGCGCCCTTTATGTTTGACTCATACTGAATGCTTTCTTCCGACCTATTTTCTTTTGGTGAGTTGATGCCATAATCGGTATAAATATCAATGAAAGATGGATAAATAATTTTCCCAGAAAGGTCGTGAACAATAGCACCAGTAGGGATATTGGCCGAGGTTCCAAGCTCTGTGATTTTACCGTCTCGAATTACCAGTATAGCATTCTCTACCTTGGTATTTGAGTTTTTGAAAATAGTAGCATGAATAAAAGCATGTAAACCCTCTCTGTAGTCATCAGGACCATTGGTTTTGAAAGTAGTTTCAGTTTGTGACTTAACTATGTTGACCAATGCCAAAAGACTAATGACAAACAAAAAACGGATAGTAGAAGAAATCATGCAATAAAATTTAAAGCACGAAAATAAAATAAGTTGTGGGTTTCTTTAGTACCAACCATTTTAACACCAAGAACACTAAGCACACAAAGGTTGTTTGAAAATTATTGCCGCAGAGATGCAAAGTCAAAGAGATTTTTTTCAAATATTATTACCTATTTGTCAGAATTGGCTGCTGTCTTAATACTCAATACTAAGAAACTTCAAAAGAAAACAAGATGTTTGTGGAATGGTAAAATCAATTCTTTGTAATGGCAGTAAACTCTGCTATCAGATTTTGGGAAAGGGCAAAACGGTGGTTTTTATACATGGCTATTGTGAGGATAGCTTTATCTGGAAAAATATAGTAACCCAACTCGCCACTTCTTGTAAAGTTATTTGCATAGATCTGCCTGGATATGGCCAATCAGATTTGCCCAAAAACAAAGCACTTTCTTTTGAGCTTTTTGCAGATAGTGTTTTTGCCGTTTTAAAAAATGAAAAAGTTTCAAAAGCTACTATTTGTGGTCATTCCATGGGTGGCTATACAGCTCTGTATTTTGCAAAAAAACATGCTGATTTACTTTTGGGAATTGGGCTTATCAACTCTCATTGCTTTGAAGATTCAGAAGAAAGGAAAGTGAATCGAAAAAAAGCAATTTCTTTTATTCAAAAAAGGGGCACAGAGCTTTTTCTAAAAGAATTTTATCCTAATCTTTTTGCTCCACAGCATCTAGAAAAGAACAAAAAGCTGATTGAAACTATGTATGAAATGGGATTGAAAATTTCACCCCAAGCAGTCACTGAAACTGCACAAGCTATGATTGACAGAAAAGACACTTCGTCCATTTTGAAGCAGCTAAAAGTGCCAGTGCTCATGCTTTGCGGAGCATTGGACAATGCAGTACCCAGGGACTACTCTCTAAAAATGGCTTCCTATCCTGCTATTTGTGACTTTCACTTATTTCCCAAATGCGGACACATGGCTATGTTTGAAGAAAAAACAAATTTTACAAAATCACTTTACTCTTTTTTAGAACTTACAACTAGTTGAAATATTAATTTGCAGAATTCGTCTGCTATTCTGAAACATAAAATTTGGCATACGATATGATTATGTTTGCAAAAAATATAAAACTCAAAACTGAAATGAAGAACATAGTAATTAAACTTTTTTTAAATGCCATAGCGGTGGTGATAGCTTCTTACGTATTAAGCGGGGTGCATGTAGATGGATTTGGGTGGGCAGTAATTGTTGCGCTCACACTTGCTTTGCTAAATGTGGCATTAAAGCCTGTCCTAATAATCTTTACGTTACCTGTAACTATTTTTTCCCTGGGTTTGTTTTTGCTTTTTATCAATGCAATTATTATTAAGATAGCAGCTTACTTGATAGGTGCACCGGGCTTTTCGGTAGATGGATGGTGGTCAGCATTTTTGTTTAGTATAATTCTTGCAATTACAAACAGTTTACTAGAAAGATTAGTAAGCACAGAGCGCAAAATAATTCAAGAAGAGCCTACCACCAAAATTTACGATAAAGACGGAAATCGAATTGTTTAATTTTTTACGTTCGTTAAACTCTGCTAAATTATTTTGGTCAGAAAGTTATCATTTAACTTTGGCACTTTCATTGCAAAGCATTCTAAAAAAATTACTATGAAAAAAATACTGTTCTTCGCTATAACTATTGCCTCGCTTAGTTCTTGTAAAAATCTAGTTCCTTATTCTGACTCTATTCGCCAGAAATATCATTTGACTGAAGATGATTTAAAGCGTGTTCAGTTCTATGTTTCAGACCCCATAACACTACAAAGAAAATTCGTAGATGGAAGCGCTCAAATCACTTCTGGTAAATTAAAACTGATTAATGGTGAAAAGGTAGAGGAGGTACAAATTCCCAGTGCTACTCCAGGTATATTAGTGAGAGAAGCTGATGGAGGAAAATTAGAAGTGAGCTTTGAAAAAAGCAATGATTACTTTTTACGATTTGGCTACAATCCTAACAAATCTGGCACTTATGTGCTACTCGCGAGCGAATGGAAAAACAAGGTTGGCAATTTAAGTTATGGAGGTCAAAAGTTTTACACTTCACCCGAAAGTGGAGATGCTTTACTATTGATAGATATGAAAAAAATAGTGAAATATAGCAAGACTCAACGTGTAGCAAGTGGCCGTAAAGTAGAATAAAACTACCAACGAATCAATGCACTTGCCCATGTAAAACCACTTCCAAAAGAAGCCATACAAACCAAGTCACCTTCCTTTACTCTGCCCTCTTCCCAAGCTTCTGTTAATGCAATAGGAATAGAAGCGGCTGTAGTGTTTCCGTATTTATGGATATTAGAAACTACTTTCTCATCAGGCAAACTAAATTCCTTTTGAATGGCTAAAGTTATACGTCCATTGGCTTGATGAGGCACTAGCAAATCAATATCAGAGTCTTGTAAATTATTAGCTGCAAGCGACTCTCTAATTACCTCTGGAAAATATTTTACAGCATTCATAAAAACCAACTTACCATTCATATAAGGTAAAAATTTTCCTTCGGCTATCATCTCAGCAGATACTCTCTTTTTCAATCTACTACCTGGATGTTCCAAGAATAATTCCTCTGCAAATCTTCCATCGGCATGAAGATGCGTTGATAACAAGCCTTTTCCTTTTTCTTCATGTGCTTCTAAAATCAAAGCACCTGCACCATCCCCAAAAATAACGGCCATATTTCTCCCCCTATCGCTGCATTCCATCACGTTAGACTGAATCTCAGAACCCACCACCAATACTGTTTTTGCAGCTCCGCTTTTTATGTATTGATCTGCTAAAGAAAGTGCATAAATAAAACCTGAACATTGCTGACGAACATCAAAACAAGGTATCTGTTTCAATCCCAGCTTGCGTTGTAACAACACCCCAGAACCTGGAAAATTATAATCGGGACTAAGGGTAGCAAACACTACCATATCAATATCTGCAGCTACCTTACCTGCGCGATCCATGGCAATTTGCGCAGCACGCATTCCCATACTAGAAACCGTATCTACCCCTTCTTTGTAAAATCTCCTTTGCTGAATGCCTGTTCTTTCAATAATCCACTCATTGGTGGTATCCATTACCTTTGATAAATCTTCATTGGTAACAATAGTTTCGGGAACATAAAATCCCAAACCCGTGATTTTGCTATAAGCCATAACCGTTATTTCTGTGAAATAAATTTAGAAGGCTCTTTCAAAAATTCTTTCTTACATCCTTCATTGCAAAACCCATATAATTTCCCATTATAAGAAGTGGTATCCTCTAACATTTCATTAGTCAATTCCATTCCACATACTAAATCGTTTTTATCAGCCAAAGCTGTAACCTCCATTGTCAATTTTTCTTTTTTAGGAACTGGAGTAGTACTGGTTTTTTGTGAGCCATCAAAATTGCAAGAAGCCAACGCTGCAAACGCAGTCATCAAAATAAATAAACGTAAATTTTTCATGCTATAAATTTGTTATTCAAATGTAAACTAATTTGGGATAGTGAAAAAAGATATTGTTAATCCACAGATGAAAAAATATCCATTAATTTATCTCTATCGGTTAAGTGATAGGTAACAATCCCCATTGCTTT
>JBGAVP010000008.1:67306-118148 GCA_044228065.1 Chitinophagales bacterium | reverse complement strand
CTTATAAAAAAACTACAACCTCGCTATAACATTATGCTCAAGGATGATAAGACCTATCCTTATATTGTTATAAAAAAAGAACACTACCCTAGAATCTTTTTGACACGGCAGTTTATCAAAGATGGTTCTGAATACTTAGGACCTTATACTTCTGTTCAATCTGTAAAAGCCATTTTAGATTTACTCAAGTCTATCTTTCCATTGCGTACCTGCAATCTTTATTTAAGCGAAAAGAATATTAATGATGGTAAATTTAAGGTGTGTTTGGAATACCATTTAAAGAACTGCCTAGGGCCTTGTCAAGCACTTCAAACCAAAGAAGCTTACGATGAAAGTATTCAACAAATACGAAATATACTTCGCAGTAATTTTGGCTCCGTTCTTTATTATCTAAAAGGTAAAATGAACAGTTATGCTGCGAATTTAGAATTCGAAAAAGCAAACGACTTCAAAGAAAAACTTGAAATCCTTTCAGATTACCAAAGTAAATCTACCATAGTCAACCCTAAGCTGAATAATGTAGATGTTTATGGCTATACCGAAATGGAAAATTTTGCTTTTATCAATTATCTTAAAATAGCCAATGGTACCATCATTCAGGCACGTGCAGTAGAAATTAAAAAACTCTTAGATGAATCGCCCGAGGAAATAATAATGGCAGCCATTCGCGATATTAGTTTTGCAGAAAATGTATATATAGATGAAATATTAGTGCCTTTTGAAATAGAATGGGCTTTTGAAAATATTACACTTACCGTTCCACAAATTGGCGATAAAAAAAAGCTATTGAGCTTAGCGACTAAAAACGCATTATATGCTAAACAAGAAAAAATAAAACAACAGCAAACACAGGAAGAAAAAAATCCCTCTTTCAGAATTATGAAAACATTAAAAGATGATTTGAAATTAAAAACCCTTCCTCGCCATATCGAGTGTTTCGACAACTCAAACATACAAGGGACCAATGCGGTGTCAGCTATTGTAGTGTTTAGAGATGCCAAACCTTCTAAAAAAGATTATCGTTTTTTTAATGTAAAAACCGTGGAAGGCCCAGATGATTTTGCAACTATGGAAGAAGCTGTATACAGACGTTACAAACGAATGATAGAAGAAGGGAACCCGCTACCTGACCTAATTATAATTGATGGAGGGAAGGGACAATTAAGTTCTGCGGTAGAAAGTTTATTGAAACTGGAAATTTATGGAAAAATACCTATAGTGGGAATTGCAAAACGATTAGAAGAAATATACTATCCTGAAGATAGTCTGCCTCTTTACATTAATAAAAAATCGGAGAGCCTTAAACTCATTCAGAAACTCAGAGATGAAGCACATCGTTTTGGAATTACCGCCCATCGAAACAAACGCAGTAAAAACGCCACTACCTCTGAACTAATTACAATCAAGGGTATTGGAGAAAAAACATTTGAATTATTACTTAAACACTTTAAATCTGTCAAGAAAATAAAAGATGCCCCTGTTGCTGAGATTGCAACACTTATAGGAAACAGTAAAGCGGATTTACTCTACAAACATTTCCAAAAAGAAAATGCCCCGAAATAATTCGAGGCATTCTTTAATAATATCTTGGTAGTATTTTAATAGTTCCAAAGATCATGTTCAAATACAAACATTTCTCCTTTAATTCTATCAGATTCTAGCAATTGATCCATACCAGTAGCGTACTCTTGTATATTTCTATCATACACATTTGATTCTTTGTAGATGTAACTTTCGAACATACGTGCTTCGAAAAGATCTTCCCAACTTAATCGTACCGCATCATTCTTTGGATTGAAAACTTCGTATTTAGCCAAGATCGGTCTTAAATCTGGATAATAAACCCAGTACATAACCATATCTCCACGATAATTACCATTCGCATCGTAATCTTCTGTAACAGGAGCCACTCCAATAATACGACACATCATAGTAGAAGTTTCTTCATCAAAAACCCAATCTTCTTTGATACGGTATTTAGTAATCTTATCCCATGTCAAATCGTTCTTCACAACTTTAGTTTCTTCTTCCAAAGTTACTGGATTGATCTGTGTTACAGTATCTACTTTAGTACCTATCTTCTTTACATCTTCTACAGGTAATACCAATTTGAACTGATCTCCATCTGCTACTGAGTTATCATATACTGTCAATTCACCATTTTTAGCGGCAGTATGTATAATTTCAATCAAAGGCTGTTGAGGATATTTGAAAGGTAGATTTTGCTTTTCACGCACATCTATTATTCTCCAAATACGCTTTGACCAAAAGATATCGGCTTCACGTAAAAAGTCATAAGGAATAATTTCTTTTTCCTTAGTAACAACTTTTTGATAAGCACCATCCAAAGGCTCTTGAGCAAACACTCCTCCAGCTATTGCTAAGAAGGCTACTGCCAATGAAATTTTACCTGATTTAAACATATATACTCGGTTTTAAATAATTGTGAATGCAATTTGTCCCAATCTTCTAGATTGTCCATCTGGACCAACTACTTTAATATCGTCAATGAAAATAATATCCTTAGGTTTTGCTCTATTTAAGAACCCTTGCATTTGAGCATTAAACATAGGACCAGAAGTTTCTGATCTGAAAAGTTCACCCTTAGATGAGTACAACATTGTAAAACTTTGAACTGCAAAACGAGCTTCAAAATCAAAATTCTCAAGTAGTGCAACCAATCCAGACTGAGCCTTAATAGTTCCCGCTTGAGCATTTCCGCCTCTTAGTTTACCACCTAAAGTAGGAATCGGATCCGGAATACGTTTAATACGGAACTCTTCAGCACCCATAGATTGCATCTTTCCATCAATTTTAGCAGAAACACTGATTGTAGTTTTACCTACAGTAGTTACCTTAGCTATATATTCTCCATTCGCACCTTTAGATAAAGTACCACTACTAATTGCAGCAGAAACGTCTTGTGCTTGTACACCAGCAGCAGATATCTTCATTGGGTTATCAACGCCTATGTATAGTACATTCATTTTAGTTGGTGAAACTACTATTGATTTAGCTCCTACTTGGTAGCTTCCTTCAAAAGGATATAATTTGAAACCAGAACCATCAGGGTTTTTAACACGAATAACACCTCCATATTTTTTCTCTCCCACGGCTGTAGCCGCAGCTTCAAAAATACCTTTTCCGTTTTCAACTTTCAATGGTGAACCAGAAACATTACCATCCTTAGACTCAATAGGTTCATATTGATCGCTTCCTGCTACTTTTTTAGCTCCTCCAGGAATTCCACCAATAAACACTTCAGGATCTTGAGACTTACTAGAAGCTGCTACGAAAATTTGAGCAGTATACTTTTGACCTTGCATTAGATAACTAGATGGAGCAATAACAGCAGCAGCTAATTGATCAAATTTAAAATCCTTAGCATTTATCTGCTTAATCAAATAATCAACCACAGCCCCTTCTGAAGAAATAACGTCATTCTGAAATTTAGATAAAATGGTTATTGCTGCAGTAGCTGGTACGTGGTTAAAGGCAGCATATTCCCATCCTTTAGAAACAAGAGCTTGGCTTTTACCTTTAAGAATATCATCTGGATTCAAAGGAATTGAAAAATTTTCACCTAATATGCTTTGGAACGATTTTCTAGCAGCTAATAATTTGTCATGTAACTCCTTTCCCTTTTTACCTCCATCTTCTACAAAAGTACGAGTAGCCACATCAATATTATCACGTTGTACGATATCTCCACTTTCAGGGTTAATACCTTTTGCTTCAGTAATAATTTCTTGCTTGTATTTTTCTAATTGATCATAAATGTCTTTGGAAATCTTTTTTGCTTCTAAAGCCTTATCTCTAAATGGCTTTGTTTTCTCAGCATTGTTTTCCATTTCATTGTCAAACTTAGAATAAATCATATTGTTCTTGTCTATCAATGAACTATTAGAAGTTTTCAAACCGTCATTAACGATTTTGAAAGCATTCAATACTTCATTTGATACGTTCAAAGCTAGAAGAGCTGTTAACACGAGATACATCATGTTAATCATCTTCTGCCGTGGGGTTAATTTACCTCCTGCCATGTTTTTTTCTCTCTGTTTATAGGGTTAAACGAAATTAGTTTCATTGAAATTAAGCTTGTGTAGCTCTCATTGCAGAAAGCATATTGCCATAAACAGCGTTCAGAGAAGCCAAATTTTTGTTCAATTGACCTAATTGCTCTTTATATTTAACTGCATCGTTTGCAGTATCAGACAATGCAGAAGCAGCAGAATTCAAATTACCAAAGAACTTGTTCATTGCTTTTAAATGATTGTTAGAATCTTGCAATTCTAATTCATATATAGTGTTTAATTGTCCTAAATTTTTAACCATGCTTTGTACTTGCTCATGGTAAGCTTTTGTGTGCTCAGCGCCTTGGCTTATTTGACCCACAGCAGAAGTAGCAGCAGCAGCAGCTTGAGCAAAAGATGTAATGTTTCCAGAAGCAGTTTGTGCATTTTTAGCAAAATCATTTGCTGCAACTGAAGCATTTGCTAAATCCCCCATTTTATTAACACTATCTCCCAAAGAAGTTAATCCTTTTCCTAGACTGTTAATCAATTCAGGACCTACTTTTGCATCAGATAACATTTTATCCAATTGTTGTGTTAATGGTTTTTCTCCTTTTTTAGCAATTGGTTCTCCAGAAGATAATTCAGGGTATACTCTTTCCCATTCGTATTCAGCATGTACATCATATTGTGGTTCAAATGCAGAAATAACGAAAATTAATACCTCTGTCCCCATACCTGCAATAAGCATGATTTCAGCACCAGGCCAGTGCATAATTTTAAACAATGCACCTGCGATAACCACAGCAGCACCAAGAGAATAAGCGTAGTTTAGTTTAGTTTTTCCGCTTTTTGATTCAAAAAATGATTTTTTTTCAGTAGAAGCCATTTTGTTTTTGAGTTTTTTGGGTTAAAAAAAAGGTTAGTTAGGTTTATAAAAACTTAAGTAAATATTGATTAAATAATATGTGTTGTGAGAAATTAACGATCTGCGATGTCTCTTCCTAAGAAAGTAGTCATAGAACGGAAACCTACATAAGATTTTGCTGAATCAGCATATTCCCAATGTCTAGTTCCAGTTTCTATATAATATCCTATATCTTTCCAAGATCCACCTCTAATAACTTTACGTTTTAAAGTTTCAGATTCATTTTTGTCTGCATCATATCTAATATCAGGGTTCAAATCATGAATGAAAGAATAAGAATTTTCGTAGTAAGCTGAAGAAGTCCATTCAGCAGCATTTCCTGCCATATTATATAGACCGTAGTCATTTGGCCAATATGCATCCGCACGTACAGTATAGAATCCTCCGTCTTCCGGATAATTTCCTCTTCCTGGTTTGAAGTTAGCCAACACACAGCCTTTTGAGTTTCTTACGTAAGGTCCTCCCCAAGGATATGGAGCTAATTTTTTACCACCACGCGCAGCATATTCCCACTCACTTTCAGTAGGTAAACGGAACACATCCATCAAGGGTTCTCCTCTAGGTGTTTTGTAATCATCCCAAAGTCTTGTTCTCCAAGCGCAAAATGCATTTGCCTGAGGGAAAGTAACTCCTACTACTGGATAGTCATCAAATGCAGGGTGGTGGAAATAATTACGAGTCATTGGCTCATTATAAGAGTATGTAAAGTCTCTCACCCACACCAATGTATCTGGATAAATTTGACATTTCTCGTGCTTGATGTATTTCGCTCTGCTTGTTCCTCTGTTTTTAGAAAGAGCTGCAGCTTTGAAATCTATCCAATCATATACATACCATAATTTGTTTACGTCCAATTCTTTTTTACCCCAGTATCTTTCAGACTCTGGAACAAAGATTTCTTCCAACTGCTCGTTACCTTCTGTTTTCTTCCAATCAATTTTTTGATTCCAATCAATTTGAGTTTTCCCAGAATTTGCATCTTCTTTAGTATGCTCTAACATTACATGAGCAACAGAGTCACGAACCCAATTCACAAACTGACGATATTCGTTATTTGTAATTTCGGTATCGTCCATATAAAATCCTACAATAGAAACTTGCTTAGCTCTAGCTACATTAGCACTATTGACATCTTGATCACTAGGACCAATGTGCAATACACCAGATGGAACAAAAATCATCCCGTAAGGCGTAATAGGATTCCAACGAGGTCTGTCTTGCTCACCGAGCAACTGACCATTGTATCCACCTTTACATCCTGCTAGGAACAAAGCCACCGCAGCAGAAGCAATACATAAAATACTTTTAATTTTTTTCATTGGTTAAAAGGGTTAGTTGTTTGTTTGTTTGTTGCTATAAATTTGAAGGTCGTAAAGATAAAAAAAAATTTATTTTAAAATACAATTATTATCTGCCTTTATTTTTAACGAAATTAATAGAATATAGTTTCAAATACTGCTCTTAATCACAAGAATCTGGAATTATGATAATAATACCCCTTGTTCTCCTTCTTCTTCAGTTGCATTATATATGCTAAACTTATTTCATGACTTCCTCCATTAAACTTTGTCAGGTAAGAAATATTAGCATCGTACGAGTATATTAACCTAAAACCTTGCTTAATCTTAAATCCTGCAAAAAACGCAACTGCATCAATAGAGCGACCCTCATATCCTCTAAACGCAAAACCAGCTAGAATATTGCTATAAATATTCATGGTGGCTGAAATATCTAACTGTACTTTATTAAAATCAGACTTTAAAAGTAAGGATGGCATTAAGCTGAAATGTTTGGAAACACTAAAGTTGTAGCCTGCTGAAACAAATAAATTTCTGTTATACGTAAAATTTATTGTGCCCTTATCCGATTTAAATTTTGCAACACTATATAGATGATTTACGGATACTCCAAAAAAATATTTCTGATTGCTGAGGTAAATTCCAGCCGAAAAATCCGGAGCTATCCCATTTTGAAACGTAGAAGGAACGTAATCATCTTTATGATCTATACCTCCTCCACTATACACACCATCAGGAGTTCTTAGCTTATTCCCATCTAAGGAAGTTTGTATAAATCCCACACTCAGCCCCGCTGAAATAGTACCAAAACGCAATGGTTTACGATACGCATATTGAACACTTACTGAGGTTGATCTTTGATATCCTATCAAATCATTTACTACCGTTAAACCCACTCCACTACTTATTTTATACAAAGGAAGATTTGCACCAAAAAACTGAGTAGCAATTGCCTTACTAGATAGATTTACATATTGGCTTCGGTGCAATAAATTAAACTCTAGTGCCTCTTTGGAACCTGCATACGCTGGGTTTAAAACCAATCCGTTGTACATGTATTGAGTAAACTGAGGTTCTGATTGTGCTTTAGTAAACAAACAACCAAACATTGTGAGTAAAATACAAATTGCTCTTGAAAAAAAATTCTCCATTTTGTTACTAAACATCACAACTAAGGTAAAGTTTTTCTTGCAATATTTATTTAAATGAAAATTAAAAGTGATAGAAATTAAAATGGAACACCAATTTATTTAAGTGTTCCATCTCCGCTTATCATCTATAAAATTTACTTGGCTTCCTTAATGTAATTCTCTAGTGCTACAATTATAGAAGGCGCCTTATCAAGAGGTGCCATTAAATGAAATTTCAATTTTGCATCTATCAAAGCATCTGCAGTAGTTTTTCCATAAGCCCCTATTTTTAAATTGCCTTGTTCAAATTTTGGAAAACTATGATTAATAGAAGTGATAGAAGAAGGGCTGAATAAAATCATCATGTCAAATTTTTTCAAGTCAATACTTTTTAAATCACTTGGAACAGTCCTATACATAATTGCCTCTGTGTAAAAAATTCCATTATCAGCCATGAATGAAGTAATCTCATCCTTACTTCTAACTTCTGGACAGATGTAAAGACATTTAGCATCTCTGTGTTTTAAAAGTAGCGCCCGCAATTCTTTGTTGGTGTTCGAGTCACCAAAGAAAACTTTACGCTTTCTGTATTGCATATATTTTTGTAGATACAATGCGATAGCCTCTGATGTACAAAAATATTTTGTCTCTTGACTCATCTTCACTCTTAGCTCGTCACAAACTCTGAAAAAATGATCAATAGCATTTCTACTCGTAAAAATAATACCGCTATAATCGTTTAATGTAATTCTTTGTTTTCTAAAATCTCTACCTGGAATTCCTTCTACTGTTATGAAAGGGGTAAACTGAAAATTCACTTTATACTTTGCAGCTAAATCAAAGTAGGGGGATTTTAAACCTTCAGGTTTTGGCTGAGCAACTAAAATATTTTTGATTTTAGTTTTAGGCTCATTAGAAATAAAATCAGCGTAATTCTTTTCGTTCTTCGGCTTGAGAAGATCGGCCAATTTTGCAATTGGTTTCTTTATTTCTTCTACAATTTTATTTACAAAATCAATTGATTTGTCTTTTGAGCTTTTAGCTTTAGGAGCTTTTTCTGTCTTAGCAGATTTCTTTATAGAAGAGGACTTGGAGGTTGGTTTAAAAAAAGTAGCAGCACTCTGCTTAGTTGATTTCACATCAGCCTTGACGCTTACAGAAGTACTGCTACTGTTCGGTTTTGCTAGCTTGCCCTTGGGCGAAGGAGATATCCTTACGCTTTTTTTTTAGGGGCAGCTTTTTTAGCTGCTGCCTTTTTAGGAGCTGCTTTTTTAGCGGCTACCTTTTTAGGAGCTGCTTTTTTAGCTGCTGCTTTTTTAGGAGCTGCTTTTTTAGCTGCTGCCTTTTTAGGAGCTGCTTTTTTAGCTGCTGCCTTTTTAGGAGCTGCTTTCTTAGCTGCTGCCTTTTTAGGAGCTGCTTTCTTAGCTGTTGGTTTTGTTGCCATGTTAAATAGCTGTTTTGGTTAACAATTTGATAAACAGAAATACGGTTAATATTTCTGCAACACAAATGTAGATTAAAAAATGATACACACTTCTGTACATCAATTTATACGTTGTGGATAACCCTCGTGCAATCAGCATTACCACACAGACACAGACCATTGCCAAAGCAATTCCAAAAATGATATTGAAATATTTTTCGGAAGAAGTATAAAACATAAATAGTATTGGAATCATAGAAATACCAAGCACTTTAGTTATGGTTGTGAAATTATAAATGTATTCACTCGTAAATTGATCTACTTCAAAAATGTATCCAATCACTTTTAATAAAATGATTTTTAGAGCAACAAAAAATGTGAATAAAAAAATTAATAAAAGGATAGAAAAATTATTTTGAAGTGCTGAATGCGGATAAAAAAACAAGAGTACATATCTAACGAAAATAGAAATAGTAAAAATGAAAATGAATTGCAATAGAAAAGATGAAATAGAAATATCTCCTTTCTGTGTTCTAAATAATTGAGAAGAAATATTTGCATTCATAAAGGATTGAATCAACTCCTCGAAATCCTTTGTGAAAGCCAACCTCAGCACAGTAAGTACAACTAATATGCCTATCAGAAAATAAAATATCAAAGCATTGTTTTCGTTTGTTCTCTCTTGTTCAATATCAAATCGAGTTGCATTCTTATTTTCTGTGAAGGATGAATTCCAAGTCCCAAATGATGCATACTTTTTTATTGCATCCGTATCAATTATTATTTCGCGAATAGAATCTTGTTGTGCTATTATAGAAGAATCAGAAATTACATTTAAACTATCCTGAGCAGATAAAAATGAAAACTGAAAAAAACAAAAAAAGAAAATAAAAAACGACTTCAATCAAAAATAATTTACGTAACCAAAATGAATTTTACCCGATTTAAAACTAATAGCATTATCTAACTGTCTCCCCATGGCGTAACTCAATCCAAAGATACCAATTTTTGTCTCAAATGCAGCACCTGCACCAAATCCGAAAGGAAAATCGAAAGGTTTATTTTTAAAATTTCGAGTCTCTTCTACCATGGCCGCATTAAAGAAAGTATAAAAATAAGAGTTTTTAGAAAGCAAAAAACGATACTCAAAATTAGCCATAGCATAATACGATGTATAAATTGACTGGTCATCAAAACCTCTAAGAGATGCTACTCCACCCAAACGATATTTCTCATTATCAAAAATTCGGGGACTTAAAAAATACTTCCCTTCGAAAGATGTTTTGATAGTTTGTCGTTTTGCTATCTTCCAATATTTATCAATTCCTAAAGACAAGTGCATTTGAAAAGTTTTAAGTCCAATAGAATCATACAGGTAAGAAAAACTTTTTCCATCAGATGGGTCCGTTAAATTGATAATGGCATTGTTCTTTTTTATAGCTCTTACTCCGGCAGCCACACTTGCTTTTAGCACATAGCCCGAAACTGGATTAAACCGATAATTTAATTTCTGTAGAAATAACTCCAGCGCAAATTCATTGGTACGTAAATCTAAAATGGGAGGTAGTGCACGATTTGCCTTTATGTAATTCGTATCCGTATTTAATACGTTGGTAATTTTTTGTTTGAGCGATGCTTTCAAATAATTACTTCCAAGCAATTGATATTGCACACCATAATCACCATTCAAATCTAAATAAGAAGTGTCCCGCTTGTACAATTGAAATTGAACATTAATCCCTAGTGGTAATCCTAAAAGATAAGGATACACTACCCTCACATCCAGCGTTTGAGTTTTGGGTTGTAATTTTTGCCACTGCAAAAACAACTCCTCACCTAGACCAAATGGAGAAAAAAGATGAAGCTTCACATCGCCTGTTATCAAAACTTTTTGCCCAGAACTTCCTGGCAAAACCCCTAGCAACAAATCAAACTGGCTTGACTTTTTATCTTTCAAAAAAAGATTGACAGTTGCCTTTTCGTTTTTAAATTCTACCGTGTTGGGCTTTATAGATTCTACAAATTGCAACTCATTTATGCGTTGAGTTATCTTGCGAACATTCGACTCATTGTAAGGTTTACCCACCCGTATCCCTAAATAATTTTTCAGAAAAATTCTCTTGGCCTTTGTCTTACCTAAAAGATTGAGTGTATCGTATCGTATCAAATCGTGCCTCACTAAATAAATTTTGGCGGATACGTTTTTCCCATTCATTAAAAAACTATCGATACTCACTTCTGCGAATGGATAGCCAGAATTTTCGCACACCTGCAATACTTTTGCTTTCACTAATTCTAAACCCGATGCAGGAAAATCAAGTCCACCTTTTAATTTTCTCAAGCCCGCATCAGCTAAAATCCCATCGGGTACATTTCCATTCAGTAATTGAATATTTTCAAATCGATCGCCTAGATACATATATATATAGGTATACGGAAAAATGGAGACCATGCTATCAATTGAAGCCGCTGCATAACCAGTCTCCTTCAGTTTTTTAAATAAAACTTTTCCCTCCTTAATGGATTGTAGCGAATCTTTGAAAATAGTTTTATAAGCGTATTGCTTTTTAAAAAAGCTAGAATCTTTATCAGCACAGATCACTTTTGTAAAATACAATTGCTGCGCGAAAGAACATTTCAGCAACAACATTAATAATATGGTCAAGTACTTTTTCAAAAGTAAAATCTACAACGCCAAAGCTAGTATGATATTATTAATTAGCGAATGAGTAAATAAAAAAGAACCTTACAATTTAGCAGTAATCCTTCTCCCAAATAAAAAAATGGCGTACTTCGCGCTCAGAGATATGGCTGGCATTTACATACACATTCCTTTTTGCAAGCAGGCTTGCTATTACTGTAATTTCTATTTTTCTACTTCTCTCACAAATAAAGATGCATTTGTGAAAGCACTACTGCTGGAAATAGAATTAAGCAAAGATTATTTAGCTGGAGAGTCGATTGAAACCATCTATTTTGGTGGAGGAACTCCTTCTTTGCTTTCAGCCGATGAGATTAAAAGCATCGTCCATAAAATTCAAAACATTCATCAGTTTTCCCATTTAAGGGAATTTACTTTAGAAGCCAACCCAGATGATTTAGATGCTCAAAAAATTATAGAACTAAGCGCTTTGAAAGAAATTGGATTGAATCGTTTTTCGATAGGGGTGCAATCTTTTTTTGATGAAGATTTAAAATACATGAATCGGGCACATACTTCTGGCGAAGCGACAGCTGCTATTAAACGAACACAGGATGCGGGCTTTGAGAACATAACCCTCGATTTAATTTATGGCACTCCCACCATGAACGATGCACATTGGCTCCAAAATTTAAACACTGCTTTCGCTTTCAATATTCCGCATATCTCATCGTATGCCTTAACCGTAGAAGCTAAAACAACTTTAGAGAATCGAATTAAAAAAGGAAAATCTGCTGTAGTAGATGAAGAGCAAGCCTCCCGACAATTTGATATTCTTATTCATGAAATGAACCGTCAGAATTATGACCAGTACGAAATTTCAAATTTCGCAAAAGATGGAAACTACGCCATTCACAATACCAGCTATTGGCAACAAAAAAAATATTTAGGGTTAGGACCTTCAGCCCATTCCTATAATGGCAATAGTCGCAGATGGAATGTGGCTAATAATCTCACATATATAAAGAGTGTTTCTGAAAGTAAAATTCCTTTTGAGGAAGAACAACTTACCAGCGAGCAACAAGCCAATGAATATATTATGACATCGCTACGAACTATGTGGGGCTTGGATTTGAAACAGTTGTCAGTTGGCAGTTTCCAGCTGTCAGTTCTAGAATCTTTAAAAACTGTTGATGCCAATTTTTATGTTTTAGAAAACGATATTATTACCCTTACTCAAAAAGGAAAACATTTTGCAGATAGAATAGCAAGTGATTTATTTTTATAACGCACTATTTTAAACACAAAGAACACTTAGATTTTTTGAATTAATTTGTACAAAATAAAAACACTATGTCAATTATAAAACCCTTTAAAGGCTTACGCCCAAAGCCTGAACTAGCAAAGCAAGTAGCCTCCCTTCCGTATGATGTAATGAACAGCACAGAAGCTCGCGAAATGGTAATTGGTAACCCTCTTTCTTTCCTGCATGTGAGCAAAGCCGAAATTGATTTGCCGGCTGATACTGATGTCCATTCACAAAAAGTATATGATAAAGCGAAAGAAAACTTTCAACAATTAATTCAGGAAGGTGTGCTACTTCAAGATGCTCAAAAGTATTTCTACATCTATGCACAAGTAATGAATGGCAGAAGACAAATTGGTTTGGTAGCCTGCTCTTCTATAGATGATTACTTTAATGATGTGATAAAAAAGCACGAATATACGCGCCCCGAAAAAGAGAAAGATCGCATTGACCACATGGAAACTTTGCAAGCGCATGTAGGTCCTATTTTCTTGACCTATCCAAAAAACAATACTGTAGATAGTTTGATTTCTAAAATCATTTCGGACCAAAAGCCTGTCTATGATTTACAAGCGGAAGATGGTATACAGCATACCGTTTGGATAGTTCAAAATAATGCAGATATAGATTTGTTATCGGATATTTTTAATCGAGAAATTCCTTTTACTTACATAGCAGATGGTCATCACCGTGCGGCCTCTGCTGCTAAAGTAGGCAAGAAGATGCGTGAAAAAATGGGCAATAGCACAGGTGAAGAAGAATTTAACTTTTTTCTTTCAGTACTTTTTCCTGATGACCAGTTGGCCATTATGGATTACAACCGAGTGGTGAAAGACTTGAATGGATTACCCAAAGAAACTTTTTTAGAAAAATTACAAAGTTCTTTTTTTATAGAGCCAGTTGATTTTGGAAACTGCAAACCTGCCGCACTGCATGAGTTTGCGCTCTATATAGAAAAACAGTGGTACCAACTAAAAGCCAAAGAAACCGCCTATACTAGCGACCCGATTGGTATTTTAGACGTAACTATTTTGCAAGAAAAAGTTTTAAAACCGTTGCTGGGAATAGAGGATCCGCGCACCGATACACGCATTGATTTTATAGGAGGAATACGGGGTTTAAAAGAACTAGAACGCAGAGTAGATAAAGGTGAAATGGCGGTAGCATTTGCTTTGTATCCAGTATCGTTACAGCAACTCATGGACATAGCCGACTCAGGAAATGTAATGCCGCCAAAGTCAACCTGGTTTGAACCGAAATTGAGAGACGGGTTGTTGAGTCATTTGTTTTGATTCATTTTAAACACCAAGGACACGAAGAGCGCTAAGGATTTGTCGTTATTAAACTGACTTTTCTACAACAGCTTCCCAATACACAAAGCTCTCCACCTCTTTCAACCTTTCATTAGCGGTTTTCATAGAGCCCACTCCTTCTATGTTTAGCACTAAATACTTTTCGGTTTCACGCAGGTACATTCCTTTTTTATGTTGCTGCACATAACTCATAATTTTACTGAAAACATCGGAGCTATAAAAAGAAGATTCCTGATTGGAAATAAAGTAGCAACGTAAGTGTTTGTTCTTAATAATGAGTTGCTCCATGCCCAGTTTTGTGGCTATCCACTTTAAGCGCACCGCATTAAAAAGCTCTGCCAACTGCTTTGGTACAGGACCAAATCGATCGGCTAATTGTGTTTTGAAATCTGTAATTTCTTCTTCTGTTTTTATATCGTTGAGCTGTTTGTAAATGAGCATCCGTTCGGCACTGCTCTTTACATATTCATCAGGTATAAGCATTTCCAAATCTGATTCTATGGCGCACTCTTTCACATAATCATGCGTTCTATCTAATTCTTCTTTATACAAATCTTTAAAGCTCGTTTGTTTCAATTCTCGCACCGCTTCATCTAATATCTTGTGGTACACATCGTAGCCTATTTCAGAAATAAAACCACTTTGCTCACCACCCAATAAATTACCTGCACCGCGTATATCCATATCGCGCATGGCAATGTTGAAGCCACTTCCCAGCTCCGCAAATTCTTCTATGGTTTTTAAACGCTGCCGCGCTTCGGTAGTCAAGGTAGATTGCGGTGGCGCAAATAAATAGCAAAATGCTTGCTTATTATTTCGCCCTACTCGTCCTCTCAACTGATGCAAATCGCTTAATCCAAATTGATGCGCATTGTTTATGATAATCGTGTTGGCATTCGAAATATCAATGCCTGATTCTATAATATTAGTAGCTAGCAATACATCAAATTCTTTATTCACAAATTTCAGAAGCACTTCTTCTAATTGATCGCCCTCTAGCTGACCGTGCGCTACACCTATCTCAATATTGGGTACTATTTTCTGCAACATCAATCGCACTTCTGCAATATCCTTCACCCGATTGTGAATGAAAAAAACTTGCCCTCCTCGGTAAATTTCAAATTCAATAGCCTCCTTAATCATATCTGGGTCGAGCGTGTGAACCTCTGTGGTGATGGGCTGTCTATTGGGTGGAGGGGTATTGATAATACTCAAATCGCGAGCACCCATCATACTAAACTGAAGTGTGCGGGGAATAGGTGTGGCTGTGAGCGTAAGACAATCAATCGTCTTTCGCATTTCTTTCAATGTCTCTTTTACCTGCACTCCAAATTTTTGCTCTTCATCAATAATCATTAAACCTAAATCTTGAAATTTGATAGTCTTACCAACGAGTCCATGCGTTCCTATAATAATATTTGTTTTGCCTTCCGCCAATCGTTGCAGCGATTCTTTCTTTTCCTTTCCTGTTTTGAAACGATTGATGTAATCTATTTCTACAGGAAAATCACTCAATCTTTCTTTAAATGTTTTGTAATGCTGCATGGCTAAAATAGTAGTGGGAACTAGCACAGCTACTTGCTTTCCATCACATGCAGCTTTAAAAGCAGCACGCACAGCTACTTCTGTTTTTCCAAAACCCACATCACCACAAACTAATCTATCCATAGGCGAAGAGCGCTCCATATCACGCTTTACATCTTCCACCGATTTAGCTTGGTCAGGTGTATCTTCATACATAAATGAAGCCTCTAGTTCCGTTTGCATATAATTGTCTTTCGGAAAGGCATGCCCCCGCTGAGACTTTCGCTGGGCATACAGTTGAATCAAATCAAACGCAATTTCTTTGATGCGTTTTTTGGTTTTCTTTTTAAGATTATTCCAGGTATCGGTTCCTAGTTTATTTACGCGAGGGTCCGTGCCCTCTTTGCCTACATACTTAGAAATTTTATGCAACGATTGAATCCCTACATACAAAATATCGTTACCTGCATATACAAGCCGTACCGACTCTTGCATTTGTCCACCTACTTCTATTTTTTCCAAACCAGAAAATACACCTACTCCATGATCTATGTGAGTTACAAAATCGCCAGGTTTCAATTCCCGCAAGGTCTTTAGCATTAGCTGCGAATCCTTTGAAAAGCCTTGTCGTAAAGAATATTTATGGTAACGATTAAAGATTTGGTGATCGGTGTAGAAAGCAATATTCAAATCGGTATCTACAAAACCCTGATGAATAGAGGCGTTTATTGCTTGAAATTTTACATTGGCTTTTAAATCTTCAAAAATGGCATAGAAGCGTTCGAGCTGTTTTGGATTATCTGAAAAAATTAAATTTTGTATTTTCTTTTCTTCATTCTCTTTCAAATTAGCAATCAGCAATTCGAAATTTTTATTGAAAGAAGGTTGTGGTTTCGCATTAAAAGAAATTTTTGTAGCTGCCTTAAAAAAAGAATTGCTACCAAACTCTATCAGCCGAAAGCGTTTCAGCGTCTGCATTAAATCGCCCGATGAAACAAAAACCTCCTCTGGACTTCCTTCCATGAGTGGATGTTTATCTCCCATCACATTGTGCTGGCTCATTCCATCTTTAAACTTCTGCGCTTTCTGCATGCACATATCCAATGTGTCTATGAGCAAGTTTGCATCTTTCACCCACACAATAGTGTTGTCGTGAAACACTTCAAACACCGAAGCCTTATTCACATTCGTAAAATGTGTTTGAATATTTGGTACAATTGTAACACTCGAAATTTTCTTTACAGAAAGTTGTGAAGTAGGCTCAAAGGTTCTGATACTCTCTATTTCATCATCAAATAATTCTATGCGATACGGCAATTCATTTCCGAAAGAATAAATATCTACGATACCTCCGCGAATGGAAAACTGCCCTGGTTCATATACAAAATCTACTCGGTCAAATTCAAAGGTCACTAACAAATCAATGGCAAAATCTACATCAAATTTTTCTCCCACTTTCATGCGTAGCGTTTGCTCATTCAGTGTTTCTGCTTTTACTACTTTTTCAAACAATGCTTCAGGATAGGTCACCGCTAATTCTGCTCTGGAGTTTGGGTTATTTAAGCGATTAATCGTTTCTGCCCGTAACATCACATTGTTGTTATTAATCTCTTCAAACCCTTGTGGGCGTTTAAAAGAATCTGGAAAAAAGAAAACATCTTTTTGTCCCAAAAGTGATTTCAAATCATTTTGAAAATAAGCTGCTTCCTCTTTTTCATTCACAATAAAAAGATGATTGAAGTCAGTAGATTTAAAAATAGCAGCAGCTATAAAAGCATCTTGCGAACCTATTAACTCCGAAATATGTATATCGCCAGCAGTCTTATTTTGACTTAATAATTTTGCTAAATCTTTAACCTTTTCAGACTGACAATACTGCTCTATTAACTCTTGTGTATTCATATGGCTACAAAACAAATTAGCCCCGCATCGGTTGATACGGGGTTGAAAAAAATAAATATTCCTAACTAAACTCCTCTCCTAGCCTCAATCTTTCTTTACTACCGCTACCCCCAATTCTTTTAATTGATTTGGATCTACAGGAGTAGGCGCATCCATCATAATATCACGACCACCACTTGTTTTAGGGAATGCTATAGAATCACGAATGGTTTCACCACCTGCTAACAATACTACCAATCTATCTAAACCAAAAGCACAACCGCCATGTGGAGGAGCGCCATATTTAAATGCATTCAGCATGAAACCAAATTTTTTATCACGGTCTTCTTCAGTCAATCCCAATTTTTCAAACACTTTGTTTTGCATCAATCGGTCATGAATACGAATACTTCCACTGCATACTTCCCATCCATTAATCACCATATCATATTGTTGTGCACGGCACTTTAATGGCTCTGTATCAAAGTACTTCAAATCCTCTGGATGTGGCGAACAGAAAGGATGGTGCACAAAAATAATTTCACCAGTTTCTTCATCTTGCTCAAACAAAGGAAAATCTACAATCCACAAAACAGAGTATTCACCCTCTTTCATCCAACCATTTTGCTTAGCCAATTCCAAACGCAAATCGCCCAATGACTTTTGCACCTTAGAAATCTTATCAGCAGCAAGCAACAACAAATCGCCCTTCTCTGCATTAAAGTGTTTTCCTATTTCACGTAATTGTTCTTCGCTGTAAAATTTATCTACCGAAGATTTTACTGTTCCGTCTTCATTGAAACGAATATTCACTAAACCACCCAAGCCTCGATGGCTTGCTTTTACAAATTCCACCAACTCATCAAATTGTTTGCGGGTATAGGCTGCACAGCCCTTTGCATTGATACCCGCTACTAAGCCACCCGATGCCACAGCATTGTTAAACACTGGAAACTCAGAGGCTGGAAGCACTTCGTTTAACTCTACAATTTTACAATCGAAACGCAAATCTGGTTTATCAGAACCATAATATTTCATGGCTTCTGCATATGGCATACGCTTTACCTCCGCTAGTTCTACGCCTTTTGTTTTCAAAAACATGTGACGTACCATTCCTTCAAAAGTGCTTAAAATATCTTCTTGATTTACGAAACTCATTTCGCAATCTATCTGCGTAAACTCTGGCTGACGATCTCCTCTGAAATCCTCATCTCTAAAGCATTTCACGATTTGATAATATCTATCCATTCCCGCCACCATCAGCAATTGTTTTAAAATTTGAGGTGACTGTGGAAGTGCATAAAAACTACCTTGTACCAAGCGCGAAGGCACTAAAAAATCGCGCGCTCCTTCTGGTGTAGATTTTATAAATGTAGGCGTTTCTATTTCCACAAAATCTTTCCCATCTAAATATTCGCGTACTGCCTTCACCATTTTAGCTCTGGTCAGCAAACGGTCTCTCAGTATAGGTCTGCGTATATCTAAGTAACGATATTTCAAACGCAACTCTTCATTTCCATCGGTATCATTTTCTATCATAAATGGAGGCACCTCCGATTCATTTAAAATCGTCAAATCCTCCACATTCAATTCTATTTCTCCAGTAGCTAATTGCAAATTTTTAGAACTGCGCTCGGTTACTTTTCCAGTGGCTTGCACCACAAACTCGCGACCCAGTTTACGTGCTTTATCACACAATTCAGCATTGGTTTCCATATTAAAAGAAAGCTGTGTAATGCCATAACGATCGCGCAAATCTACAAACACCAAGTGCCCAATATCGCGCACACGCTGCACCCAGCCTGCTAAAGTTACCGTTTGGTTTACATCTGCTATTCTTATTTCACCACATGTTTTTGTTCTGTACATATCCCTAAATTTTGAGTGAGCGAAACTAACAGAAATTGGAATTAAAACAGGGGAAAACTTTAGAATAGCTTTCAGTGCTTACATAGATGCAAATAACTGCAAAAACTAATTATTGGTTTTGGGTTATATATTCAATGAATTATTATCCATTTTTTGCTTTAATAATGGATGATTATCTTTAACTTTCAATCTAAACTGTTATTGTAAAATGAAATACTTACATACATTATTCTTGCTCTTTTTTGCCTTTTTCTTGTATGCGCAAGTTCCCCAAAAAATAAATTATCAAGCAATAGCCAGATCTGCTTCTGGTGCTGTTTTAGCTAACCAACCTATTAGTGCCAGATTTACAATCCATGATGGAACGCCATCTGGCTCTATCGTTTATCAAGAAACTAAAAGTGGATTAATCACAAACCAATTTGGTTTATTTAATCATCATATAGGAACAGGAATTGCTACCTCAGGTGTGTTTAGTAGTATTGATTGGAGTAATGGTGATAAATATTTGCAAATAGAAATAGATCCTTCAGGTGCTAGTATTTATACCATCAATAACACTAGCCAATTGTTGAGTGTTCCTTATGCACTTTATGCATCCACTAGTGGCAATGTGGGAGCAACAGGAGCAACAGGGAAAGATGGTGTAAATGGGACAAACGGTGTAACTGGAGCAAAAGGTGTAACTGGGGCAACTGGATTAAATGGAGTTACTGGTCCCACTGGGTTAAATGGAATTACTGGCCCAGCTGGTCCTACTGGTCCTGCGGGTGGTCCTACTGGTCCCACTGGACCTACTGGAGCTACAAATACAAATGGTTGCTTTAATAGCCAGATCTTTTTTACTACGATTGGATGGAATTCTTGGATTGTTCCTAATAATACCTATAAAGTTGAAGTGGAAATGTGGAGTTCAGGAGGAGACGGCTACTTATCAGGTTTAGGCTCATTTGCGGGAGGAGGAGGGGGAAGTGGTGCGTATGCACATTTTTTTGCAGATGTAACCCCTGGTCAGGTTTTTGATGTTAGAGTTTCAGGTATTCATATCGTTGATTCTTGTGCTGTCAATTCAGGTACTAACTCTTTGGTTTTATCTTCTGGTTCCAACAACAACTTTCTTTCTTCTTCTGGTGGTGAAGGTGGAAAACTAAAGCGCTCTGTCGGTTTTACAAATGTGTTCTATATAACAGGTGAAAACGGAGAAAGTGCTTCGAAGATAAATATTAACTCAACTAACTATTTGATTAAAGCAGGGAATGGAGGCTCAGCCCCTACCCTTAACAATGGTGGCAGGGGGTATTTAGAACAACTTGTAGATGGTAGTAAATGGAGTAAAGACGAGACAAACGGTGGGTTTCCTGGTGGTGGTGGTGGTGGTGGAAATTATGGTTATGGATCTCAAGGTGCAGTTTTAATAAAATATTAGCATTGATGTTTGCATAATTCTTATCATAAAGAAAACAGAGAGCTTAGAGGAAAAACATCGCAAAATCTACAAATCTCTACGCTATGGAAACAAGAAAGAGACGTAAAATTCTTGATTCTTATCAAGTATATGAGAAGTTTGCTGACATTTTACGCTATAAAAACAAAAGCCGATTGATTTATCACTTTAAGTAAATACTTATTATGCTGGGAAATTTAAAGGCTCGAAATTTTCCCCCTCCATTTTCATCAGTTTTAAACACCAAGAGAAAGATTTAAATCACCTAAACAACCTACCTACTTCCCCTCCCTTTTCTTTTTCAGCAAATCCTTCAAACCATTGGCTGATAAGGGTTTTATGCCTTCTTCTTTGGCTTTAATAATGGCGTAGTCACAAGCTTTTTCTGCTTCTGAGAAGTTTTCTAATTTGTATTGTAGATAAGCATAGGTAGTATTATTAGCACAGGTATTTTTAAGATTTACTGCTTTAAAAGCCCACTTACTTGCTTTCGCTAAAAGAGAAGTTTCATTGGTATTAATGTAGTACGTCCATGCTGTTTCATTCAATAATTTTTCGTTGGTAGCCGCGTACTTTTTAATGTAAGCAGAAACATATTTATCGTACACAGCAGCATTCGATGTTTTCAAATAATAGTCCATACTCATCTTCGCTACTTTTTGCTTACTATCGGCTGTTTTACTAGCATTTACAACCGCTACAGCTTGATTAAAAAGTGCATCATCCTTCGTTTTTACAGCATCTACAGTAGCTTTCTCTGCTAAGGAATTCAGCTTTTTTGCTATTGCTTCCTTTCCTAGTTTCTCTTCAAAAATGGTTTTGTTTTTTTGAATAAATGGAACAGCTGGAGACTTCAAATCGGTAGCCGAATTAGCGATTGTTTTCAGTACTGTCTCGCTTTGTAAATCTTTTGGAGAAAGTACTTTTAAATATTCATTTAGCACCTCGTCCGTTTTCATATTCGAAGCCTGCATTGCTGTTAAGTAATCGGACAGAAAAGATACTTCTCTATTTCCAGAGGTGTATTTTTGTTTCATACCCGTAACAATTCCTGGCATTGGGTCGTTGGGTTTCTTGGCATTCTCTATCAATCCATCTGGGTCTAAACCACCTACAACTTTGTGTTTTACATTACCATCACCATCTAACCACAAAAGTGTAGGATACGCACGCACCTGATACCTATTTGCTATTTCAGGACCCTCGCCTTGCTCCATATCAAACTTTACATTCACAAAATGTTCGTTGAAATAAGCTCCCACCTGTGGTTGTGTAAAAACTTGAGCAGACAATCGCTTACAAGGTCCACACCACGATGTGTAACAATCTATAAAAACCAACTTCCCATCTACCTTTGCTTTATCTAAGGCTTCCTGAAATTTTAAGTCATGATTAAACTCTATGCCATCAGCATGAGCAGCAACTATACTAAACAGAACGAGAATAGAAGTGATTATTTTTTTCATGCTATAAATATATTAAAGTAGTAGTGGATTTCTATCTAATCATTTTTTGCCCCAAATGTTCGCTAATTCTAAATGAATTTTTTCTCCATAAAAAGTCATAGCAGCCTTTTCAAAAGACTCTGTGTAATCAGAAACAAGAAACTGATTTTCTCCACAATTCTCTTCACTCAATAATTCTTCTCTTTCTAATATAGCCTTGAGTTTTTCAGCCATAATATCGGTAGAATCAAAGAGCTTTATTTTGTGGTTGTAATAGGTGTTTATCTCATCACGAATCATTACATAATGGGTGCAACCAAGTATGAGTGCATCTATATTATCCAATTCGGGTTGTGCCAGATAATTATGAATAACTGCATCGCTAATGGTATCGTTAAAAAATCCTTCCTCAATCATAGATGCTAAAAGCGGAGTGGCCAAAGCCGAAAATTTCAGTTCGGGTTTTCTGCGTTTTAATTTTTCTTGATATACCTCAGATTGAATAGTAGTTTTAGTAGCAATAATTCCTACATGCTGAATAGAATCATCTGCCACCACTGCTTCTATTATAGGATCTATTACATTGAAAATGGGAACACTTCCTTTGTACTTATCGCGCAGGTATTCATAAGCTGCTGCAGAGGCGGTGTTGCAGGCTATAACAATGGCTTTGCATTTTTTTTCGTGAAGTAAAAAATCTGTAATTCCTTGAGCATAGCGTTTTATTAAATCCTTCGATTTATCACCATAAGGTACATGAGCGGTATCACCAAAATAAATGAGTTGTTCATTTGGTAACAGTTTAGAGATGGCATTGGCTACTGTGAGTCCTCCTATACCAGAATCAAAAACGCCTATGGGCTGGTGATTAGATTTCATAATATCCTTTAAATAAAAATAGGGACAATCGCTGAATTGTCCCTATCAAAAATATTATTCCATTTTATTATTTGCTTCCAGCAGGAGAAGTAGCAGGGGCAGATGGAGTTAATGTAGCTCCAATTTTAGTTTTCACTAATGCCGTAACATCGCTACCTGTTTCAGGAAAATAAACCACACCACCAGATGCAATATCAAAAATATAAGTATAGCCTTGCTCTTTAGCCACTTCTTTTACTCCTTTCATATACTTATCATTGAGTGGTTTCATCAAACCTTCTGCATATTTAGACAAATCACCTTGTGCTTTTTGCTCAAAATCTTGGATTCTTCTTTCTAAATCTTTTACTTCAGAAACTTTAGAATCTAAAACGATTTGAGTCATTTTATCTCCACCCTCTTGAATTTCTTTTGATTTTTTCTCGTACTCACCGTACATAGTTTCCATCACTTTAGCATATTCAGATTTTTTCTTTTCTACCGCGTCTGTCATTTGTTTGTATTCAGGCATGGCTTGTAAAATTTCGGCAGAATTTAAATGCCCTATTTTTTGTTGTGCAGAAGCAGTACCTATAGAGAATAATGCTACAATGGCTACGATTAATTTTTTCATTTGAATTGTTTCTGTTTGTTTTATAATGGTTGCGAAAATATAAAAATTTAGATACCACGCTTCTAAACGTGTTTTTCTATTGGATTATACGAACTGATTTATTTTTTTGTAATGCCCATATTTGATAAGATTTCATCGCTTTTGTTTAAGCGCTCTGTAGCGTAAAGCATCGAAGGTCCACTTGATTTATCAAAAATGAAATCGTACCCTTTGGCAGAAGCATATTTTTGAATTTCATCATACACCTTGTCCTGTATAGGTTTTACCAAGTCTTTGCGTTTGGTGAAAAGTTCTCCATCTGGTCCGAACTTTTTCTTTTGTAATTCCTTCACTTCTTTTTCTGAAGTTTCTATTTCTTTAATTTTTTGTTGTTTCATTTGGTCGGTCATTAAAACCTGCTCTGCCTGAAAACTTTTGTACATATCATCTACTACCTTGCGTTTAGCTTCTATGTCTTTTTGAAAACCTGCAGATACCACATCCAATTGCTTTTGGGCTTCGGTGTAACTAGGCATTTTTCCCAAAATGTATTCCATATCTACAAAACAAAATTTCTGTGCAAAAGTAGCAGTGGTCATTAGCATTAAACCTGCTGCCAATAATAAAATGCGTTTCATGTTTTTTTATTTAGTTGTTAAATATATATTGTTAAACCCAAGATATGTGCCAAAGTTAAATTATGGGTCTTGTTTTTTACACTTGTTAACTACTCTGGCTCTTGACCTAAGATTACACTCGCCTTTCCTTTAGGATTGGTAGTTTGATTTCCATTGGAGTCAAAAATTTGATCTAATGGGAAACCATAGTCTACTCCGAGCAAACCAAACATAGGCAAGAACACGCGAATACCTATACCTGCAGATTTTCTTAAGTCATAAGGGCGGTATGTTTTGAAATCATTCCAATAGTTTCCACCTTCTACAAATCCTAAAACAAAAATAGTGGCCGAAGGATTTAAAGAAACTGGATAGCGCAACTCCATAGAATATTTATTATAGATGGCACTACCACCTGAGTTTAGCACATCATAACCTCTTAAACGAACAATCTCTTTCCCCAATATAGAATAGGAACTCAATCCATCTCCACCCAACTCAAAACGCTCAAATGGTGAAAGACCAATTTTTGGATTGTAATATCCTAAGAAGCCCATTTTTACTGAAGCTTTGAATACTAAATTTTGCACCAAAGTGGCGTACCACTCAGCTTTAAATTTAATTTTAAAGAATTCTATCAATTTGTATTTCGAAGTTGGGTCGTTGTAATCTTGATTCTTTAAGCTATTAAACATTAATGAATACGGCAGTGTAGCAGATGCCGTTAAAGAAAAATTTGAACCGTGTTTAGGATACAAAATTTGATCGGTAGATGTTCTGCTTAAATTTAATGTAAAATTAAGATTGTGGGCTACACCCGTGTTAAACAATTGGAAATATCCAGAGTTGTTGGTTTGATATAATTGATAATTGATAGCAGCTTCCAAAGTAAAGAAGTCATCAGGCTTTTTAAGTCGTGTACCTATAGCCACTGTGGCTCCTGTAGAACGATAGTATCCAGTTCTTTTTTCGGTATATCCATTTCCGTAACTATTCAAATCGGTATGATTTACTGCAACTGTAAGCGAGGTTGGTTTTTTTCCTCCTAACCAAGGTTCTGTAAAACTCATAGTATAAAACTGACTTTGCTTTCCACCTGATTGAATACGTAATGAAAGCCTTTGTCCATCACCTGATGGAAGTGGATTCCAAGCTTTTTTATCAATAATATTTCTAAGAGAAAAATTGGTGAAAGATACTCCCAATGTTCCCGTAAATCCTGTGTACTGCCCTCCGTATCCGGCAGAAAGTTCTAGCTGGTCAGATGGTTTTTCAGTCACTCGATATTCAATATCCACTGTTCCGTTTTCAGGATTTGGGATAGGCACTACGTCTAATTGCTGTGGGTCAAAATAACCCAGATTTATGATTTCTCTTTGTGAACGAATCAAATCGGAACGGCTAAATTTATTACCAGGCAAAGTTCTCAACTCTCTGCGAATAACTTGCTCATTGGTTTTGGTATTTCCCATGATACGTACATCGCGAATAGTTGCTTGTTGCCCTTCGTTTACACGCAACTCTACATCTATAGAATCTCCATCTACCTTCACTTCCATAGGAGTAATGGTGAAAAACAAATAACCATCATCCATATAAAGTGAACTCACATCTCCCCCATTTGGATTGGAAAATAATTTTTCATCCAGTGCTTTTTGATTGTATACTTCTCCTTTCTTAATATTCACAATTTTCGAAAGCAATGAATCAGAATATTTAGTGTTCCCATTCCAATAAATATTTCTGAAATAATATTTGTGACCTTCGTTTACTCGTATATCTATAATCAGATTTTTATCGTCTGATTTATATACCGAATCGGAAATAATTTTTGCATCTCTGAAGCCTTTTGAGTTGTAAAAATCAATCACTTTCTTTTTGTCATCTTCAAATTCTTTGCGTTTAAATTTAGATGCTTTAAAGAAATTTAGATTGGCAAAACGGCTACCATACTCATACATACGAATAGGCGAAAGATTTCCAATGACTTGATACCACTTAGGATGGTAGGGTTCAGTTTTGAAATTCTTTTTGAATTGGAGCATTTTATCCAAGTCGAATTTTACCTTCTCTTTGGTGTCTTTTAGCTTCCCTTTTAATTGGCGTTCTGCTATCTCTTCGTTACCATAAAAATTAATTTGCTCAATTTTTACTAAAGGCCCTTTATCTACAAAATACTGCACTTGCACAGAGTTCTTTAAAATAGAATCTTTCAATTCTTTAACATCTACATTTACATTTAAGTATCCTTTATCTATGTAGTAATTTTTAATGCTTTGAACCGAGTTCATTTTCATGTTATCAGTAAAAATACTTCCAGCCCGTAAATCTAATTTCTTCCGAATGTCATCTACATCAGAACTTTTAATTCCTTTTAAATTATATCGAGAAAGTCTTGGGCGCTCTTCTAAGTGAATGGTTAAGAAAATTTTACTTCCAACTATTCTATCTACATCCAACGATACATTGGTAAACAACTTTTGCTTCCAAAGATTTTTAACGGCTTTAGAAATGTCTTCACCAGGTAGTTTCACCTTATCGCCCACTCTTAAACCAGAAAGAGAAACTAATATTTTACTATCCAAAAATTTGGTGCCCTCTACCTCTACACCACCTATTTCATATTCTTTAGGCTTGGTATAATCAATAGAGATTGGTTCGGCATCTTGTGCCTGCAAAAACTGAAAATTGAATGCTAGTAAGCAACAAAGGATGGAAAGTATGTGTCGAAAAAATTTCAAAATATAAATGTTTTAAAGCCCCTAGACCCTTTCTGGGACTACAACAGCTATTTTTTTAGCTAAATTTTAAAAATCTAATAAGTAACGCCTAAATTTTATTTTATTATCTGTTCCGATGTTTTACCAAAACGTCTTTCTCTATTTTGATAGGTAACTATTGCTTTATACAACTCTTCTTTATCGAACTCTGGCCAAAATTTTTCAGTAAAGTAAAACTCTGTATATGCCATCTGCCACAATAAAAAATTACTAATCCTTTGTTCTCCACTTGTTCTTATCATCAACTCTGGGTCTGGTATACCTACCGTAAAAAGCTCCATATCTACCAGAGTTTCTGTAACATCACTTAACTCCAACTCTTGCTTTTGCACTTTAGATGCTATTGACTTTATAGCCCTCACTAGCTCTGATTTCCCGCTGTAATTGAGCGCCAAAATCAAATCCATCCTCTTGTTACCAGCTGTTTCTTCCATGGCACTCTTCAGTTCCTTAGCAGTGCCAGCAGGTAACATGTCTATATCGCCAATTGCACGAAGGCGAATATCGTTTTTATTCAGAGTCTTAATCTCTAGCTTAATTGTTTTTAACAACAATGTCATTAAAGCACTTACTTCAGTTTGGGGTCTGTTCCAGTTTTCGGTGGAAAATGCATAAAGAGTTAAGTGCTTAATACCTAGTTCTGCACAGGCTTCGGTTGTTTCTCTTACAGCCTTTACGCCATTGGTATGACCAAAAATTCTATTCTTACCATGCTGTTTTGCCCATCTTCCATTCCCATCCATAATTATGGCTAGGTGCTGTGGCAATTTTGTTACATCTATGGATTCTTTCCAACTCATATTAACTGCTACTGTTGACTAAGTCTTGGCTTTTTTTGCAAAGTGGGCAAATATAAGTAAAAAAGTGACAGAGGACGAGGGACGAGGGAAGGGTTTTAAAATACAAATAGGATAAGCTATTCTTATCTATACTGCCAGCCTGCTGCTGGTGTAGGACATTGAATAGACATAAATGTGTAGGAAACCGCAATGCCTACAAACACAAAATCATCTTTCTTTTTAGACTGCCCCCGTTGGTAACCTGGTCTGCCAGATTTTTCACCCCCTACCTCTGCCGAACGATCAGAAAGGGCTGCTGCTAAACCTTTTGAACCACCTGGAAGCGATACCGTACTAGGGTAATTTCCGCTTACATCATCCAAATAATCGGTAAAAGTTTTGTGTACCGATGCAAACACTTGCAGATTCCAATTTCCTTTCACATGAAATTTAAAACCTCCTTCAATAGGAATATGAAAACTATACAGATTGTATTTTTTAACTCCAGAGTAACTAGGGTCATTTTGCCCTTCGGTACCGAGTGCTTGCAAATAGTACCATTTGCCCCTGTACTCTGCCTTTGGATTAAAAAAGAAAATTCCCACACCCGTAGCCAAATAAGGAGAAAACCAATATTTTTTGGGTTTCGTTTTATCAAATTTAAAAAAGTTGAATTCAGCTGTGACCGTCAAATCTATAATACTCGATTTGAAAGACAGATTACGCTGCATATTTTGCGGAATACCCGAACCTGCATCTTTAAACTCCACTTCGCCATAACTAGCTGCACCCTTAAAAGCAATGCGAGGTCCAGTATTGTAGCGATAAAACAAACCACCAGCAGGGCGCACATATTTCCAACTAAATTTGGTATTTAAATCTCCAAAATAATTAGCTGCACCTACCCATGCTCCCACTTCGTGAATTTGAGCTGCTACTCCTTTGGCAAAAAGCAAAGAAGCTATAAATAGATATAGCGAGAGTTTTTTCAAGCGAGTGCGAAAGTAGGGAGAAAATGTGAATACTGAGCGTTTTACCTTTAGGGTTTACAAGCATAAACGAAGGCCATAGGTTTTTGTTGTTTAGTTTCCAGTTAAATTTTTAGAAAATAAATAAGACTTTAGTGCCACCAAAACTTTATAAGCTTATGAAAAAAGAAACATCTGAAAACAAAGAAAAGTGCCGCTGCGGCTGGTGTGGCACCGACCCGCTTTACATAAAATACCACGATGAAGAATGGGGAAAACCTGTACATGACGATAAAGTTTTGTTTGAATTTTTGGTGCTCGAAAGTTTTCAGGCAGGTCTTAGTTGGCTGACTATTTTACGCAAACGCGAAAATTTTAGAAAAGCCTTTGCCGATTTTGATGTGGAAAAGGTGGCAAAATTTGATGAACAAAAGTACGAAGCACTCATGCAGGACACGGGCATTGTTCGCAATCAATTAAAGATACGTGCGGCCATTAATAATGCACAACGTTTTATAGAAATTCAAAAAGAGTTTGGTTCTTACGACAACTACATTTGGAGTTTTGTAGATCACAAGCCCATTGTAAACAAACCCAAAACTTTAAAAGACTTGCCTGCCAAAACCCCACTATCAGATGCAATGAGCAAAGATATGGGTAAACGAGGTTTTAAATTTAGAGGCTCTACTATTTGCTATGCCTTTATGCAAGCAGTAGGTATGGTAGATGACCATTTGGTGGATTGTTGGAAGAAAAGTAGCTAATTCCCTTTCACTCCTCTACTGCCACCACTTCTAAAACCTCTGGTACCATACGTTTTAGCAAACCTTCTATACCTCCTTTCAGTGTAGCAGATGCAGACGGACAGCCACTACATGAACCTTGCATAGAAAGGGAAACAATTCCATTTTCAAAAGATTTAAAAGCTATGTGACCTCCATCACTTTCTACAGCTGGCTTCACATATTTGTCAAGTAAATCTTTAATTTTTGATTCGGTATTTTCTGGGGCATTGTCTTGTGTAGGTGCTTCTCCCATTTTCATCACCGATTCAGCAGCTACAGGCCTACCCGATTGGATAAAGTTCTTTAGGGTCTCTTTTATTTCGGGCGAAATTTCATACCATTCGTACTCGGGCTTTTTGGTAATGGTTACAAAATTATTAGAGATGAAAACCGCACTCACAAAAGGAATTTTAAATAACTCCTCTGCCAATTCAGAATCTTTTACCGCCTCTTTATTTTTGAAATCAAGTACAAAGTTTGGTAACAAATGTTTGTTGGTTACAAACTTTTGGCTCTCTGGGTTTGGGGTTGATTCTAAGTATATTTCTAGAATAAATTTTTCTGCGGCTTCCATGTGATAATTTTCGGCAAATATATAGAATAGATATACGAGTACTGTGTATTGAGAAGATTTTCACAGATTTTATTTCAAAAAAGACTTTTCTATTTACTGACAAACTATTTTTCTATAAAAAGTCCGCTGGTTATTTTTTACTACCAAAACAAAAACACCTTTTTCCGCTATCGAAAAAGAAAGATTGTTTTCTCCTACTAAAAGTAATTTTTGTGTAGCTACAGTTTGGATTTTTTCGCCTAATAAATTAAAAACCTCCATCGATATGCTTTGCTCTTGAGGTAAATTTATTTTCAAATTAAAGAGTCCATTAGAAGGGTTCGGAAAGACTGAAATATCTGACTCCATAATAGTTTCAGCTATGCTTGTGTTAAAAGTAGTAGCTATCGAAAATTGAAAAGAATCTTTACATCCTTGTGCAGTGGTAGTGTAAAGTTTGATTGTATAGTTACCGCTATGAACATACTGATGAGCTGGAAACTGAATAGTATCAGTGGTTCCATCGCCAAAATTCCATTTCCATGAATTGGGCATAGCCACACTTCTATCTATAAAACGAAAACTACCCAAACTAAAATTGATAGTATCTACTTCAAATTTTGCTTTACAACAATTTGCTTTTTGGAGGGAAAGCGTAATGGGTGCAATAGTTACATCGTTTGCTCTATTCCCATCAACAAAACGATGCTGTGGGTCGAACTGAGCCACCATATAGTAGTCGCCATTACAAAGCGAATCGAAATAGATAGCTTGCCCTATTAAATTGTTTTCATAAATATCAGAATAGCCTACCGAAATCCCCTGTACATTGGCGCTTCCAGAAACATAACCAAGTCCCAAACCAGCATTTTTTAAATCAGAATCGGTAACAACTTTGTTTTCAAAATCACAAGCATTAAATAAATTATCACACTTTACATGGTCGTATAAATTCACAGATGCTTTATCACCTTTTCCCAAAATTGGCCACTTGGCAGGGTCACTTTCTGGCCCCCTAATTCGTAATGTGTTTTCTGTCCATTCATCTACATGCAAATGCCTATGCCCGAGCTCTGCATGAAAAGTCATAGTACCCACTACGGTATCTATAAAATCAAAATATCCATTGTTGGTTTTTACATAAATACGCTGCTTCACCAGTTGTTTAGAATACTTACCATTGGGGCAAAGAACACTTCCACTCACAAGCGAATCACCACAAAACCATTGACCAGTCCCTATAATCTCCATAGGTCCAAATCCCGCATTGGCTGTAGAGTTGGAAACCCGAAGGCTATCGTGAAATTCTTCTCTATGAAAAGAACCTGCAAACCAACTATAGCCTACAAACATATCTGGCAGGAGCGCACAATTTGTTTGTGTGCTATCAGCGCAAGTGCATCCCTGGGGAGAAAAAACAGTACAAGACCCTAAGGGACTTCCTGAAGGTAACGGTGGGTTGGTACCAAATGTTAGTGCAATACTTTTCACATAACCCGTATCATTTAGCGCCACATCTTGCACAAACAACCTCCAAACGCCCGCTCCTGTTTGTCCGTTATTAAAATTTCCGATGTTATGCCTTGGATAGTACAACCCAGTGTAGGGAGCAGTTCCAGAAAGTATGGTCGTACCTGCTGCCATATCAAAACAAGTGTTATGATAGTTAGCACCCGAAGCACCCGAACTTAAATCGATTTGTGTACCATCGGGCGAGACTAAGGTTAAACCTAAATCAGATAAACGTGGATGTACAATATCTACACAAACTGTTTTTAGTCCAAAGTTAGTATTGAGAAAAGCAGAATCCAAAGAAGATACAGAAAGCGTGAAAGCCTTGGCATTGCTATAATCTGGAACAATGCTATCGGCAGGAATTATAGTATAAGTTTGAGCGTTTAGAGAAAAAATGAAAAATAAAAGATTAAAAATTAATAATGCTAATCGTAATTTAAAAATACGAAATAGAGAAAAATGAAACTGGTATTTTTTTACTTTCACAAAATGATTTTACGCATCAAAGTTAAACCAAATTCTAAAGTAGATGAAGTTTTAAAAGAAGCGGATGGTAGTATTAAAATAAAAATAAAAGCACCACCCGTAGAAGGCAAAGCCAATAAGTATTTAATAGCTTATTTAGCCTCCTTTTTTGAAATACCGAAATCAAAAATACAATTGCAGAAAGGAGAAACAAATTCCTATAAAACGCTGGAAATAGATGCAGAAGAGACTTACATAACAGAAAGATTAACTAAAGTTTAGAGTTTTATCTCCTTTAAAACTTTTTGAATAACACCCATTTCAAATCCCCTGCCAGCCAAGAATCGAATCAATTTTGTTTTTCTTTCCAAAGCAGTTTCGCCCTTTATACTTTTGAGCTTTCGCTCTACCAAAGTTTTGATTGTTTCTTTATAGTCCTCTTCATCAATTGCTGCCAAAAACTCTTGATAAAATTCCTGTTTTATTCCCTTTGCTCCCAGTGCATGTTTTATTTTAGTGGTACCCCATTTTTTGTAAGTAACATGCGAATGAATAAAACTTTTTACATAGCGCTTTTCGTTTAAAACCCCTATCTGTTCTAGCTTTTCCAGATAAGGCAAAGCTTCTGTCTTTGGTTGTTTTAACCGTATAAATTTCTTTAGTACATCGCTTTTACATCGCTCACTGTATTCACAAAATCGAAGTAATTTCTCATATAGAGTACTATCTATCATTATGCTTTTAATTTGTAGATTGCTGTATACTATTCTGGATTATAGTCCCTATTGGTTTTAGCTATTTCTTTTACTTTCGCCACTCAAAAATAGACTTTTGAAAAATAAGCAAGCCATCTTATTACTCTTAATAGCCAATTCCATTTCGGGAGTTTCGCAAGGAATTTCGATGCTTGCTATTCCTTGGTATTTTACGAATGTAATACACCAAAGTAATTTCTTTAGTTTTCTGTATTTATTCATCAATGGCATTTCCCTTATATGGGGACTTTATGCTGGAACATTGGTAGATCGCCATAGTCGTAAAAACATTTTTCTAGTCATGAATATAGTAGGCCTAGTAATGCTTTCGGGCATCTCCATTACGGGCTTTTTGCAAGGCGATTCGCACTGGAGTTTGGTAGCGCTGGCATTTGCCACCACCGTATTTATTTACAACATTCACTTTCCAAATTTATATGCTTTTGCACAAGAGATTACCCCCAAAGAACAGTATGCAAAAGTGACTTCACAACTCGAAATTCAAGGGCAAGTAACTTGGACAATTGCAGGAGGAGTGGCTGCATTATTGCTAAATGGAGTAGATGGAAAAATGAATTTATTAGGCTATGAAATGGCTGTGCCCATTCATTTTAAAGCATGGAAAATTCATGAGATTTTTATGATAGATGCCGCTACTTATTTTGTAGCTTTTATGATGATTTATTTTATCACTACTTTTTCTGTGGTAAACAAAGAAATAGACACTGATTCATTAGTAAAAAGAATGCGTACAGGTTTTAGTTTTTTAAAAAGAAATCCCATCCTTTTTCTTTTTGGAAATGCTTCCTTAATCGTATTCCTAAGCATCCTTATTCATGGCACTTTAATTAATCCCATTTATGTAGATCAGTTTCTACATCAAAGCGGAGATGTATATGCCATGAGCGATATGGTCTTTTCGGCAGGCGCACTGCTAGCGGGTTTTATTGCTACCAGTTTGGTTTCACCCAAAAATCAAATTAAAGGAATTGCATTGTTTAGTGTTGCAGCAGGTTTGCTTTTTACTTTTCAAATTACCAATCGTTCACTCCCGCTCTTTTTCCTTTCTTATTTTATCATCGGAGCCTGTAATGCAAGTATTCGTATTCACCGAATTACTTATCTCTTTTCGCATATTCCCAATCATATTATAGGCAGAGCAAACAGTGTTTTTTTTATGGTAAATGTGTTAGAAAGAATGCTGCTAATTTCGCTCTTTACCTTGCCTTTTTTTCATCACCATGAAAATATAATTTGGGCGAATGGAGTGCTGGCATTTATTTGTATACTAGCAGGCCTCATAATTTATTTCTACAAAGAAAAATTAGCTCAAATTTCTGTGTCAAAATAATTTATCTACTTTCAAGTAATGGAAACAAATGAAAAATGGTTTGCGATTGTAAACCCTGCATCTGGTTTTGGAAAAGTAGCCACTCAATGGGGAGCTATTAAAGCGCATCTTGAGAAAGAAAATATACCCTTTGATTTTGAATTGACAACCCCTGAAAACAAGGGAAATAAAGTGGTGCAATCAGCCATTCTAAATGGTTATAGAAAAATAATATGTGTAGGCGGTGATGGAAATTTTCAGGATGTAGCTAATGGTATTTTACAACAAAAAGAAATTCCTTCAACAGATGTACTCGTTTCTATGATTTCTTTAGGAACTGGCAATGATTGGATAAAAACTTCGGGTGTGCCTAAAGATTATAAAAAGGCAATAAGCCTTTTAAAAAATGGAAAATCGTTGGTACAAAATGTTGGGTTGTCTAAATCCTATGTAGATGGGAAGTTATTTGAACGCTACTTCTGCAATTTTGCAGGAGCGGGTTTTGATGCTTATGTAGTAAAACAAATGAGTGGAATTAAAGGTCTTGGACAAATCTCTTATTTAGTTCAAATGGTGAAATGTCTTTTCACTTTTAATAAACCCAATTTGAGAATTTCATTTAATAATCAAACGTTAGAGACCCTTTCCTATCTTACCTTAGCGGGTATTGGAAAATATGGTGGTGGAGGCATGAAACTTACGCCTGGGGCTACTTTAGATGGAGACTCTTTCTTTTTTACGATTGCGAAAGATTTATCTGTTTTAGAAGTTTTAGCCAATGCTCCAGGCTTATTTAATGGCGCATTTATAAATCATCCTAAAGTAGAAACACATTTTACCAAGCATATAAAAATTGAAGCGCTCGAAAATGCTTCTGAAATTTTTATGCAAGTAGATGGAGAAGTGCTTGGCTCTGGACCTTTTGAAATTTCTCTTATTCCACAAGCTTTAAAAGTTTTAATACCTTAAATTGATAATGAGAAAAATACTCATACTATTTATGTTATCGCTAATGGTTGCTCTTTCTAAAGCACAACCTTTACTTACTCACCCCATCAGTACTCAAGCTGAAATTGGCCATGCGCCTTGTAGAGATACACTTAAAATTTTTAGTTTTGTAAGGGGTTATGACATTGGCATTATCCTTCCTTCATGGCCTACAATTGTGAGTGAAAATTATGTGGCAGAGCTAGAAGGTACTGTAATTTCTGATCCAAAAGATGGAAGCAATGGGCCGCATGTGAGCGGAGAGGAATTGCCATTTTATCACTACTCGCACGATGTAAATATTAATGTTCAACCCGATGAAACACCCGACCATCGCTACACCAACTTAACTCCCTACCTAGTTTATGATGGCGAAAATGGAATAAAAGATACCGTACTTAGAAAGTATATGCACGTAGAATGGGAAAGCGGATTGGCTATGTCTAATTACATAAATCCACTTCGTAAATTAAACAACGAAGGAAAGAGTGGCGGTTTCTTTAGTGCTGGTCATGAACGAGGAGATGTAATATGGAATTGGCCGTCCATAGGGGATTGGGTACATGTAGAAGGAACCTATGTTTGGGATAGAGGGCACCCACCTGCTTATGCAGAAATTCACCCTGCCAGATTTATTGCCACTAAAAGAAATTTGCCAACTAAAATTTGGTTTGATGATTCTACTTCCAAATTTGCTACTCGCATAGATATTTTTGCAAGTGGAGATGGTGGCGCACTAAGAAATAATCGCTCTGATGTAAAACCTTTTATAAGAAGGGTGAAAATGGGCAGTAAAGATTATGATTTTGTGGTGAAAACCAATCTTCCCAAACCATCTGCTAGCGCTCATCTCAAATACAGAATAGGGAAAAACAATGCAGATAATTTTTCTGCTAATGAAAAGATAGAAGTAAACGATAGCGGAAGTATCCATATAGTTATTCCATGGCGAAGTGAATATGCAAGTGATTTGGATATTTATGCTCGTTCCATCTACCTTTATTGGGATGGAGGAAACGGTACAGCAGAAACCTATCCTATAGATGAAATCAAAGTAAATTTATCGAAACTCTATTTTAAAAAATTGAGTGAGGCGGATGGAGAAGCGGAGGTCAGACTCTTTGTAAATGTAGGGTCAGACTGGATTTTCTTAAATGATTTTTATGGAAAGAAAGGAAAAGTATTGAGTCGTGGAATGGGAAAAACATTTAAAAAAGATTGGACTTTAAACAATGAGTTTACGCTCTACTTACCTCACGATAAAAATTTCAGGGTCTATATGGCAGGATGGGAAGTAGATGGAATTGATGATTTAATGGGCGATTTATTAAACCCTTATTCTGATTGCGATAGAAAAACCAAATTCAATTTCAAGAAAAAGTTATTTGACATCAAACATATGCTGCTAGCGGGTTGTATGGATGATGAGTATGGGGAGATTAGTCGATTACACAATTCTAAAGGACTAAGTGATACTAATTTTTTTACGTGGAGTCCCAAAGATGGAATCAACGATGACCCTTGTCCTTTTAGTAAGTACCCCTTAAAAGATCGCTATTTCCTAAGTTACACTATCAATAAAATTAAGTAACACATGCCTTTAAATCATGACGCTTTTTCGCGCTACCGTTTATTGGATGAGCGCCTAAGACGAAAGCCTAGCCCTACGTTGGAGGATTTAATCAATCATGTAAGCGAAGCATTGGATAAAACAATTTCCAAACGAACGATTCAACTCGACTTGCAAGAAATGCGCTACAGTCAGTCGCTCAAATTTGAAGCACCCATAAAATACAACCGAATAGAAAAAAGTTATAGCTACGAAAGGGAAGATTATTCTATTTCCAACTTACCCGTTACTGCCGATGAATTACACGGCTTAGAATTTGCTATAAGCATTTTAGATCAATTTAAGCAACTGCCCGCCATTAAAGAGTTTGAAGAGGCTATTATGAAAATAGCTGCGACCGTAAAAATCAACAAAGAAAATCGTGGTGAAAATGATTTTATCCAATTTGATAGACCTGCTTCTTATGTGGGAATAGAGTATGTAGAACCTATTGTAAGAGCTATTCGCGAAAGAAGAGTGCTGCAATTTTCGTATCAAACATTTGGTAGTGAACAAGTGAAGCAGCATTTAATAGAACCCTATTTTGTTAGGGAATTTAAAAGCAGATTTTACATGATAGGCAACTCTGTTTCTAAAACAGAACATAAGGTTCTTACTTTTAGTTTAGATAGAATTATTCACATAAAAATTACCGATACTTTTTTTAGCGAAAAGAAAATTGATAACAAAAAGTTTTATGAAAATATCTATGGAATTACCGTGAACGATAGTAAGGCTGAAAATGTAGTGTTATCCTTTGTTCCAGTTCAGGGAAAGTACATTTTATCACAGCCCATTCACCCCACACAACTTGTTTTAAAAAATGCCAAAGAAGAGCTCCGTATAGAATTGAACATTCAAATTAATCATGAGTTTATTATGCAGCTGTTAAGTTACGGAGCTAATGTAAAAGTGATTAAACCCAAAACGCTTATAGAGCGTATAAAAAAAGAATTAGAAAATACACTTCAACAATACTGATTAAAAGAATTTACTATCTTTCTTGAAAATATAAATTATGCCAGGTAAAAAAAATAAAGCAATAGCAGGTTATCACATTCTGATGATCTTATCAGCTGTAGATGGGAAATTTAGTATAGCCGAAGACCGCATTATTGCTGAGTATATTGCAGAAAATTTTCCTATTGCTATAAGCCTAGATGCTGAGCTGGAAATAATAAGCAATCTAAAATCGGATGAATATATGTTGCACTTCCAAAAGTGTATGAACGATTTTTATGAAGACTCTACAGAGAAAGAAAGATTGCACTTGATAGATTTTGCTATTAAAGTTTCAAAAGCTACTAAACCTATTACCAGAGAAGAAAATATCTTCATAGATGAACTCTATGATGAATGGACCGAAACCGAAGAATAAATTTTTGGCAGCTGGTGCTGAAACATAACAATCATGGGACTTATGTACAGCCGATTTAAATATATTCCTTCAGCGATACTAATTTTATCAATTATATCGTGTAGTATTTGTGCCCAAAATAAATCGGAGATATTCATTCCGCTTCAGAATAGAAATGAAGTGAAAATTTCTCCCGATTTTGATACACTCCTGAGCGGAAAAGAATATTCATACATTATGAAATTCGCTCCGAAGTATAAATTTTCTGAGTTGTTTTTTGATAAAGGAGTGGCCGTTCGTACCGATAGTCTACTTCGTATTACCCCCAAAACAAAAAAGACAAGCGGGTTAGATACTGCCATGTTTAAAATTATTGGTTTTGCCAATAACTCTCGCATTCTCTTGTATCAATATCTTCTTATAAAACCAGAGCCGAAATTGTTTCCAAATTTCAATTCCAATAAAGGAATGATTGTGCTTAACAATATGGCACTAGAAAGAAATGAAAAATACAAACGTAATAATTTTTCGCAAAAAGCAATTTTGAGTTATGAGGAACCCGGCAGAGATGACACTTCTATTACTATCCTTTCTGTAACGCTCTCTTTGGTAAATAAGCAAATGCAAAAAAACCTTTACAAAAAAGGCGATAAACTAGATGAGGAAATGATAAAGGAAATTAGAAAACTATCCTCCAATACACTCACTTATATAAAACTAGAAGTAAAAATTGGAAAGAAAACCAAAAGCGTTTGGACTAGATTTATGCTTACGGTTTAACCTTTTATCGAACAGCGATTCCACTTATTTCTACCCGCACATCTTTTGGAAGCCGAGACACCTCCACGGTTTCACGAGCAGGAAATATATCTGTAAAATAATTTCCATAAACGACATTTATTCTACTAAAATCATTCATGTCTTTTATAAAGATGGTGGTTTTAACAAGATTACTAAAAGACATTCCAGCTGCCTTTAGCACCCCTTCTAAGTTTTTCATTACTTGGTGTGTTTCGGCCTCTATACTCTCTTCTATTAAAGTCCCAGACTCAGGATTGATAGGGATTTGACCAGAAATGTAAAGCGTATTTCTCACTAAAACAGCTTGGCTATAAGGGCCAATAGGTGCTGGTGCCTGATCTGTCAAAATTATTTCGCGTTCCATGACTATATTCGGGTTTTAAATGTAATAATACAAAAGATGAAGATACTACTTATAGGTGAACCAAATAGAGTAAATGAAATGAGAACTCGCTTATCTTTAGGTAAAGATTTAGAGATAGAAATTTCGGATGGAGATAGCGATGAAGATTTTGATTTCTATGATGTAATCATGGATTTGAATTTTGACGATGACCCATCTAACATGGAAATTTATGCTGGATTAAAAGACACACCCATTTTTGTAAATGCGGTGAAACTGCAACTTTCAGAAGCGGTATATACAGTAGAAGAAAAAATTCGTTGTCAGCTTTTTGGCATCAATGCATTACCTTCTTTTATCTCTCAAAACAAATGGGAGGTGAGTTTGTATCGAAAATTTCAAATGGAAGAATTGAACAAATTGATGAAACAATTTGGAGTAGATTTTTTAGCCGTAGAGGACAGAGTAGGAATGGTGAAATCTCGCATTATTTTTATGATTATTAATGAAGCTTGCTTCACACTTCAAGAAGGCACCGCCTCTATTGAGGATATAGACCAAGCCATGAAACTAGGCACCAACTATCCCTTTGGGCCTTTTGAATGGTGCGACAAAATTGGCATTACTGCTGTATTTGAGACCTTGGCTGCTTTATATGAAGATACGAAAGATGAACGCTATAAAATTTGCCCGCTTTTAAAAACGAAGTATTTGAGAAATGAAACTTTTTACAGAGAGAAGAAAGAAAAAGTAGAAAAAATAGACAAGAAAAATTTTATTGATTTCTGATTCCAAAATAGAAATAAGTCCTTTAATGATACTCGTTTTCACACATCAAATCACTAATAGAGTAATTTATACTCTTGACTTGCTTTTGAAGCAGTTATTGGGATTAGAATATGAGTTAACAACCAACAAAGAAGATTTTACAACTTCTGAATTGTCAAAATTTTCCTATACACATACCGCTTTAGGGAATGAGCTTTTTTTTGAAAGTGCCAGTTTGCTTTTTGAAACAAGCTTACATGAAATAAAAATTGTTCCCATCAACAGCCTTGTGGAAGAAATAAAATTGACAGGATACTTCGAAACAAAGAACAGCTCTACTTTCCCTTTTGATATGTTTGCCTCTGCATTTCTATTAGTAAGCCGATATGAAGAATATTTGGCTTATCAAAAAGATGAGCACCATCGCTTTCATGCAACAAAATCATGGGCATACCGAGATGGCTTTTTAAATAGCCCAATGGTAAATTATTACGCTTTTGCTATTCAACGTATATTGGGTAAATTATTTCCTGTTTTGAAATTCAAGAAAACTTCTTTCGAATACATTTCAACTATTGATGTAGACATGGCATATTCCTATCTATACAAGGGGTTCAAAAGAAACATAGGTGGTGCCTTTAAAGATTTTGTAAATGCTAGATACGGTCAAATTGTCACCCGCATAAAAGTTTTAATCCAGCATGAAAAAGACCCATTTGACACCTTCGAATACCTGCAATCAATTCAGGTAAAATATGGTTTCAAAAATATTTTTTTCTTCCTTTTGGCAAATCACAGCAAACACGATAAAAACACACCCCACACGCTTTTGCCTTTTAGAGATTTAATACAAAAAATTAGCTCGGTACATGAAACGGGTATCCATTTTTCATATCAAAGTCATCATAAAAAAAATGGTTATGAAATAGAAAAATTACGATTGAGTGAAATCACCCACCATCCTACCATTCAAAATAGATTTCATTTTCTAAAATTTGACATAGCCAATACCTATGCTAAAATTTTAGCTATTGGAATAAAATCTGATTACTCTATGGGATACGCCTCCCACAATGGTTTTAGAGCAAGTATTGCCAACCCATTTTATTTTTTCGACTTAAATACCAATCAGCCTACCGAGTTAAAAATCTATCCATTTATGTACATGGATGCTACCCTTCAGTACTACCAAAAAATGAGTATAGAAAAAGCAAAAAATGAAATTCAGGAATTGATAAAAACCACACAATTGGTAGGTGGAAATTTTATTTCGATTTGGCACAATAACTCCCTTTGCGAGCAAGCAGAGTGGAGAGGCTGGCGCGAATTATATGAATATACACACGAGCAAGCTTTGCTCCTATCAAAAAAAGAAACTACGCTCGCATGAAACCAATTCTAAGGTATTTAAAACGCTCACAAATAGATGAGGCAAAATGGAACGATGTCATTGCAAATTCTGTTTCGGGGCTACCCTATGCCTACAGCTGGTACTTAGATTGCGTAGCACCAGAGTGGAGAGGATTAGTGTATGGTGATTACGAAATTATAATGCCCATTCCAGTAGGAACAAAATTTGGGATTAAATATGTCTATCAACCGCTTTTTTGCCAACAGTTAGGTGCTTTTTCAAAACAAGAAATAAAGCCAGCAGTACTCAAAAAAATGATAGAACTCGTAACAAAAAAATACTACTTCATCCATCAAAATCTTAACTACTCTAATACTTTTGACAATATCAAGAAAAAAACGGCTCGGAAAAATTTAATCTTACCGCTGTATACTTCGTACGAAGAAATTAAAAAACGTTACTCTGATAATCTAACTCGAAATATTAAACGTGCTCACAGAAAGGGTTTACAGATTACTGGGGAGGAGGATGGATTTGTAGAATTCTACATAGAAAACACGGCTGTACGGGATGATAATTTCAAATCACAACACAAAGAGCAACTTAAAAATTTAGTAGAGCAACTCAAACAGCACAACATGGCTCGTCTTTTATTTGTAAAAAATCGAGAGCAAAAACTTTCTGCCGCTGGTCTTTTTGTAGAAACCCCCACTAGAATTATAAATCTTTTGCCTGCTACTAACGATAGAGGCAGAGCAAATGGTGCTATGCATTTTCTCATAGATTCCCTCCTTCAAGAATCTCAAAACTCGAAGCGTATCTTTGATTTTGAAGGGTCTTCGGTACTCTCCATTGCTCGTTTTTATAAAAGTTTTGGAGCAAAGGAAGAAACCTTTGATTGTGTAAATAAAAAATTAATTGTCTTATAGTTTTAAACCCAGTTCCACCACAAAAGCATTATTTTTTGCTATTGCTGCGAAATGAAAAAAAAACTGTAAATTGCCATACTGAAATTTTATAAAACACAAAGAGCTATTCTATTTTTATGAATAAATTATACACTGCTTTTTTATTGTTGCTAGTGTTGGGAGTTAATGCTCAGGATATTCATTTTTCACAACATTGGGCTGCTCCTGTTTCTATGAATCCCGCATTAACAGGCAATTTTAATGGTACTATAAGAGGTACTTTTAATTACCGTAATCAATGGTTTACTATTCCTGTTTTAAACACAGTGGCTCCTTATCAAACTTATCAAGCTTCTGTAGATGCGCCTATTCCATCTGAGCGAATGGGTAATAATAAACTGGGTGTAGGATTGTCTTTTTTTAATGACAAAGCAGGTGATGGGGCTCTTACTACCAATAATATTATGGCGTCCGTTGCTTATCACCAATCAGTAGATCGCTATGGCAGGTCGCATCTTTCTTTTGGCTTGCAAGCAGGAGTAGTGATGAAGCGCTTAAATTTCAATGACCTTATTTTTGAAACGCAGTTAGATAATTTTGGTTGGAATAGAAATTTATATAACGGAGAAGCAAATGCTTCCAACAAAACAAATATCTATGCTGATGTGAATTTGGGTGTTCTTTTCAGTTCTCGCCCGAAAGATCGTTTTGCTTATAATTTTGGATTCTCCTTACATCATGTTTCTCAACCCAGAGAATCATTTTTGGGAAATGAGAATAACCGATTGCCTAGAAGATATGTAGTACATGGTGGTTGTGAAATTAATTTAGGCAATGATAATGAATGGAGTCTTTTACCTACCTTTTTATTTATGTTACAAGCTAATGCACAACAGTATAACATAGGTTTGGGTGTAAACTATCAAGCCACAGACAACATTGGCATTTTTGGTGGAGGTTTTTATCGGGTGAAAGATGCTGCTATCTTAAATTTGGGAGTAGATATTTACAATGCACGCATTGGTCTTAGTTACGATATCAATCATTCTGATTTACGCGGTGCTTCTAAAGCTCAGGGAGCAATGGAAGTTTCTGTAGTTTATATCTTTAAAAGACAAAGAGATCAATCTATCCAATACCCTATGTATTGTCCTAAATTTTAAGTTTAGCGATTAGCGGGTCTTGGCTCACGCCCATCTCTTCTATCTTTCATAATACGCATCAGTTCCTTCTTAAAATCTTCTTCCGCAGTTACTAGAAGATTAACTTTATCTTTTCCTATAGCAGACTCAAATTGAGGTTTATATTTCTTTTTTAAATCCAATTTCTTTTGATCAAACTCTAATTGCTGGTCAGCAGTTAAAGGAGCTTCCGCATCTTTTGGATGAAAGTTATGTCTAAGGGTTCTTAAATCGCTTTTATATTGATTAAAGATTGGCCAAAATTTTTGCGCCTCCTCTGATGTTAAATTTAAACGATTGGTAATGTATGCAACTCTAAGAGCCTCTACCCTTTCTTTTTTACTCTCCCCGTTTGGTTCCGCATTTGGTTGAGCAAAAATTTGACTACAGCTAATACTTAGCAGTATAATAAAGAACAAGACAGGCTTGTATTTTTCAAATTTTATTTTCATCGTTTATTTTTTAATACTTCTATAAAAAACTAATCTCTAAGCTCTTTTCCTATTTCATCTTCATCAATACCTGAAAGAATGTACTCCTCTAAATTAGTATTTACCTCTTTCGTATTTTCCAAAAAAGAAGAAAAATCTACTTCGTTGGAATTTTGCAAAATATGATGCTCTTGAATTTCATCCATATTCATGGCTATATAATTGCTTAACTCATCATTATTTATTCCACGCAGTTGAGCAACAATTTTTTGTTCATCGGAAACATCTGAGTTAATAAAAAAAATACTACCCAAAATTAAAACTGCAAAACATCCTGCCATTACTAAAGCATACTTTGGTGGCGCTAAAAAGTTCTGAATGGTCTCTATAAATTGTTCTAAAATCCATACCCATCTTAAGTTCGTTTTCTTACTCTTTTCTTTCTCTTCTTTGCGAATAGTTTCCAAAATCCTTAAAGAATTTTGTTCAAAATAAGAAGCAGGAAACTCATACAAGTTTGCCTTTTTGAGAATAGGTAACGCTGGAGCCACTATTTTTAACTCTTCGCTTACCTCCGTATGTCTAATTTTTTTTAACAGTGTTTCTGGTAAAGAATTAAAATAAATATTCGGAAGTTCTTCTGTGATTGGTTTTTCAATCTGTGCTAAAAGTGGTGATACCTCATTTAGCTCTAGGTGTGCATCTCCCTTTTGTATTTTCTCATTCATGAATTGCGAAAAATGGAGAAAATAATCTTTCGGCACTTCGTAACAATTCACCTTCTTCATTTCAGAAAGCAAGGGTGCGCTGTTTTTTAGCTCGGTATATATGTCATCATAATTTTCCACGCTTCTATGATTAAATTATTCTGTAAAGGTTTAAAGGGTAACTTGTTAAATTTCAATTTCTTTCAGAACATATTAATGCTCTTGCAATAAATACCGCTCTACCTTCTGTGCAGCGTGGAAATAAGAAGCTTTTAGCGCTCCTACACTGGTAGTAAGAATTTCACTCATTTGCTCATAGGGCATTTCATCATAGTACCGCATATTAAAAACAATTCGCTGCTTCTCGGGCAAAGCTTCTATTGCTTTCTTTAACCGCTCTTGAAGGGCATCTCCATCTATGGGATTGGATTCTCCTCTTACATAGTTGGAGGGAGCATAGTTTTCATCTTCATCGTTCGTATCAGATCCTTCAAATGAAACATGCTGATGTTTTTTATTTTGATTCAAAAAATTTAGACACTCATTGGTAGCTATTCGATACATCCAGGTAAAAAGCTGCGAGTCTGCCCTAAAATTTTCTAATCCATTCCAGATTTTTATGAAAGTGTTTTGTAAAACATCATTTGCATTTTCATGCTCCAAAACAATTCTCCTAATGTGCCAATAAATCTTTTGCTGATACTTTTCTACTAAAAGTGTAAACGCTCTTTCTTTCCCAGTGCCACTATGAAAGAGCTCTAATATTTCACTATCGTTCATGTATTAATATTGATGGTAAATAGAAATTAGAAACACCAAAAGACTAAGCTTTTCTAGCAATTACTTTCTTGACTGCCTTCACTACATCAGGTGTATCTAAACCATATTTTGCAAGCAATTGATTAGGGGTTCCGCTTTCCCCAAAGGAATCTTTTACAGCTACAAACTCCAATGGCATAGGACTCTCTGCGGCCAACAAAGCCGCAATACTACTTCCCAAACCCCCTATTACATTGTGCTCTTCACAAATTACCGCGCACTTAGTTTTAGCTAATGACTGTAGGATAGCAGTTTTATCTAAAGGTTTAATCGTGTGAATATTTACCAACTCTACAGAAACTCCTTCTGCTTCTAAAAGCCTTGCTGCTTCTATGCTTTTCCACACCAAGTGCCCTGTAGCAAAGATGGTCACATCTTTGCCTTCATTCATCAGTATAGCTTTCCCTATTTCAAATTTCTGATTTTCAGGTGTAAAATTGGGCCATTTAGGTCTACCGAAACGCAAGTACACTGGCCCCTCATATTCTCCCACCGCTATAGTGGCTGCTTTGGTTTGATTAAAATCGCAAGGGTTTATAACCACCATACCAGGTAACATTTGCATCAAACCAATATCTTCTAAAATCTGATGTGTAGCACCATCCTCGCCTAAGGTGAGCCCCGCATGAGAAGCGGCTATCTTTACATTTTTACCAGCATAAGCTACCGATTGACGAATCTGATCGTACACTCTACCTGTTGCAAAATTGGCAAAAGTAGTAGCAAAAGGAATTTTTCCTCCTACAGTTAAACCAGCTGCTAAACCAATCATATTGGCTTCCGCTATTCCGCATTGTACAAATCGCTCAGGAAATTCTTTAATAAAATCATCAAGCTTAAGCGAACCGACTAAATCTGCACAAAGCGCTACCACATTGGGATTGCTCCTGCCTAATTCTAATATCCCTACTCCAAATCCAGAGCGAGTATCCTTTTCATTTTGAACGGTATAATCTGATAAAGCCATATATTGAAGCAGTTTTAAAGTTTCAAACCTACACTTCCTCCAGAAATTATCTCAAATTCTTTATCAACGGTGGTGTGTATTGTTTTAGCAAATTTTGATCGATATACTAAATGATATTTCCCAGGCTGCAATGCAATGGTTTCTTGTTTTAAAGAAGGCTGTAAATCATATAGCTTGGTAGTGTTTTTGCCTTCTTGCAGAAGTATAGCTCCAAAATATTCATACGATTTATTGATGGTTAAAATTCCAGGAGCAGGAATTTCTACAGTGGTGGTCTTGCTTTGGTCAATTTTTACAGACTCAATATAAATGCGTGGCAAAGTCAATATCTCTAACTCGTATTTTCCTACCAGATATTTTTCTTTTGAATTAATCTTCTGACTGTGCAAGGTGATGGCTTCTTTTATTGGGTGTACTAAACATTTAATCCTATCCACCGCAGCAGATTTAGATATGGCTCCCTGAAGTTTGAAATGTAAAAAACCTTGTGCTGCATTTACCTCAATAATGTTGTGCCTGTTTTTTTCTAAAAGAACATTTTCAACTTTTATATTGGGTATGGTATGAACTTGAATATTGTACTTAAATAAAGGAGAAATGGTAATCGTATCTGGCAACCCTTTTGCATTTAAACTGTGATAAAAATTATACTTCAAAATGCCTGTTTCTGCATCATAAAAGCTCATATTCACGTCAGTTTCTGTAGCATTTTGAAAGGCATCATTTAAATTAATTTGCAAAGTAGTTTTAGAAATTGCTTCCTCCACAAGTCGCTTTAATTGTTCCCTAAATTCCTTTGCCGAATTCGTATTTACCGTTTTGCCAATACAGTTAAAGTTATCTACTCCCGTTTTTGAAAGCGACATGCCTATTACAAAGGGTTTTAATACAATGTTGTTTTTTTGCAGCGCAATAGAAACCTTGCAAGGGTCTCCTTCACAGGCTTCCTCCCCATCTGTAATAAGTATTAAAATATTTTTTCCCGTATTCGCTTCGCCAAAATCTAAAGCTGCTTTTTCTATAGAATAGGCTATAGGTGTAATACCCTTTGGTTTTATACTTCTTAGCTTTGAAGATAAACGGTTTGAAAAATCTAAACCAATTGGAATTTCCAATCTTGAATCTTTACAGTTGTGCTCGCCTTCATCAAACAAATGACCAAAAATCCGCAACCCCATTTCTACATTCTGAAAAGTAGAAAAACTATCTGCTAAAGATTGAAGTGTAGCAGTAGCTACTTGCCATTTATTGCTCTCATCCCACCCCTTTCGCATACTAAAAGAGGCGTCTAGTAAAAATAAAACCCGAGTCCTTTGAATAGCTTGTGCATTTGATACTTCGGTAGAAAAAATCAAATAAAAGAAAACAATGTAAGAGGCAATCCGTTTCAAATAGTAAATTTTACTGCTATCGAAAGTAAATCTTGTTTTTGGCATTAAAATAGTTTTTGATAAAATCATTTTGTTTTTCCCGAAAAAATATTTCTATTTAATTACTTTTGGTGCGCTTTTACAAACACTCATTTAATTTAACTAAAATGCCAGACAAAGTTACACTTCAATACGGAGACAAATCTTTTGATCTTCCCGTAATTACCGGTACTGAAAACGAATCAGCCATTGAGATTGGGAAACTACGTGCCCAAACAGGTTTAATAACCTATGATGAAGGTTACAAAAACACAGGTGTAACTCAATCTGCCATTACCTTTTTAGATGGCGAATTAGGGATTCTTCGCTATCGCGGTTATAACATAGAAGAACTAGCTGGAAAAGCATCTTTTGTAGAGGTTATGTACTTAGTGCTTTATGGAGAGTTACCAACTGTAGAACAATTAAGTGCTTTTGAAAACGAATTAACCATGCATACTTTAGTGCATGAAAATTTGGTAAAAGTATTTGAAGTGTTTCCTTCTCGTTCTCATCCAATGGGGCAGTTGATGACTATGCTTTCTACCCTTTCATCTTTCTACCCTGAGTCTTTAAACCCAAATATAAAACCTGAGGAAACCAATTTAACCATCATTCGCTTGTTAGCTAAAATGCCGACAATTTGTGCTATGATTCAGAAAAAAGGTAAAGGTCACCCTGTTTTGTATCCTCAAAATAAATACGACTATGTTACTAATTTCTTATACATGACTTTTGGAAATGTATCCGAAGATTTTGTAGCAGATCCAATAGTAGTAGATGCGATGAATAAGTTACTAATTCTTCATGCAGATCATGAGCAAAACTGCTCTGCGGCAACTGTGCGTATTGTAGGTTCTTCTCATGCAAACCTATATGCTTCTATTGCAGCAGGCGTTGCTGCTTTGTGGGGGCCTCGTCACGGTGGAGCTAATCAAGAAGTTCTAGAAATGCTAGAAGACATTCGCGATAACTATAATGGTGATGTAGAAAAAGTAGTACAAGAAGTAAAAGACAGAAAGAGAATGCTCATGGGCTTTGGTCATAGAGTTTACAAAAACTTTGACCCACGTGCTAAAATTATCAAAACTGCTTGTGACAACATTTTAGAAAAACTAGGCGTAAATGATCCACTTTTAGAAATAGCTAAGAAACTAGAACAAGCTGCATTAAACGATCCTTTCTTTGTAGAAAGAAAATTATATCCTAACGTTGATTTCTATTCTGGAATCATTTACAAAGCATTAGGATTCCCTACTCAAATGTTTACCGTGTTGTTTGCCTTAGGTCGTTTACCAGGATGGATTTCTCAGTGGAAAGAAATGCGCGAACGCAAAGAAGATATTGGTCGTCCTCGTCAAGTATATATTGGTGCTACAGAGCGTCCGTTTGTAGCGATTCAGGATAGAAAATAAAATTTCCATGACTAACAAAAAAGGGGATGTTGAAAATTTCAACATCCCCTTTTAGTTAAGGTAAGCCCAAATTACTTGGGGTTAGTTTCTATTGAATAGGGTGCCAATTTTGGTTCAGCTACTTTGACTTTTGGCTCTGCATTATTACTATTCTCTTCCACTACACTAAACATTTTCAATTCTGCTTTAGGCTGCTCTTTCTTTGCATCCTTAGCTTGAATGTTTACTGAGAACAAAGCTGGTTGTGGTTTATTGTTGTTATTCTTCTCAGGTTCTGTTTGTGATTGTTGGGCACTTAGCGTTATACTTCCACAAAAAAACAAAACACCCAATATAAATATTGATTTTTTTTTCATAATTTATTATTTATAAAATGCAGTAATAGTGGCGTGTGTAGGATCATTATTAGCTCCATTGATTACAATTCCTCTGGTTCCACTTACAGCGGTTGTTCTATATTGAACATCTATAGTATTAGCGCTACCAGCATTTACAGTAACATTTTTACTAAATGCCACCGACCAAGTAGTCAAAGAAGCAGCAGCTGTAAGTACTCCTACTTTTTCCATTGTTCCACCCACAGCAGCACCATTTACTTGTACCAAAAACTCAACAATAGTGTTTGAACCCGTGTATCCATATCCTGCTGCAGTAAAATCAATATGTGCTACTGAGCTTCCTGGAGTAAATGTAATAGACACTCCCGGAAGTGCAGTATAAACAGCAGATGTTAATGTATTGTTTGTTGTCATACTAGCAGAAGTAATATTAAAAGCGGGACCAGTAGGACCAGTAGCGCCATTGTTTCCTGTAGCGCCTTGAATACCTTGCACACCTTGTGGACCGGCAACTCCTTGTACCCCTTGAGGACCTTGTGGACCTACTGCACCTGTTGCTCCATTATTTCCTGTTGCCCCATTGCTACCCGTTGCTCCCTGTGGACCTTGTGGGCCTTGAGGTCCCTGTGGACCTTGCGGACCTACTTGACCAGTTGCTCCATCGTTACCAGTAGCGCCTTGTGCGCCTGTTGCGCCTTGTGCGCCAGTTACCCCTTGTAAACCTTGAGGTCCAGTAGCCCCTTGTGCACCAGTTGCTCCATTATTTCCAGTTGCTCCTTGTGCGCCTGTTGCTCCCTGAGGACCTTGTGGACCTTGCGGACCTACTTGACCAGTAGCTCCATCGTTACCAGTAGCGCCTTGTGCGCCTGTTACACCTTGTAAACCTTGAGGTCCAGTAGCCCCTTGTGCACCAGTTGCTCCATTATTTCCAGTTGCTCCTTGTGCGCCTGTTGCTCCCTGAGCACCAGTAGCGCCATCATTTCCTGTTGCTCCCTGAGGACCTTGTGGGCCTTGTGGACCTTGCGGGCCTACTTGACCAGTAGCTCCATCATTTCCTGTTGCACCTTGTGCGCCTGTTACGCCTTGAGGACCAGTTGCTCCATCATTTCCAGTTGCTCCTTGAGGACCAGTAGCGCCATCGTTACCTGTTGCACCTTGTACGCCTGTTGCTCCCTGAGGACCAGTAGCCCCATCATTTCCAGTTGCTCCTTGAGGACC
>JBGAVP010000008.1:0-67274 GCA_044228065.1 Chitinophagales bacterium | reverse complement strand
TCCCTGAGGACCAGTAGCCCCATCATTTCCAGTTGCTCCTTGAGGACCAGTAGCGCCATCGTTACCTGTTGCGCCTTGTACTCCTGTTGCTCCCTGAGGACCTTGTGGGCCTTGTGGACCTTGCGGGCCTACTTGACCAGTAGCTCCATCATTTCCTGTTGCACCTTGTGCGCCTGTTACGCCTTGAGGACCAGTAGCGCCATCGTTACCTGTTGCACCTTGTACGCCTGTTGCTCCCTGAGGACCAGTAGCCCCATCATTTCCAGTTGCTCCTTGAGGACCAGTAGCGCCATCGTTACCTGTTGCGCCTTGTACTCCTGTTGCTCCCTGAGGACCAGTAGCTCCGTCATTTCCTGTTGCTCCTTGTGCGCCAGTTGCGCCTTGAGGACCAGTTGCTCCGTCATTTCCTGTTGCTCCTTGTGCGCCAGTTGCGCCTTGAGGACCAGTTGCTCCGTCATTTCCTGTTGCTCCTTGTACGCCTGTTGCTCCCTGAGGCCCAGTAGCTCCGTCATTTCCTGTTGCTCCTTGAGGACCTACAGGTCCCGTTGCGCCATCATTTCCAGGCAACCCTTGCAAACCAGTTGCTCCTGTAACTCCTTGCAAACCTGCTTGACATAAATTAGTCCAAGAACTAGTTGTGCCTTTCCAATAAAAGAAACATTGAAAATCTGTATCATAAACTAATAGACCATCTGTCGAAACAGAAGTTGATATTGAAGTTCGTTCAGCAGTAGTTACTCTGGGAGCCAAAAACCCTTTATCCTTCGCTACAAGTTCTAAAACAGCGGAAGGGTTAGGGGTAAGCGTTCCAACACCAACATTGTTTTGTGATTTAACAATGGTTGAAAAGGACAAGAAAGCAAGAAACAGAATAGGGTATTTTTTCATCATTCAATTAATATTTAGAGGTTTAAAAAATATTTAGGGTTTAAATTTTTATAACAATTATCTTACCAAAGTCACATTTCCACTTGCATATTTCGTTTTTGGTAATCCCGCAAACTGATATTCTGCTTTCCAAACAAATACTCCCAAAGGTTGTAAAACTCCTTTGTAATATCCATCCCAGCCTTCCCCTATCTCATCTGTTTCAAATACTTTTTCTCCCCAGCGATTAAACACTTGGAAAACAATTTTCTGCAAGTTTTTGTTCAAAGGACGAAAAACATCATTCGCTCCGTCCTTATTAGGAGAAAAACCTGTAGGAACATAAAGTTGTTGTGTCAATACCGTAACCGTAGTAGAGTCCTTTGCTACACAACCCAAATTGTCGGTTACTGTAATAAAATAAAGTGTGTTATCTAAAGGAGATGCTTGAGGGTTTCTAATATTATCGGCATCCAAAGTTATCCCCGGAGTCCACAAAATGGAACCAATATTTGAAGTGCCAATAATTGGCGAAAGAGAAGCCGACTGTCCTTCGTAAATTTCATGGTCAGGACCAGCATCTACCAAGAATTTTTTAGAACCCAATGCAAAAGGATGAGGGTCGAAATCGTTCCAGTTTTTAATCGTAATGGTAGAAAAACCTAGGCCTGAGCCCCCTGTTGGACTTCCCATATAATTCCAATTATTAGAATTTTTCCAATGCGCCATATCCGACCATGCTCCATCATTTGCAGCATCAAAGAACATTTTGATATTGGTAGAAGTATTACCTTGAGTGTGATACATTCTGTGATAAAATAATGGATTTACCTTACAAAGGGTATCGTCTAAAGAGTTTACATCATATGTGTCTCCGGATGGGTCACGTGCTAATCTTACCCCATAAATATCAGCAGTAGATGCCGTAGGTTTCATTTCTATGGGTCTGTAATAAAACGGAGAACCCAAACTGGATGGAATTCCTACTGGATAAAAATAGGGGTTAGTAGAATTGGTAGCTCTTGACAATTTTCCAATATCTAAACTACTCACATAACCCAATGCTCCATTTGCTTTGGTAATAGCATTGGGATCGCTATTGAGCACTAGCATTTCATTTTGCTGAGTAGCCAATTCTACATCATTCAAATTTAAGATGCCATCTACAGTAGCATCTATCGTTTGCGTTTTTACTACTGAACTCCCACCTTTTAAAATTAGATGATGAAAAGGCGTAATCGCACTACCAGTTATAAATTGATTTCCTCCGTAAAGTTCCACTGAATCTAAATAGGAAGTTACTGTTCCATTATTAATCCAATCTCCTTGAATTCTATACAAACCAGTAGGTGTAGAGGGTGAACCTGTAAGCTGATCATCGTTGTATATGTTTCCCTCTATCACTATATCTCCAGCATTTTCTATCAATCCTAATTGATTGTGAAGAGAATCTGATTTTACAATCATATAACCACCCGGCTTCACATACATTTGAGCACCCGTGTTATAAAACAGTGCCGTCTGCCCATGAGAGGCAACGAACATAAAGACCAATAAGCAGATAGTGTAAAATATTCTCATGCGATTGTTGCTTTTGCAATCAAGCCTAAATCTAAATAAAAATTTCGATTTCTTAGATAGTCCCCATAATAAAAGTAAGATTTTTTCCCAATCAAGACGTAGTTTGCAAACAATAGGTTGTTTTTAGTCTAGGCAGAAAATCGAGAATCGCATCTAAATATTTTTGCCATTCCTCTTTACAATTCCAGTAAAATTCTGAATTTCGTCCACCATTAAAAAATATAAAATATGCGTGTAGCAGTTGTAGGAGCCACAGGATTGGTAGGAGGAAAAATGATGAAAGTATTGGAAGAGAGAAATTTTCCTATCACAGAATTTTATGCAGTAGCTTCAGAGAAATCTGTCGGCAATAAAATTTCTTTTAAGGGAGAAGAATATGCTGTAATAGGAATGCAAACTGCTGTGGATATAAAGCCTGATATAGCCTTGTTTTCAGCAGGTTGCAATACCTCTAAAGAATGGGCTCCAAAATTTGCTGCGGTAGGCACTGTGGTCATTGACAACTCATCGGCATGGCGCATGGAAGCTGATAAAAAACTAGTAGTACCTGAGGTGAATGCGAATGTGCTCACCAAAGAAGATAAAATCATAGCCAATCCAAATTGCTCTACGATTCAGATGGTAGTAGCATTGAAGCCCTTGCATGATGTTTACAAAATAAAAAGAGTGGTGGTCTCTACCTACCAATCGGTTACTGGTACTGGGAAAAAGGCGGTAGACCAAATGATGAATGAACGAAATGGGATAGAGGGACCTAAAGCCTATGCGTATCAGATTGACCTAAATTTATTGCCACACATAGATGTCTTTTTAGAGAATGGTTATACCAAAGAAGAAATGAAAATGGTACTGGAAACAAAAAAAATAATGGGCGATGATTCCATTCGTGTTACTGCCACCACCGTTCGTGTGCCAGTTGTAGGAGGGCACTCAGAGAGTGTCAATATTGAATTTGAAAAAGATTTTGATGTAGCAGACGTACGTGCGCTTTTAGAAAAATCACCTGGAATAACAGTAGTGGATGATGTGGCCAACTTGAAATACCCTATGCCACTGATGGCACATGACAAAGACGATGTATTTGTAGGCCGTATCCGCAGAGATGAAACCCAAGCTAACACCCTCAATATGTGGATTGTGTCTGACAACCTCCGCAAAGGTGCTGCGACCAATGCGGTGCAAATAGCAGAATATATGATAGCGAATGGGCTGATATAATTCTTTCCAAACTGAATCGTATCTTCGGCAGATGAAATTTCGTCTGCCGATTTTTTTTTGTCTCTTTTCCCTTGCCTTGATGGTGGGCTGGCAGCAGCATTTTCATTTGCCTTGGGTGGTGAGCATTTATCACCTGCTGGTGGCTATTGTTTGTCATCTTATCGTTATTACTTTGGTAGCACTGGTGGCTAAAGCCTGCCAAAACAAATGGTTGGCGGGTTTTCTGATGGGTAATTATTTCTTTGTGGTGGTTCTTTTTTATGTACTACTATTCGGTAGTATGGCTTTCTGGGGAGATATCATTACCCTCAAAATAATAGCTACCTATCTGCACGATTTTTCTGCTTTCCTGCAGTCGTTTCCTGTCCCCGCCTACCAAGCAGTGTTGCTCTTCGTAGCATTTTATCTTGTGTGTGTATTGCCTTTTGTTTTAGTGAGAGAAAAGGTCTATCGGGCACTACTAGATGGGCTTTCGGCAGGGTGGCAGTTCTTTCGCTTCTCTTCAAAATTAGGGATTGCTCTGGGTATTTTGCTGCTACTGTTGCTTCCTTTTTCTTTTAAAATAAAACGAATTCTACACTTGCAAGGAGAGCCTCTGCTAGTGCTGCTCTTTGATAGAATGTGGGGCGTGCAGGACAATCCGCTTTTCAACCCGCATCGCATAGCGGTAGGGGTGAGCGATATGAAACTGAGAAAAGAATATGCCAAACAGCAGTCTGCTTTTATCTCCAAAAATGTGGTGCTGATTGTAGTAGATGCCTTGCGAGCAGACCATTTGAGCACCTATGGTTATGCGAGAAATACTTCTCCATTTTTAAAAAAACTACAGGAGGGGGAAAAAACCGTGCAAGTAAAAACTACCCTCTCTACTTGTGCTTGTACCACTTGTGGCGTACCCAGCATACTCTTATCGCGCGATTGGAAAGACTGTGCTATGCAGGGTTTCAATGTCATAGGGCTTTTAAAAGACAAATACTTTGATGTGTTTGCATTTATTTCGGGGGCGCATAAAGAGTGGTATAACTTAGCTAAATTTTACAGCGATGATTGTACTCTTTACTTTGATGGAAAGGATTCTAAGAAGTATTATTTCAAAGATGATAGAGTGCTGCTAGAGGGACTAGAATCCATCCAAGATTACACTGGCAAACCTTCTTTTTTATACTTCCATCTACAATCTACTCATGAGACAGGACTGCTTCAGGAAAAGTATGCTTTGTACCGTCCTTACAAAAAGAACTTAGGTGAAAAAGATGAGCAGCATCAAATAGCCATCAATGAATATGACAACAAAGTGGTGCAAGCCGATGCTACGATTCAGCAACTTTTTGAAGAGCTAGAAAAGAAAAAATATTTGCAAAATAGCATGGTCATCATCACCTCCGACCATGGTCAGGGTTTAGGCGAGCATGGCATTTTAGGTCATGTAGATTGGCTCTATCAGCCACAGATAAGCATTCCGTTTATTATTTACGATGATAGTTTATCGTTGTATCAAAACCTTTCTTTTGCTAGGCAAATTGATATTGCACCTACTATCGTTGATAGATTAGGATTGCCTATTCCCGCCTCTTGGATAGGGAATTCTCTTTTAAAGAATACCATAGCGCCATATAGCTACCATGAGACGGGTAAAAACGGAATGGAGTCTACTAACTTTTTGTTCTCAATTGTAAGCTACTCTGATTCGGCTATCTATAAATATATTTTCAATGAAGATTTTTCGAAGGAAGAAATCTATGATATTGCCAACGATTCTCTGGAGCTAAAAAACCTGATAGCTACGCCAAACAAAGAAATAGCAATACTTAGAAAGAAGGCTCGTAAAGAATTTGCAGAAAAGTTTGAGAAACGATAGCGTTGTTCATTAATCTTCTATTTCAATATCAAATTGAACTAAGTCAATAAACTCTTTTACTCTCTCTTCAATATCCTTATGCGTTAATTCTTTTAAGCGTTGTGTTCCAAATTTTTCAACACAGAAAGAAGCCATAGCAGAACCGTAAATGATAGCACGCTTCATATTATCAAACGAAATATCACGTGTTTTATCTAAATATCCTGCAAAGCCTCCCGCAAAAGTATCGCCCGCGCCAGTTGGGTCAAACACTTCCTCCAAAGGTAATGCTGGAGCGAAGAATACATTGTTTTCATGAAATAATAATGCCCCGTGCTCGCCCTTTTTAATAATTAAATATTCAGGCCCCATAGACATAATTTTCTTAGCCGCTTTTACTAAAGAATATTCATTCGATAATTCGCGTGCTTCTGCATCATTCACAGTAAGTACATCTACCATAGAAATAACTTTATCCAAAGCTGGCTTGAATGCAGGAGTCATCCAAAAATTCATGGTGTCTAAAATGATAAGCTTAGGACGGGCAGTTAACTGTTCTATTACTTTTATTTGGAGGTTAGGGTCAATGTTTCCCAAAAGCAAAATATCGCTTCCTTGATACGATGCTGGCACAATAGGATTGAACTCCATCAATACATTCAAATCCGTAACAAGGGTATCGCGGGTATTCATATCCAAATGATATTTTCCTGCCCAGAAAAAAGATTTCTTTCCTTCTTTAATTTCTATACCCGTAGTATCTACTCCTTTTTTGCGAAGTAATTCTAATTCAGCCATATCAAAATCATCTCCTATTACAGAAACAATGTTCACTCTTTTTGAAAAGAAAGAAGCTGAGTGTGCTATATAAGTAGCGGCCCCTCCTACTATTTTATCGGTTTTCCCAAATGGAGTTTCTATGGCATCAAAAGCTACTGTTCCTACTGTTAAAAGTGACATAATAAAAGTTGTTTAAATTTTTCGGGGCAAAGATTGTGTAATTTGTGAGAAACTTATATTTTTGCCGTCCCAAATAATCAACATTGTTTGGACATTCCTCCTTAGCTCAGCTGGTTAGAGCACAAGACTGTTAATCTTGGGGTCCTTGGTTCGAGCCCAAGAGGGGGAGCAGAAGCCACCTTTCGGTGGCTTTTCTGTTTTAAATTGTAAACCTTATTAATGATGAAAAAAAATGCCACCCTTAAAAGGGTGGCATTTCATTTAAACAACATCAATTCATCTATTTTGAAATAAGAACCCTTCGAGTTAATACATTATCTGAAGTGGTTAACTTTATTAAATATACCCCAGCTAAAATTTCAGGTACTTCTATTTCAAAAATTTGACTTGTAACCTTTTGTTCTTTTATCGTTTTAATCAACTGACCACTTACCGAAAGAATCTCAATTTGAATGTTAGATGCTGATTGCAAATCCACTGAAACATAAAACTTGCCAGAATTTGGATTTGGATAAACATTGTATAATTGAATATCCTCGAATTCTTCGATTCCTGTTACAATAAATTTAACGGTATCTGTCCTTTGAATCTTACAACCATTAGCATCAGAAACTGTCACTTTATAAGAACCTGCACTTAAGTTGGTTAAATCTTCGGTGGTATCGTTATTAGTCCATTTATACTTATATGGAGGAGTTCCCCCTAACACCGATATATTAATACTTCCTTTGGTGCCATTTTGAATTTGGTTAGTTACCGCAGAATTAATTGATAATCCTGAAGAAGGCTGAGTTATTACAAATGGTCCAAAAATAGAGGAACAACCAACCAGATTGGTTACCGTATCTGAATAAGTGCCCGCAGCTAAGTTTACTAAATCCTCAGTTGTTTTTCCATTACTCCAACTTGAGCTTATACCACTACCACCAGATAGTGTCATATTTATAGAACCACTAGTATCTCCAAAACATTTTACGGAAACCAAAACATTTGTTTGTTTAGGTATAGCACTAAAGCTATACGTCTTTGCAATAGTACTATCATTTGAATTTTGCGAATCTGTAAGTAAAGCCGTTTTCCCAATTACTGTAAAGATTCCACCTTTTGAGGTGTTTATATTTCCAATGAGAAATGTGTCTTTAGCTCCTGGTGCAACAGATGGAATTATACCTGAGAGTATAACATTGCCACCTCCTGTATCCACTCTTACACTTACAGGTATATTTGTTTCGGTACCGCTACCGTTATTAACAACTGCTATTTTAATTGGAGTGGAATCACTACCGCAATTAGGAACTTTTAAAGGCAATATAACTTGCAGTGGTGCCATGTCGTGATACCCAGTTGAAATATCTGAAAGATTGAAATCATCAAAATTCATATACCAAGGAGAACCTGTTCCGTCTACCACATGCACTCCAAAATAATAAATACCTGTACTTGTAGGTGTGAAAGTGGTGGTGTATTGATGATAAATTGAATCCAACAATCCTAGAATAGGCGTTCCCAATACTTTAGTCATTGCTGATCTACTTTGCTGAGCACCAACTGCTGCATACAAGCTATCCCAAGCTGCTTCTCCATCTGCTTTATACCAAAAGCTAAATTTATAAGTACTACCTGACGTTAAACTAAATGGTGGAGTGTATGCCCAATCGTCCGCTCCATAATTTGTATACAAATATTTGTTTCCTGTTCTAGCAGCTCTTGCGTAGGATTTTCGAACAGAATCGGTTGTCCAATCTACACCATCTAACGACCAACAAGGTGGAGCAATTCCAACTCCTACATTCGTCATACTTTCAAAACTTTCTGTCCACGGCAATGAATTAGGGCCACAAGTTGTTGAAAAATTAAAAGGTCCCGCCCAAACACTTGTATCACCAGCTCCACAAATAGAACGAACATAGTAACTATAAGCAGTTGTCGGATTTAGCCCCGTTAATGAATAAGGCTTTGATAGAACCGTTTGTTTTGTTCCATTACCCAAAATAAAACCTGGAATACCATATTGAATTTGCCAAGTATTTGCGGTTCCTGTTTCTATCCAATTTAAAGACGAATTACTACTAGCAGATACAGCAGATAGCGAAGCAGGCTGAGTACAACTTGGAGCAACTGAAACATTAAAGTCATCAAAAGTTATATAATCGGGATTTGAAATTGCTTTTACTGCCAAACCAAAAGTGTAGGCACCTGAAGTGGTTGGGGTAAAATAACCAATGTATTGCTTGTAAACAGTATCCGTACTTCCCAATACTGGAACCCCTACTCTTGTGACCATTGCAGAGGCAATTTGTGATCCCCCAACAGCAGCATATACCGAATCCCACCCTGTAAGTCCATCTGTCTTATACCAAAAACTAAATTGATACTTTGCACCTGCATTTAAACTAAAATAAGGAGTATAAGCCCAATCACTTGCAGAATACTTAGTGTACAAGTATTTTTTTCCTGTTCTGGCAGATCGGTTAAAAGTATTCACAATGCTATCAGTTGTAAAATCTGGCGTTACAGACCAACAAGAAGGCACTATACCTAATCCAACATTCGACAATGATTCAAAACTTTCAGTCCAAGGCAATGCTGCAGATGCGCAAAGCGTAGTAAAGGTATAAGGCCCCGACCAAACACTTGTATCTGCTGGTCCACATATAGCGCGTACATAAAAGGAGTAAGATGTATTTGCTGATAAGCCTGTAAATGAAACTGGTTTTGAATTTGTTATTTGTCTATTTCCTGTTCCAAACGTAAAGCCAGCAACCCCAGTTTCATATTGCCACTTAGTAGCAGTGCCATTCTCTGTCCAATTTAACGAAGCTGAATTAGAAGTTACTGAACTTGCAAAAAGCGGAGTAGGAGGAAGACAACCAGTAGCGGCAATTATAGTCAGAACATAATCCTCCGTTTCTCCACTAAAGAATTCTGTACAAGCACTTGTAGAATCATTTGTGCTTCCAGCATCTCTAGTTCTTATACGCATAACGGTATTTCCTGATTTTGCTGAAAATGGTATAAATATGGAAACCGAAGCTGATGTTGCACTTGTAGTTAAGGAGGTCCATTCAGAACTTTCAAATGATCCATTTTGATTAAAATCAATCCAAACGGAAGAACTACACGCAGCAGAATATGCTGTATTTAATGTATAAGAAATGCCTTTTGTCAAAACTGCTGTAGTAGAACCAGTTGCAGGAAATAATGTATCTGCATCACCACCTGCATTAGTATAACAGGTGCTTGTGTTATTTAATGTTGTTGATACTAATGTTACATTAGTGATATCATCAGATCCACAACTTCCACCTAAGGCCGTATTACAATAACATTGAGAAATTGGTTTTAATTTAACTAATACTGCGCTAGAAGTATCCGATAATCCACCACAAGTAACTTTACATTTAAGATACACAGAATCTGTTATCAAAGCAGAATAATAATTAGATACAGCGCCTACTATAACTGAATATGCGACACCATTTAGGGATGAAAACCATTGGTATGTAAGTCCTGACGCAACTGTTGAACCCGTTAAACTTACATTTACGTTAGAGTTTGGACATACTAATGGTGATGATGCCACAGCTACTCCCGCAGTTGGTTTTCCACTACATGCCACATTGGGTGTTATATTGAGCTGAATATTTGTTCTTTTTGTAGCTAAAGTACCAGTTCCAGTAGGAGCTGTATTATCTTGAACCCAATATTGTAGTTGATTCAAAGTGCCAGTACCATTTAGTCTAAACTGTTTTGCAGCAGAAGATTCCCCACCAGTACCAGTAATATTCGTTTCTACCAATACTTCCAAATGATTTGTTCCTGTGTATACAAAAGGAGTGGATAAGGTTTTTGTAACCCAACTGCCTACAGCTAAATCAGAAGAAAGTACTGTACCATCATAAACTAAGGTAGCGCCTGCTGACTCAGAACTAAAACTAGTAGCTAACGCAAAAGTGGTGTCTGAAACTTCTTTAATATAAATTTTAACCGGTGTGCTAGCATTAGGTGCACTTAGTGCATTTACATAAAATCCTACAGAAGTAATTGTTCCAGCTGTCCCAATTTCCAACTTAGAATATTTTAAGGCAGTACGTTCATAACCGAAGTAACAACCATAAGGTTTCCTATCTATACTTACACCCGTATTTCCTCCATCAGGATTTCCAATTGGAATTGTTACCAACTGTGCAATCAGATTTTGACCAGCAACAAGCAAAAAGGTTAATAAAAACAAAAAGTGATACATTTTTTTCATAATAAAATTTTAATAAACACTAAGTTAGCATAGTTTTAATTAAAAAAAATAGATACTAAATAATTCTCTTTGTTTTCTTGTATTTGGCAATACATTTGCTTAAACATATCAATGAAAAGTTTCCTTTTTCTATTCTTAATTTCGTTTTCAGCGATTACAGTTTTTTCCCAAGATACCTTAGTAGAGAATGTAATTATAAAAGATACCGTTATTTTTTCTTCTCTGCCATTTAGTAAATTTAAACAGCTAGCAGCCTTTGAGAACAAGCCGTATTTTTTGATGTTTAGCGCTTCTTGGTGTGCACCTTGTCATAGAATCAAAAAAGAACTCTTCACTAATTCGCAAATTTCTACACTAGCAAACGAAAATTATCTAGCCTATTTTGTGGATATAGAAAGCTTTGATGGGTTAGAGATAAATAACCAATACCAAGTAAACCAGCTTCCCACCATTTTGTTTTTTGATCCTAGAGGAAAACAAACCGATAAGGCCATTGGCTTTTTTGATGGGTACTATATTTTCAAAAAATTTAGAGCGCATGTACCGCCCAATAAACGTGGCGAAGACTGGAAAAACACTGAAATCCTAGAAGAACAATAATATCCTCTACATCCAGTATATCTACAAAAAGACAGCATTTTTATCAACATATTGACACTTTGTCTTCATTTTTACAACAATTCGGAAATTTTGTCGTTTAAATTCTACTGGCATTTAATTTGAAATGATGGTTTCGTAATCAAATTTTTAAACAATTAAATTAAAAAGCCATGACATTTATCACTGTAAAACCCGAAAATGGAAGATTAACCTTCCCAAGATTCTCTAACTTTGTAGATAGCATTTTAGAGAATGAATTTCCAGCTATCACTCATTCTGATCGCTTCACAACCCCTGTTTTGGTAAATACTAAGGAAACCAAAGAAGGTTACTCAATAGAAGTGGCAGCCCCAGGCTATTCAAAAGAAAATTTTAGAATTAAAATAGAGGAGCAACTGCTTACTATTTCAGCTGAAATTTCAACTGACAAAAAAGAAGAAAACGAAAAGTATACTCGTAAAGAGCACAACTTCTCTAGTTTTTCCAGAAGTTTTACCTTACCTAAAACAGTAACCACTTCAAAAATTTCTGCGGAATACAAAGACGGAATCTTGTATGTGGTGGTTCCTGTTTTAGAGGAAGTAAAAGAAAAAGCAGCAATTGAAGTAAAGGTTGCTTAATCTGATTTATTAGTAATTTTTTAACGGCTATCCTTTACGGGTGGCCGTTTTTATTGTAATAATTTTTCTAGTCCATTTTTTCTGGAGCCTTTTATAAGCTGAGTAGTATTTTTAAAATTTTGAAGTGCATACCATTCCTTTAGAAGGCTAGAATTCTGAAAGTAAATTACACCCTCTTTATCTTTTAAAAAACTAAAACCCTCCCCTACAAAAATCGACTTTAACAATTTCATTTGAATGACTTTGTCTGCAATCTTTTGATGCTCTAAAAATGAGGAATCGCCTAACTCTAACATTTCACCAATTACCGCTATTTTATTCTTACCCTCTAATTTTTCAAAATTTTCTAATGCCAGTATCATGCTAGAAGGATTTGCATTATAAGCATCTAAAATAATAGTATTTGTGCCTTGAGTAATTTTTTGGGAACGATTATTGGAAGGCTCATAGCCTTCTATTGCATCCTTAATAGAAGCGTCTTCTACTCCAAAATATTGACCTATACATACCGCTGCCATAAGGTTTGGAAAATTGTAATCCCCTACTAAATGGGTATTAATAGCAAAAGTTTTTTCACCCTTACCTATTTCCACCGATAGCATTTCGCCTTTACTTACTATTTTTCCGAGAGTACTGTTTTTTTGTTTAGACGCCTCTATATTGCTTCCATACAAAATAACATTCTCTTGCATTTTAAAGCGAGAAAAAAGATTCTTTAAAAGCACATTATCCTCTCCATTTACAAATACTTTTCCATTAGCATCTTGCAGGTATTGATACAACTCAGACTTTCCTTTTGCTACTCCTTCTATTCCACCAAAGCCCTCTAGATGTGCTTTACCAATATTTGTAATCATACCAAAATTTGGTGCAGCATATTTGCAATAACCTTCTATTTCCTTTTGGTGATTGGCTCCCATTTCCACCACTGCAAATTCTGTATCTAATGGCATAGATAACAGCGTCAATGGAACACCAATATGATTGTTCAAATTTCCAACAGTAGCTATAGTTTTAAATTTCTTAGAAAGCACGGCTGCTATCAATTCTTTGGTAGTAGTTTTTCCATTGGAACCAGTAATAGCTAAAACTGGGCAAGTCAACTGCTGTCTGTGATAGCCAGCTAAATTTTGTAAAGCTGCTAATACATCTTCTACTAAAATTAGCCTATCAGAATACTTTTCAAAATCAATAATTTTCTCATCTATAACAGCGTAGGACGCCCCTTTCTCCAATGCCTCTATTGCAAACAAATTGGCATTAAAACTTTCTCCTTTAAGCGCAAAAAAGATACTATTCCTTTTTATATTTCTCGTATCAGTTCCTACTCCTGAGCTTTCTAAAAATAATTGATGAAGTTCTGCTATTTTCATTGGTATAAAAATAAAAATCCCCCAATAAAATCGGGGGATTTTCAATTATCGATATTCTAAAAATTAAGAGCCTTTCGGGAATTTACGCTTTCCTTTTTCTTTAAAGTTGTTTCCTCCTTTAGAGAAATTTCCTGATGGAGAACCTACTCTATCCATAGCACAACGGAAACCAATATCATCTGTAGCCAAAGATTGATCTAAATATCTTCTGCTACCTGGAGCTAAGAAATAAGCTCTGTCTTTCCAAGAACCTCCTTTGTAAACGCGAGCTTCTTCGTTAATCATAGAAGATGCACCAAATTTATAATCTACTTGAGAGTTCTCATCACCGTCTTTGTAGTTTCTGACATCTCCTGTACGATAGTTTCTTCTATTAGCCGCTTCCTCTTTAGTTACAATTCTGTATTGAATACGACCTAAGCTATCTTTTTCTACTGGCTTACCATCTGCATCCGTTACTTTAGTTTTGAATTCATTACCACGGAAAGTTCTGAAATCACTCGCATCTATTGTAGTCATAGGACGATAAACATCCAATACCCACTCACTCACGTTTCCAGCCATATTATACAAACCGAAATCATTTGGAATATATGATTTTACTGGAGCAGTAATATCAGCATTATCATTTAACTTACCTGCAACCCCCATGTTATCTCCTCTACCTCTTTTGTAGTTAGCTAAGAATTGTCCTTGCCACATACCATTTTTAGGATAACGAGTAGAAGTACCATTCCAAGGATAAATTCTTCTATCAGTAATTCTTTCTTCTTGTGTTCCTGGTTGGTTTCCTATCAATGCTAAAGCAGCATATTCCCACTCAGCTTCTGTTGGGAGACGATACTTAGGCAATGTAATACCATCTTCTAAGATAACTTTACGAGTGCCTGTTCCTGTAGGATTCAAATCTTTCATAGGACGCTTTCCAGCAGCACCTTCATACTGACCAATTAAATAGGCTTCTGTATTAAAATTATCATTCCCAATTTGAGATGGATTTTCAGCCAATACACCTTTGTCTATCAAAATTCTTTCGTTTACACGGTCGCTTCTCCAAGCAGCAAAGTCATTAGCTTGTAACCAACTTACACCAACTACTGGATAGTAATTGTATGCCGGGTGACGTAAGTAATATTCTACATAAGGCTCGTTATATGCCATATTATCTCTCCATACCAATGTATCTGGAACTGCTTTCTTTACTACTTCTGGGAAGTCTGTACCAAATACACGAAACATCCAGTACATATATTCACGGTAGTGAACATTCGCTACTTCTGTTTCATCCATATAGTAAGAACTTACTGATGCTCTACGCGGAACTGAGTGATATTCGTACATCACATCATTTTCAGCATTTCCCATAATAAAGGTTCCCCCTTGTACATATACTAAACCAGGACCAGTAGCCTGACCAGGATAGTCATGAACTTCAAATCCACCATTTTTGGTGTTATTGTATTCCCAACCTGTAGAGGAAGATTTATCTCCCTTGCTACATGAAGCTACTGCAAACAGAGCAGGTAAAGCTGCCAATGCTAAAAACTTACTGAAGTTAATTTTCATTTTGAAACGTTTGTTTTAAGAGTTTGCTAAAATAAAAAATATTTGATAATTAAAAATTTAAAATTTCAGGACAAGGAATATATGCCTTGTTTGCCCTTGGATTTAATGAATTGTCATCATTCCCTGACCAGTTAAAAACCAACGACAATTCATGACTTCCACCTGTTTTACCTAACAATTTTGAAACCGAAATATCATAACTGTAACCCAATCTAAATTTGCCTTTTTTGAAGCCCACCAATAGTATGGCGGCATCCGCATTTTGAAAAGCATATCGAAACCAAGCCCCAAAATAAACCACACTCACACCTGCCATTACCCCTGCATTCACTTGTAAATTTCGTCCTTGATTCGCTACTAAAACGTTGGGTGATACGAAAATATTGTATCGATAGTTTCGTTTATGTTTAATATTAAAGTTCGCCCCTAGGTGCCCCACCATACGAAAAGGAGTAGATGCCTCTGATTTTTTATAAAACGATTCCTTAGGCATAATGAGGTTTCTTACCGAAAATCCACCATAAAATTTTTCCGAAAAAATAAGGATCCCCGCTCCAGCATCCCCTTTATAAGTGCTCAGCTGTTGAGGAGAAGTCTCACTTGTAGGATTCGGTTCGTCTATATTACTAAAAAAACCAGTGTATGGATTTATTTGATCATAGAACTGAAGCTGACTCCATTTGAGACTGCGCTGAATGAAAGTTCCTTCCAAACCAATACGCATTCCTACTTTTTTTGTCAACTTTATTTGTAAGGCATAAGAAAGTGTCAATTTGTTAGAAGCCAGTATTCCATTAGCTATATAATCTCCAGTATACAATAGTCCAACTCCACTTCTAGCTTTGGGTATATACATATCAAAGCCAGCCATGTAAGTATTGTAGCCTCCATCAAACCCACTGCCCAACTGAGGCCACTGATTTCTGTAATTTAAAGAAACTCTGGGACCATAAGAAATGCCCGCCAATGCTGGGTTTATGTCTAGCGGAGCACTCCAATATTGGGACAATTGAACATCTTGAGAAAATAAATTTTGCGAACCGCACAATAAGAAAATGCTTAAAGCGATATATTGCACCGAACAGATGAATGGATTCTTTGTTTTAACTTTGTTCATATAAAATGCAACTTATTCTTTCTTGTGGCGACTTTAAAAAAGTAAAAATAATGATGCTTAACGATAAACCAACACAAATGTTGTTTTCAAAAAAAATAATAACGCTTCCCCTTGTCTTTTTATTGCTTTGGATGCTTGTACCCAACCAAATTTGGGCTCAAAAAATAGTACGAAATATAAAATGGAATAAAAATTCTAATACCTACATTCTTACAGATGGGTCAAAACTATTGAACCCAACATTTGAAAAAGCGCTTACCAATGAAGAGGCAGGTTACTTACCTGTATACCATGAAAATTTACCACTTGACTATTTTGGAAATGTAACTGTAACAATAGAAAACCCTGTATTTTCGAACATTTCGGGGGTAAGCGATAAAAAGAATTTAATACAAGAGCAAATTAAACTAAACACAACAGAAATTACTACCCGAAAAAATCCTTTTGTAAATATTTTTTTCATCCCTATTCGAAAAAATTCCTTTTCGGGTCAATTGGAAAAATTAGAATCTTTTGAGCTAAAAGTAGTAGTGACTCCTCGTAGTACCCCACGCGCAAATAGAGCCTATGCAGCTAATTCAGTTTTAAGCAATGGAAGTTGGTATAAGGTGGCGATTGGCAATGATGGAGTGTATAAAATCAATCAGGATTTTTTAAAAAAGACTCTTGGTATCAACATAGATAATGTATCGCTTTCAAGCATTGGCATTTTTGGATATGGGGGTGGTATGGTTCCTGAACTGAATGCTGATAGCCGTTTTGATGACCTACCCGAAAATTCAATTCGTGTTTTTGACAATAACAACAACAATCGCTTCGATGCAGATGATTACATTTTGTTTTATGCTCAAGGACCCGACCAATGGAAATATACAAGTGGCTCATTTACTCATGTAGAGAATTTATACAGCGATAAATCGTATTACTTCATTACTACGGATAAAGGAACTAGCAAGCAAATCGTAACTACTCCATCTGACCCATCGCCCAATAAAACCATTACAGACTTTGATGATTACATAGCACATGAAAGCGATGAATTTAATTTGGGTGCATCTGGAAGATTTTGGTTAGGAGATAAACTAAGTACTATTAAAACAAACACATCATTCAGTTTTAATTTCCCGAATTTAATTACCTCCTCTCCCATTAAATTTAATACAAGAGTGGCGGGAAATTCTTCCTATAGCTCTTCTTTCGTTATAAATGCCAATGGTCAGCAAATAGCCACTGTTTCTACACCATACAACATATCGAGCGACCCATATCACGATTCTTACGGAGCATCTTCTAAAAGTGTAAATTTTACAAGCAATTCTGATCAAATAAATCTTGATTTTAATTTTAACTCACCCGACCCCAATGGAAATTCTTATGGATACATTGATTATTTTGAAATGAATGCAAAACGGGCTTTAAGTTTTACTGGAAATGCTATGCCCTTTAGAAATACAACGAGCGCTGGTGCCGGAAATATTTCACAATTTAATTTATCCAATGCGAATGGAAACATTCAAATATGGGACATAACGGATGCCCAAAACGCTAAACAAATTGCTAGTTCTTTAAGTGGAAGCACCCTCTCTTTTGCTACTGCTACTAATATTTTGCGCGAATTTGTAGCAGTTGATGTATACGGTGGTTTCCCTCTTCCAGAAAAAATAGGAAATGTAGAAAATCAAAACTTACATGCCATTGGACAACCTACCAATATTATTGTAACCTCCGATGAATTATACAGTGCTGCCAATGATTTAGCGGCTTTCCATATTTCTAAAGATAATATGAGTACTAAGGTGGTTCGGTTATCTCAAATCTACAATGAGTTTGGAAGCGGAAAATTAGACATCTCTGCTATTCGTGATTTTGTAAAAATGGTGTATGACAATGCTGGTAACGATTCCACTAAAATGCCTCGCTACTTATGTTTGTTCGGAGATGCTTCCTATGATCCAAAAGATAGAATGCCTGATAACAACAACCAGGTGCCCACTTATGAAAGCTACGAATCCATTTATCCCTTGGGAACTTTTAATTCAGATGATTTTTTTGGATGTCTTGATAATACAGAAGGGGGAGATATTAACTCTGCGCAAACAGTCGATATAGGCATAGGAAGATTACCGGTAGCCAACGCCACTGAGGCTCAAGACATGGTCAATAAAATTAAGCTGTATAAATCTTTGGGAGCTTTGGGTAATTGGAGAAACATCATCACCACTATTGGAGACGATGGCACAAACGGAGGCATTATTTTTCAAAATCAAGCCGATAAATTAGGCGAACAAGTGCGCTTAAGTTATCCTGCATACAACATAGAAAAAATTTATCCTGATGCGTATCAAATGATTCCAACTCCAGGTGGAAACCGTTACCCTGACGTAAATGCAGCCATTCTCAATCGAATCAATAGTGGTTCTTTAGTGATTACGTACACAGGTCACGGTGGGGTGAATAATTTATCAAATGCTAGAATATTTAATGTGAGCGATATTCAGAACTTACAGAACAAAGAAAAGATGGCGCTTTTTGTAACAGCCACCTGTGATTTTAGCAAATTTGATGACCCAGAAAAAAAATCGGCTGGCGAATTTTTAATCAATAATGGAAGTGGTGGAGCTATAGGAATGTTTACCACTGTTCGTCCCGTTTTTTCAGATGGAAATGATGATATACAAAATTCCATTTTTGATAATTTATTCAAATTGATTGGTGGAAGAAAACCAACTATGGGGGAGCTTTTATCTAATTCAAAAAATGAAATATTGTTCCCCCCATTTTTCTCTTCCCCTAACAATGCGCGTAAATTTGTACTACTCGGTGACCCTGCTCTTAAACTCAATTATCCTGAATACAATGTAGTAACAACTATGGTAGATTCAGTGCCCATTACTCAACCTCACGATACATTAAAAGCACTGAAACTAGTAACCATTTCGGGCCAAGTAAAAGACGAAGCAGGAAATAAATTGACGAGCTTCAACGGTGTTTGCTATCCTTTGGTTTATGACAAATTAGCCACATTTACAACTCTAGGAAACATACCTGAAATTCAACCTGCCACTTACAATACCTACAAAAATATTTTATTCAAAGGTACCTGCACCGTAAGCAATGGCGATTTTTCTTTCTCCTTCATTGTTCCTAAAGACATTAACTATCAAATAGGAAATGGAAGAATTAGTTATTATGCCCAAAGTGACGCCAACAATACAGATGCCCATGGTTACCAAAATGATATCATGATAGGAGGTTCCGCAGATTCCTTTGCTCTAGACAACGATGGTCCTCAGATAAAATTATTCATGAACGATGAGAAATTTGTGTTTGGAGGTATTACTAATGAGAGTCCAAAACTATTAGCAAAACTAGAAGATAAAAGCGGTATCAATACAACTGGAAATGGTCTTGGTCACGATCTTACAGCTATTTTAGATGTAAACACAAAGAACCCAATTGTGCTCAATCAATTCTACGAATCGGAACTCAATAATTTCAGAAAAGGAAAAGTAACCTATCCCTTTAGTAAACTCACAGAAGGTAGGCATACGTTGAGAGTAAAAGCTTGGGATATTCACAATAATTCAGCAGAAGATAACACCGAATTTGTGGTAGCTTCTTCTGCAAAATTAGCATTAAAGCATGTACTGAATTATCCGAATCCATTTACTACCAATACCAGTTTTATGTTTGAGCACAACCGCCCTGGTGACCAGCTGACAGTGGTGCTTCAAATTTTTACAGTGAGTGGAAAATTGATAAAAACCATACAAGAAAATGTGGTGTCTACGGGCTATAGAATTGATGATATAAAATGGAATGGACTCGATGAATATGGCGACCAGATTGGGAAAGGAGTATATGTGTACAAATTACAAGTACACGATTCACAGGGAAATTCAGCAAATAAATTTGAGAAGTTGGTTTTGCTTAGATAAGAAAAACATTCAGTGAATTGATTTCAAAATTATTTCACAAGCTAAGCGAATTTCTTCTTTTGAAATAATGAGTGGCGGGGCTATTCGCATACAGTTTGATGCAAATAAAAACCAATCTGTGAGCAATCCATTTTCAATACATCTGTCGATTATTTTTTTGTTTTGCTCAAAACTATCAAACTCTAAAGCTAGCATCAAACCCTTTCTGCGCTTTGCTTTTATGAGAGGGTGAATTAACAAGTCATCAAACAATTTCCCTTTTTCTTCTACTTGCTCTGTTAGATTTTCATCCACCAAAACTTTAAAAGCGGCAAGCCCTGCTGCACAAGAAACCGGATGTCCGCCAAAAGTAGTAATGTGACCCAACACTGGATTTTCAGCTAACTGTAACATCAATTTTCTATCCGCTACAAAAGCACCTAACGGCATTCCACCTCCGAAGGCTTTTGCCAACAACAATATATCTGGAACAATGTCCAAATGCTCAAAGGCAAATAGTTTGCCTGTTCTCCCAAAAGCAGTTTGTGCCTCATCCAAAATTAAAAGAGTTCCAGTTTCATCACAAATTTTTCGAAGCTGTTTCATGTATTGTTTAGGACCAAAATGCACCCCAGACTCAGCCAAAATAGGATCCACAATTACGGCTGCTGTCCGGCAAGAAATTCTTTCCAAATCATTTTTATTTCCAAACTCCAACTCTAGCATATCGGGCAATAGCGGACGAAATTTATTTTTAAAATACTCATCCCCCAATACACTCAATGCTCCTTGTGTAGAACCATGGTAAGCAAATTTAAAATGTACAAATTGACTTCTTCCCGTAACTCGCTTAGCTAATTTCATTGCACCTTCGGTAGCCTCTGCACCGGAGTTGGTGAAATAAATTGAATTCAAATTTGCGGGCAATACGTCTGCTAAAGCCTTTGCATACAACACTTGCGGACTCTCTACAAATTCGCCATACACCATTAGATGCATGTATTTTTCTGCTTGTAATTTCACTGCCTCTACCACTCGCGGATGTGAGTGCCCCACGTTGCTTACGCTAATACCTGCAATTAAATCAAGGTGTTTTTTGCCATCTGTGCTATATAAATAAACTCCCTCTGCCCGCTCTATTTCCAGCATAAGAGGAGCTGTACTTGTTTGCGCTACATGGTTTAAAAAAAGTTGACGATTCGAAAGCATGCTGCGAATATATTTCTAAAAACCAATTGAGGCTTTTAAAAATTACAACTCATGGTGCTAACAAGACTATCTTTATCTTTGAAAACAGATAAACGACTCATGAAAAAAATTCTACTCAAATTTTATTTGTTCGGCTCACTTGGTTTTACTACCGAAATTCTATTTACCGCAGTATCCGACAATTTTGCTCGCTTTGGATTAGACTTGCCTCTAGATTTAAAGCTGCAAGGCAATAGCTATATCTGGATGTTTTTCATTTATGGGCTGGCTTCCTTTTTGGTGCCTATTGCCAATAAGATTTTATCAAACTATCACCTGCTTATGCGGGTTTTCCTCATAGCTTTAGGAATTTTTGCAGTTGAATTTATTACAGGATTTGTTTTGGATAAAACTACTGGGCATTGCCCTTGGGAATATCACACACGCTGGAATGTAATGGGGTACATACGCCTAGACTATTTGCCCGCCTGGATGTTCTTTGCATTTATTTTAGAAGAAGCTAATATGCTGTTTGATAAAATGCTAGAAACTTTTTAGCCGACTAAAAAATTTCTTTATTCCAAAAATCTTAGTGTTCTTAGTGTTCTTGTGTTAAACCAATTACCATGAACGAACCAAAACTTTTTCTGCTCGATGCCTTTGCACTTATCTTTCGCTCTTACTATGCGTTTGCTCGCAATCCTTTAATTAATTCCAAAGGAATGAACGTGTCTGCTATCAATGGTTTTACTACTACCTTGATAGACTTAATGAACAAAGAAAAGCCCACACACTTAGCTGTTGTCTTTGATGCAGCAGCTCAGACAAACAGGGCAGCAGAACATTCTTTTTACAAAGCCCATCGTCAGGAAACTCCAGAAGACATAACACTAGCGGTGCCTTGGATAAAAGAAATTATAAAAGGATTTCATATCCCTATTTTAGAATTTGCAGGCTTTGAGGCAGATGATATTATAGGCACCATAGCAAAACAAAAAGCCCGCGAAGGTCATGTGGTATACATGGTTACACCCGATAAAGATTTTGCTCAACTAGTAGAAGAAAATATTTTCATGTACAAGCCAGCCCGCTCTGGTGGGGAGTTAGAGGTATTGGGGGTGAAAGAAATTTGCGAGCAATGGGAAATAAAAGACCCACTTCAAGTTATCGACATTCTAGGGATGTGGGGCGATGCAGCAGATAATATTCCAGGCATACCAAGTGTGGGTGAGAAAACTGCAAAAAAATTGATTGCTGAATATGGTAGTATGGAAAACACTATTGCCAATGCAGCTAACATAAAAGGCAAACTAGGCGAGAACATCAAAAACTTTGCAGAACAAGGACTCGTCTCAAAAAAACTAGCCACTATTATTTTAGATGTACCTATTACGGTAACAGATGATGAATTAAAAATAGACCCACCCAACAAAGAAAGATTAGCCGAAATTTTTACAGAGTTAGAATTTAGAAGTATTGGCAAAAGAGTTTTAGGTGCCGACTTCTCTATAAATACGGCTACCAAATCTTCTAGTCCCGAACCAAATGCCACATTGGATTTATTCGGAAATCCCATTGCTCAAAAAGCAGTAAAAGAAAAAGAGTTTGATGGAGGCGAAACAATAACAGCAGGTAGAAATATTGTAAACACTCCTCACGATTACAAAGCTGTCACTACAGAAATTGAAATCAAAAATTTAGTAGATCTTTTGTCAAAGCAAACCGAATTTTGCTTTGACACAGAAACTTCCTCTTTAGATTATTTTTCGCTAGAACTGGTTGGCTTGTCTTTCTCAGTAAAAGAAGGTGAAGCTTACTATGTTCCTTGTCCATCCGATAAAAATCAAACACTAGCTATTGTAAACCACTTCAAAGAAGTACTGGAATCTCCCACTATTACTAAGATTGGGCAAAACGTGAAGTTTGATATGCACGTTTTAAAAAAATGCGGGGTGCAAGTACAAAACCCTATTTACGATACCATGTTAGCACATTATTTAATTGAACCCGATATGCGTCATGGAATGGATTATTTGAGTGAAACTTACTTAGGTTACTCGCCTGTTTCCATAGAAACCCTTATAGGCAAAAAAGGAAAGAACCAAGGCTCTATGAGAGATGTAGAGCTTTCTAAGATTACAGAATATGCTGCCGAAGATGCCGACATTACGTTACAACTTAAAAATAAAATAGCGCCTATGGTGCTAGCGCGTGAAGTAGAAAATGTTTTAAAAGAAATTGAATTGCCTTTAGTTCCTGTGCTAGCTGCTATGGAATACGAAGGGGTGAAAATCGATAAAGACTTTTTGAAAATATACTCTGATGAACTGCAAATAGATTTAGCTTCGTTAGAGAGTGAGATTCACGACCTGGCTGGTATCAAATTCAACATTGATTCACCCAAGCAAATGGGCGAAGTTTTATTCAAACACATGCATCTTCCTCAAGAGAAGAAAACAAGTACCGGTCAAGCTTCTACAGGGGAAGAGGTACTTAGTAAGTTAGCATTGGAGCACCCTATTGCAGCTCGTATTTTAGACTACAGAGAGTTGGCTAAATTGAAATCTACCTATGTAGATTCTTTACCAGAGTTAATAAATCCAATAACTGGAAGAGTGCATACTACTTTTAATCAAACTATTGCAGCTACAGGAAGATTAAGCTCCATCAATCCTAATCTTCAAAACATTCCCATACGCACGGAACGAGGTCAACGGGTGCGTAGAGCATTTATAGCACGCGATGAAAATCACATTTTACTTTCTGCCGATTACTCACAAATAGAATTAAGATTAGTAGCAGAATTAGCGAAGGAAGAAAATATGTTGAAAGATTTTCGAGATGGTGTTGACATCCACACAGCAACAGCAGCAAGGGTTTTTGGTGTTCAACTAACGGACGTTAGCAAAGAACAGAGAAGCAAAGCCAAGATGGTGAATTTTGGAATTATCTATTCCATTTCGGCATTCGGACTTTCACAGCGATTGGGCATTGCTAGAAAAGAAGCAGCCGAGTTAATTGAAAACTATTTCCAACAATATCCTGGCATTAAAAATTACATGAACGATACGCTGGCTTTTGCGCAAGCAAATGGATTTGTAAAAACCATAAAAGGCAGACGCAGGTACTTAAAAGATATCAACTCTAAAAATTATACGGTTCGAGGTTTTGCAGAGCGCGAAGCCATCAATGCACCTGTACAAGGTTCCGCTGCCGATATGATAAAAATAGCGATGATTGATATTCACCAAGAGTTTCAAAAGCTAAAGTTGAAATCAAAAATGACATTGCAGGTACACGATGAATTGGTTTTTGACGCTCTAAGAGACGAGGTGGAAATTATAAAACCCATCATCAGAGAGAAAATGATTGCTGCTATAAAAACCAACGTACCCATAGAAGTAGAAATAGGAATGGGAGCCAATTGGCTAGAAGCTCATTAATGTTTCCTTTGGTTTTTAATCTCATAAAAGAACTTTCTGCTATGTAAAGCGTTGAGAGTTGTTAAATTCGCAAACTATTTAATTTTCATGTGCCTTAAGAAAGTAGCTTTTCTTTTTTCTTTTCTCATTGTTGCTCTGCTTTTGGCTCCAAACCATTTGCTAGCACAAGTAACAGAGGTACGTGGTAAAGTAATAGATGGCAAAACGAAAGAGCCGCTCGGATATGCCAATGTACGATTGAAGGGAACTATTACTGGCTCTAATGCAGATGGCGATGGCTTTTACATTCTCAGAACAGTAGAAAAAACAGATACGCTTATTGTTTCTTACTTGGGTTACCCTACTCGTTACATTGCTATAAAAAGAGGACGCTCCCAAGAGCTAACGGTAGAAATGGGGTCGGAAAATATACAGCTAAATGAAGTACAAGTAAAAGCTGGAAAACGCAAACGCTACATTGATACCGTAGCCAATTATGTTTACTACAAAGTATTGCAACACAAAGATGAAAACCGTGCCGATAAAATAGATAACTACCAACTAGAGGAATACAATAAATTCCAAATTGGGCTGCTGAATCCAAAAAAGAAATTCATCAATCTTTTTCTGTTTAAGCCGTTCCGATTTGTGTTTGACAACCTAGATACGGTAGATGAAAACAAGGTCTATATAAGGGGTGTTTTGAAAGAAGATTTGATAGATGTATCGTACCGAAAAAAACCGAATGCTATCCGAAAAGTAACCAAGGCATCGCAATTTACAGGGGTTGAAAATACCTCGGTAGGCGACATAGCCATGAAGCAGTTTGAAAAGACAGAGGTGTACGACAATATTTATGTGATACAAGGAAAATCATTTGTAGCTCCTTTTGCTCCAGGTGCTATTATTACTTACCGCTATTTTATTACCGATACTCAAAAAATAGAGGGGCGTACCACTTACAAATTACATTTTGTAGGAAAATCGAAAGTGGACTTGGCTCTGAAAGGGCACGCTTGGATAGACTCCGCCACATGGGCGGTACAGCGCATTTTCTTTCGCCCAAATGAAAAAGCGAATCTCAATTTCTTGAAAGACTATACGGTTTCTCAAACATACCAATTGATTGACAACAAATCTTGGATGCTTAAATCAGAGGATTTAGAAACAGAAGCATCTATCTTTAAAAGAAAGAAAAATCAAATGGCAGTGTTGGTGCAAAAGCACGTAGACCGTAGAAATATCCGCATAAATATTCCACTCTCCGATACCCTCTTTAAAGAAAGTGACCAAGATATTACACTCCCTGATGCTCGCGAAAAAACTCGTGAATATTGGGATTCATCGCGCTTTACTCCGCTTAATAAATTTGAGAAAAAAGTAATTTTCAATAACGATACTATTCCAAAAGTACATGCTTACAAAGCATGGATGTGGACCCTTAAATTGTTGACTACTGCTTATTTTGAAGCAGGCCCTATCGAGTTTGGTAGGTTTTACAAATTTGTAAGCAGAAACAATATTGAGGGTTGGCGGATTCGCTTTGGGGGGCAGACCAATAAAAAGCTCAGTAAAACTTTCAATATTAATGCTTACGGTGCCTATGGATTAAAAGATAAAGACTTTAAGTATCAGGTAATTTTTAAAACTTTTTTACCCACCAAAAATGACCGCTGGCGAGCTTTAAATATCTACTACAAGTACGATATGAATATTTTGGGGCAAGAAAATCCGCTGCTTACTTTTGATAATTTCTTTACCATTTTTAGTGGAAGAACGCTCACTAAAATTATGAAGATTAGAGAGTGGAATATAGATGTAGAAAACGACTGGAGAAAGGGATTCTCGAGTATAATGTCCCTCAATAACAAGACCTATTACTCTATTCCGGGCATATTTGATTTTGAGCATAAAAACAAAAATGGCACTTCTCAATACCTCCCCAACTTTAGCACCATGGAATTGGGTATTGATTCGCGCTTAGCCTTTCACGATCAATATTATAAAGCAGGCTGGTACCGATGGTTTATTACCACCAAATATCCTGTAATTAAGTTTCGCTATCAACTCGGTTTTTTAAGCATGAATGGAAAAGTAACCAATTACAACAAATTGTTGCTTACTATTAATCAACGGTTACAATCTGCTGTAGGCTACACCAAGTACCAGTTTCAAGCGGGTAAAATTTTTGGCACCTCTCCTTACCCCGTCAGTTTTGTAACAGCTGGTAACTTTGGTTACTTCTTTGATAAATACAATTATAATATGCTGCGCGAATTTGAATTTGTAACAGATCAATTTCTTTCGCTTTGGGTGGAGCACCATTTTGATGGTTACTTTTTTAATAAAATCCCTGTTGTGAACCGACTGCAAATGCGCGAGGTTATTTACTTTAAATCGCTTTGGGGCACTTACAGCAAAAAGAACGCAGAGCTCATCACCCCTATTCCTGGTACTTCCTCCCCCTATCCTATTCCTTATATAGAAGTGGGGTTCGGAATTGAAAATATTCTAAAAGTTTTACGGGTAGATTTTATTTGGCGGGCTACCCACCGCGATGTGCCTGGGGTGCCGAATTGGGGGGTGAAGTTTAGTATTAATCCAAATTTTTAAAATCACTGCATAGCTTTAGTTTTACAATTAATGTGAAAACTACTGCTTCAAATACACTGAATTTGCTAATTTGCGGTTTCTAAAAATCATGCAAAAAAGAATTTTCCCTTTTCTCGTTTTATTCCTAGGAATACTTTTATCTGTTTCTGCGCAAAAAACTACTGCTGATAAAGTGGTAGCAGTAGTGGGCGATAACATTGTTTTACAATCGGAAGTAGAAGTACAATACAACCAACAACTTTCTCAGCTGCAAGGCGTGGCGCCAGAGCCCGATTTAAGGTGTAAAATTTTTGATGGATTGCTGCTGGATAAAATGTTTCTAGCCCAAGCAAACTTAGATAGTTTGGTATCTACGCCTGATGAAGTAGATGCAGAACTGGAGCGAAGGGTGCGCTATTTTATTTCGCTTTTTGGCTCTAAAGAAAAACTAGAAGAATACTACGGTAAATCTATCAATGAACTAAAGGATGAGTTTACAGATGATATAAAAAATCAACTTTTGAGCGATAAGATGAAAGCCAAAGTATTTTCTGGTTTGAAAGTAACGCCTCAGGAAGTAAAAGAGTTTTACAATAAAATTCCTAAAGACAGTGTTCCTTATTTTAACTCTGAGTTAGAACTTGCTCAAATAATAATGCTCCCAAAAGTAAGTGACGAGCAAAAGGAAATAGCCATGAAGAAGATTAAGAAAATTCAGAAAGAAATTAAGGATGGAGGCGATTTTTCTTTACAAGCAATTTTGTATTCTGAAGACCCTGGTTCGGCTTCCGATGGTGGTAATTTAGGAATTATAGACAGAGGTGAATTGGTGCCAGATTTTGAGGCAGCAGCTTATAAACTGAATGAAAAACAAATGAGTGATATAGTAGAAACGCCATTTGGGTATCACTTAATTATGCTGGATGAAAAGAGAGGAAACAAACTGAAACTTCGCCACATTTTAATAAAGCCAAAAACAAATGGGGCTGATATGGCTCGTATACACGAAAAGATGGATACGCTTCAATCACAGCTGGTAAAAGGTGATATTAGTTTAAGAGAAGCTGTAAAAGAATTTTCGGATGATGAAGCCTCTAAAAGTATGGGAGGAACGATGCTAAATCCTAAAACTGGTACACCGTATTTTGAAAAATCGGAAGTAGATGGTACGCTTATATTTACACTAGATAGAATGAAAGTAGGTGAGTATTCTGAGGTACTTCCCTATACCACTATGGATAAAACTGGCGAACAAAAACAAGGCTATAGAATTATCTATTTAAAATCTGAATCGAAACCACACAAAGCAAGTTTAGAAGAAGATTACTCCAAAATTCAATCGGCTGCAAAACAAAAAAAACAGCAAGATGAATTAGCCAAATGGATAGCCCTGAATAAAGATCATGTTTATATACGCATAGATGATGAGTATAAAAACTGTAAGCTTTTGCAAAAATGGGCCAAAGAAGAAAAGCAGTAACAGAGAGTAAAACTTTTTGTATTTTATAACTTCTATTTTGAATCAACTTAATAAACCAATATGTATAATTCTGACGTAGAAGCATTGGATGCCTTTGCAGCAAAATATAAAGACTTAAAAACTGAAATAGGGAAAGTAATTGTAGGGCAACACGATGTGGTTTCGAATATTTTAATTTCTATTTTTTGTGATGGTCACTCTTTATTAATAGGTGTACCAGGTTTGGCTAAAACCCTTACAGTACAAACCATTGCACAGATTTTAGATTTATCTTTTAGTCGCATACAGTTCACACCCGATTTAATGCCATCTGATATTATTGGTTCAGAAATTTTGGATGAAACAAGAAATTTCAAATTCAATAGAGGACCCGTTTTTAGCAATATTATTTTGGCCGATGAAATAAATCGTACTCCTCCTAAAACACAAGCAGCTTTATTAGAAGCTATGCAAGAAAGAAGTGTAACAGTAGCTGGGCAGCGTCACAAATTAGACTTGCCATTTTTTGTGTTAGCTACCCAAAATCCGATTGAGCAGGAAGGAACGTATCCTTTGCCAGAAGCACAATTGGACCGTTTTATGTTTAGCATTAATTTGGATTATCCTACTTTTGAAGAAGAAGTACAAGTAGTAAAAACAACAACTACAGGAGTAAAAGCGAACTTGACTAAAAAATTGTCTGCTACTGAGATTTTATATTTCCAGCAATTGATCCGTAAAATTCCTATTACCGATAATGTGCTCGAATATGCAGTAAAGCTAGCTGCAAAAACAAGACCAAATCGTCCAGACTCATTGCCTGCTGTAAACAACTATATAGCTTGGGGAGCAGGACCTCGTGCCTCTCAATTTTTAGTACTGGGTGCTAAATGTCATGCAGCTTCTAAAGGAAAATACTCACCAGATATAGAAGATGTAAAAGCTGTGGCTTTGCCTATTTTACGCCATCGTGTGTTTCAAAACTACAAAGCAGAAGCCGAAGGCTTAACGGTGGATAAATTGATTGCCGATTTATTATAGAGTTTTAGATATTTCAATTTATTTCATTTCGAATAGTCCTCATATTTGTTTGTTTCGGATAGTAAAATTGGAATCCTCTATCATAAAATTTCTGTATGAAAACTCTTTTACTAGTTTTTTTATTGGCGTCAAATGTTGCCTACTCTCAATCTTTTATTGTTACAAACTATGGTGCAATAGGGGATAGTATTACCTTAAATACTTTAGCAATTCAAAAGGCAATAGACAGTTGCTCCTCTAAAGGAGGAGGTAAAGTAATTATACCAAGTGGTATATTTCTGAGTGGGACCTTAATAATGAAAAGCAATGTTACGCTCCATATTGATTCCAATGGAACCCTAAAAGGAAGTGCTAATTTATCAGATTATCCAGAAATAACTCCTGCTTTAAGAACATATACTGACAACTATGTTCAGCGAGCACTCATTTTTGCAGAAAACGAAAAGAATATTGCTTTTGAAGGAAAAGGAAGAATCAATGGAAATGGACTTTCTGGAATTTTTATAACTAACAGCAATCGCATTTTTGGAGTCAGACTTTTCTCATGTACCAATGTACGTTACGAAGATTTAACCTTGCAAAATTCAGCTTTTTGGATGATGCATAATTGCAACATTGATACATTAACCATAAAAAATCTCACTATTACCAACCATTGTTTTGGAAATCAAGATGGAGTTAACATTGACGCCTGCAGAAATGTATTAGTTGAAAATTGTGATATAGACTGTAATGACGACCCGCTTGTCATGAAGGGAACCTTACCTGCTTGGTGCGAAAATGTGATTGTTCGAAACTGCACCTTTGCTACTTATTCCAGAGCCATTAAAATAGGAACTGAAACGCAGGGTTTTTTTAGAAATATTCATATCTACGATTGTATAGTCAAAAAAAGTGACAGAGGTCCACTAACTCTATTGGGGAAATGTGGCATTAATCTTTCGATTGTTGATGGCGGAAGTATGGAGAACATTTGGATAGAAAATGTTACGTTGAGTGGAATTAATACTCCTTTTACGATACGGTTAGGAAATCAGGCTAGAAAGTATACTCCATCTGCAACTACCCCAGGTGTAGGGTTTGTAAAAAATATCAGATTGAAAAATATCACAGCAAATGCCGCAACAAATATTACATCTTCCATTACTGGTATTCCCAATTATAAAGTAGAAAATGTCTTTCTCGAAGATGTTCATCTGACTATGCCAGGAGGCCTAGACTCACTTCCTTCTAATTTTATTGTTCCTGAAAACGAAACCGGTAGACCTGAGAATACCATTTTTGGTGATACCCTTCCAGCAAAGGGAATTTTTATGCGACATATTAAAGACCTTCACCTTTGCGGAGTTTCTATACAAACCCTCCAGCAGGACAATCGTCCAATCTATGTTTTGGATGATGTAATAAAATTGGATAGTTCTTGTGTCACTGCTATCCAAGATTTGGATTCAAAAGAAGAAATGAAACTATTTCCGAATCCCGCTTCCAACCGTATTACATTTCAAAACACAAAAGCAACTATTTTAGAAATATACAATGCTTTTGGAAGCAAAGTCTTCAGTGATGACAATCCTCTAGAAGAAAGAACCTTAAGTTTAGAAAATTGGCAAATTGGTTTATACTTAGCGGTAACATCAAAAGGTAAAAAATCATTTATTGTTTGTAAATAAATTTTGTTGAAAATTGTTTGTAAGATTTTCTCCCTTTTGCTCTAATTAACTCAAAGAGAGTTGCAGACTTCCCATACATACTTTACATTCGCAGCTTACCACACCTAACCTATGAGTGATGCCATAAAACACGAGTGCGGAATTGCACTCATTCGATTACTCAAGCCCCTAGATTACTATGTAGAAAAATACCATACTGTAGCATACGGTTTAAACAAATTGTATCTGCTCATGGAAAAGCAGCACAACCGTGGGCAAGATGGTGCAGGAGCTGCTGTGATTAAGTTAGACCCTATTCCGGGCACTCATTTTATCAATCGCTACCGAAGCGTAAAGCAGCAATCTATTGTAGATATTTTCGATCATATTTTTTCTCATTTTCCCAAAGACAGAAAGCCTTTTGAAAATCCGAAATCGGAGGCGGAGTGGCATAAAACCAATATTCCTTTTGTTGGAGAGTTGATGCTAGGTCATTTACGCTATGGTACCTATGGAAAAAACAACGATTCTTTTTGTCATCCTTTTTTGCGTGAAAACAATTGGATGACCCGCAACCTGGCATTGGCAGGTAATTTTAACATGACCAATGTAGATGAACTCTTCGATAATTTAATTACCCTTGGTCAGCACCCAGTAGAACGTAGTGATACCATTACAGTAATGGAAAAAATAGGTCACTTTCTAGATGCAGAGGTGCAAACTATTTTTGACAAATACAAAGACCAAGGTTACAGCAACAAAGAGATTACCGCTTTTATTATGAAAGAAATGAGCGTGCGCAGAATTCTTACGCGGGCTGGTCGTAATTTCGATGGCGGGTTTGCCATGGCAGGCATGTTTGGACATGGTGATGCATTTGTACTTCGCGACCCCAATGGTATTCGCCCGGCATATTATTACGCTGATGATGAAATAGTAGTAGTAGCTTCCGAAAGGCCAGCTATTCAAACTACCTTCAATGTAAATTTTGATTCTATTAAAGAGATTACACCTGGTCATGCATTGGTTATAAAGTACGATGGCAGAGTAAAAGAAGAGCAAATTTTAGCACCTGGCGAACGTAAGTCGTGCAGCTTTGAGCGCATCTATTTTTCGAGAGGTACCGATGCCGAAATTTATAGTGAACGTAAAATTCTAGGAGAATTATTAGTCCCTCAAATCCTCAGTGCTATTGATAATGATGTAGACAATACTGTTTTTTCTTTTATCCCTAATACTGCTGAAGTAGCGTTTTATGGTTTAATAAAAGGAGTGGAAAATAATCTCACACAACAGAAGGTAAAAGCAATTCAGGAAAATAAAAATTTAAGTCCTGATGAATTAGAAAAACTAATTCGATGGAAACTGCGCATAGAAAAAATTGCTGTGAAAGATGTGAAGATGCGCACCTTTATTACTGATGATTCTTCACGCGATGAAATGGTTTCACACGTTTATGATATTACGTATGGTAGTGTAAAAGCACATACCGATACGCTGGTGGTGATAGATGATTCCATTGTGCGGGGTACTACTTTGCAAAAAAGTATTCTCAGTATTCTAGACCGCTTAAATCCAAAAAAAATAATCATAGTTTCTTCTGCTCCTCAAATTCGCTACCCTGATTGTTACGGAATAGATATGAGCCGCATGTATGATTTTATTGCCTTCAGAGCACTCATCGCATTGTTGAAAGAAAACAAAAAAGAAGACCTACTACAATCGGTTTACGAAAAATGCAAAGCGTCTGAAAGCAAGCCTGCGACAGAAGTTCAAAACCATGTAAAAGAATTATATGCAGTGTACACTACGGAAGAAATTTCGGCCAAAATTTCGGAAATAGTTCGTCCAAAACAAATATTTGCCGATGTGCAAGTTATTTTTCAAACAGTAGAAAACTTACATGTAGCTTGTCCTAAAAATTTAGGAGATTGGTATTTTACAGGCGACTATCCAACCCTAGGCGGAAACAAAGTAGCTAACAAAGCCTTTGTGAATTTTATGGAAGGGAAAAGTGGAAGAGCTTATTAATAGAGAGCATAAAAGCATGACAGTTAAAATTCTAATTACAGGTGGAACTTTCGATAAAGAGTACGATGAACTCAATGGAAAATTATTTTTTAAAGACACCCACTTGCCAGAAATTCTTAAACTCGGGAGATGCAATCTGAATGTTTCTATTCGCACTTTAATGATGATAGATAGTCTGGAGATGAATGAAGCAGACCGTGAACTAATTACTACTACCTGTTTAAAAAGCGAAGAAGATAAAATTGTCATTACACATGGCACCGATACTATGGAAGTGACCGCTAGGGTTTTGGGGGAGGCCAATATGGATAAAACGATTGTGCTTACAGGAGCAATGATTCCTTATAAATTTGGAAGTTCTGATGGATTGTTTAATTTAGGAAATGCTTTAGCTTTTGTGCAAGCACTACCCAAAGGTGTATATGTGGCCATGAATGGCAAATACTTTAAATGGGACAATGTGCGAAAGAATAAAAGTTCGGGAACCTTTGAAGAAATAAAGGAAGCTTAAAATGTTCCTTTTATTTTGTTTGAAAAAAGAGAATTTATAAAATATCTTAGCTAAACTATTTTTAATACTTAAAGCAACTATGAAAAAATTTACGCTCCTATTTGCAGCCTTCTTGCTGATTGCTGGCTGTAGTCAAAAGAAAACTCTAACTGCTAATTTAGAAGGCAATTGGTACGTTTATAAATTGATTCAAGATAATATTGATAAAACCGCTACAGCACCTTACAGCGATACAATTAAAAATTATAGTGTGTCGTTTACCTCAGATGGTAAATTTATAGAGCAAAATATCTGGGGACCTGACACAGTACTACTTCCTGGTACTTGGGAATTTCAAGATGCTAATGAAAAATTAGCACTTACCGATACTGTTTATAAGAAAAGAGTTTACACCATTTTTAACTTGGAAGGAAACCATGTAGAACTTAGAAGAAATGGTCAAAACAGATACCTCCGTAAATTTTAATTTATACCTAAATAAAAAATAGCAATGAAAAAATATTTCGCAGCAATTCTCGTAGTAGTAACAATAGCCATAGCAGGGTGTAACGAAAAAAAACTTTTAAGTGATGTAGATGGCAGTTGGAAAATGACCAAATACACAGTTGACTCAAAAGATAAAACCACTTATTTTGACACAACTTTTAGAGATTATACTTGGTTCATTCGTCCTGATAAAACTTTTACAGAATACTGGAAAATTCCTAGTGTAGCTATAACTTATAACTACACTAGAGTGTTTGACTCTATCGATAATTCTATTCCAGATTCTATCTTTCATACAGATACTACTATAATTTCTACTCCTACTTTTGCAGAGCAGGGAATAAGTGGTACTTGGGTATTGACTAATAGTAATAAATTTATTCAGTTCCGGGATTCTGTCAACTCCGTTCGTGAATACAAAATTGTAGATCACAGTGCAAAGTCAATGCACTTGTTTAAAGGAAATGAAGATCTCTATTTAGATTTGAAATAATTTCTGAATTACTGGATTGGCTCTAGTTTATAGCCTTTCTTTATAAGTAATCCTATTATTCCTTTTTCGCTAGCTAAATGCAGCGCACCTACCGCTATGAAGCTGGAGTTACTCTGAATGAATTTATCTATTCTCTCTGCCATGCGTTCATTCCTATCAGTTACTATGGCCTTGTAAAATAAGGCAGGCATATTCGTATCGTTGCCTTTTGTTTGAAGGCTATCGAGCTCTCCTTTTACATATAACTCTATAATATTTTGCTCACCAGAAACTGGCTCTTTCATTTTGTGAAGCTCTTCCTGAAGCATGGTAATTTGCTCTGGATACGATAACGATTGCAATGCACTGATTTGTTCCGCTACACTTTCTATACCTATTACTTTTTTCTTTCCCTTTTTAGCTAATCCCCAAAAATACATATCTAAAAAATCATGTTGTTGCTTTGCAGAGTTAGTCGCGGAAGCGTTTACCTCGCTTTGCTCTAGCATAGCAGAAATCAAAACTGGAGAAAGTCGATCGAGTAGAGAAAATGACACCCCTGTAGCCTTCATCATTATGGAATCCAAAAAAACGTAATCTGAATCAGGCAAGGATTTTCGAATAGAATGCGCTGTATCCATCATCATGGAAGCAACTAACGATGGAGAAAAAATTTGATCTGGGTCTAGCTCCATGGCAAAAGCTTTGGAGCGTGCAAATGCAGGCATCACTCCTTTTGAAAATTGAAATACTCTATCGTCTGAAACATGCATGGTTCCATAGATATAAGAGGGCTTATGCAAACCATTTCCACTAATTTTCCAAAAGAGTGCATTGTATTGTGCTGAAGCAGTGCATACAAAAAACAACAAACACACACCGAAGCAGTAAAACCGTTTTGAAAATTTAGCTAATGAAATCATAAATTGCAGTTTCATTTTTCAAACATAGTATTTAGAAGGCAGAGAATAGAAATCTGAGAGCAGAAAATGCAATATTTGAAATAGAGAAAAGCCAAAGACCAATTTAAAAATTAAAACCTGCTGACAACAGACAACTAACAACCGACAACAGAAGAAAATGATTGTATTAGAAGATAAAATTGTAAGCGAAGATTTACTGGAAGAAAACTTTGTATGTGACCTGAACGCTTGTAAGGGCGCATGTTGTGTAGAAGGAGATACCGGTGCTCCGCTAGAAAAAAAAGAACTAAAGATTCTAGAAACTATTTACGAAACAGTAAAGCCTTATTTAACCGCAGAAGGAATTGCTGTGCTAGAAAAGGAAAAATATATGTGGGAAGAGGAAGATCAGAAATACAAAACTCCCCTTATAAAAAATGGCCCATGTGCTTATGTAGTGTATGATAATGGGGTGGCGGGTTGTGGCATAGAAAAAGCCTATTTGGATGGAAAAGTTGATTTTCAAAAACCTGTTTCTTGCCACTTATATCCTATTCGTATTTCTAAATACAAAGATTACGATGCTGTGAACTATGAACGATGGAGCATTTGTAAAGCCGCCTGCAAAAACGGAAACAAACTAAGTGTGCCAGTTTATAAATTTACAAAGACCGCTTTGATTCGTAAATATGGGGAAGAGTTTTATAAAATTTTGGACTCTTATTATGAGCAACAAAAAACAAAGTAACAACCCGTAACCCATCAACCTGCTAACTCGTAACTATAATGAAAAAAACAAACTTCTCTAACTTCTGGCAGGTCTTTAAACTAGTGCAGATAGCGTTATGGAGTTTTGTGCTGTTTGTGATCCTTTTCTTTATGGGTGTAAATGTGGGATTGCTAGGTACCATGCCCAATTTGGAAGATATTCAAAATCCCAAAAATGCAGTTTCTACTTCCGTTTTTTCCAGCGATTTTGAGGTACTAGGCAGCTACTACAATGAAAACAGAATTGAAATTTCTTATGAAGAATTGTCCCCTTTTTTGGTACAGGGTTTGATTGCCACGGAAGACAAACGATTTTATGATCACTCGGGCATTGACTTGAAAGGATTGGCTCGGGTTTTTGTGCGCACAGGTTTAATGGGACAAGATGCAGGGGGCGGTAGCACTATATCTCAGCAGTTAGCAAAGAATTTATTTCATCAAGATGCTTACAGCAGGGGAAAGTGGAATCGTTTCAAACAAAAACTAAAAGAATGGGTGCTGGCAGCAAAAATTGAGCGCACATTTACCAAAGAAGAAATTGTGAATTTGTATTTCAACACCATTGGTTTTGGATATAATTCTTATGGAATTAAAACTGCTTCCTTTACCTATTTCTATAAAGAGCCTAAAAAGCTAAAACTAGAGGAAGCCGCCACATTAGTAGCCATGCTCAATGGCCCGTCTTTTTTTAATCCACGATTACATGAAACACGAACTCGTGAGCGCAGAAATCTAGTGCTATCGCGTATGGTAGAAGCGGGTTTCATTACTCCAGCTAAATACGATTCGGTAGAAAAGAAACCTATAAAACTCAATTTTCATAACCCAGATTTCAGAGAAGGCATTGCCACTTATTTTCGCATGATAGTGCGCGAAGAATTAAAAGCTTGGTGTTCTAAAAATAAAAAACCAGATGGCTCTAAATACGATATCTACAAAGATGGACTGAATGTATATACCACCTTAGATTCTCGCATGCAAAAATACGCAGAAGAAGCTATGATGGAACAGCTCAAATACTTACAGGGCATGCATTTTAAAGAATGGAGAGGAAAAGACCCTTGGAAATTTGGAGAACGTGCTAAGCCTGATTTGCTAGATAAAATGATGCGCGAAACTAATAGATATGACGAGCTGAAAGCGGAGGGAAAATCGGAAGCAGAAATCAAAACAATATTTGAAACTAAACAACCCATGACGGTCTTTTCTTATTTCGGAGAAAAGGGACAATACGAAATAGATACCAACCTAAGTTTACTAGATTCTATGCGCTATTATTTACAAGTAGTGCAAGGTGGTTTCTTGGCTGCTGATGTACACACAGGCGAAATCAAAGCATGGGTAGGTGGGCCTGATATCAAATACTTTCAACTCGATCATGCCAAAAAATCTACCAAGCGGCAAGTGGGTTCTACCATGAAACCATTGCAATATGCTGTGGCCATAGATAGGGGTTATGAACCTTGTACATTGATTCCATATATAGCCCCTACTTGCGGAAATGGTGGCTGGAACCCCGATGGAACCAAGCGTTGGAAAGAAGGCGATATGGTTCCTATGCAAGAAGGATTGTGGTATTCTGACAATAGAATGACCGCAAATGTGATGTGCGATTTTGGCCCAGAAGCATTGGTTGATTTAGCGCACAAATTGCAAATAGAAAGTCCTCTTGAAAAAGTACCTTCGCTTTGCTTAGGAGTTTCGGATATTTCGCTTTTCGAAATGCTGGGAGCCTACTCCGCCTTTGCTAATTTAGGCACAGTGAGTAAACCCTATTTCATCAAAAAAATTACCGATAAAAAAGGAAATGTATTGGCTACTTTTTCGAGCAATCATGCTGAAGCACTTTCTGAAAAAGTGGCATACACCACTACCGAAATGATGAAAGGTGTAATAGAAAAAGGAACGGCCGCTAAACTGCGTAGCCGCTATGGATTAACTACCATGGCGCTGGCTGGCAAAACGGGTACAACCCAAGCCAATGCGGATGCTTGGTTTATGTGCTTTAGCCCCGATATTGTTACAGGCTGTTGGGTAGGTTTTGATCAACCGAGTGTGCATTTTGCCACAAGTGGCGCTGCTGCTGCTTTGCCTGTGGTAGGAAATTTCTTACACAGCATTTACTCGGATGGCAGAATAGGCCTCAATAAAAATGCAGGTTTTCCTATTTTAAGTGATAGTACTGCAGTTATTAATTTCGATTGCGCGGTAGATAAAGTTGATTCAATTCGATAAAAGATTTTTTTTATTAAATGTGATTAAAAGGAAGTTTTAGAAAAATTGGTACTTTTAGCAAAACAATATATTTTATGAACAGACAAATTTTTGCAACTATTGCTGTGCTTTTAACTATTACATTTTTCTCGTGTAAGAAAGCCCAACAAAACTGTCTAACTTGCAGTATACCTTGTAAAGTTTGCAATAACAACCCAAGCTTTAAGCAATCAATTTGCAACCCAAACTCTACTGATTTAGCTGTCTTTACAGCAGGTTGTACAGGAGGGAGTGGTTCCTCTGGAGTTGTAGTCGACTCTTTATCCCAAAACACAACAAACTGCTATGATAACAGAGATATTGCAACTTCGGATAAGCAAACAAAAGAATTGCTAGGATATAGCTGCATATTAAAATGATTGGAACCATCTACCTCATCCCTTGTTTTTTGGGAGAAGACCGCCCCGATATTATTTCAGATGAAGTAAAAAACATCTTACTTGGTCTAGATGAGTTTATTGTAGAAAATGCCAAAACTGCACGTAGGTTTTTACGTGCAGTAGGCTACAAAAAAAACTTCGATACAGAAGTTACGTTACGAGAACTAAATAAACACGGTTCTAACAGTGCCCTACAACTTTTAGAGAATGTTTTACTTGGGAAAAACATTGGTATTATAAGCGAAGCAGGCAACCCTTGCATAGCCGACCCTGGTAATGAAATAGTCCGCTATGCTCACAAACAAAACATTACGGTAGTGCCGCTAGCAGGTCCTAGTTCTATTTTACTGGCTTTGATTTCTTCGGGTTTTAATGGGCAGTTGTTTTCGTTTCATGGTTACTTACCCATAGAGCCTATACCTCGTGCTAAAAAGATAAAACAATTAGAAGAAAATGCCCGCACTACTGGTACCGCTAATGTTTTTATGGAAACTCCTTACCGAAACGGAAAACTCCTAGAGGACTTAGTGAAAAATTTAAATGAAGAAACGGCACTTTCTATAGCTTGTGATTTAACTCTACCTACTCAATACATAGGCACCAAAACCATTCGCGAATGGAAGCAAACCAAGCCCGATATTAATAAGCGGTATTGTGTTTTTGTAATAGGGAAGTGAAGGGTATTTTATGAATGTAAAGCTGGAGCATGTTTGTAGTGTGTGCCAGCAGAGGTTAGCTGTATTCTAACTTATTATTCTATTTTTCGTGCATGCCCTGCGCAAGACGGGCGGACTTAGGATTGTAAATAAAATTATTTTAATTTTATTAGTTGATTCAACCAAACCTAAAAAACGACATGAAATCAAAACTCACTTTTTTGCTTTTGCTGCTAGGCTACCTTTCAGGTTCAGCACAGTACCAGCTCAACAATTCCATTTACAGCATTCAAATTCCCGAAGGGTTTAAACAAGTGGACGGAGACAATGCTGCAAAGCATCGCACGTTTGATAACGACAATATATTCATGAGCTTAGTAACCGGTTATATGGATAAAGGCGAATACAGTGCTGCCGAACATGGAACTATTATGCGGGGCGGTATGAGGCTTAAGGGAATGGAGGTATTGCCGGGTAACGATAGCACTGTTTCGCTTGAAATTGACAATACCCTTTTTTTTAAAACCGCAGTTAAGGTTAAAGATGAGAAGGGTATTATAACTACTAATGAGATATATGCCTTTGACGATTACCAATACCATGTTTTCTATTTCAACTTTATATATACCGATAAAACGCCCAACCCTGCCTACCAAATAGGCATGACCTTGGGTTCGTTTAAAATGAAGTATGTAACGGATTCAACAAAGTTTATGACTTTTAGCCGCCCTGCTAATTTTCAGTTTCTATACAACAGTTTAATTTATACCAACGTGCCTACCAGGCTTTCGTTAAATCGCGAAATGAAGCAAAGCATTATCCTGAAATGCGTATACGTAGCCGATTTAGAAAAACAGGCTAAAGAAGAAGTAAAAAGCTACAAAAAGGCAGGCTGGAAAAATGTAGCAGCGTTTAGCAAAGATTGGAAAGGCACCACCTACAAGCAAATAGGTTTGGCCAGCGACCGTGATGATGATTATTACAGTTTTGTTTTACTATTTCCGAAAGATAAATATCTGTTGCGCATAGAGTGCATAGGTTTACATGATACTTTTTCGGCAGCGTGGATGCTTAAACATGTTGCACTTTTATTGGATAGTGCAAGGTTTAAATAGCAATTGTTGCACTTATATGTAGCATAGGTTGCAAGGAGGTAGGGGTTATTATTTCTTTTTCGTTTTGCATTTTGGTTTTGCATTTTCAGCTACCTCGCCCCAGTTGAGCATTTTAAATTTTTCCAAAAAAAATTAAATACTTAGTGGCAAAAAAAATTGCCTTCTTCTTTCGCTTTTCCTAAAAACATTTAAAAGTAGACTCCAGTATCTTATGCAGAAAACAACTATTTCACAAATTGAAGGTTAAATACTATGTTTATGTTACAATCAATATTGTAAGCGCTCATGTACTTTACCAAAACAAAAAAGTTTTTTCTCCTTCTCGGCACAGCAGCTCTCTTAACTATCAGTTTTGCTTTTTCGGGAGGACCTACTTCCTTTTTCGAAATCTCCAAAAACCTAGATATTTTCACTACCCTCTACAAAGAGTTGAACACCTATTATGTAGATACTTTGAACCCCGAAAAGCTGATGCACACAGGCATTGCTGAGATGTGTGAATCGCTCGACCCATACACCGATTACATTCCAGAAGAAGATATGGCGGACTACCGCCAACAAACTACAGGACGCTATGGTGGCATAGGTGCCATTATAGGCACGCGCGGAGAGTATGTGATGATTACCGACCCCTATGAGGGTTTCCCTGCTGCCAAGGCGGGCTTACGAGCGGGCGATAAAATCCTTGCTATTGATGGAAAATCGGCCAAGAAATTTGCATCGGATGATGTGAGCCGTATGCTGAAAGGTAAGGCTGGCACTACCGTTTCGGTTCATATTGGTAGATTGACTTCTGATGGAAAAGAATCGGAGTTTGATGCTACGCTTACCCGCGAAGAAATTAAAATTAAAAACGTACCTTACTTTGGTACCATCACTAAAGATATAGGCTACATCCGCTTGAATGGTTTTACCGAAAAAGCAGGGCTGGAAGTACGCAATGCTCTCAATACCCTTTTGGCAAAAAATAAAGTTAAGGGACTCATTTTTGACCTGAGAGGAAACCCTGGTGGCTTGTTGAATGAAGCCATTAATGTATCGAATGTGTTTGTAGATAGAAATTTAGAAATCGTAAGTACCCGAGGAAGAGCGGAAGAGCAAAACAAACAATACCTAACGACTAACGATGCTGTAGATACCAAAATTCCCGTGGTAGTAATAGCGGATGGGGGCTCGGCTTCTGCTGCTGAAATTGTAACAGGTTCTTTACAAGACCTAGACAGAGCGGTAGTTATAGGACAACGCACCTTCGGAAAGGGTTTGGTACAGTCTACCCATTCACTGCCATACAATGCAAAATTAAAAATCACCACTGCCAAATATTACATTCCAAGTGGTAGATGTATTCAAGCCATAAATTATTCTGACCGTGGGCAAGATGGCTCTGTAAAACGCAAAGCCGATTCGCTAAAAGTAGCTTTTAAAACTAAAGGTGGCAGAACAGTGTATGATGGTGTAGGCATAGACCCAGACATCAAAACAGAACCTGAAAAATTAAGCCAAATAGGTATTTCTTTAATCACTAAAAACATGTTTTTTGATTATGCCACCGAGTACCGCGCTAAGAGAGAAGCCATTGGTTCAGCAAAAGAATTTCAACTGAGTGATAAAGAATATGAAGATTTTGTAAGCTGGGTTTCTAAAAAAGATTTTAACTACAATACCCGCAGCGAAAAACTATTAGATGAACTGAAAGAAACTGCCTCTAAAGAACAATCGTTCGATAAAATTAAAGACGATTTTGAAGCCATGAAAAAGACTCTGGCACGTGATAAAAAACAAGATTTATACAAAGAGAAAAAACAAATAAAAGGCATATTGGAAGAAGAGATTGCCTCTCGATATTACTTAGGCGCAGGAAGGGTAGAAGCCTCTTTTAAAAACGATGAAGAAATGGCTAAAGCCCTAGAAGTATTAAGTGATTCTGAGAAAATGAAAACCATTTTAACTGCTAAGAAATAAGCGATTTTGAACGCTGTACCTACCATGAAAAAACTCCGCAACATAATCATAGCCACCATCGCATTGGCACTGTCTTTTTCCTTTGCCGATAGCTACTTTGAAATATCTAAAAACCTAGATGTTTTTGCAGCACTCTACAAAGAAGTAAATACACAATACGTAGATGAAACCGACCCCTCTAAACTGATGCGCACCTGTATAGATGGTATGCTAAAAACACTAGACCCTTATACCAACTACATTTCAGAATCGCAAATAGAAAATTACCGTTTACAAAATTCTGAAAAGCTGGTGGGCATAGGTATTCATTTTGAAATAATGGATAGCATACCAGTAGTAACCGATGTCATAAAAGATTTGCCTGCTGACAAAGAGGGCTTAAAAATTGGTGATAAAATTTTAGAGATAGACAATCGCTCGGTACAGAAAAGAAGCTATGATGAAGTGAGCCAAATCCTTCGCGGGCAAACAGGTACAGCCGTTAATTTGATTGTCAAAAAGCCAAGCAGCGAAACCAAAACTATAACACTTTTACGTCAAGAATTTCAAGAGACCAATGTGCCGTTTTATGGAATGCTTACCAAAGATATTGGGTGTATCAACCTAAAAGTATTTAACCCCAATGCGGGTAAAGATGTAAAGGAGGCATACGAAAAATTGAAAAAAGAGAATCCAGATTTGAAAGGGATTATTTTAGACCTAAGAGGTAACCCAGGTGGGCTTTTAACAGAAGCCGTAAATGTGGTAAATGTGTTTGTAGAAAAAAATAAATTGGTAGTAACTACCAAAGGAAAGGTGGCGGAATGGAATGCTACTTACAAAACACTAAACGATGCTACCGATGGTAAAATTCCTGTGGTAGTAATTACCGATAGCCACTCTGCATCAGCCTCCGAAATAGTTTCAGGTTGTATACAAGATTATGACAGAGGAGTAATTGTAGGGCAAAAAACCTATGGAAAAGGATTGGTACAGGTAACCAAAAATCTATCCTACAATACCATGCTAAAAGTAACTACTGCTAAGTATTATATACCGAGCGGAAGATGCATACAAGCCATTAATTATGCCGAAAGAAACGAAGATGGCAGCGTAAAAAGAATGCCTGATTCGCTTAAACATAGTTTTAAAACTCAAGCTGGTAGAAAAGTGTGGGATGGCGGAGGAGTAGACCCCGATTTGCCTATTCAAAAAACAGAATTAAGCCCTGTAACACAAGCGTTGTTAGCTAAGCATATACTTTTTGATTATGCTACAGAATACAAGCGCACCCATGATTCTATACCGCCAGCAGCTTCCTTTAAATTAGCAGAGAATGACTACAATAATTTTATAGCCTTCGCCAAAGGAAAAGATTATTCTTACAAAACAGAAAGCGATAAACTGTTAGATAAACTAAAAGAAATAGCCACCGAAGAAAAGTATTTTGAAGCTATGAAAAGTGATTTTGAAGATGTGAAAAAGAAAATGGAAACTGAGAAACTTTCAGATCTTTTGAAATACAAAACTGAAATAGCTCAATTACTAGAAAGTGAAATTTGCGGAAGATACTTTTATGTAAAAGGCAAGATTGAAAAATCGCTTCAAAATGACCCGCTAGCTGTTAAGGCTATTGATTTATTGCATACTCCCACAGAGTACAATGATTTGTTGGTTTCTAAAAAATAGTAAACCTATACCTCTTGGCTCTAATTCTTAATATTGATACTTCCACCTCACTTTGCTCTGTGTGCTTAGCAGAAGACGGTATTTTAATAGCAGAAAAAAAAGATGATTCTGGAAACAAACACGCCTCTTTATTGACAGTTTTAATCGAACAACTTTTTAAAGATGCCTCTTTAAATTATAAAGACCTAGATGCAATAGCCGTAAGTGACGGGCCTGGCTCCTACACAGGCCTGCGAATAGGCACCTCTGTGGCAAAGGGGCTGTGTTATGCTCTAGATAAGCCTTTGATAGCTGTTTCTACTTTACAAGCATTGGCTTTTAGAATGGTTCAAGAGGTAAAAGATGATAGTGGTATCTATATTCCTATGATAGATGCCCGCAGAATGGATGTATATGCGGCCCTCTTTTTCGCAACAAATGAGCGTTTGAAAGATGACTTTTTCATGACAATTGACGAGCCTAGTCTTCGTATATTTGATGGAGAGAGGTCTATCTATTTTGGAGGGACTGGAGCAGAAAAGGTTAAAAAAATAACAAATATTAATTTTGGCACAGTTATTGAAAACATCTTATGCAATTCTTCAAACATGTGTTTTATATCTTATTTTAAGTATAAACAAGATGTTTTCGAGAATACAACATATTATGAGCCTTTTTACTTTAAAGAGTTTGAGGGACGAACTAAATAGGTTAATTAATCGTTATATAATAAAATTGCCAACTCAAAAAAACCAACCATATGAATACTAAACACGCAAAAGATGTTTTGATACTTTCCAAAACAGGCGCAAACGAACAAATTCAGTTAAACTACACTACCCTTAAAAAAGCAGTATTGACTTTAAGAGCTGTAAACCACCCTCTTAGAAAAGAAATGATTGCTTTGTTAGAAGAAAAGAAAAAGATGACAGTAACCGAGCTCTACATCAAGTTAAGATTGGAACAATCAGTAGCTTCACAGCATTTAGCTATTTTAAGAAAAGCTGATGTTCTAACAACTGAAAGAGACGGAAAATTTATTTACTACTCTTTAAATACTGCTAGAATAGAAGAAATAGCTGGATTAGTAGAGGAATTAGCACAATAAAACATCTGTTAATTTTTTACTATATTATTAAATTATTTGACTTACCACCAGCCTTGTGTTAAATTGCGTTAGTGGAAAGAAAACCCAAAATTGATAAAGTAAAACTAAAAACATCATATGATGTTGCAGTTGCTTTGGCGCATGATTTGCGTTTGAGTATTCTGAAGTGTATTCACGAGAAAGGAGTCACGAATGTTAGGGGTATTTACTCTACCCTAGATTTACAACAATCGCTCACCTCTCAACAACTTAAGATTCTTAAAGACACTGGCTTGGTTATTAGTACTCGGAAAGGAAAAGAAATTTACTATTCCGTGAATTATGAACGCTTAGCAGCATTATCAAATACTCTACAACAGTTTTTCGAAAAATAATTTTCGGACACTTCTGTTTAAACTAGCCTTTTCAAGCTACATTTGCTGCTTATTAATTTCAAATGAACTTACTTTCCATTAAAGAGGTAGCTACTCTTACTGAATCTGGCTGTTTTGTATTAGATACTCGTACTGCTCAGGATTTTGCATTGGGCTTTATTCCTTATTCTACCTCTGTTCCATTTGGTGATTCCTTTACGGAGTTGCTCGATTTAGTCTTAACGGCCGATAGCAAAGTGATTATTGTATCTGAAGCAGGAAAAGAAATTCAAGTAGAAAAACATTTATTAAAAATTGGCTTTTTAAATATAGCCGGCTTTGTAGATGGTGGTTTTGAAAAATGGAAAGAACAAAATCTACCCATAGATATTGTTATAGATGTACCTGCTGATGAATTTGCTATCGATTACCATTTCGATGAGTTTTACTTAATAGATATCCGACCAGAAGATCAATACATCAAAGAACATATAGAGCACGCTGAAAATCTTCCCCTCTCAGATTTAGAGCAAAACATAGCAGACCTAGATGCCAATATGAGCATTTACCTTTATGGCAATTCTTTTGAAGACAGTTGTTTTGCCGCTTCTCTTTTTCGAAAATATGATTTTTCGAAAGTTCGTTTTGTTTCTGATGGCTACGAAACCATCAAACAACAAGACAAGATTTCTGTTACAAAAGAAAAGAAAAAACGAGCTGATAAAGAATCTGCCGATTTTTCTGCCAATTAAAAAGCTACTTTCAAACAATGAATTTCTCTCAGAGCAATCGCCACCATTTTATAGAAAAATTAAAAAATGAAGAGTTTGACCTACTCATCATAGGAGGCGGTATAACTGGCTGTGGTATTGCGTTAGATGCTGCTTTGCGAGGTATGAAAGTAGCCCTAGTTGAGAAATCAGATTTTGCTTCGGGTACGAGCAGTCGTTCTACCAAATTAATTCACGGAGGCTTACGGTATTTAAAGCAATTAGAGATAAAATTAGTGCACGATGTGGGAAGTGAACGAGCCATTGTTTTTAAAAATGCTCGTCATTTAGTGATTCCCGAAAAAATGTTGCTCCCTATTATAGAAGGTGGTTCCCTTGGTAAACATAGTACCTCACTGGGTTTGGCGGTTTATGATATACTAGCAGGTGTAAAATGGAAAGAGCGCAGAAAAATGCTTTCTAAATCAGAAACCTTTGTCAGTGAACCTTTGCTAGCAAATAATCCAAAAGTAACTTCTGGAGGATTGTACTATGAATATAGAACCGATGATGCCCGATTGGTCATAGAGTTGGCAAAAAGCGCTCATGCAAATGGAGCTCTGTGCTTGAATTACGCGGAAGTAAAAGAATTGCTTTACAATGAAGACAACCAAGTTTGTGGAGCAAAAATCTTCGATAAAATAGGCTCCACCGAATTTTCAATAAATGCTAAACGAGTAGTAAATGCAACGGGTCCTTTTGTAGATTTAATTCGCAAGGAAGATAAATCACTTTATGGCAAACGATTACAGCTCACCAAAGGTGTACACATAGTTTTTAGTTTTGATAAATTACCGCTCAAACAAGCTGTCTATTTTGATGTAAAAGATGGCAGAATGATTTTCGCCATACCAAGGAATGGCTTCACTTACGTAGGCACTACCGATACTGTTTACAATCAAAGTATAGATAGCCCTTCAGTAAATAAAGAAGATACCACTTACCTCGTAAATGCAGTGAATGATATGTTTACCAACACTTCTGTTTCAGAAACAGATATTGTTTCAAGCTGGGCAGGATTGCGACCGCTTATTCACGAAGATGGCAAGTCTCCTTCAGAACTCTCTCGCAAAGATGAAATCATGATTTCATCTTCGGGCCTTATTTCTATAGCAGGTGGAAAACTTACTGGCTACAGATTAATGGCCGAGAAGATTGTAGATTTAGTAGGCAAACAACTCCGAAGTTCATTCCCCAATTTAAATCCCAGTCAAACAAAAAAATATCATTTGAGTGGTGGAGAATTCTCAGATGAAATAGCTTTTACTACTTTTTTAACGCAGCTAAACTCTGATAAAATTTTTGCTCAGTTGCCATCAGATTTAAAAGAAAAATGGATTTACAGATATGGTAAAAACATTGCTGCTATTTTAAAAAACTTAGAAACGCTTTTGAATTCTGAAAACAAAACGAAAGATGTAAATGAACTTTGTTTAGAGGCAGAAATCAACTACAGTGCAGATAATGAAATGAATTATTATGCAGAAGATTTCATTATTCGCAGAACAGGAGCTTTATATTTTGATAAGCCATTTATAGAAAAACACCAAACCAAACTATTGTCGCTTTTAGCAAATTATGGAAAATGGAGCGAACAAGAAATTTTGGAGAATGCGAAGAACACAACCGAAATTCTTAAAGCCGCTACTACCTTTGATTAGGCCAATTCTTCGCGCTTTTTCAATTTTGCTTTATAAAACTCTTTACTTGCAGCATAAATTGTCTTAGTAAAAACTGCATAAATAGCTCCTTTATCATCTTCGTATTTTAAAGGCAATTCAAAGGTATATTCTCCTCGCTCAGCAATTTCTTTTTTCACCTGAGCTACTAACTCATCTGAAATCAAAAACCGGCACTTCACTTGACCCGTAATAGGTCTTACAAATTTTACACTGGCAGCTTTATCCCAAACCACATACTCTTTACCCAATACATCCATAAATAACAACATAAAATAAGGATCAACGGAAGAGTAAATACTTCCGCCAAAAACAGTTCCTACGCGGTTTCTAGTTCTTAAATTCAATGCCAGCTTCACGTGTAGCTCCTGATAATCTCCTGAAATAAAAGTAACTTTTCCTCCAGCGCACCATATACATGGAAAAACATTGAACAATCTTCTCATCCATGCTGTCTTTCTCGATTCTTTTTTTGTCGTTTCAAAAAGCATAATTTCTATATTCGGTTTTTAAAATTTTACAATGGCAAATATCTTAGAAAAATACGCGAAACTTTTGGTGAATTATTGTTTGGCAGTAAAAAAAGGCGATCAAGTATATATCAACTCTTCTTATCTAGCAGAACCACTTCTTAAAGAGGTAGCGCGGGAAGTGTATTTAGCGGGTGGCAATCCTGTTTTTAATATTGAACTAAATGGCGTCCATGATTCTTTGCTGGAAGTAGGAGAAGAACAGCAACTACTTTGGGTAAATCCATTGAAAAAATTAGCCTTTGAAAATTTTGATTGTTACTTAAATATTCGTGCCCCTTTCGAAAGAGGCGATGGAGATAAAGAGCCTGTAAATGCTGAGAAATACAAGACTTTTCAGCAGGGGCAGCATGCTTTAAACAAACTGTATTTTGAGAGAATAGGCAACGGAAGTATGCGCAGATGTTTGTGTCAGTATCCTACGCAAGCAGGCGCAGATGATGCTGGCATGACACTACAGGAATACGAAAATTTTGTTTTTCAATCGTGCTATCTATTTGATGAAAACCCAGTAGAGCAATGGTTAGAGGTACGAAGAAAACAACAAGTGTATGTAGACCGATTGAACAAAGCTGATCAAGTACATTACAAAGGCCCCAATATTGATATTCAATTTTCTGTAAAAGACCGTACTTGGATTAACTCCGATGGTCGCTCCAACATGCCTAGTGGCGAGGTTTTCAGCGCCCCCGTGGAAGATAGTATGAATGGCAAAGTGTACTTTTCATATCCTTGCATTTACATGGGAAAAGATGTAGAAGGGGTTTCGTTAGAAGTAAAAGATGGTGAAATTATTTCTTGGGATGCCGAAAAAGGAAAAGAAGTATTAGACAAAGTTTTTGCCATAGAAGGTGCCCGCAAATGGGGCGAGGTAGCTATAGGAACCAACAGCAATATTCAACGCATTACCCGCAATATTTTGTTTGATGAAAAAATAGGTGGTAGCATACACATGGCAGTGGGTCAAAGTTACAAGCAGTGTGGCGGTAAAAATGAATCTACTGTACACTGGGATATGATTACCGACATGAGAAATGGTGGAGAGATTTGGGCGGATGGAGAATTGATTTATAAAGATGGCGTGTTTGTAATTTAACAAACATGAATTCTCCCAAAAAAATAATTGTAATAGGTGGCGGTGCAGCTGGTTTTTTCTTTGCCATAAATTGTGCAGAGAAAAATCAAAATTACGATATCACTTTCCTCGAAAAATCTCCAAAAATTTTAGAGAAAGTACGCATCTCTGGTGGCGGCAGATGCAATGTAACACATGCTTGTTTTGAACCTCGGGCTTTAGTAAAATTTTATCCTCGCGGTGAAAAAGAATTGCTGGGTCCGTTTCATCATTTTTCTCCCAAACAAACCATAGAATGGTTTGAAAAAAGAGGTGTGAAACTAAAGACAGAAGCAGATGGTAGAATGTTTCCCACTACCGATAATTCTGAAACTATCATAGATTGTTTTCTCTCAGAAACAAAGCGCTTAGGGATTAAAATAAAGACCCTCATAGGTGTAGAAAATTTAATTCCTACAGAAAATGATCAATGGCAAATTGTAACTAACAGAGATGAATCAATTGTAGCAGATGCCGTTTTTATTGCCTCTGGTAGTGCCACTAGAATGTGGAACATTCTGGAAAAATTAAACTATAAAATAGAGCCTCCCGTGCCTTCACTCTTTACCTTTAATATTAAAGATGAACGTATAAAAGATTTGATGGGTGTATCTGTAAATAATGCCGAAGTAAAAGTAGCGGGAAGCAAACTTACGGCTCAGGGTCCGCTACTCATCACACATTGGGGAATGAGTGGTCCAGCCATTTTAAAACTCTCTGCTTGGGGTGCACGTGAACTACATAAGCAACAACATCAATTTCAAATTTTAGTAAAATGGGCAAACGATTTTGACTTGCCAAAAATGATAGCAGAACTAAAAAACTACAAACAAGAAAACCCTAAACGCATAGTGGCTTCTAACAATTTACTTCAAATTCCCATGCGGCTTTGGAAAAGTTTAATTTTCTATTGTGCCATTTCTGAAACAGAAAATTGGGCTACTATTTCTAGCCAAAAATTAGATGCTCTCGCAAAGGAGCTCACCCAAGGATTATACACTGTGAAAGGGAAAAGCACCAACAAAGAGGAGTTTGTTACCTGTGGTGGCGTAGCTTTGAATCAAATAGATTTTAAATCTATGCAAAGCAAACTACACCCCAATTTGTTTTTTGGTGGGGAGGTATTAAACATAGATGCCGTAACGGGTGGCTTTAATTTTCAAGCAGCATGGACCGAAGCTTGGATTGCTTCGCAAAACCTTTAGCAAAATTATTGTTGCGACTTGTACTTCTGTTCCATTTCACGCATCATTTGTTCGCGTTGTTCTGGCGTCATTCTAAGCATATCATCTTTGGTAGGCATCCCCATTTGCTGCATGATTCCATCCAGAGTGCTTACTTGTTTGTACTCCGCAGGAATAGTAATAAGAGCCGATGCAATATCTCTCTTTTCAGCCTTTACTAAATCTACTTGCATCTTTCCAGAATTCTCTAACATAACAATACGAACTGGGAAACCCGCAGCTCCATTTGCTTTTAGAGCAGCCCACAAACTATTGTCAAGTGAATATTTAGAACCATTTAACTGAGCATACTTTTCATAACCTGCTATATCCTTTGAGGTCCACAACTCTTCTATGTCCAGACCATCTACTTTTACTTTTACATGAGTAGCATTGTAGCCATTCACTTTTTCAGTACCTACTACCGTTACTTCATATTTGTGCTCTACATTTTTCTTTGGGTCTCCTATGTTTCTAAACTTCGCCAAGTCTGTTACAGAATATGTCTTTGCTTCTTCGTTAATCATATACACTTTGGTAGGTTCGGCTACCTTGTGAAGCGATATCATATTCATAGCTCCTACAGGTAAGCCTGGTATCTTCATGTTCAATTCAGAACGGCTTACACCAGCATCTGCATTGTATACTTTTATACTTCCATTGGCGCTTTCTCTGCTGCCTACCATGGTCATTTTAAATTCCATATAAAATCCAGCTCCAGCAAAAACAGGGGCTGTGGCTATTAAACAAAGTGCAAACAATATTTTTTTCATGTCTATATTTTTGATAAATGTAAGTAGAAAATTGAGAATGCGAATTTTGATTTAATCAACTAGCTTAAATTTAATAGGCAAGATATATTTAACTCTAACGGCTTTTCCATTAAATTCTCCAGGACTAAAATTATCTAGATGTTGGACTGCTCTAATCGCTGCATTTGTTAATTCACTTTGTGGTCCAATATTATTTGTCGAAACATATTCAATCTTCCCATTTTGCGAAACAATAAAACTCACCCAAATTCTACCCTCCAAATTATTGTCAAGACTATATTTAGGATACCGAATTTTTGATCTTATTTGCTCAAACAATACTTTCTCCCCACCTCCAAATTCTGGTTGTTTAATTAAATCAGGAATTGTAATACTGTCCAAATCTGTAGTGCTTTTGAAAAAAAAGATTTCATCTGGTATTTTAATACTGTCTTTTATTTCAAAAATTTTTTGCTTTAAATCAGAAGTTCTTTCATCAATACAATTCCACTCCCCTACTGCAAAGCCATTTATAAAATGACCTGACAAAAGTACATCACCTTTCCTATTTTTAATAAATAGGTCAACGTGTTCATCCAATGAAAATGATTTATAATATATTTTTTCTAGGATAGTTTTTTCTGAATACCTAATAAGGTTTTTTAACTCTCCCTTATTGTAATTTCGGACTTCGATGGTATCACCATGTTCGTTTAATTCAAAATAGGAACCTTTGGAGCTTTCAAAATTTCCTACATTGTTAATTGTGTATACTTTCCCATTTGGGTAATATACTTTAAAATCATTCTGAACAATACCTTTAGAATAAAAAGCCTTAAACAGAGGGTTTCCATTGGGGTGATAATAAATCCATTCGTCTATCCACAAACCCTTGGCTACTTTTCCCTCATAAATTTTAGTGCCATCCTTTCTTTTTGATAAAACTTTATAGAACTCAGAATGCAATTCAACTTTTGTAAAAGACTCATCCATATAAGTATAGCATACTATTTCCTCTGCCTTATCCTTCCACCTTGTGAGTTCACTTTCAGATGTAAAGTATTCGTAAGTAGGTATTATTCCTTCTTGAGCTATTCCGTTTTGAAATAGAGAAATAAAGAGAAGAAGTGTAATGAATTTATTCATGGTCTCACTTCTCCAAAATCATTGTAATCCCCTGCCCACCAGCAGCACACACAGAAATAAATCCTTTGCCCGAACCTTTTTCGTTCAACAATTTTGCCATAGTGCCTATGATGCGCCCACCTGTAGCAGCAAAGGGATGCGCAGCTGCAAGACTACTACCTTTCACATTTAGTTTGTTGCGATCTATGGCACCCAGTGGTTGGTCAAAACCAAACTGCTTAGTGAGTTCTGCACTCTCCCATATTTTAAGTGTGGCCAATACCTGCGATGCAAAAGCCTCGTGTATTTCATAAAAATCAAAATCTTGCAAAGTGAGTCCTGCTTTTTTTAGCATTCTGTGAGAAGCATAAATAGGAGCAAGCAATAGATTTTGTTTATTTTCTACATACTCTATAGCTGCTAACTCTGCAAAAGTCAGATATGCCAAAACAGGCAACCCTTGTGCCTTTGCCCATGCCTCGCTTGCGAGTAAAACACAAGAGGCGCCATCCGTTAGCGGAGTGGAATTTCCTGCGGTCATGGTTCCATTTTCTTTATCAAATGCAGGTTTTAGTTTCGCTAATTTTTCAAGACTTGTATCTTTTCGCAAGTTGTTATCTTGCGTCAACCCTAAATAAGGAGTGAGCATATCGTTAAAGAAACCTTCTTCATAAGCCTTCGTCATTTTCTGATGACTTTCAAATGCCAACTGGTCTTGCGCTTCACGTGCTATGCCATAATGCTTCGCTGTTATTTCAGTATGTCCACCCATTGATAGTCCAGTGCGTGGTTCCAGATTTGCAGGTGGCACAGGAGCCAAATCTTTCAATCGTATTTTTAAAATAGTAGCAATTCTAGCACCCACTGTTTTTGCACGGCTAGCCGCAAGCAAAGTTTTGCGCAATCTTTCTCCCAATATCAAAGGCACATTACTGGTGGAGTCCACGCCACCAGCTATACCTACTTCTATTTGCCCTAGTGCAATTTTATTGGCAATATAAATGGCAGCTTCCAAACCAGTATCACAAGCCTGCTGTATATCACAGGCAGCCGTATTAGGGTCGAGTGAAGTACTGAGCACACATTCACGCATTAAATTTAAGTCTCTGCTGCTTTTCAGCACCGCACCTCCAGCTACCTCACCTATTAGCTTCCCTTGCAGTTGATAGCGGTCTATTAAGCCATTCAAAGCAGCCGTCATCATATCTTGGTTACTCGCTTCTGTGTATGCTGTATTTTGGCGTGCAAATGGAATTCTATTATAGCCTATTACAGCTACTCTTTGGACTTGATTTGGATAAAACATGATTTTGGTTTTGGTTGCAAAATACTTAAAATATATTCTTCCTTTTAAGGCAAAAAAAAGACCGCTCCTTTAGGAAACGGTCTTTTACTAATTTCAAAAAAACTTATTTTTTAAATACCAATTCAAACGCTTTGTTGTTAGCTTTTACTTCATCTAAAGTAAAAGTAGCAATGGTACTTTCTGTCATGTCTTTACGAGCTATTAATTTATAAGTACCAGCAGCACTTCTGCTCATGTCAAAAGTAAATGAGCCATCTGCTTTTATAAAGAAAGTTCTTTGTTGAATACCTGCATCATCGCTGTACAAGAAAACAACACCATCCGTTACACTGTTCTTTTTTCCAGCTTTTTCTTCTACAACCTTTCCAGTAACTATCACCTCAGTAACAGGAGCATTTTTGTAAGCATCTTCTTCTGCTTGCAAAGCTTTTCTAGCTTCTTCGCTCATAGTTACCACCTTTGTTTTAGAAGTTTTGACTTCTTCTTTTACTGGTTCTACTACTGTAGCTGTGCCCACTGCTTCCTTCTTCCAGTCAGCTTCTTTCTTAACTGGTTCAGCTTTTTTCTTTTCTACTACTTTCTTTTCAGCAGCCTTTTTCTCTACCACTGCTTTTTCAGCAGCCTTCGCTTTTTCTATAATAGGAGCTACTGCTTTAGCTGGCTCTTCCATATTCTTCAACTCATCTACTATTTTAAACTCTGTTCTTCTGTTTAAAGCTCTTCCTTTAGAATCATCCTTTCCATCAGGGGTAGTGTTAGAAGCAGCGGGTTGCGAAGTACCAAAAGCTTTAGGAATAAAGCGAGATGCTTTTTGCTTTTTCTCGTAAATAAAATAGTTAGTAGCTGCAGAAGCTCTACGTTTAGATAATGCTATGTTGTAATCCTCTGTTCCTTTTCCATCGGTATGTGCACCTACTTCTAAAACCAATCCTGGATACTGATTTAAAATATCTAAAATCTTACGAAGCGTATCGCGTGAATCTGCTCTTAATCTCGATTGGTCAAAATCGTAATAAATTTTTCCAATGATACGGCCAAACAACGGATTACCAGTATCTTTTTTCTTTAGAACTAAATCATAAGAAAGCGTATCAGACTCTGTGTTATCATCTGTGTTAAATGAAAGTTGAGTATCTAAAAAACCATCTTTTTTGCTCGATAATTTATAACCACGTTTTGGTTCTAAATCGAAGAAATAACCTCCGTTTATTAAATTATAGGAATTTAATTCTGTACCATTTCTCTCGTCTGTCAAAATCACCAAACCATTTTCAGCTATGGTGCGAACACTATCTTTTTCCTCATACACATTTCCTTTTACTGCTAAAAAAAGCTTAGTTGTTTCTACTTGGTAGATATCATCACAGCAAGTTTCGCTCTTCAAACCAAATCCACCTGGACGATTAGAAACCATAAAACCATACGTATTTCTATCGTTGATGGAAAAGTAAATATCATCTACACTAGAGTTCACTGGCATTCCTAAGTTTTCTGGTTCAATCCACTCTCCGCCATTATCAAAAGTAGTTTTGAAAACATCCATTCCTCCTATGTTTATCCAACCATTCGAACTGAAATAAAGCGTGTTCGTTTTGTACTCAAAAAATGGACTCAATTCATCGCCTTTAGAGTTGATTTGTGGACCTGCTGAACGCGCCTTACCTAAAGAACCATCGGTATTTACTTTAGAATAAAAAATATCAAAACCTTTGCCAGCATTGCGATCCGATGCAAAGTACAATACCTCCTCACCATCTTTGTTTTTTCCTAAAGCAGGTTGTGTACTAGAAAATAAAGGGTCGTTTACCGAAGTACCCAGCGCCTTTCCTTTTTCCCAAACTCCATTTGCCATAGCGCTTTTATAAATAGCACATTTCATTTTCAAGTTATCATCCTGCATACATTGAGTATAATACATCGTATTGCCATCTTGAGAAAAAGTAGGGTTGCCTACATGCTCATTGGGAGTATTTACATTTTCAGAAATCTCTACCCCTTTTGTCCACTCTTTTCCATCGCGCACAGATTTATAAATATGAGAGTAAGAAGCCAATTTTTCCTTCTTATTTACCTCTATTACTTTATCCGATATCAACGAACCGTAGTACAAATCGGCACCTCTTTGAATCGGAGATAAATCCGTAAAAGGTTGATTAATATTTTCTCCCAAATGCTTCACTTTGTAAGCGGGTGCTGGTACCGAATCGCGGAAGAAAACTCCTTTGCGGCAACCATCCGCCTCTCTTCTTGCTCTCTTTTTCAACTCCACACTCGCATCATCATCACCAGCTACTTTTGTAAATTTCTTGAAAGCTGCTTCTGCCTCTTCATATTGCCCTAGATATTTTAAGGTCAAAGCATAATTAAAAATATACTCTGGCTTCTTATGCTTTACAGAATCCTTGTCTACTAAAACTTTATACCATTTATTAGAAGATTTGTAATCACGTAAACTCAAATCTGCCTGCGCCAAATTAATAGGAAAATACTTTTTCTTCGGCTTCTTCAATGCTCCAGCCTCTAAGTAGCTCACCGCATTGTAATAACTTCCTTTCTTCAAAAGTTTTTTAGCATTCTTCTTGTTCTTTCTCCAGCTCAATGTAGCAGGGTCGGGAGCTGTAGTTGTCTTAGCGGCAGCTTGTGCATACAGGCTGCTATCAGCAAAAGATACTACTACCAATAGAACAGCAATAAATAGAGTTTTGATACGCATGGGTTAAATAGGTTTTAATTAAAATTGCTTGAGAGCGGACGAATGTAATAAAACACTGAAATATATAAAAGAAATGGCAGGTGATTTTTAATATAAAAAGTACATTAAAAAAGCCGTTCTATTTAAAACAGAACGGCTTTCTTATTTATACAAAAATCAAAATCTTAGAAACGAGGACAGAACATGATATTTCTAAGGTCTGTATTTTTAGGACGACCTACGTATATTAATGAAATTTCTAAACCACCTGTTCCAGGACCTGCAGCTTTAAATTTAGACATAGTAAAATCGTAACTAGTACCTACTTTAAATCCTTTTACATCAAAACCAAAATAAGCTATCAAAGCATCTGCTTGTTTGTTTTTATTCGTTAAATCATTCACACGATTATAAAACCCAAAAGTAACACTTGCATCTTTATTTACATCTACTCCTAAAGCTAAACCAGTATTTAATTGGTCAGCAGTAGCTTGTCTCATAAACAAACCAGAAGGCAATAAATGGAATTTCTTTCCTAATTTAAAATCCATACCGCCCGCTACATTCCATCTAAAAGGTAAATCTTTTTTAGCCTGATCAGTAGTTAAATTGTATTTAGGTGTAGTAATGTTCGAAAATGCACCACCTAAGTAAAGACTTATTTTATCGGTAAACTTACCATAGTACAACAACCCTAAATTCAAATTCACATACCCTACATTAGGAGCCAAATTTACACCACTTGCTATAGAGCCGTTAAACTCATTGTTATTAAACTGGTTGCCAAATTCTAAACCACCCGCTTTAATACGAGTTTGAGTGTAGCCTACTTGAAACCCAGCAGATAATTGGTGATTGTGATTTTTTCCCAACGATTGAATATAAGAAGCAGAAGCTACAAACTGAAAAGTAGAAAGAGAACCTGCACCAGCTTGATCATTTAATATATAAGCTCCTACACCCACATTGTCATTCTTAAATACCTTTATAGGCATATCGAAAGAAACCGATGGAGTTTGGTAAGGAGATTTAAAAAAGCCATTGTTTACTCCAGTAAACCATTGATTTCTGTAAATTAATCCTACACGATACGTTCCTCCTGTTAAACCCGTTAAAGCAGGATTTAAAGTCAAGGGAGAATTATAAAATTGAGTGTAGTGTGTATCCTGTGCTTGTGCAGCAAAAGTAACAGCAGTCAATAAAAGGAGAGAATAAAATTTCTTCATATCTATATACTTAAATATTATCGTTTCAAATTAATGGATTACCAAATCAATGTCAAATTACCTGTTACAGTAGGGTATAATTTTTGAGTTTGTTTATTACGAACAATCGCTAAATAGGTATAATTAGCTTGTTGTTGTAGTTTTCCTTGATACATACCATCCCATTTATCGTTTCCATCGCGCTTGCTGTTAAATACCATTTCTCCCCAGCGATTAAATACACTCAACTCATCTAATGTTACAAAATCACCTTGATTAATAATAGTGAAATAACGATTCTCAGGATTTGCATTGTTCGAACCTGGAACAAAAGCATTTGGGAAATTGAAATCTAAGTTGAATGGTTTAGGATTCAACAAAGCATGTGACTCATCTTTAGTAGGAACCCAAGATGGTTTAGTCATTTTTAAACGAGGACTTGAATTCGATGAAGTAGCCACTAAATCTTCCCAATGTGGAACATTTTGCCATCTTCCTAAAGAGCTAAAAGTACCATCTACTGATGGGTCATAAAAAACAGTTAAGTCAGCATTTACTAAGGTCTCTTCTGTGCTTCCTATTAAGTGATAGTATTTATTATTTACATCCTGAACATTAGTAGATTTAGTGTTGATATCAAATCCATCTGTAGTAGTAGTAAAATCATCATTATTATTTCTAGCCATACGCACACTATAAGAACTTTGTGTAGCCGCAGATGGTGCTATAGCTACTTCACGAATTCTTAAAGTAGCATCTGTTCCGTGCCATCCTGTAGGGAAAAGATAAGAAGAAGTAGAGTTTGTGTTTCTAACCAAACGACCAGCTCCGGTACTACTTACAAAAGGATCGGTTCCATTTAATACGATAGCAGCAGGGTCAGCATTTTGAATAGTTAATTTATTGCCTTCAGTAGCTAGTTCATTACCATTTAAAGTAAGTGTGTTACTCACATTTGCATCAACTCCTCTTTGTGTTTTTACAGTAGCCGCATTTTGTGCTATCAAATCATAAAAAGTAGTAACCGAGCTACCTGTAATCAACTGATTATTGCCCGCCAAATAAACTTTTGATTGATCAGCAGTAAAGGTAGCATCGTTTATCCAATCTCCCTTTACACGGTAATTTCCCAAACCAGAAGCAAAACCATCTGCAACACCTGAAGTGTTTTTAAAGTCCGCTTCAATATGAAAATCTCCTTTATTTTTTAAGATTCCGGTAGCGCCTGCTGCATTTTCTACAGCACCGTTAACAATTACGGGAGCATTATCTGTAATCGCTATTTGTGCACCATTGTTAAAAAGAACCTGAGCATTTGCATAGTTGCCTAACAGTAGGAAAGAAGCCAATGCTGTGAAGAGTGTACCTTTTAGTTTCATAAAGTATTTTTAAAATTTTTGTAACTGTTCGTAACTTTATTGATACGAGAACCGTAAAAGTAGGGTTTTGTCTCCTTTTTTCCAAAAAAAATTGAGTAAAACCTAGATTTTAAAAAGGACAGTACACAAAATCAAGTGGATGACTTTGGTTTTTTCCCAGACTATCCTATCTATTTTTGAGCAAAATTGTATTATGAATTTTAAAAGAATGAGTCTTTGGGCTACAGTAGCCATTTTATGTATTTCCTTGAGCTCTTGCTTAGTTTCCAAGAAAAAATTTGACGAACAAGAAGGTCTAGCCAAAAAATATTTAGAAGAGAGTAAAGATTGTAATGAGAAATTAACAAAGGCAAATGAAGATATTGCCGCTTTAAACGAGCAAATTAAAAAGTTAGATGCCGAAATTGCTCAACTAAAAGACAACAACACCAACTACGAGCAAAAAAACAAAAAGCTGCAAAGCGACTATCAAGATGCCAATAATTTGTATGAAAAACTCAAGAAACAACTAGAAGATTTAGGAAAATCCACTTCTTCTGAAAAAGAAAAATTGAGTTTAGCTTTATCGGAGAAAGGAAGACAATTAAATGAGAAAGCAGCAGAATTGGATGGGCTTTCTGAAAAACTAAAAGAACGCGAAAAGCGAGTAAACGAATTAGAATCGCTTATTGCTAAAAAAGATGAAGCTGTTAATAGCTTGAAGAAAAAAATCTCCGATGCCTTGAATGGTTTTACCAGCGATGAATTAAAAGTTACCCAAAAAGATGGGAAGGTATATGTTTCCCTCTCCGACAAATTGTTATTTAAAAGCGGTAGTTTCAGTGTAGATGAAAAGGGTAAAAGTGCTATTGTGAAAGTAGCAGAGGTGCTCACAAAGCAAACAGATATAGGTATAGTAGTAGAAGGGCATACCGATAATAAACAATACTTAAACCCAAAAGGAGAAATTAAAAACAACTGGGATTTAAGTGTGATGCGTGCCTCTTCTGTAACCCAAATATTAGTGAATGAAGGCAAGCTAGATGCCAAGCGAGTGGCGGCTACTGGGCATTCAGAATATTTTCCTGTAGAAGCCAACGATACCCCAGAAGGCAGAAGCAAAAACCGCAGAACAGACTTAGTGCTATCGCCAGACTTGAAAGAAATTTTCAAGATTTTAGATTCTGTGAAATAAGAAATGAAGAACTATAATCGGGGAATAAATTCAACAAACTCTGTTAGATTTGTCCCGTTATGATTTTCAAAAAAGACAATGCCACCACTGCTGAAGACGAAATGGGGTTTTTCGACCACATTGAAATATTGCGCTGGCATATTATCCGCTCCCTTATTGCCATTATAGTAGTCACTGTCTTTGCACTTATTTATAGCAATTGGGTTTTTGATTCAGTTATTTTTGGTCCTGTACATGGCAATTTTCCCACCTATCGTGCACTTTGTTGGCTTACAGAAACGGTTCGTCCGCTACTCTGCCAATACTCTTCTTTGCTTTGCCCAGAAAAGGGTTTGTGCATAGATGGAATTGACATCAAATTCATGAACACCGAACTTTTTGGGCAGTTCATCACGCAAATTCAAATGTCTATTACTTTCGGTTTTATAGTAGCATTTCCTTATATCTTGTGGGAGTTGTGGAGTTTTGTGAAACCCGCTTTAAGCGAATCAGAAGCCAAAAAATCAAGTGCTATTATATTAGCAAGTTCTCTTTTTTTCTTTGTAGGTGTATTGTTTGCTTATTTTTTAATCATTCCCTTTTCATTGAATTTTGCAGCACACTATATGGTGAGCGGTGTCATCAATAATATGTTTACACTCGATAATTACATAGGTTTTATTACGATGATGATGCTGGGCTGTGGCATTGTGTTTGAGCTACCTATGATTATTTACTTTCTGGCAAAAATCAACATCATTACGGCTACTTTTATGCGCGATTATAGAAGGCATGCCATTATTGTAATTATGGTGCTGGCAGCTGTTATTACTCCTTCGCCTGATATGTTTACGATGATGATTGTAGCGGTACCTATTTATATATTATACGAGTTGAGTATTTTGGTGGCTGCAAGGGTAAATCCGAACTAGAAGCTAGATTATAGAAGTGAGATTATCTCTAATGTATTTTCTATTTTTAATAACAAAAAAAGATTTCTATATTTTGTTCACCTCAGTATTTTTTGACTTCTCATTTCTGATTTCTAACCTCTTAATAACAAATAAATGAAAATAGCTTTAGGTGGCGACCACGCAGGGTTTGAATACAAATCAGCTCTTGCAAATTATTTAACCGATAAAGGAATGGATGTTAAAGATTTTGGACCGTTTTCATTGGATAGTGTAGATTATCCAGACTTTGTTCACCCAGTTGCCAATGCTGTAGAAGCTGGAGAATTTGATTTGGGAATTTTGATTTGCGGTAGCGCTAATGGGGTAGCTATGACTGCCAATAAACATGCAGGAATACGCGCTGGTATTGCTTGGGATGTAGAACTGGCAAAACTTACACGCCAACACAACAATGCAAATATACTGTGTTTGCCTGCTCGTTTTATTTCTTTAGATAAAGCAAAAGAATGTGTAGATGCTTTTTTAGAAACCCCTTTTGAAGGTGGAAGACATCAAAATAGAGTAGATAAAATTGCTTGCTAAGATGAATTTTGATAGAAAAAATTTAACCAACGAAGAACTAGTTGAACTCTACAAATTATTACTAAAGCCTAGGGTAATAGAAGAGCGAATGCTTAAGCTTTTGAGACAAGGAAGAGTGACTAAATGGTTTTCTGGAATTGGGCAAGAGGCCATATCAGTAGGAGTTACAGCAGCTTTGGAAGATGATGAATACATTTGCCCGCTCCATAGAAACTTGGGAGTATTTACTACACGCAATTGTGATTTGCAACAACTCTTTGAACAATTTCAAGGCAAACAAAATGGCTTTTCACAAGGACGTGAAAGAAGTTTTCATTTTGGCACCAACGAACACCATATTGTAGGAATGATTTCACATTTGGGGCCACAATTATGTGTAGGCGATGGAATTGCTTTAGCCAGTAGATTAAAAAAGGAAAAGAAAGTAACAGTAGCATTTACAGGTGATGGAGGAACCAGTGAAGGAGATTTTCATGAAGCCTGTAATATAGCGGCAGTTTGGGATTTGCCTATTATTATTCTGATAGAAAATAATGGCTATGGTTTGTCAACCCCCACCAATGAACAGTTTCGTTGTGCACAGTTAGCCGATAGAGCCATAGGTTATGGAATGAAAGGGTTAACGATTAATGGAAATAATATTTTAGAAGTTTATCACACGGTAAAAACTTTAGCAGCAGAAATGCGTGAAAACCCGCATCCTGTTTTATTAGAGTGTATGACTTTCAGAATGCGAGGGCATGAGGAAGCAAGTGGTGTAAAATATGTACCGAAAGAATTATTGGAAATGTGGGAGAAAAAAGATCCCCTTTCTAATTATGAAAATTGGTTACTAGAAGAGGGCATTATTTCGTTAGACTACACCGAAACCTTGCGCCATGAAATGGATGCAGCAATTCGAGAAGCATTTGACAAAGCCGATACGCAACCAGAAATAATTGCAGATACTACCAAAGAAGAAAATGAAATTTACAAACCATATCAGCAAAAAGTTATTGCACCCACTGTTGCTTCAGCTTCTTCAAAACGATTGGTAGATGCAGTTTCTGACGGATTGAGGGAAGCCATGCAAAAGCACGACAACCTAATTGTAATGGGACAAGATGTGGCAGAATATGGTGGTGTATTTAAGATTACAGAGGGCTTTGTAGAACTATTTGGGAAAGAAAGAGTACGCAACACACCCATTTGTGAAAGCGGAATTTTGAGTGCTGCTCTTGGTTTAAGTGTAAAGGGAGTTAAAAGTGTGGTAGAAATGCAGTTTGCTGATTTTGTCTCTACTGGCTTTAATCCCATTGTAAATAATTTGGCAAAGAGCTACTGGCGATGGGGACAAAATGCAGATGTAGTAGTACGTATGCCAACAGGCGCAGGTGTTGGGGCTGGACCCTTTCATTCACAAAGCAACGAAGCTTGGTTCTTTCATGTGCCAGGTTTAAAAATTGTGTATCCTGCTTTTCCTGATGATGCTAAAGGCTTGCTTTGTGCTGCAATTGAAGACCCGAATCCAGTTATGTTTTTTGAACACAAAGCCCTTTATAGAAGTACAGAAGGAGATGTGCCAGATGGATATTACACGTCAGAAATTGGCAAGGCAAAATTAGTAAGCGAGGGAGATGATGTGAGTATCATTACGTATGGTGCTGGGGTGCATTGGGCGATAGAAGAAATCAAAAATCAGAAATCAGAAGTAAGATTTAGTGCTGACATACTTGATTTAAGAACGCTACTGCCATATGATAAAGAAGCAATAGCTACAACCGTGAAGAAAACTGGGAAGGTGATTATTCTCCATGAAGATACCTTGGTAGGTGGTATTGGTGCCGAAATTGCCGCATGGATTACTGAAAATTTTTTTGAGTTTTTAGATGCTCCCGTAATGCGATGTGCATCACTCGACACTCCCATTCCTTTTGCTGTCTCATTAGAAAAAAGCTTTTTGCCGAAAGAACGATTCACGCAAAAATTAGAGGCTTTATTGAATTATTAAAAAGCTGTTTACATTATCACCTTCTACAAAAATTTTAGCGAATAAGTGTAATTGACCCTGTCATTTGCTTAGTTGCAATTTCACCACAAGTGGAGTAGTTTAAGAAATAAACATAAATACCAGGAGGTTGTAAAACGCCTTTATAAGTTCCATCCCAAGCATAGTCTATGTCTGGTGATTCAAAAACCATTTCACCCCAACGATTGAAAATTTGAAGTTTATTTTGTGTTATGAATTTTCCATAAATCCTGAAATAATCATTGTTTCCATCGCCATTTGGGGTAAAGGCATTAGGCAAATAAAGCGTAACCGTTCCACATGGTCGTACCTGAATGAAAATAGAATCTATTACTACACAGCTATCTGCAGAAGTAGCTCGAACTGTTAGCCATGAAGGATTTACTAGGGAGGCTTCTGGTGCTTCTATAAACGCATTGGGTATAAAATTTGCTGCTCCTGTCCATGTATAATTTAACGGGATATTTCCATTAGCGCTAAGCTGTATTGTATCTCCACGAACTATATCAACACTGCTTGCTGTAATGTATAAATTGGGATTTGAGAATAATTGTAACCTTAAATTTACAACACTATCACAACCCAGCGTTGACAGCGTATCTGAATAATTTCCGGATTCGCTATAAGTTGAATTTCCAATGTTTATTTTTGATCCTGGGCAAATAGATGTATCAATAAATGTCTGAATAAGAGGTGAAATACTAAGATTGAGTGTTACAATACTATCACAGGAAACAGTAGAAAGTGTATCTGAATAGGTTCCTGCCTTATTATAAAAGCTATTCCCTACTTGATAGAAGCCATTGGCACAAATAGATTCATTTAAAGTGGTTCTCTTAAGGGGCTCCACAGTTAAGTTAAGAGTATAAATACTATCACAAGTTTGCGTTGTAAATGTGTCTATGTAAACACCAGTGGTGTTGTAAGCTTTAATGCCGACTAGCACACTTTGTCCCTCGCAAATTGATTTATTTGCTAAAACTCTCTTAAATGGAGAGACTGTAAGATTCAACATGGAAATACTATCACAAGTTTGAGTGGAAAAAGTATCAATATAAATTCCTTGTATAGTATACGTTTTTCCTCCAAAAATTGTCGATTGATTTTCACAAATAGTTTTGTTTATTGTATCTCTTTTTAGCGGAGTGACCGTCAAATCAAGAAGCACTATACTATCGCAACCAATCGTCTGGAAGGTATCAATAAAGATTCCTGTTTGTGTATAGATTTTTGTTCCCACCTGAACTTGTTGCCCTTCACAAATTGTATTGATAACAGTATCTCTTTTATACGGTGCTATGTTGAGAGTTAATGTAACTACGCTATCACAACCTGAAGTAGCTAAAGTATCCTGATAAATACCCGCTGAACTATATGTGTTTACCCCCACCGAAATACTCCTTCCAGCACAAATCGTTGTATCTATTGTTGTTATTTTAAGTGGTGTTATACTTAAATTTAAAGTAACTATACTATCACAGTTGGCAGTTGCTATCGTATCTTGATATGTGCCAGCTGAATTATAAGTATGCGTGCCTATGGTTATAGATTTATTTGCACAAATTGAAGTGGTTATTGTGGTCCGCTTTAATGGGGTTACCGTCAGATTTAAGGTAACTATACTATCACATCCAGCGGTAGCAAAAGTGTCTCTATAAATACCTGTAGCTGAGTAGAATTTTGCTCCTATTGCAAAACTATCTCCCTCACATATATCTTGATTAAGTGATGTTCTTACTAATGGGTTAACGGTAAGATTTAAAAGCACTATACTATCACAAGGCAACACCGAAAAGGTGTCTGTATAAATCCCTGTAACTGTATATGGATTTCCTCCCATAAAGAATGTATCTCCTTCACATATCGAAGTGTTTATGGTATCTCTTTTTGCTCTTAAAACAGTTAGGTTTAAGGTCACAATGCTATCGCAACCTGTTGTTGCAAAAGTGTCCTGATAGATGCCTGTGTTGATGTAGTTTTTGGCTCCTATTGTATAACTCTGCCCTTCACAGATTGATGTGGTTATTGTGTCTCTCTTTAATGGTAATATTGTTAAATCTAAATTGACAATGCTATCACAGCCACTTGTTGCTAATGTGTCTTGATACAATCCTGCTGTTTTGTAAAAATGATTGCCTACCTGAAAACTATCTCCTGAACAAATTGATTGAACCAAATTGTTTTGTTTAAGTGGTGTTATACTTAAATTTAAAGTAACTATACTATCACAGTTGGCAGTTGCTATCGTATCTTGATATGTGCCCGCTAAATTATAAGTATGCGTGCCTATGGTTATGGATTTATTAGCACAAATTGAGGTGGTTATTGTGGTCCGTTTTAACGGGGTTACCGTCAGATTTAAGGTAACTATACTATCACATCCTGATGTAGTAAATGTGTCTTGGTAGATACCTGTAGAACTGAATGCTATTCCACCCATTAAAAAACTATTGCCCTCGCATATTACTTGATTTAGCGTCTTCCTTATTAATGGATTCACCGTCAAGTTTAATACAACTATACTATCAGAAGGATTAGCTGCAAAAGTATCGATAAACACTCCAGTAGCAGTATAAGGATTACCCCCCATATAAAAACTATCACCATCACAAATAATGGGATTGAGCGTATCTCTGATTGCGTTAATAACAGTAAGGGTTAAGGTTACTATACTATCACAACCTGATGTAGCTAGAGTATCTTGGTAGACACCAGAAAGAGTATAGCTGTTGATTCCTACACTATAGCTTTGACCTTGACGAATCGTAGCATTAATGGTGTCTCTCTTTAATGGTAATATTGTTAAATCTAAATTGACAATGCTATCACAGCCACTTGTTGCTAATGTGTCTTGATACAATCCTGCTGTTTTGTAAAAATGATTGCCTACCTGAAAACTATCTCCTGAACAAATT